>NZ_JBBCXG010000005.1:0-361919 GCF_037145535.1 Oerskovia sp. USHLN155
GCCTCTCAGCGCCGATGGTACTGCCCTGGAGACGGGGTGGGAGAGTAGGTCGCCGCCGGACAACCATTCACCAAAGGCCCACCCCAACAGGGGTGGGCCTTTGGCATACCCCCATTTCCACCCACGGCCCGTCGTTCCATCAAGGCGGCGGTCCACCGTCATTCCTCGCCTCGCTTGCGAGGCGACGCGGCGCGCCCCGCAGGCCGTCAGCTCCAGCCGTACCCCGCCAACCACCGGGTGATCTCTCGATAGAACCGTCGGCGCGGGCCAGGACCGGACAACGTGAGGTCGTGTATCCCCCCGGGAATGCGGGCGATCGTCACGACGGGCCCAAGGTTCGGTGCGCGCCGGGCCAGGAGCTCGACGTCGAGCACGATGTCCGCCGCCCGCATGTCCTCGCTCCACCGCGGGCTGATGAGGGTGCGGTCGGACGTCAGGACGATGATCGGGCAGGTCACCGACAGCCCGGCCGCCACGGTTGCGTGCCCCTCGATGATCCCGCGCAGCCAGCCGGCCCGGACGGGGAACGACGGCACGGGCCGCCACTCGGGGTTGAACTCCCAACCGCCGCTCTCGAGGTCGCGCAGCGTGCGCGCGTAGTACCCCGCGTCGATGTTGGGCAGCGGGGCCTTGGGCTGGAAGCGCGCGAGCTGGCGGATCGCCGGGGAGGACACCGTCCTGACCGTCGACGAACCCTGCAGCTCCAGCCACGGGCTGTTCAGTACCAGTCCGTGCAGGCGTCCCGGGTTGCGGTTCGCCCACAGGACCCCGGTGAGGCCGCCGGTCGAGTGGCCGACCAGCATGATCGAGGCATGCGCACCGAGCTCGGTGTGGATCGTCGCGAGCGCCGTCTCGAGGTCCTCGTCGTACTCGTGCAGGTGCTCCATGTACCCGGGGGTCTGGTGCGGCCGGAGGCTGCGCCCGTACTTGCGCAGGTCCACCGCGTAGAACGCTGCGCCCTGCGCGTGCCAGTACTCGGCGAGCTCGGTCTGGAAGAAGTAGTCGCTCCACCCGTGGACGTACAGCACCGCGCGGGCAGGGCGGAGGGCCTCCTCGGTCGGTGGGTCGTACCGGACGAGCGTCGCCACGACCTCGCCCTCGTCGTCGGGCGTGAGCTGGAGGGTCAGACGCCGATAGTCCGGCCCGAGGACGTCCTCCTCCCACCGCCCGCGCTGCGGTCGGACGCGCGGTCGCGGTGCCGGGCCGCGAGGCCCCGTCGGGACGAGCGCCGCGGCCTCGGCGAGCGGTGCCCGCAGCGACGCGAGGGTGAGGGTCCGGGGTGCGGTGGCCCGGGGGCGACGTCGGGACCCCGCGATGCGCGGCGAGCCCGTCCACTCGTGCGAACCCGCCGAGCCGGTCGCCCGCGACTCGCCGTCACGCAGCGCGGAGCCTGCCGCAGCCGCGTCGACGTCAGGTCCGACGTCGGCGGCACGGCCGGTCTCGCGCCCGGCCGGCGGTCGCCCCCGGGCCCCGGCGCGCGCCGGACGCCCCCGCTCCGCGTCCTCGGTCATGTCGTGAGCACGATCTTCCCGTAGTGCTCCCCGGCGTCGAGCCGTGCGAGGCCGGCCGCGGCCTGGGCGAGCGGGAGGACCTCGTCGACCGTGGGGCGCACGTCGGTGCGGGCGAGGAACCGCAGCAGGGCGGCGAGATCCTCGCGCGAGCCCATCGTGACACCGCGCACCGTGATCTCCTGGAAGAAGATGCGCGAGAGCTCTGCTGGGCTCGCGTCGCCCGAGGTCGCCCCCGCGACGACGACCGTCCCGCCCGGTCGGACCGAACGCATCGAGTGCGACCACGTGGCCTGGCCGACGGTCTCGATCACGGCGTCGACCCGCGCAGGGAGCCGGGCCCCGGGTTCGAAGACCGCGGACGCGCCGTGCTGCAGGGCCCGTGCCCGCTTGGCCGAGGAACGCGACGTCACGAACACCTCGATGCCGGCCGCGCTCGCGAGGCGCGTCGCGGCGCTCGCGACGCCGCCCCCCGCGCCCTGGACGAGCACGCGGTCGCCCGGGGCGAGCCCCGCGACGCTGAAGAGCATGCGGTACGCGGTGAGCCACGCCGTCGGGAGGCACGCCGCCTCGACGAACGTGAGCTCCGGCGGCTTGGGGATCAGGTTCTTCGTGGGCACGGCGACCTGCTCGGCGAGCGTCCCCGCGTACTTCTCGGACAGGAGCGTGCGCGACTCCGCGGGCCCCACCCCGTGCCCGTCGGCGCCGATCACGCCGTGGACGACGACCTCGGTCCCGTCGGGCGCGATGCCCGCGGCGTCGGTGCCGAGGATCATCGGGAGCTGCTCGGCGCGCAGACCGACCCCGCGCAGCGACCACAGGTCGTGGTGGTTGAGGCTCGCGGCCCGGACGTCCACCACCGACCAGTTCTCCCGGGGCTCCGGAGCGGGCAGGTCTCCCACGGTCAGCCCTGCGAGCGGGTCCTGCTGGTCGAAGTGCGTCACGTAGGCGGCAAGCATGTGTCCAACCTACGGTCTCCGGGCGCGGTGCGCGTCCGAGCCCGGGCGGGACACGATCCTCGTCCGGCCCGTGAGAACGCCCGTACCGGTACGGCCTCGGACAGCGACGGAGGCGCAGGTCAGCGGTGGATGCCGCCGGCGACGGGGTGCCACTTCGGTCCGTAGCGGCGCGTGAAGACCGCGCCGCCAACCTCGACCAGGGCGCCCGCCGCGGCTCGGACCGCGCGGGCGATCTCGGCCGCCTGGTCGTCGTCCTCGGCGAGGAAGCGCACGGTGACGCGGGCCTCGCCGCTCACGATCCCCAGGTCGTAGGACTCGACCTCGGTCCGCTCGCGGGCCGCGGCGGCGGCCGCGGGCAGCACGGCTTCCGGCGACGCCCCAGGGCGCAGCATCCCGACGACGAGGCTCACCCGGTACGAAGTCACCGCTGCACCTTCGCACACGTCGGGCGCCCGAGCCGAACTCGCACGGCCCTGGCCGTCGGGGCGCTTCACCCGATATTCCTGCACGATCGGAAACATGCCGTCGGCATACTGGGCCCATGCGCATCACCGCCAAGATCGACTACGCCGTCCGCGCGTGCGTGGAGCTCGCCGTCGCCTACGACGAGGGGTTCGTGACCGCGGAGCGCGTCGGCAAGGCGCAGCACATCCCGGGTTCGTTCCTCCTGGGCATCCTCAACCAGCTGCGCAGGTCGGGCCTGGTCGAGAGCCGCCGGGGCGCCGAGGGGGGTTTCCGTCTGGCGGCGGCCCCCGCGCGGATCGCGGTCGCGGACGTCATCCGCGCGATCGACGGCCCGCTCGCGAACATCGCGGGCGTCCAGCCCGAGGACACGTCGTACGCGGAGTCCGCGGCGGCCCTCCAGCAGACGTGGGTCGCGCTGCGGGTCGCGATGCGGTCGGTCCTGGAGAACGTGACGATCGCTCACCTCGCGTCGGGCACGCTGCCCGACGACGTCGCTCACCTCGTCGGGGACTCGGAGGCCTGGGTGACGCGCCCGTTCGGCGACGAGGTGGAGCTGCGGGGCGGGGGAGAGGACGCCCGCCGAGGGTGACGCTCGTGCCCGCCGAGGGTGACCGACCGTCACCCTCGACGAGCCGCAACGTCACCCTCGGCGTCGGATGTTCAACCGGTTCGACCCTGCGCGGTTAACACTGCGAAACCTTGTCTCATCCGTCAGCTCAATCTGGACCGTTTCGGTCCAGTTCAACTAGCGTCCCTCTCATGCACACCGAGCCGACGCACCGCGCGCCCCGCGCCACCGCGCCGGGCTGTTGCTGTCGACCCGTCTGACCCGACGAGACAGCCCCCCGCGCCGACCCCCACCGGCGCCCCTGTGCACCCGCGACCAGCTCGCGGCTCCCCCTGAAAGCGACCCCTCATGGTTGTGCCTTCTACCTCCCCCCGCTCTCCTTCGGTCGCCCGAGCCTCCTCGGGTCCCGGAGCGCAGCGACGCCCGCCGCGCCGCGCCCCTCGACCGAGCCTGGTCGAGGACTCCGCCGAGCACCTGCACCTGCACGCCGACGTCCTCGTGATCGGCGGCGGCCCCGCAGCGACCTGGTCCGCGATCGCCGCCTCCGAGCAGGGCGCGAGCGTCGTCCTGGTCGACAAGGGCTACTGCGGCACGAGCGGCGTCGCGGCGACCGCCGGCGTCGGGCACTGGCTCGTCCCGCCCGACGCCGAGCGCCGCGACGAGGAGATCACGCCGCGCGAGGAGCAGGGCGGGTACCTCACCGACCGCGACTGGACCAACGACGTCCTCGACGAGGCCTGGTACCGCACCGCGCTCATCGAGGGCTGGGGGTACGAGCGCACGCGCCGCTCGCGCCCAGCAGGCAACGGCGCCCGCGGCGGAACCACCGGTCCCGCACCCGCCCCGAACCCCTTCGCGCGCCGGCCCGGTGAGCGGTCGTTCTCGGGCTCGTCCCCGGACTACCTGCGCTTCCTGCGCGGCAAGGTCAAGAAGAACGGGGTCACGGTCCTCGACCACAGCCCGGCGCTCGAGCTCCTCGTCGACGGTGAGGGTGTCGTGTCGGGCGCCCAGGGCTACCAGCGCCAGACCGGGCGCGCGTGGCGCGTGGCGAGCGGCGCCGTCGTGCTCGCGACGGGCGGGACCACCTGGAAGTCGCACTCCCTGGGCGGCGACGTGAACACGGGCGAGGGCCATCTGATGGCCGCCGAGGTGGGCGCGCACCTGTCGAGCATGGAGTTCTCCAACTTCTACGGCATGGTCCCGTTCGGCACCTCGATGGACAAGAACGGCTTCTTCGTCACGGCGTCCTACTGGGACCACGAGGGCGCACCCATCGCGTACGAGAACCTGCACAAGAGTCGCGCCGAGCTGCTCGGCGCGTCGCTGCGCGGCACGATCACGGCCCAGTTCACGCAGTTCGGGCCCGAGGTCCGCCCGACCCTGCGCGCCGCCATGCCGAACTTCTTCATGGTCACCGACAAGCTGGGCGTCGACCCGTTCACCGAGCGCTTCCCCATGGACTGGGTCCAGGAGGGCACGGTCCGCGGCACGGGCGGCATCCACGTGCTCGACCGTGACGCGTGGACCGGCGTCCCCGGCCTGTACGCGGCGGGCGACGTCGCGGCCCGTGACCGGGTGGTCGGTGCGGCGACCGGCGCGGGCGGCCCCAACCTGGCGTGGGCCGTGGCGTCGGGCACGTGGTCCGGCCGGGCCGCGGCCGCCCTGGCGACGGACCGCGGCCCGTCGTCCCGCGGGCAGCGCCTCGAACCCACGGGCACGCTCGGTCTCCGGCCCGACGGCGGCGCGCACCGCCCGCGGTCGGCCCCGGCCAGGGAGGGGGCGTGGCGCGAGATCACCGCCGCGGTCCGTGACGAGATGCTGCCCATCGACAAGTCGGCCTTCCGCCACCACCACGGCCTCGTGCGCTCGCTCGACACGCTCGACGAGCTGTGGGACCGCGCGGGGACCGAGCTCGTGCCGTCGGACGTGCGCAGTGCCGACGCGATCCGCACGCGCGAGACCGCGGGCATGCTCGCGATGGCGCGCTGGGCCGACCGGACGGCGCTGCACCGCACCGAGACCCGCGGCATGCACACCCGCACCGACTTCCCCGACACCGACCCGCGACAGGCCCGGCGCCTGCTCACGGGCGGGCTGCGCGACCTGTGGGTGCTGCCGGACCCGGAGCCGCCCGTGACCGGGGACGCTGCGGCGCCGTACGCCGCTCCCACCCCACCGACCTGGACCGAGGAGGCGTCGTGATCGAGATCCTCAACGCCGCGCGCTGCACGTCGTGCGACATCTGCGTGCGGATCTGCCCCACCAACGTCTTCGAGCCTGCTGCCGACGGTGGCGTGCCGACCATCGCGCGGCACTCCGACTGCCAGACCTGCTTCCAGTGCGAGGCGTACTGCCCCGAGGACGCGATCTTCGTGTCCCCGTCGCGCACGCCCGAACCCGCAGGCTCGCCCTTCCTCGACGAGGCCGACCTGCTCGACCGCGACCTCCTGGGCCTGTACCGGGACCGGGTCGGGTGGCGGCGCACGTCGCGACGGCAGGACGACACCGGGGACGCCCGGACCACAGGCGCCGCCACCCGTGACGGGGCGCCTGGCGAGGTCCTTGCCTCCGATGTCGACTACCACCGTGCAGCCGCGCTCGCCCCGGCCACAGCCCCCCTCGACCGCACTTCCGACGACCGCGCGTCCCTCGACCGCACCCCACCGGACAGCACCACGAACCCCCTCCAAGGAGCCCCCTCATGAGCCGGAACCGCACCCTCGCCGCCCTGGCGTCGTTCGCCCTCGTCGCCGCGCTCGCGGCCTGCTCCACGTCGGAGGCCGCGACGCCGTCGGGCGACGGGTCGGGAGCCGCCGCCGAGCTCACGCCCCTGACCACGGGCGGTCCCTGGAACGGCGTCGCGGGCAAGACGCCCGTCGCGACCGGACCGTTCGGGTACGCCGTCGAGACCGGGATCGCCGACGCGATCCTCGCCGAGCACGGCTTCGAGTACGAGGGCTTCGTCGGGTTCAACAACGGGCCGCCCGTGGTCCAGGCCCTCCAGACGGGCGACATCCAGGTCGGCTTCATCGGTGACACCCCGGCCACGCAGGCCAAGGCGAGCGGCCTCGACGTCCCGGCGCTCGTCATCGCCAAGCCGTCCTCCGACATCTGGTTCCTCACCAGGACCGGCGGCGTGACCACGATCGACCAGCTCGCGGGCAAGAAGGTCGGGCTCCAGTTCGGCTCGAACTTTGACAAGTACGGCCGCGCGGTCCTGGAACGGGCCGGTGTCCTCGAAGACGTCGAGCTCGTCAACCTCCTGTTCGCCGACGCCCTGCCCGCGCTGCAGCGCGGCGACATCGACGCCGTCCCGGTCCCCGCGACCACGGCCGGGATCTGGCGCCTGGCCAACGACTTCCCGGTCCTGTCCAAGGCGAGCGTCGACGACCCCGACCTGCTCGCGACCAACGTCTCGCTCACCTCGCGCGAGACCTACGACGCGAACCCCGAGCTCGCAGCCGCCGTCTGGGACGTCACCGAGGCCGGCGTCGCCAAGATCGAGGCAGACCACGACGCCTACGCCCAGTGGGTCTTCGATGCCACCGGCTCACCCGTCGAGGTCGTCAAGGAGGCCGAGCTCTGGCAGTACGGCACCCAGGCGATCGACCCCGACGGGCTCAAGACCGTGCAGTCGACGCTCGACTTCCTCGTCAGCTCCGGGGCCGCCCCGAAGGCGTTCGACGTCAGCACGTGGGGCGTCGAGTGACCACCGGCACGACGACGTCGCGCGCCCGCGCGGAGACGCCCCCGGTCGCTGCAGCGACAGCCGCCGGTACGGTGCCGGCCACCGCCACGGGTGCGGCCGGGGCGCGCAGGGGCGCGACGTCGTCGGGCAGGCGGAAGCGCTCACCACGCGACGTGCTGCTGCGCGCCTCGGTGCCCACCGCGATCCTCGCGCTCTGGTTCCTGGGTTCTGCCCAGGGGTGGATCGACGAGAAGCAGTTCCCCGCGCCCTGGCAGGTCGGCGACGCGTTCGTCGAGCTCGTCTCCACGGGTGTGCTGTGGGAGAACCTGTCGGTGTCGCTCGGGCGCGTGGCCGTGGGCTTCGCGATCGGAGGGCTGCTGGGGCTCACGCTCGGCGTCGTCGCCGGGCTGTTCCGCCTGGGCGACCAGCTCCTGGACCCCACGCTCCAGATGCTGCGCACCATCCCGTTCCTCGCGATCGCGCCCCTGCTGATCCTGTGGTTCGGGATCGACGAACGACCCAAGATCATCATCATCGCGGCCGCCGCGCTGTTCCCGCTCTACCTCAACACCCACAGCGGCGTGCGCAACGTCGACCGCAAGATCCTCGAGGCCGGCAAGGTGTTCGGGCTGCGGGGGCTCGGGCTCGTACGGCACGTCATCCTGCCCGAGGCCATCCCGTCGGTCCTCGTCGGGCTGCGGGTGTCGCTGTCGGTGTCGCTGCTCGCGCTGATCGTCGCAGAGATGTCCAACGCGCCGCGCGGCATCGGGTTCCTCATGGTCTCCGCGCAGCAGTACTTCCAGATGGACGTGCTCGTCGTGTGCGTCCTCATCTACGCGGTGTGGGGGCTGTCCGTCGACCTGGTCGTGAGGCTCCTCGAACGCCTCCTGCTGCCCTACAAGCGACTCGGGAGAAAGCCATGAGCACGCCGACCGTCCAGGACCTCGCCGCGCCGACCGTGCGGGTCGAGAACGTCGGGAAGTCGTACGGCGACCGGACGATCCTCTCCGACTTCTCGCTGACGCTGCGGCCCGGCGAGTTCGTCGCGCTGCTCGGCGCCAGCGGCAGCGGCAAGACCACGTTGCTGCGCATCCTCGCCGGGCTCGAGGCCCACGACACCGGGACCGTCGAGGCTCCGGCCGAACGGACCGTGGTGTTCCAGGAACCGCGCCTCGTGGCGTCCAAGCGCGTCGGGTCCAACGTGATCCTCGGCCAGCGGGCCACACGCGACCGGCGCGCTGCCGCCTCGGCGGCACTCGTGGAGGTGGGTCTCGGCGGGCGCGAGGCCGCCTGGCCCACGACGCTGTCCGGGGGCGAGGCGCAGCGCGTCGCGCTCGCTCGAGCGCTCGTGCGCAACCCCCGGCTGCTGCTGCTCGACGAGCCGTTCGCCGCGCTCGACGCCCTGACGCGCATCAAGATGCAGGCGCTCGTCGCCGAGCTGTGCCACGAGCACCAGCCCGCCGTGCTGCTCGTGACGCACGACGTCGACGAGGCGATCCTGCTCGCCGACCGCGTGGCCGTGCTCCAGGACGGGAAGGTCGGGGTCGAGCTCGAGGTGCCGTTCGACCGGCCGCGGCGCCGAGGGGTGCCGGGGTTCGGAGACTTCCGGCGACGGCTGCTGCTCGAGCTGGGGGTCGAGGAGGCGATCGGGGCGGCGTGAGGGTGACGTGCTGGGTCGCCGAGGGTGACGGCAACGCCCGCCGAGGGTGCGTCACCTTCGGCGGGCAGGTACGTCACCGTCGGCGGTCAGGCCTGTAGCTCGTCCCGTCGCGGCGGGTTCGCGCCCGCGCGCGAGACCGTGATCGCGGCGGCCGCCACGCATCGTTCGAGCACCGCGGTCAGCCCCTCCAGCTCGATCCCCCGGAGCGCCTCGCGCCGGTCGCCGCCCAGGAGGTTCCGCTCCCAGAGCCCGTCGACGAGCGCCCCCATGAAGGTGTCGCCCGCGCCCACGGTGTCCACGACGTCGACCCGCGGTGCCGCGACCCGGACCTCGCCCGCCGCGCACACCGCGACGGCTCCCTCGCCGCCGAACGTCACGACGACCACCGCCGGCCCTCGGGCAGCCCAGGTCCGGGCGACCTCCACGGGGTCGGCGCCTGGGTGCAACCACTCGACGTCCTCGTCGCTGACCTTGACGACGTCCGCAGCAGCGACGAGCGGTTCGATCCGGGCGAGCGCGGCCTCGGGGGTGCCCATGAGGCTGGGGCGGGCGTTCGGGTCGTAGGTGATGGTCGCGTGGTCGCGGGCCGAGAGGACGAGGTCGTGGACCGCGGTCGCACCGGGTTCGAGGACCGCGGCGATCGATCCGGTGTGGACGGCGAGCGTCGAGTCGGTCGCCGCGGTGCCGGGGGCCAGGTCCCACGTGATCGCGAAGTCGTACGTCGCGGCCCCCGACCCGTCGAGGACCGCGCGCGCGACGCTCGTGGCGGCGGCGCCGTCGGACCCGGGGGTGAGGGCCACGCCCGAGCCGGCGAGCCAGGCGCGGATCGTGTCGCCGTGCTCGTCGCGGCCGAGGTGGGCCGCCAGCCGGACGTCGCGCCCGAGTCGGCCGAGGGTCAGTGCGACGTTGGCGGGGCTGCCGCCGGGGTGCTCGGCGGTCGTGCCGTCGGCACGGCGGACCTCGTCGACGAGCGCCTCGCCGACGACGAGGACGTGCGGGGCGTGAGAGGGCATCAGGGCTCCAGGCCGGTCGGGGGCGACGTCACCGTACGATCCTGCACCGATGACAGCGGTGTCAACCACCGTGAGGCCAGAGATCTGCACGGCACCGCCGGCTTGTGGGACCCTCCTTGCAGCGCATCGACGCGTGACGGGAGCCCCCGCTGCGGACGGCGCCGACCAAGGGAAGTGCAGTGGACATCAAGCCCTGGCAGGTCGTGAACCTCGTCGTCGTCGTGGCGATCGTGGTCTTCGTGGTGATCGTCGTCCGGGCGTTCCTCGGCGGCCTGCGCGGCGACGAGCATCGTCGCCACCGAGCGCCCCGCCGCTGACGACCCTCGCCGCACAGCCGCACAGCCGCGCACGCTCACCGCACCGACGCGAACGCCTCCAGGACCCGGTCCACGCTCGACCGCAGCCCCCACCGCGAGGCGAGCTCGTCGAGGGCCGCAGCGTCCGCGGGCGCGGACGGGACGTCGTCGGGCACCAGGGGGATGGGTGCGTCGCGCGCGACCTGGACCACGAGCGGCGCGACGGCCAGGTAGTCCGCGGCCTCGGTGAGCCGGCGGCGCTGCGTCGGGCTCAGGCCCGGGTCGCCCTCGTCACGGGCGCGCAGGATGCCCGCGAGGTCGCCGTACCTGGCCAGCATGCCCGCCGCGGTCTTCTCGCCGATGCCCGCGACGCCCGGCAGGCCGTCGCTCGGGTCGCCGCGCAGCGCGGCCATGTCGGCGTACGCCTGGCCGGACGTCACGCCGTAGCGCTCGGCCAGGCGCTCGACGTCCACGACGTCGAGCTTCTTGAGGCCGCGCGCGGTGTACAGGACGCGCACGGGCACGTCGTCGTCGACGAGCTGGAACAGGTCGCGGTCGCCCGTGACGACCTCGACCGGCCCGGTGTCGGGCGACGCAGGCCCGACGGCGCCGCTCGCCCCGGGTTCTCCGCCCGCCTCGCGCAGGGCGCGCCGACGGACCGACTCGCGCTCGACGAGCGTGCCGATCACGTCGTCCGCCTCGTAGCCGGGGCAGCCGACCCGCGCGACACCGAGGGCGGCGAGGACGTCGACGATGATCGGGACCTGTGCGGTCAGGGCCTCGGGGACCTCCTCGATGCCCGTGGTGCCGGGGACCTCGGTCGCGACGCGGTGGGCCTTGTAGGACGGGATGGCGTCGACGCGGAACGCGGGGCGCCAGTCGTCGTCCCAGCAGGCCACGAGGCGCGCGGGCCGGTGCTCGGCCACGAGCACCGCGATGGTGTCGAGGAAGCCCCGCACGGCGTTCACGGGCGTGCCGTCCGGGGCCTTGACCGAGTCCGGGACGCCGAAGAAGGCGCGGAAGTACTGCGACGCGGAGTCGAGGAGCAGCAGGCCGCCGCTGCCGGGGAGCTGGGTGTCGCGCAGGGGAGCGGGCGTCGCCGGGTCCGTCATGGTCCCCAACGTACCGGCGGCCGCCCACGGGGGCCGCTCCGACGTGACCGGGTCTTCCCGCCGTCGGCCGGAGCGCCGCAGCGCGAACCTCTCGGCGACGGTGATCTGACGCCAGGACGAGGGCCATGTCACATCCGGTTCGGGACCTTTGGCGGGCTTTTCCCGCAGGTCACGCACCTATGGTGACAAGAGCCCAGGGCTCCCGGACGGCACCTTCCGCGCCGCCTGTCAGGAACCCAGCGACCAACGAGAGAAGGCGTGGCGAGGACATGAAGGCTGCACGATTCCACGGACGACGAGACATCCGCATCGAGGACGTCCCGGCCCCCGAGCTGCGGCCCGGCGCGGTCGCGATCGACATCGCATGGTGCGGGATCTGCGGCTCTGACCTGCACGAGTACCTCGAGGGGCCGATCTTCGTCCCCGCACCTGGGCGCCCGCACCCGCTGACCCGCGAAGAGATGCCCGTGACGATGGGGCACGAGTTCTCCGGCACCGTGACCGCGCTGGGCGAGGGCGTCGACGACCTGACGGTCGGCGAGTCCGTCGTCGTCGAGCCGTACGTCGTGTGCGGCGAGTGTGCGCAGTGCGAGGCCGGCAACTACCACCTGTGCGTCAAGATGGGCTTCATCGGCCTGGCCGGCGGTGGCGGTGGACTCTCGGAGAAGGTCGTCGTCGACCGTCGCTGGGTCCACCCCGTGGGCGACATCCCGCTCGACCAGGCGGCGCTCATCGAGCCCCTGTCGGTCGCGCACCATGCGGTCGTGCGCTCGGGCGCCCAGGCTGGTGACGTCGCGCTCGTCGGTGGCGCGGGCCCGATCGGTCTGCTCACGGCCGCGGTCCTCAAGGCACGTGGCGTCACGGTCATCATGTCCGAGGTCTCCGAGGCGCGGAAGACCACGGCACGCGAGACGCACGTCGCCGACCACGTCGTCGACCCCACGCAGGACAACCTGATCTCCCGCGTCCGCGAGATCACGGGCGGCAAGGGCGTCGACGTCGCGTTCGAGTGCACGAGCGTCAACGCGGTCCTCGACCAGCTCTTCGACGCGGTCCGCCCCGCGGGCGTGATCGTGGTCGTGTCGATCTGGGGCAAGACCGCCGCGGTGGACATGCAGAAGCTCGTCCTCAAGGAGATCGACCTGCGGGGCACGATCGCCTACGTGCGCGACCACGCCGAGACGATCCGGCTGGTCCAGGAGGGCAAGATCGACCTGGCGCCGTTCATCACGGCGAAGATCCCGCTCGAGGACCTCGTGAGCAAGGGCTTCGACACGCTGGTCCGCCGCAACGAGACCGCGGTGAAGATCCTCGTCCACCCGTGACGGGCTCCCTGCCCGACGCCGGAGCGCACCCTCGACGCGGAAGGTGCGCTCCGCCGTCGGGCCGGCGTGTTGGGCGCTGAGTGCATGATTGCGCTGCGACACGCCCGGCGAGTCGCAGCCGGATCATGCACTCAGCGGGGCGAGGCCACCGCCCGCTCAGCGGGGCGAGGCAGCCCGGTCCGGGACCAGGCCCGCCTCCCGGGCCGCCACGATCGCCGCCGCACGGTCGCGCAGCGACAGCTTGGCGAGCACGCCCGCGACGTAGTTGCGCACCGTCTTGGTGCTCAGGGTCAGCCGCCGCGAGATCGCGGTGTTGTCGAGCCCCGCGGCGACGAGCGCCAGCACCTCGCGCTCCCGGTCGGTGAGCTGCGGGAACGGCACGGCCGCCCGCGCGCCGCCCAGCACGTTCGCCACGGCCCGCGCCGCGACGCCCGGCGCGAGGATCAGCTCGCCGTTCGCGACGGCCCGCACGGCCCGCTCGACCTCGTGCGGCGACGCCGACTTCACGAGGTACCCGCGCGCGCCGGCGCGCAGGCAGGCCGCGACGGAGTCGTCGTCCTCGTGCATCGTCATGACGAGCACGGGCACGTCCGGGCGGGTGCGCACCAGGTCCCGTGTGAGCTCGACGCCCGACCCGTCGCCCAGGTCGAGGTCCATGACGACGAGGTCCAGGTCGCCGGGCGCGTCCAGGACGTCGCGGGCCTCGGCGGCGCTCGCCGCCTGGGCCACGACGCTGACGCCGTCGAGCGAGTCGAGGAGCGCCGCCATCCCGATGCGGAACACGGGGTGGTCATCGACGAGGGCCACGCGGATGAGGCTCACAGCACGACCTTCCGGGGGAGGACGGCCCGCACGCGCGTGCCGCGCGGTGCGAGCGAGGTGATGTCCAGCGTCCCACCGAGCTCCTCCGCGCGCTCCCGCATGGCCCGCGTCCCGACGCCGGCGCGCGCGTCCTGCCCGACGCCGGAGCCCTCGTCGTCGCACGTCACGACCAGGTGCGTCCACCCGTCGAGAGTCCCGGGCAGGCTCGGAGGGTGGGCGGAGACCTCGACGCGGCAGCCCGCGGCCCCGCTGTGCCGGGACGCGTTGATGACGGCCTCGCTCGCGATCGCGTAGGCCGCGGCGGCGACGCGCGTGTCGAGGTCGTCCCACGGCCCGCACAGCAGCTCGACCGCGAAGCCGCCCGCGTCGTGGTGGTCGGCGAGGTCGTGCAGCGCGGCCTCGAGCCCGGCCTCGTCGAGGGCGGGCGGGAGCAGGCTGCGCGAGAGGGTGCGCACGTCCCCGACCCGCTGCTCGACCTCCCGCTGGAGCGCCTCGAGCACGGCGGCCGCTGCGGTCGGGTCGGTCGCGAGGGTGTTGCGTGCACCTTGCAGCCCGAGCCGCAGCCCGCTCAACCACGGCCCGACGCCGTCGTGCAGCTCGCGGCGGACGAGTCGCCGTTCGGCGAGGCGCGCCCGGGTCACGGCGTCCTTGGCCTGTTCGAGGTCGCGCGCGCCGCTCGCGAGCGCGAGGCCCGCGGCGACCACGGGCACGAGCTGGGCGAGCGCGTCCCGGGTCCGGCCGTCGAGCCGCTCGCCCGCGCGGGGAGTGACGGCGAGGTCCCCGAGGACCCTGCCGCCGTGCTCGACGGGCACGTGCGTGACGTGCGTGCTCGTCGGGCGACCCCAGGTCGCCTCGACGGTCGGGGGAGACCCGCCGGCCGCGGTCGGTGCGCCGTCGGCCGGAGCGGGCGGGGGAGGTCCGCCGCTCGTGAGCGTGACCGACTCGAGCTTGAGCGACTCGCCGGTCGAGGCGACGAGGCCGTGCAGCAGCTCATCGGCCGTCGCCGCGACGCCGAGCTGGCGGCCCATGCGCAGCACGGCCCGACCGGGGTCTGCGGTCTCGCCGTAGACCAGGGAGCGCACGCGCCGCTGCAGCCACGTGCGCGCGGGCTGGACCGCGAGGACGACCCCGACGGCCGCGAGCACCTGGGCGAGCGGCCGGCTGCCGACGAGCGCCGTCACCATGACCACGAGCGTGACGTAGACCGCGACCAGGGCGAGCGTCAGGAGGGCGCCGATCGTCGCGCGGCTCAGCGCGAGGTCGAGCCCCCACAGCCGGTTGCGCAGGACCGAGACGAGCAGCGCCGCGGGGAACAGCGCCTGGCACGCGAGGTGCGTCAGGGGCAGCGCGAGGATCACGTCGGGAGAGTTCCACGTCCCGAGCAGCGGGAGGAACGACAGCGCCATGATCGCCGTGCCGAGGGCCAGCAGCCCGAGGCCGCGGCGTTCCTCGGGCGGACCGTGCCGGTGGCGCCACCACGTCGCGGACGCGGTCACGAGCCCCATGACGACGACGCCGAGGATGGCCGGACGCGGGTCGTCGACGGGGGCGAGCAGGAAGAACAGGATCGAGGCGGCACCGCCCGCGACCCCGAGCCACGCGCCCACGGACAACGGGTGGTCGCGCACGAACCACGGCACGAGCACGAACAGCCCGATGGTCCCCGGCACCCACGCGAGACCGTACGCCGCGGCGAGCGGTTCGAGCGGTGGCAGGCCGGGGTGCGTGCTCGCGAAGCTGCGCCAGCCCCCGCCCAGCGCGGCGAGACCGCCGCCGATGCCCGCGAGCGAGACCAGCCACCCGACGACGTGCCGCCGCCGCGACAGGATGATCGCGCCCACCGAGCCGTAGACGAGCGCCACCATGGCGTCCACGACGACGAACAGCAGGTCGCCGAGCAGCACGTCCACGCCCGACGTGAGCTGCAGGACCAGCGCCGAGACGCCGAGGAACCACGAGGCGACGGCGACGGCGAGAGCCGTCCGGGGCAGGCCGCCGGTCCCGAGGGCGGCTCGGCCGAACGCCGACCGCCGCCAGGACCGGCCGGCCGGAGGCGCCGGAGCGGCCGCCGCAGCTCCCGCGCGAGCGCCCGCGGGCACGCCCCGTCCGCCGGACGGGTCCGGTGGCTCGTCCCCTGCGACAGCGCCCACAGCGCCACGGTAGGGGGCGCGACCACCCGGGCGACAGGGGTCGGGAGCGATTCCACCCCCACCTCGGACGGCACGGCCACGACCGGCCCCGCCCCCGGAGAGCGGGGCGGGACCGGTCGCGTGGCCCGGGGCGGGCCGTGGGGGCGGTGACAGGTCCACGGTGGTGGGCTGCGCCGTCGGGCGGGTCAGCGCCGGTCGCCCAGCGCGAAGCCGAGCGCCGCGACCGTGAGCCACAGCGGGCCCACGAACCCCGCCATGTACTGCAGTGGCGAGATGCCCACGAGCAGCGTGAGGCCGCCCAGGAGCAGGCTCACGACCCCGATCCAGCGCGGTGCGGCACCGTGCCGCAGCGAGGCCACGGCCACCGCGACCGCGGTCAGTCCCGCACCCACCCACAGCCACGGGATGGTCGCGATCCAGTCGGCGTAGAACGCGCCCGACTCGGGGACGATCTTGTCGAGCTCGGCGAACCCGAACATGAACTGGGTGTCGAGCCCCGAGCCCATGAGCGCCGCGACCGACGTCAGGACGAGGCCCGAGCCCGCGACCGTCGGCAGGAGGCTGCCCGCCGGGGCCTGGACGTCGAGGCGACGCTTGAGCCCTGCCGCGAAGATCAGGACGAGGATCGCGACCAGGACGGTCGCGGTGTGGAAGACGAGGAGCGTGGACGTCTTGCCCGCGAGGTCGGCGACGACCGCGTCGGCGTCACCCGCGGTCTGCTCCCAGTTCGCGCCGAGCGCCATCGAGGCCTGGATCGAGACGATGCCCAGGACGCCGGCCGCGACGCCGGTCCACGCCCAGGCGCGGGAGGCGCGGGCCGGATGCCCATGGGCGAGGTCGGTGCCGGGCGTGACGGAGGTTGTCGGTCGTGCGGTCATGGTGGACCCCTGCGTGTCGTGGGGCCGGGCCCGGGCGGGCGGCGGCCGTGGGTAGTTGACACGACGAGCGTGGGGCGGGACGCGTCCCGGGCGGCAGGGGCGGATGTCCCGGGAGGCTGGGCGGTTCTCCCGGGCAGATCAGCCCGTCGTGTGCTTCGCGAGGAACTCCAGGCTTCGGTCCAGGGCGACCTGACCGGCGGCGGTCGAGAGGTCGAACTGGTACTCGTGGCCCAGCCCCGGCTCCTCGCCGTCGGGCTGGAAGAGCGCCTCGACCTCGACACCGACCGCCCCTAGCCGCGCGGACAAGGCCTTGCCCTGGGGAGTGAGCGGGTCGGCGTTCCCGCCCGTGAGGAAAGCGGGCGGGAAGCCCTCGGTCACGTGGTGCGTGACCGAGGCCGGGGCGAACCTCGGGTCGTCCGCGAAGGCCTTGGTCCCCGAGTACGACCACAGGACGGTCTCGAGGAACCACGACTTCGCGCCGCCGGCCGAGGTGTCCACGAGCGCCATGTCGTAGGCGCCGCAGTGCAGGACCACGGCCGCGAGCTGGTCGGGGCCGATCGAGGGGGCGATGCCCAGCGCCTCGGCGTAGTCCGGGCTCGTGACCGCGGCGGCGACCTGTGCGCTGATCTGCGACCCCGCCGAGTCGCCCGCCAGCACGATCCGCCCGGGGTCCACACCCAGCTCCTCGGCGTGCGCGGTCACGTGGGCGAGCGCGTCGTTGAGCTCGACCAGCGGTGTCGGGTAGGTCGCGCCGGGCGCGACCGAGTAGTCGATCGCGACGACCGTGTACCCGTGGCTCGCCACGATCTTCGCGTAGTTCGCGACCTGCTCCTTGCTCCCGGAGACCCACCCACCGCCGTGCGTCCACACGACGGTGGGAAGCGGGCCGACGGCGCTCGCGGGCCTGTGGACGTCGAGCCGGGCGTCGGGATCATCGGCGCGGTAGGGGACGTCGGTCGTGCTCACGACGTCGGACGGCACGAGCGCCGCGAGCTTCTCGTTGGTCTCGGTACCGCCCTTGTCGAACGCGTACCGGATGAGCAGCGCCGAGGGCCACGGGCTGACCTGAGACGCGACGAACGTCCCGAGCGCGACGACCCCGAGCGACGCGCCGACCCAGCCGAGGGCGCGCGGCCAGCGACGGTGCGCGGTACGGGAGGCTGTCGAGGTCGCGCTCGGAGAACCCATGCCCGGAGCCTAGCGACGCCGGCGGGGCGAGGGTGCGTCGCCGTGGAGGGTGTCGCGCGGCCACCGGCGGGGGTCGTCAGTCCTCGTCCGGCTCGCCCTCGGTGGGCGCGGGCAGCACGGGCAGCACGACGACGGGCCGGTGCTGCAGGTGCGACAGCCGGCCGGCGACCGAGCCACCCAGGGCCTCGTTGCGCCACCCGTCGGCCCCGGCACGGTGCGCCCCGACCACGACGATCGCGGCGTCGTGGCTCACCGCGGCCTCGTCGAGCTGGCGTGCCACGTCGCCGTCGCCCGCGACGACGAGGGTCCAGCCGACACCCGTCCCGTGCAGTGCTCCGTCGAGCTCGGCCTTGAGCTGCTGCTCCGCGCGGCCGTCGTCGGGTACCGGCCCGACGTCCACCCACACGCACACGACCGTCGTCCCCAGGGCGTGCGCGAAACCGGCGGCGCGCTGCACGATGTCCGGGTGCTGGCCCGGGTGCACTCCGACGAGCAGGGGTCGGATCATCTGTCCATCGTGCCACGGGTGCGGAAGGAGGGCCTGCCGCGGGCCTACCCTGTGCGGCATGGACCGCACCTCCTTCCTCGCGACCGCCCGCAGCGCCCTCGACCTCGCGTCCCGGCCCGAGGTCGCCGCCGCGTGGTCCGCCGAGAGCGCGTGCGCAGGGATGAGCGTCGGCGGGCTGACCCACCACCTGCTCCAGCAGGTCGTCCACACCCGTCTCGTGCTCGAGTCGCCTGCGGCGCGACGTGAGGTCGTCGGCGTGCACGACCACTACGCGCGCGCCGGGTGGGTCGGGGCCGACCTCGACGCCCCGGCCAACGTCGGCGTGCGGGAACGCAGCGACGCACTGGCTGGCGACGGTCCGGAGGCGGTCCTGGACCGTGGGCGCGACGCGCTCGACCGGGTCGTCGAGCTGCTCGCTGACCCCGATGCCCCTGCCGTCGTCTCACCCTCGTGGTTGTCCTGGTCCTTGACGACCGACGACTACCTGCTCACGCGGCTCGTGGAGCTCACGGTCCACAGCGACGACCTCGCGGCGAGCGTGGCCCTGCCGACCCCGCTGTTCGGGGACGACGTCGTGGCGGACGTCCTCGGTGTCCTGACCGCGGTGTCGGTGCGCCGCCACGGGCAGGCGGCCGTGCTGCGCGCCCTGAGCAGGCCCCAGCGTGCACCGGGAGACGTCTCGGCGTTCTGAACGAGGCCCGACGGCGTCGCGAGCCCGGGCGGGGAACCTTGCCCGGGGAGTCAGCCCAGCGAGCGCTGGAGCAGCACGGTGTCGAGCCACCGGCCGTGCTTGAACCCCACGCGTTCGAGGCGCCCGACCTGTCGGAAGCCCAGCTTCTCGTGGAGCACCACGGACGCGGGGGAGTCGGCGTCGCTCACGACCGCGACGAGCTCGCGCACCCCTGCCTCCGCGGCCGCGGTCAGGAGGGCGGTCAGAAGCGACCGGCCGAGGCCGCGGCCCTCGCTGCCGGGGGCGAGGTAGATGGTGTCCTCGCCCGTCGCCGCGTAGGCGGGCCGCTCGCGCCATGCACCCACGTACGCGAACCCGGCGACGTCGTCGGGCCGGCCCGGGGCGCCCGGCACGGTGACGACCAGGAACGGGCGACCCGCCGCCCGCAGCGACTCCCACCGCTCCTCCCAGCCCGCGAGCGGCAGCGGCTCGGTCTGGAACGTCGAGACCGTGTGCAGGACGTGGTGCGCCGCGATCTCCGCGACCGCGGGCAGGTCGTCGCGGGTCGCGGGACGGACGGTCGCGGTAGGTGCGTCGGTCATCCGGGCACACTAGCGCTGCCGGTCACGCGGGGGTGATGTCGCCCAGCTTCCAGCTGCGGTCGAAGTAGGACTCGAGCGGGCCGTAGAACCGGAAGTAGGAGAACCAGTGCTTGCCCGGGACGGTCTGCACCCAGTTCGACTCGCCGCTCGGGGGCGGCGTGGGGCCGAAGTGCAGGGTGACCGAGCCGTCGTCGTCCGGGACGAGGTCCGCGTCCCGCGAGCCGCGGTCTCCGCGCTGCTGCTCGTTGTCGATCAGGCAGCGGGTCGCGACGTCGTAGACCGTCGCCGACCAGAACAGCTTGGCGGGAACCTTCGCGGGGACGTGCAGGGTGTAGTGGCGCGCGCCGTCGAGCCACGCGCCGTCCGCGCCCGTGTACGCGCTGAGGTACGCCTGCCCGAGCCCCGGGGTGTGGCTCTTCATGGCGGCCGAGAAGCTCACGGCCTCGTAGAACCACGACGCGCGCTCCAGGAGCTCGTCATAGAACGGCGCGCGCTGGTCAGAGGTCGAGAGCGCGATCGTCAGGTCCCACCGGCGGTCCTCCCAGTAGCGCGAGCCGGCGAACCGCTTGTCGAACGAGTTGGCCTGCGCGATGAGCTCGCCTGCGGCGGCTCCGTCCTCGAGGATCGCGCGCAGGCGGGCGTCGGGCTCGAACGGCCGCTCTTTCTCGATCCCGAGCTGCTTGAGCATCGCGAGGTAGAAGCGATCGCGCTCGTCGACGATCTCGCTCTGGTAGACGTCGTGCAGGCGCTCCCAGAAGTCGAGCCCTCGGGGCTGGTCGCCCGACCAGGGGCGACCGTCCGGGGAGACGACACGGGTTGCGGGCGGGTCCTCGCGCAGCGCGAAGGGGTAGATCCGCACGGCCTCGACCAGGGACCGTGCGCGTCCGTGGTCGGGGTCGAGCGTGCGGAAGCCGAACATGACGTTGACTCCCGTCGAGCGGAGCACGATGTGGTCCTCGGCCTCGGCCGGCACCTCGTGCCCGGGCGGGAGGACCAGGTGCTTGCCGCCCGCGTTGCCCGTGGGGCCCATCTCTCCCATGACACCGAACTCCCGCTGCCAGAAGTCGGAGACACCGCCCGCCGTGGGGCCCGCCGGGAGCTCGATGACGAGCGGGCCCGTCTGCGACAGGTCGAAGAAGTTAAGGGTGTACGGCGTGGTCGCGTTCGCGGTGATGAGGCCCAGCCGGTCCCGGTACGTCACGTAGTGGACCAGGTCCGAGCCCGTCGCCCCGAAAACCTCGTAGTGGACCTTCTTCCACTGCGCGTACGACACGATGGGCAGCGCCCACAGGTACGCCTGGGTCGCGAGCTGGCGGTCCAGCTCGTCGAAGATCAGCGGCACGTCCTCGCGGCGGGGGAGGTCGCCGTCCCTGCGGACGGCCCCGAGACGACCTGGAAGCTCATGGTGCGACATCTGCTCTCCTCGACCTCGTGCACGGAGCCGGCGGACGACGCCGGGCGGGACCTCCGGCCACGATGGCACGGTGGAGGCCCGGGCGCGCGGGCACGAGTTCCGGTGCCTCGTCGCCGGGGCCCGGTTCCGGGGGGGGCTCGGGACATCCCTGGTGCGCGTCCGCCGTCGGGCTCCCGCCGGCGGTGGTGCGCGCTACTCGATGCCCTCGGCGTGCCGCTCGTCGACGGTGCGCGCGGCGTCGCGCCCGGCCTTGCGGTTCGCCCGACGGCGTCGCGTCAGTCCGCCGTCCTTCTCGTCCGGGTCCTCGTCCGGGTCGTCGCCCTTGCCGTGGCCGGGGTCGTGCAGCATGTGGGAGTCGACGAGCTCGTGCCGCTGGATGTACGTGTTCGCGACGGCCTGGATGGTCGCGGCGATCGGGAGCGACAGGAACGCCCCGAGCGCGCCGAACACCGCCCCGAACGCGAGCACGACCACGAACGACACCGCAGGGTTCATCTCCAGGGCCCGCGCCGAGACCTTGGGCGAGAAGTACAGGTTCTCGAGCTGCTGGTACGCGACGATGAAGATGAGGACCGCGAGGGCCTGCGGCAGCCCCTGCGACGTGAGCGCCACGATCACGGGCAGCGCGCCACCGATGTACGTACCGATCGTCGGCACGAACTGCGACACGACGCCCACGAACACCGACAACGGCAGGGCGTAGTCGGTACCGAGGATCAGCAGGAAGACGAACGTGAACACGCTCGACAGCGCAGCGAGGACGATGCGCGAGTTGATGAAGTCGGAGACCTTGACCTGCGTGATCTCCCACAGGCGCAGGACCTCCTGCTGACGGTTCGGCGTGAGCCAGCGGCAGATCGCGACCCGGAACTTGGGCCCCGCCGCGAGCAGGTAGTACGTCACGAGCATGATCGTCAGGAACGCGAAGATCACGCCGACGATCGTCGTCCCGACGACCAGCGCGCCCGACGCGACGTCCTCGCCGAACTCGTTGAAGCCCTGCTTGAGGAGCTCGTCGGAGCTCGGGATGTCGACGTCGAACCTCGTCGAGACGAACTCCTGGATGTCGGTGTAGAGGGCGGGGATCGACTGGACGAGCTGGACGAGCTGCTGCACGAACAGGTTGCCGAAGAGCGCGAAGATGCCCACGACCACCACCAGCCCACCCAGCAGCGCCGTCGCCGCGGCCGCACCGCGCCGCCACCCGCGCCGGACCAGCCACACCACGATCGGCTCGAGCGCGAGGGCGATGAAGAACGCGATGAGGATGTTGACGCCGAGGCTCTCGAGGGTGCCGATCGCGTACCAGGCAAAGATCCCGACGAAGACCGCGACGACGGTCATGAAGAGCGCGCGCGGCAACCACCGGGGAGGCTTGCGCGGGTCGTCGGCGGAGAGCGCCAGGAAGTCTCGGGGCCGGTCGGGGTCGGTGACCGGGGCGGCCGACGCCCCGGGGGCCGGCTCCGGAGTGGTGCTCGCGTCGCTCGTCATGGGGCGAACGTAGCGAACGCACGCGCACGCGTGGTGCGCCCACGCCGTCGGGCGGGAAGGTCCGGCCCGTGCACGGCGCGACGTGCGCGGTCCTCCCGCGTCACCCGGACGCGCGCTCCTCCGCGACCGGGACGCCGTCGTCGTCCAGGTCCTCCGGTCCGGGCGACCGCACGCCCAGGCGCGCCGCGACCCACGGACCCGTGAGCCCGTACACGACCGCGGTCAGGAGGATCACGCCGAAGACCACCGGGACGAGCTGCTCGAACGGCTGACCGTCGTCCTCGAAACGCAGCGCGAAGACCGACGCGGTCGACGCCGCGACGATCCCGCGCGGCGCCATCCAGCCGACCATGACCCGTTCTCGGCTCGACAGCACGCTGCCCGTCGTCGCGACCGACGCGACGAACGGGCGCAGGACCAGGACGAGGAGCGCGACGATCGCGAGCGTCGGCAGGGCGTACGCCACGAGGGCGTCGAGGTCGACCCGCGCCGAGAGCAGGATGAAGAGCGTCCCGATGAGCAGCAGGCCGACGTGGCTGCCGAACTCGTGCAACGGTTCGATGCGCGCCCAGCGCTGGTTCGCGAGCACGATGCCCAGCGTCGTCGTCGCGAACAGGCCCGCCTCCTCGTGGAACGCCTCGGCCACGGCGTACGTCGCGAGCGCCGTGGCGAACGCGAGCGACACCTCGGTCGCGGCCGGCACCCTGCCCCACTTGACCGCCGCGACGTAGACCGCCGCGGCGACGGCCCCCGTGAGCACCCCGGAGAGCGCGGTCGCGCCCAGGTGCTCGGGGGCCGCGTGGAGCGCGACGTTGGCCATCGCGAGCGCGACCGTCGCGCCGATCGGGTCGATGAAGATCCCCTCGAACGCGAGCACCGACTCGAGCGGCTGCTTGGGCCGGATCACGGCGAGCAGCGGCCCGACGACGGTCGGACCCGACACGATGAGGATGGCCCCGATGACCGCGGCCCGGGACAGCGGCAGGTCGAGCACCCACCAGCAGATGAGCGTCGCCCCGACCCCCGTCAGGACCGCACCCAGGGTCACGAGCAGCGCGACCGGACGCCGAGCCCCGCCCTGGAGCCGTTTCATGTCGAGCTTGAGCGACTCCTCGAACAGCAGGAGGCCGACCGCCATGGACACGAGCGGGAACAGGTCGTCGCCCAGCAGGACGTCCGGGTCGACGAGCCCGGACACGGGACCGGCCAGCAGCCCCAGCACGAGCAGCAGCAGGATCGAGGGCACCTTGAGCGCCTTCGCGGCGACCTGCCCCACGACCCCGAGCACGACGACCAGCGCGATCCCGCCCGTGAACCCCAGCTCCATGGACCCATAGTGGTGGTGGACGGCCGCTCACGCAGCGGATGCCGACGCGGGAGTCCGGTGCCACGATCAGGGGAGCGAGACTTCCGGGGTGACGCCGGGCCGGTCACGGCCAGGACGACGTCACCCGTTCTACGTGTGCGAGGAGGCACCATGGCACGGTCGTCACAGGTCACGGGATGGGTCGGCTGGGTGTGGTTCGCGGGCATCGTCCTGGTCACGCTCGGGCTGTTCAACGCGATCAGCGGCATGGTCGCCGCGTTCTCGCCCGAGAAGCTCGTCGGGCTGGGGGAACAGGGGATCGTGGTGCTCGACGTGTCGACCTGGGGGTGGGTCCACCTGGTCGTCGGGGCGCTCCTCGTGATCGTGGGCTTCGCCCTCCTCGCCGGGCGCGGATGGGCACGGCTCGTCGCGATCGTGCTCGTCGTGCTCAACGTGCTGACCCAGTTCGTCGCGCTCCCCGCGAGCCCGTGGTGGTCGGTCGTCACGATCGTCCTGGGGATCTTCGTGCTGTGGGCGCTCGTGGTCCACGGTGACGAGGCGCAGCGGGCGTCGGCGTCGTCGCTGCCGTGACGACCGCCTGACCGTCGCTCGTCCCTCTCCCGAGCCGGCCCCCACGTTTCCCGCACCCGCAACCACGAACGGAGCACCACCCATGGCCACGACACAGTTCGGTCCGGTCGAGTTCGTCGCGATCGCCTTCCCCTCCGAGCGGGTCCCCGACGCGGTGAAGATCGCGATCGCGGACCTCCTCGGGTCCGACGTCGTCAGGCTCCTCGACCTCACGGTGATCCGTAAGGGGGACGGTGGAGAGATCGACGTGATCGAGGTCGAGGACCTCGGCGACGAGCTCGACATCACCGAGACCCAGCTCGGCAGCTCGGGCCTCGCCGGGCAGGAGGACATCGACGACGTCGCGTCGAACCTCGAACCGGGGACGTCCGCGCTCGTCCTGATCGTCGAGCACTCCTGGGCGCGGCAGTTCGTCGGCGCCGTGCACGACGCCGGGGCAGCGGTGATCGCGCAGGAACGCATCCCCGCCGACGTCGTCAACGAGATCGTCGAGCTCGCCGAGATCGAGGTCGGCTGAGGACCACCGCTGACGGGGCGAGCCCCTCACCGCACGAGGACGATCGCACTCGGACATCACCGCACGAGGAACGGAGCACACCATGCCACTACGACGCGTAGGACGCCCAGGTCTGCTGGGGACGATGGCCCGCACGGCCGTCATCGCCGGGACGGCGTCCGCCACGGCCGGAGCCGTGAACCGGCACCAGCAGGGCAAGGCCGAGCAGCAGGCGGAGCAGCAGCAGTACGAGGCGCAGCAACAGGCCCAGCAGCAGCAGCTCTACGCCCAGCAGGCCGCGGCGGCCCAGGCGGCCCAGGCTGCGCCCGCCGCACCTGCCGCCGCGGGCGGGAACGACCTCCTGGCGCAGATCGAACAGCTCGGCCAGCTCCACGCGAGCGGGGTCCTCAGCGACGCCGAGTTCGCCGCCGCCAAGGCCAAGCTGCTCGGCTGACGCCGCGCCCGCGGCACCCGCCGCCCCTGCCGCGCGGCTCACCCCGCACCACCTGATCCACTCGAGAGGACAACGATGGCTACCTTCACCGTCTGGTCGTTCGACACACCCGGAGGCGCCGAGACCGCGTCCGACGTCCTGAAGGACGCTGCGTCCGAAGGCCTGATCAAGATCGTCGACCGCGCGATCGTGACCTGGCCCGAGGGGGCGAAGAAGCCCACGACGCACCACACGCACGAGGACGAGTGGCGTGGGACCGGCTGGGGCGCGTTCTGGGGGCTGCTGTTCGGCGCTCTCTTCTTCGTGCCCGTGATCGGTGTCGCCGCCGGCGCAGCCCTGGGCGCGATCCACAAGTCCATGGAGGCCGTGGGACTGAACAAGGGCCAGCTCGACCGCATCAGGGCTCAGGTCACCGAGGGCACCTCGGCGCTGTTCGCCGTGACCGAGGACGGCAACCTGGACCGCGTGGGCGAGCGGTTCCACGGTCTGCACGGCGACCTCATCGCCACGAACCTCACCCAGGAGGAGCGCCGCGTGCTCCTCGAGACCTTCGACTGATCGCGACCAGCAGACCCGCAGACCCGCAGATCCGCAGTAGGCGAGGGTGGGGCCGGACTCCCGGCTCCACCCTCACCTGCGTCCTACGCGTCGAGGTGGAGCGGCAGCCCGAAGAGCGGGTACCAGGCCTCGACGTCGAGGAACGCGTTGATGCCGGTCACCTTGCCGTCCGCGGTGTCGATCACCTGGAGCGCCCAGGCGTCGTACCCGCCGGTGGGCGAGATCCGGTACTGGCCGAAGCCGAACGTCCCGTTGGCCCGTACCGGCACCATGCGCGAGCCCCGGCACTCCGCGCCCGGCCCGACCATCCACCGCTCGATCTGGACCGGGCCCCGCATCCACAACGCGTACGGCGGCATCGAGAGCGTGGCCTCGTCGTGGAGCAGCGCGACCAGCGCGGGCATGTCGTAGCGCTCGAACGCGTCGAGGTACTTCTCCAGGAGCTCGTTCTTGTCCTCGTCCACGGGCGCGGTCGGCAGGTTGGCGCCGTCCGCCCCGGGAGCCGACCCGTAGTGCGCCTGGGCCGACAAGGTGGCCCGCGCCCGCTGGAGCGCGCTGTTGACCGACGGCACCGACGTCTCCAGGAGCTCGGCGACCTCGCTGGCCTGCCAGCGCAGGACCTCGCGCAGGATGAGGACGGCGCGCTGCTTGGGCGGCAGGTACTGCAGGGCCGCGACGAACGCGAGGCGGATGGACTCGCGCCCGATCGCGACGTCGGCCGGGTCGCCGTCCCGTGGCAGCACGCGGTCGTCGGGCACGGGCTCGACCCACGTCTCCTCCGAGAGCTGCTCGCCGAGGTTCCTCTCCTCGGCCGTCTGCGCTGCCCCGAGACCCATGGGGCGCTCGCGGCGCTTGCGCTGGGCGATGTGGTCGAAGCAGACGTTCGTCGCGATGCGGTAGAGCCAGGAGCGCAGCGCGGAGCGCCCTTCGAAGCGGTCGTAGGAGCGCCAGGCGCGCACCATGGTGTCCTGGACCGCGTCGTCGGCCTCGAAGGAGGAGCCGAGCAGGCGGTAGCAGTAGCCCGTGAGCTGTGACCGGTACTGGTCGAGCAGCTCCCCGAGGTCCTCGTCCGCGACGGTCGCTGTGCGTTCGGTCATGGTGTCCTCTCGTGGGCGCGCGGCGATGTGCGCCACTTCACACCGTAGCGCGCGCCGCCCACACCGTCAGCGGGAGAGGGCCTCTTCCCGGGCGAGCTCGAACCACACGGTCTTGCCCGGACCGTCCGACGTCTTCTGCTCGACGAACCACCGGTCCGCGAACCGGTCGAGGAACTGGATGCCCCGCCCCCCGGTCTCGTGCGGCTCGGGGTCGTGGAGCGTCGGCTCGTCGGGGGAGGCGTCCCGGACACCGATCCGGACGGTCGCGGGCCACACCTCGACGACCGCCTCGAGTGGTCCCTGCGCGTGCTGGACCGCGTTGGTCAGGGTCTCGCTCGCGAGCAGCATGATGGTCCGCCGCTGGTCGCGGTTGATCCCGCAGCTCTCCAGGATGTCGTCGACCCAGCGTCGGGCCGGCGAGATCGCCGCGGTCGTGTGCTCGACGTCGCGGGTCATCCGGGTGGGGCACGCGGGCGTCGGGTGGGAGTCGACAGCGGCCCGGACACGGACCGCGAGGACGGCGATGTCGTCGCGCTGGTCGCTGCCGACCAGGCGCTGGACCAGGGCGTTCGGGAGCGCGAGCGTCGAGCCGTGCCGCAGCGTCGCGAGGGCCTGGGCGAGCCCGGACAGGCGCGCGCTCTGGGGGACCCCGCGTCGTTCGATGAGCCCGTCCGTGTAGAGCAGGAGGGTGTCCCCCGGGCCGAGGTGGGTCACGTGGTCGCTGCGCGCGGCGTTGGGGACGAACCCGAGCATCATGTCGGGCCGGGTGTCGAGGAGCTCGACCTTCCCGTCGGACCGCAGGATCAGGGGTGGCGGGTGGCCCGCGTTCGACCACGACAGGTCGTAGAAGTCGCCGCGCCGGTCGAGCCGGACGACGACCGCGGTCCCGCTCGCATGGAGCGAGAGACCGGTGTTCGCGCGGTCGAGGAGGCGGAGCAGTGCCGAGGGCGACTCGTCGTGGCTCCAGGCGAACGTGCGGAGCATCGACCGGAGCTGCCCCATCTCGGCCGCGGCCCGCATGTCGTGACCCGTCACGTCGCCGATCATGAGGACCGACGCGTCCTCGTCGTACACGACCGCGTCGTACCAGTCGCCGCCGACCTGGTCCGTGAGGGTCGCGGGCGAGTACGTCGAGGCCAGCTCGAGGTGCGGGATGTCGGGCAGGGCCGTGAGCATCGCGGCCTGCAGCGTCGTGGCCGCGTCGCGTCGCTCCTCGAGCAGCTTGACGCGTTCGAGGGCGTGCGCGACGAACCCCGCGAGGCCCGCGCGGGACAGGGACTCGTCGTCGGCGGTCTTGCCCTGCTCCCACCCGAGGAAGATGACGGCGAGCAGGTTCGTGCCGGAGAGCACGGGCAGCAGCGCGCGGGCGCCGACGCTCTCGTCGAGCGACTCGGAGATGTTCGGGAACGCCGAGAGGATCTCGGTCTCGTCCCGGAAGAACAGGGCCTCCTGGGTGCGGGCGACGAACGACAGGACACGGTCCGGGTCGTCGACCCGCGCGTACCGGTACGACGGCGAGAGCGCGGGCTCCAGGTGGTCCATGCTCGTGTACGTGAGGCTCTTGCGCGACGGGTCGACGACCGCGAGCCCGGCGTACCGCGCCCCGATCGCCGAGGACGCCACGTAGGCGAGGGTCTCGCCCACGTCCTGGACCGAGGTCGCGTCGGCGAAGGCCTCGCTGAGCATGAGCAGCAGGCGGTTGCGCCGGGTCGCCTGGATGGCGAGGTTCTGCATCCTCGTGGCCCGCTCGTGCGCGATGCGCAGCTGGAGCTCGGACGTGCACGCCGCCGTCAGGTCGGCGAGGGTCGCGAGGTCGGTGTCGGTCCAGTCGTGGGGCTCGTCGTCCATCGCGCACAGCGTCCCGACGACGCGGCCACGCTGGTCGAAGATCGGGAACCCGGCGTACGCGAGGACCCCGAACTCCGGGATGGACGGGTTGTCCCAGACCCGGGCGTCCTTGCGGGTGTCCGGTACGACGAGCGGCTCGCGGTCGTTCGTCACGTGCTGGCAGAACGAGTGGGTGAGCGGCATGCGACGGCTCAGCTGGATGTCCTCGGGCATGCCGTGGGCCCCGGGATAGACCTGCTCGTCGGACAGGACGAGGGACACCGCCGCGGTCGGGACGCCGAGCTGGCGCATGGCCAGGCGGGCGAAGCGGTCGAAGGACTCGTCGGCGGTCGGGGTCCCGAGACCTGCCTCGACCAGCTCGAAGATCGCCTGGGCCTCGGTCACCGCATCAGTATGGCCTGCGGGCTCGCGTCCGTCATCGGGAAGCGTGGGGTGAATCACTCCTCGTGAGTACGGAAGGCCCGCCGAGGGTGACGGCAAGGACCGCCGCGAGGGACGACGCGACGGCCTGCCGAGGGCGACCACCGCGTCACCGTCGGCACGCAGGTATGTCACCGTCCGCGGTCGGGGCGGTCGCCCTCGGCAGGTGGGGGCGTCACCGTCGGCGGGCGGCAGGTCCGACGACGGCGCGCCCTCCCCGGCAGGAGGGCGCGCCGTCTGCTGTGGGTGACGGTGGGCGGACGGGTCAGCAGGTGGCGGGCTGGTAGGCGATCTGCTGGGTGGAGGTCGCGCCGCCCTCGCGGGTAGCGGTGACGGTGACGGTGCCGGCGGCCAGGGTCTGGGCGCGGGCCGAGAACGTCTGGCTCGCCGACTTCCCGGGCGCGACGTCCCGGAAGGTCTTCGTGCCCAGCGGTGTCGTGACCGCGACGTCCAGCACGGTGCCGCCAGTGTTGACGGCCCGCACGACGAGGGTCGCGGTGCGCCCCGTGCACTGCGTGCGCACGGTCGACTCGACCCCCAGGTCGGCCTCGGTCACGAACTCGATCGTCGTCGTCGACACGGTCCCGTCCTCGGCGGTCACGTCGACCGAGGCGGTCCCCGGGACCGTACCCGGCTGCGTCACGGCGACCGTCGCATAGGGGTCGGTCGCCACCCCGGTCACGACGGGCGTCACGCCGGCCTCGGCCGGTACCTGGTAGGAGGTCGTCGCGGGGTCGAACCCGGCGACGGCCTCGCCGTCGACCGTCAGGCCCGACAGCGTCGCGTCGGCGGACGTGCCCGGGGCCTTGGCGAGCACCTGCACCTCGCTCACGACCATGTGGGTGTCGGGGCGCGCGGTCATGACGACCCGCACGGACGAGGTGCGCACGTCCACGGGGACGTCGACCACGGGGGCGCGGCTCGCGTCGTCGGTGACCGCGACCGATGCGCTCACGGCCTTCCAGGTGCCGTCGACCAGGGCCTGGACCCGCAGGCTCTGAGACCAGCTCGCGGTCGAGCCGTCACGGTAGAAGGTCGTGACGACGTGCGTGACGTCGCGGTCCGCGGGCAGCGTGACCGTGAGGGTGTCGGTGGTGTTCTTCCCCGAGGACTTCCAGTTGGACCACGCCTTGTCGGTCGTGATGCCGTTGACGATCCCGGTGGCCGAGTAGCCCGGCTCGGTGAAGGTCGCCGAGGCGGTCGTCCCCGGAGCGGACGTCGCCCCGTCGTCGACGGCCGCCGTGACCTGGACGCGGACCGTCGCGGGCAGGACCTCACCCAGCCCCGCGTCGGCGGTCCCGCCGAGCTCGACGACGCCGACCTCGGCGAACGCACCCGCAGGGGCGGTCTCCCAGGTCACGGGGCGCTCGACCTGCCGGCCGCCCGCGGTGGCCGCGGTGACCGTAGCGGGCAGGACGGGCGTTCCGCCCGCGTAGGCCTTGGCACGTGCAGGCAGCGTCGTGGTCAGGGTGTCGACGACGACCTCGGCCGTGGCGGCCACGGTCCCCCCGGGGGTCGAGACCGTCCCCTGGACCTCCACGGTGCCGGCTGTGGCCCAGGCCGACCCGGCCGGGAGGTCCCACGTCACGGGCAGCGTGCCGCGGGCACCGTCGCGGTAGACGGGCACCACGGTGGTCGGCAGGGTCGGGACGGTCCCTGGCACGGTGAACGCCTCGACAGGGGTAGTGCCGAGCACGGTCTCGTCGGTCAGGCGCCAGCGCTGGTTCTGGCCCGAGTTGGCGGTGTAGGTGGAGACCGGGGCGCCGTCGGTCGAGGACTGGCCGCCGACCTCGAGCACGCGCCCGCTCTCGGCGTTGACGAGCGTGTACGTCCGGTCACCGGTCGTGGACAGGATCCACTGTGCGGTCGTGGCGGGCTGCTCCGTCGGCTCGACCAGGACGGCCGTCCCGTCGGCGACCACGCCGAGCTGCTTTCCGTTCGCCGCGGACGCGACCGCGTAGCGGGTCGTGTGCGTCCCGGATCCCTCGGGGGCGCCGAGCGGCGTGAGGTCCCACACCTGGGTCGGGGCGGCCGCGTCGTCCGTGCGGATCACGACGCCCGGGCCGCTCGCCGCGGGGGCGAGGGACTTGCCGGACTGGACGCCCTGGAGGCGGTACACGTGCCCCTCCTGGACCAGGGCGGCATCGTCCGCGACCCCCGAGACGCCGTCGACCACGAAGGTCGTGACGGACTCGGCCGGGACCGTGAGCGTGGCGGCTCCCGACTCGACAGCGACCGGGGAACCCTCGACGAGAGCGCCTGCGGTGCTCGTGACGAACGGTGTCACGGTCGCGCCCGCCTCGATGCTGCCGAAGCCCGACAGGTCGAGCGTGACGGCGCGCTCCGACGTCGTGCTGTTGACGTGGACCACGGTCGCGGCGTCGCCCGAGGCCGTCACGGCGGCTGTGCTGTTCGTGTCGTCGACGCCGACCAGGCGGTCACCGGGCGCGATGAAGTGCGTGAAGTTCTGCGTCGTCAGGTATTTGGTGTTGGTGTAGATGGGGCACGACTCGAGCGTGTCGTCGGCGGTGCAGTCGAAGGGGATCTGGATCTCGCCCCAGTTCATGCCCTCGGCGCTCTCGCCGCCCGGTGCCATGTTGGTGTAGTCCTCGACGGGCTGCCAGAACACCCACGCCGAAGGCTCGAGCTCGCGCAGGTCGTCGGCGATGTGCTGCGCGCTGCCGAGTCCTGACTCCATGCTCTCGAAGTCCTGCCCGGTGCTGCTCCAGGACCCGCCGACCTCGCTCATCCACAGGCGCTTGCCCTCGCCCTTGGCGATGTCGCGCACCGCGGTGCGCTGGCCCGTGCCGTAGGTGTGGACGTTGAGCTGGTCGACCTTGGCCTTGACGTCAGCCGGGTACGTGTTCCAGTTGTTCGTGAACGTCCCGGGGTTCGTCTCGTCCATGGCGGCGATCCCGGCCGAGGTGTCGGCCCCCTCGAGCGCGGCGTCGAGCGCCCTGATGACCTTCTGCTGGAGCGCCGGACCCATGTGGGCGCCCTCCTGGCGCCCGCCCGTCGGCTTGCCCGAGGAGTCGAGCGTGGTCCGCCAGTAGTTGGTGTTGGGCTCGTTGAACGGGTCGATCGTGCCGACCTCGATCCCGTGCGCCTTCTCGAGCCGCTCCGTCACGCCGACCATGTACGCCGCGAAGTCGTCGATGCTCTCGGTCTTGAGCTGGTCGTCGGTCGCGTTGAAGCTGCCCGAGACGTAGCCGTTGGGCGTCATGAAGTAGGGCGGGGAGTTGCTGAACGTCTCCCACGTGTCGACGTCGTCCTTGATGCGGTCGACCCACCAGCGCTGGGTCGCGTCGGCGTCCTCGTTCCAGTCGGCCGGGTCCTCGGGGTCCCACCAGTCGACGTCGGTCCGGGTGGTGCCCTCGGGCGCGTTCCACCAGCCTTCGACCGCGCCGCCCGCGCGCAGGTAGTCCGTGACGTCGGGCGCGTGCCCGCCGCCCACGTTGTAGCGCGCGATGTTGAGGTTGAGGCCCTCGTCGCCGAACACCATGTCCGCGAGCCTGTCGCGCACCTCGTCGGGGTAGTCGCCCGTGGCGTTCGCGAACCAGACCAGGCTCGTCCCCCAGCCCTCGAACGCCTTGCCGGCGTAGCTCGGGTCGGGCCGCACGGTCACGTCGGGTCCACCGGCAGTGGCAGTGGCCGCGCTCGCGGCGAGCGCACCGCCCGACGGCGCGGCCTGAGCCACGGCGCTCAGCGCACCACAGCTCAGGGTCACGGCGGCGACGCTCAGTGCGGCGACCCATCTTCTCGATGCTCCTGCGTTCATCCTTGAACTGCCTCTCTCTCGCTACTCTGCGGATCTGGCGACGTGCACGCCACGGGCCGGCACGTGCCGCGCGGGCAGGTGCCGGTCCGTGGACGCGGGAGTGACGGTGGTGCTGGTTCTGTGGTGCGGGGTGCGGTTCTCGTCGGGTGGGCGGTCCCGGACCGGACGGGGTACCTGTCGTCAGCCCTTCGGCCGGCGCAGGACCGCGACGCCGCGGGGCGGCAGGACGACCGTCGCGTCCGGTGCTCCGCCCGAGCGTCGGCCGACGAGAACGTCCCCCGTGACGCCGTCGACGTCCACCTGCTCGGCCGTGCGGTTGATGAGGAACCAGAACTCGTGCTCGTCGGTCCCGCGGACCGCGAGCTCGACCTTGCCGCGGACCGTGGCGGGCAGGTCGCCCGGGACGTGCGCGTCGTCGAGGAGCGAGCGCACGAGCGGTTCGAGGCCCGTGCCGAGGCGCGTCGAGACGTAGGTCGCCGAGCCCGACCCGACGGGCCGGCGCGTGATGGCGGGGTGCCCACCGTGCTCGCCGGTCTTGTACCAGGCGAGGACCTCGACCGACGGGTCGGTGACCGTGATCGGCTCCGACCACAGCGAACCCTCGTTGCCGTCGTCGAGCAGGACCGTCTCGCCCTCGAGCAGCGGCGCGAACTCCTCGACCCGGATGCCCAGGAGGTCCGTGAACGCGCCGGGGTAGCCGCCCAGGTGGATGTGGTCGTGCTCGTCGACGATCCCCGAGAAGTACGTCGTGACCAGGTGACCGCCACCCTCGACGAACGCCTGGAGCCGCTCGGCGAGCGCGCCGGGGACGACGTGCAGCACGGGGGCGACGACGACGTCGTACCCGGAGAGGTCCGCACGGGCCGGGACGACGTCGGCGCGCACTCCCGCGGCGAGGAACGCCGAGTACCAGTCGAGGGCCTCCTGGCGGTACCGCAGGGAGTTGTTGGGGTGCGAGTCGAGCTCGCTCGTCCACCAGGACTCCCAGTCGAACAGGATCGCGGCACGCGCGGGGACCTGCTCCGAGCCCGCGATCTCCGCGAGCGCGCCCAGCGTCGCCCCGAGCTCGCGCACCGTGCGGTGCACCTGGCTGTCCTCACCGGCGTGCGGGACCATGCCCGAGTGGTACTTCTCGGCGCCCGCGCGGGACTGGCGCCACTGGAAGAAGCAGACCGCGTCGGCGCCGTGCGCGACGTGGGTCAGGGAGTCCCGGACCAGCTCGCCCGGCTTCTTGGCGACGTTGATCGGCTGCCAGTTCACGGCGCTCGTCGAGTGCTCCATGAGGAACCAGGGCAGACCGCCCGCGATGTGGCCCGTCAGGTTCGCGGAGAACGACAGCTCGTCGTGCGCCTGGACACCCGGCAGGACGTAGTGGTCGTTGGACACGAAGTCGATCTCGTCGGCCCAGCCGACGTAGTCCATGCCCTTGGTCTCGCCCATGACCATGAAGTTCGTGGTCACGGGGACGTCCGGGGTCAGGTCGCGCAGGACGTCGCGCTCGGCGCGCAGGTACGACCTGAGCGCGTCGGACGAGAAGCGCTTGAAGTCGAGCTGCTGCGTGGGGTTGGGGTGCGAGGCCGCGAGGCGCGGCGGCAGGACCTGGTCCCACGCGCTGTATCGCTGCGACCAGAACGCCGTGCCCCACGCGTGGTTCAGCTCGTCGAGCGTGCTGTAGCGGTCGCGCAGCCACCGGCGGAAGGCGTCGGCCGCGTCGTCGCTGTAGTCGTAGACGTTGTGGCAGCCCAGCTCGTTCGACACGTGCCACGCGGCCAGTGCCGGGTGGTCGCCGTAGCGCTCGGCCATGGTGCGCACGAGCCGCAGCGCGTGCTCGCGGAACACGGGGGAGGTGGGGCGCCAGTGCTGGCGTGCGCCCGGCCACAGGGTCTCGCCCGTCGCGGTCACGGGCAGGATCTCGGGGTGGGCGGTCGTGAGCCACGGGGGAGGGGAGGCGGTCGCGGTCGCGAGGTCCACCGCGATGCCGTTCGCGTGCAGCAGGTCCATGATCTCGTCGAGCCAGGCGAAGTCCCAGGAGTCGGCCGTCGGCTGGAGCCGGGCCCACGAGAAGATCGCGACCGAGACGATGTTGACCCCTGCGGCCCGCATGAGCCGCACGTCCTCGGCCCACACCTCGCGGGGCCACTGCTCCGGGTTGTAGTCCGCTCCGAAGCCGAGGCGCGGCGTCGCGCGGTCCTCGGGCCACCGCAACCAACGGTGCGGCGTGGGGGTCGATGACATGGTGACTTCCTTCGTTCTGGTGCGTGGGGGCGGGCAGCGCCGCCCCGGGGGCGGGTGCCGGCCGGATGGTCGGCCGGCACCCGTGCGGGACTACTTGTTGACCGAGAAGCCCTGCTCGTTGCCGTACTTGACCGACGCGTCCTGCCAGGCCGCGAGGCCGCCCGCGATGGTCTCGTCCGAGACGTACGCCTTGCCGACCGTGTCGTTGAAGATGCTGTTCGCGTAGACCTGGAACGGCAGGTACGACCAGCCCTCGCGCACGTTCTCCGCGGACTCCGCGAAGACCTCGTTGACCTTCTGGCCGCCGAAGTACGGGAACTCGGTGCCGAGGAACTCGTCCGAGGCCAGCTCGGCCGACGTCGCGGGGAACGCGCCGCCGTCGACGCGCGTCTGCACGCCCTCACCGACGTTCGCGTAGTCGAGGAACGCGTAGGCGAGAGCCTGCTGCTTGCTCGCGGCCGGGACGGCGAGCGAGCTGCCACCGTTCTCGGAGCTCGCGTCCTCGCCGGCCTTCCACTGCGGCAGGGGGGCGACCGCCCACTTGCCCGCGCCGTCGGGCACGCCCGACTCGAGGTTGGCGGGCATCCAGGCGCCGATCGCGAGGGTCGCGATGGTCCCGTTGCCGAGGCCCTGGTACCACTCGTCGCTCCACGAGCTGATGGGCGCGACGAGGTCCTCGGAGACCAGCTGGTCCCACGTGGTGGCGAACGCCGTCGAGCCCTCGTCCGTGAAGTCGATCGTGACGTCCGAGCCGTCGACCTGGTACGGCTGGCCGCCGGCCTGCCAGATCAGGCTGGTCGTGAAGCCGGCGTCACCCGTGTCGTTGGCGATGTAGAGGTTCGGGTCCGCGGCGTGCAGGGTGCGGGCTGCAGCGAGGTACTCGTCCCACGTCGTGGGGACCGCGACGCCGTGCTTGTCGAAGATCTCCTTGTTGTAGAACAGGGCCATGGGGCCCGAGTCCATGGGGAGGCCGTAGATCCCGTCGCCGGAGTGCACGGCGGACCACGGGCCGGGCGTGAACGTCCCGTCGAGGTCGGAGGCGCCGTACGCGCTCAGGTCGGCCACGGCCTCCGACAGGGCGAACTGCGGCAGGGCGTAGTACTCGATCTGGGCGACGTCGGGCACGCCCGAGCCGGCCGAGACGGCGTTCTGGAGGGCGGTGTACTGGTCGTTGCCCGTCCCCGCGTTGACGAGCTCGACGTCGACGTTGGGGTACTTGTCCTCGAAGCCGTCGACGACCGCCTCGAGCGTGGGCTCCCAGGCCCACACCGTGATCTTGCCGCCCTCCTCGAGGGCTGCCTTGACCGCGTCGGGCGAGGCGTCGGTCGAGCCGCCGCCCGAGTCGCCCGAGCTGCAGGCGGTGAGGGCGAGCGCCAGGGTCGCGGTGAGGGCGGTGGCGCGCAGCGCCGCGCGCCCGGAGGGGGTCTTCATGAGGTGTTCCTTTCACGTCGTCGTGAGACGAAGGGGCCGTCCCGGGGACCCGGGTCCGGGTGGTGCGGGGTGTTCGTGCCGGGCTCGTCAGGCCTTGACGCTGCCGGCGGCCAGGCCGGTCTGCCAGAAGCGCTGGAGGAAGAGGAAGGCCACGATGAGCGGCAGGATCGTCAGGAGCGCGCCAGTGATGACCAGGTGGAAGATCGCCTCACCACCTGCGGTGGCGGCCTGCGCGTTCCAGGCGTTCAGGCCGAGCGTCAGGGGGTACCAGCTCGGGTCCTTGAGCATGATCAGGGGCAGGAAGTAGTTGTTCCAGGTCGCGACCATGGTGAAGAGCAGCACGGTGACGATGCCGGGGCCGAGCAGGGGCAGGGAGACGCTGAAGAACGTCCGGTACTCCCCGGCTCCGTCCATGCGGGCGGCCTCGAGCATCTCGGTGGGGATCGCGTCGGCCGCGAAGGTCCACATCAGGTAGAGCCCGAAGGGCGAGATGAGCGAGGGGATGATGACCGACCACGGGGTGTTGGTCAGCCCCATCTGGCTGAACAGCAGGAACGTCGGGACCGCGAGGGCGGTGCCCGGGACGGCCACGGCGCCGATCACGACGGCGAAGATCGCGCGCTTGCCGGGGAAGTCGAACTTGGCGAGCGCGTAGCCGCCGAGCACGGCGAGGAAGGTCGCCCCGCCCGCGCCGAGCACCACGTACAGCAGGGTGTTCCCGAGCCAGCGGACGAAGATGCCGTCGTCGTAGGTGAGGGTGTCGGCGATGTTGCTGAACAGGCTGAAGTCGCCGCTGAACCAGAGGCCGAACGAGCTCAGGAGGCTCGACTGGGTCTTGGTCGCGTTGATGACGAGCCAGACGAGCGGGACGAGGCTGTAGACCAGCACGATCCCGACGAGGACGGTCAGCAGGACGTTGCGGCGCGGCTTCTCGACGCTGCCGCGCCGGTCGGGCCGGAGCGCGGAGGGCGAGCGACGGCTCGCGGGGCGAAGGGTCACGGGGGAGGCGGACATCGTTCAGCTCTCCTTCTTCATGCCACGCAGCTGGACGACGTACGCCACGATCATGGTGAGGACGCCCATGATGATCGCGACGGTCGCGGAGTAGTTGAACTGCTGCCCGGAGAACGACAGGTTGTAGGCGTAGAGGTTCGGGGTGAAGTAGGTCGTGATCGCGTTGGGCGCGAGGCTCTTGAGGATGCTCGGCTCGTTGAAGAGCTGGAAGCTGCCGATGATCGAGAAGATCGTCGCGACGACGAGCGAGCCGCGGATCGCGGGGATCTTGATCGCGGTGATGACGCGGAGCTGGCTCGCGCCGTCGAGCTCGGCGGCCTCGTACAGGTCGCGAGGGATGACGCGCAGCGCGGCGTAGAAGATGAGCATGTTGTAGCCCACGAACTCCCACGTGACGATGTTGCCGATCGACGCGAGGACGAGGTCGGGCGACAGCGGGTTGGGCAGGTCGATGCCGAACGCGTCGTTGATGTTGCCGACCAGCCCGAACCGCGTGCCGTACATGAACCCCCACATGAGCGTCGCGACGACGGCGGGCACGGCGTAGGGCAGGAAGATCGAGATACGGAAGAAGTTGCTCCCGTAGAGCCGTCCGGAGTCGACCGCGAGGGCCACGATCAGTGCGATGACGAGCATGATCGGGACCTGGACGACGAGGAACAGGGCGACGCGTCCCACGGCCGACCAGAACTGCGGGTCGGAGAACGCCTGCTGGTAGTTCTCGAGCCCGACGAACGAGTTCCCGCCGATCATCTGCTTGCGGAACAGGCTCAGGTAGATCGAGTAGGCGATCGGCGCGAGGAACACCAGCGCGAAGACGAGCATGAAGGGGCCGATGAAGCCCCAGCCCTTCCACGACCGCCCGGTGCGGCGGGGGCGGGGTGGTCGGGCGCCGGCGGGCGCACCGGTGGGTGTGGCCGTCGGTGGTGACATCACTGTCATGACGAGTCCTTGCTGGTCTCGGCGGGTCGAACGTTGTTGTTCGACGTCCTGGTGCGGATCAACTCTGTTCCGAGGAGGTTTACGCAAACATCCGAACGAACCTCGATGGATGTTTGCGTAAACATCGACTAGCCTGATCGTCACACCCGTTCGGCGGGCGCGTCAAGTCCGCAGGCGGAGAAGCTTCGGGCGAGCGTCGGGCCGGAGGGTGCGGATCTCTGGAGGAAGCAGCCCGATGACGACGAACACCCCGAAGCGGGTACGCCGCGCCTCGATGGCCGACGTCGCGAAGCTCGCGGGAGTCTCCGCGCAGACCGTCTCGCGCGTCTCGAACGGTCACGCGGGCGTCGTGGAGGAGACACGTCAGCAGGTCCTCGACGCCATGAAGCAGCTCGGCTACCGGCCCAACGGCGCCGCCCGCGCCCTCAAGTGGGGCGAGTTCCGGACCATCGGCGTCATCATGTTCACCCTCTCGACGACCGGCAACATGCGCACGCTCGACGCGATCTCGGTCGCGGCTGCCGAGGAGGGGTACGCGATCACCCTCATCCCGGTCGCGGTCCCCACCCCCGGCGGTGTCGAGGGGGCGTTCTCGCGGCTCGGGGAGCTGGCGGTCGACGCCGTCATCATCGTCATGGAGGTGCACCTCCTGGGCCGCTCGCACATCGCCCTCCCGCCGGGCATCCCGGTCGTGGTCGTCGACTCCGACGCGGGCTCCGAGTACGTCGTGGTCGACACCGACCAGGCGGCCGGGGCGCGCAGCGCCGTCGACCACCTCCTGGGCCTGGGGCACCGCACCGTGTGGCACGTCGCCGGCCCCGAGGACTCGTTCGCGTCGCAGCGACGCGTGGACGCCTGGCAGGGGGCGCTCGCGGACGCCGGACGGGACACGCCCCCGCTCATCCGGGGCGACTGGAGCGCCGAGTCCGGCTACCGGGCCGGGCTCCTGCTCGCGGACGAGCCGGGGTGCACGGCCGTCTTCGCCGCGAACGACCAGATGGCGCTCGGCATCCTGCGGGCGCTGCGCGAGAGGGGCCGCGACGTGCCGGGGGACGTGAGTGTCGTCGGGTTCGACGACGTGCCCGACGCGGGCTCCTACAGCCCGCCCCTGACCACGGTCCACCAGGACTTCACGCAGGTCGGGCGCCGGTGCGTCGACGGGGTCCTGCGGCAGGTCCGCTCCGACGACGGCGCCCCCGAGCCCGGCACGACGCTCGTCCCCACGACCTTGACGGTCCGCAGCAGCACCGCCCCGCCGCGCGTGTGAGGATCGCGCATCAGGGGCGCTTCCCCCGGAACCCGCCCGTTTCGCCGCGCGCATCGTGACGCCCGTCACTAACCTGACCTCAGCGCCTCGCGCTCGCGAGCGCCGGAGATCGTCGAACGGGGCTTCACCATGGAATTCTGGGACTTCTTCTGGCTTCTGATCTGGTGGTTCGTCTTCATCGCGTACCTGATGGTGCTCTTCCAGATCCTGACCGACCTGTTCCGCGACCACACGCTCAGCGGTTGGTGGAAGGCGCTGTGGATCGTGGGTCTGGTCTTCATCCCGTTCCTCACGGCGCTGATCTACATCATCGCCCGCGGCAGGGGCATGACGGAGCGGCACCTCGCGGCGGCCAGCGCGGCCAAGGCGCAGGCCGACTCCTACATCCGGGAGGTCGCGACGGGCGGGCAGTCCGCGACCGACCAGATCGCCTCGGCCAAGGCTCTCCTCGACGCGGGCACCATCACGCCCGACGAGTTCGCGTCGCTCAAGGCCAAGGCGCTCGCCTGAGCCTGGTCCTTCTCCACGGCCCGACGGCGGAGCTCGCCGCTCCCGTCGGCTCACCCCGTGAGCCGGCGGGCGGCGCGCACGGATCGGTCGTCAGCAGGGGCCCGGGCACACACCTGGGCCCCTGCTGAGGTCGAGCGGGCTCGGCCCTCGCGGCTCGGGCGTCGCGTACCCTCGGACGCGTGGACGAGGCACGCCCGAGGGGCCTGATCGACGCCCCGGCGGACCCGCCGACCGTGGTGCGCGACGCCGTCGGGCTGGACGCCGCCCGGCGCGGATTCTCGGTCGATCCCGGCCAGGAGCCCGCGGCCCTGGCCCTCGACGTCCTGGCGGGACGGCTCGCCGGCCCGGCGCCCGACCTGAGCGGCCTGTACCTCTGGGGCCCCGTGGGGCGCGGCAAGACCTGGCTCATGGACGTGTTCCTCGCTGCGGTCGCCCCGCTCGTGGGCCCCACCAACACGACGGTTCGTGTCCACTTCCACGACTTCCTGCGCCGCCTGCACGGCGAGCGTTTCCACCGCGGGTCGATCGACGCGGCGCTCGACGCGATCCTCGGCGAGGCCCGGCTCGTGTGCTTCGACGAGTTCCACGTGCACGACGCGGGCGACGCGATGCTCGTGGCCCGTGCCGTCCGGGCCCTCGACGAGCGTGGGGTGCACGTGGTCCTGACGTCGAACTACCCGCCGTCGGGCCTCATGCCGAGCCCGGCCTACCACCACCTGTTCGTCCCGACGATCGACCTGCTGACCGCGCGCCTCGACCTCGTCGAGATCGGCGGCGACCGCGACCACCGGCGCTCGCCCAGCGAGGACGTGTGCGGGTTCCGTGGCGGTGCGTTCGTGTGGCCCGCGACGGACGCGCGGCTCGCGGCCGCCGGCCTCGCACGCCCCGAGCCCGCCGAGGCGACGACCGTGCGCATCGGGTCGCGCGAGCACCCGGTCCTCGCCGTCCGGGACGCCGTGGTGTGGCTCGGGTTCGAGCACTGGTGCGCGGGGCGCACCGCGGTCGCGGACGTCCTGCACCTCGCCGACCGCTTCGGGTCCGTGGTGCTCGACGGCGTCCCGGCCCTGGGCGCGCGGGCCCCCGACACGGGGCAGCGGTTCGCGAACCTCGTCGACGTCCTGTGCGACCGCGACGTGCCGCTGCACGTCCTGGCCCACCAGGACCCTGACGAGACGCTGCGCCGGCACGGCGAGGAGGGCGTCGCGCTCGACGTCGAGCGCACGGCGAGCCGCCTCGCGCTGCTGCGACGGCTGGGGCCGGTGCCGGTCGTGCGCTGAGGCAGCGCCGCCCGGCGCGGGGGCCCCGCGGTGCCCCCGCGCCCGGCGCGCGCGGGTGGTCTGCGCGATGATCGGGAGGGCGGCGCCGCCCCCCGGCGCCCGTGACGCGAAGGAGCCCCCATGGCCGAGGTACTGCTCTTCCACCACTCGCTCGGGCTGACGCCCGGGGTCCGCGCGTTCGCGGAGACCTTGCGCGAGGCCGGGCACGTCGTGCACCTGCCGGACCTGTACGAGGGCAGGACGTTCCCCGACATCGAGAGCGGCATGGGGTACGTCGAGCAGATCGGGTTCGACACGATCCTGTCCCGCGGCGCCACGGTCGCGGACGGGCTGCCCGAGGAGCTGGTCTTCGCGGGGTTCTCGCTCGGGGTGGTGCCCGCGCAGATGCTCGCGCAGACCCGCGAGGGTGCGCGGGGCGCGCTGCTCTTCTACTCGTGCATCCCGACGTCGGAGTTCGGCGACGGCTGGCCGCTCGGGGTCCCCGTGCAGATCCACGGCATGGACGCGGACCCGATCTTCGTCGACGAGGGCGACCTCGACGCCGCCCGGGCCCTGGTCGAGGCCGCCCCCGGTGAGGCCGAGCTGTTCCTCTACCCCGGGGACGCGCACCTGTTCGCCGACGCGAGCCTGCCCTCGTACGACGAGCACGCGGCGCGCCTGCTCACCGAGCGGGTCATCCGGTTCCTGGACGGGATCGGGGGCTGAGGGCGGGCCTCTCCGGGACCGAGCACGCCCTGGTCTCGTTGCGCGGCTCGCAGATCGACCGGCTCGCCCGCCGTGGGACGAAGGGTGCTCGGGGGGCCGGTGAAAAGGGAGTGAGCGCGCTCCGGGGCACCTGTACCGTGCGGAACGCGCAGCAGGTCGCTGCCCGCGACCTCCGAGGAGCCCGCCCATGTTCTCCCAGACGATCACCGACTTCTGGCGCGCGCCGCTCGTGGGCGGTGATGTCCTGCACCGGGACGCGTCGCTCACGGTCGTGAGCAACCCGGGTCTGCCCGAGGACCGTCGCGTCACGGTGCTGACGACCCGTGGCGCGGTCGCCTCGGGCGGCCCTGCCGACCCGGCCGCCCCCACCGACGGGCCCGGAGCCGTCCTCGTCGCGGTGACCCCGCAGGTCGCGGGTCTCCTGGAGCTGGCCGGGCCGCGGGCCGTCACCGAGGCGTCGGTGCGTCGGGCGCTGCAGGAGGCTGGCGTCGCGCTCCACGAGGCCGACTGCGTCTTCCACCTCACGGAGCACACCACGGCCGCCCTGCTCGCCGAGGACGACGTGCCCACCGTGCGGCGGCTGAGCGCCCAGGACGCCGCGGCCTTCTCCGTGTTCGAGGCGAGCGCCCCCGAGCAGGACCTCGACGACGCGTACGTCGAGCTGGACCACTGGGCCGTGCTCGGTGCGTTCGAGGGCGAGCGGCTCGTGGCCGCCGCGAGCATGTACCCCTGGGGGGACTCCCGCCTGGCGGACACGGGTGTCCTGACGCTCCCCGACGCACGGGGGAAGGGTCACGCCCGTCGGGTCGTCCGGGCGATCAGCCGCTACGCGCTGTCGCAGGGCTACGAGCCGCAGTACCGCTGCCAGGTCGACAACGCCGCGTCCCGCGCCCTCGCCGCCCGCGCCGGGTTCACGCAGCTCGGGACGTGGGAGGTCGTCTCGCCCGGCTCGACCCTCTGACCCTCGGGTCCTTCGGTGCTCCACCGGTAGCCTGGGACCCGCGACCAGCACGGCCGGACGTCGGCCGACGACCGGTCGGCCGACGACCAGGAGGCCCCTGATGAGCACCCCCCGATCCGTCCTGTTCGTGTGCGTCAAGAACGGCGGCAAGTCGCAGATGGCCGCCGGGCTGGCCCGGAAGATCGCGCCCGACGTCCAGGTCGACTCGGCCGGGACCTCGCCCGGGTCGAGCCTCAACGCGCTCTCGGTCGCGTCGCTCGAGGAGGTCGGCGTCGACCTGTCGGGCGAGCACCCCAAGCCCCTGACCCCGGAGCTGGTCGCGGCCGCGGACGTCGTGGTCGTCCTCGGCCGCGAGGCGCAGGTGACCACCGACGACGGGACGCCCGTCGTGGTCTGGGACACCGACGAGCCCTCGCTGCGCGGGATCGAGGGCATGGAGCGCATGCGGCTCGTGCGCGACGACATCGCGGCGCACGTCCGCGTCCTGCTGGCTCCCTGAGGACCGTCAGGTGGTCGGTGTCGCGCCGCCCGTCGGGTGCCCCGGACCGTCGCCGTCGGTCGGCTTGCCCAGCACGTTCTCCCGCACGACGCGGCGCAGCACCTTGCCGATCTGCGAGCGCGGCAGGTCGGGTACGACGAACAGGTGCTTGGGCAGCGCGTAGCGCGCGAGCTTCTGCTCGCCCCACTCGCGCACGGCCGCGAGGTCGATCGGGAGACCGCTCGCGGTGCCCTGGTCCTCGTCGAGCACGACGGCCGCGGCCACGCGCTCGTCCGAGCCCTCGCCGGGCAGGCCCACGACGGCGACGTCCCGGATCCCCGGCATGAGGCGCAGGTGGTCCTCGACCTGCGACGGGTAGATCTTGAACCCGCCGGTGATGATCATCTCCTTGATGCGGTCGACGAGCGTGACCACACCGTCTGCGTCCACGGTCACGACGTCGCCCGTGCGCAGCCACCCGCCGTCGAGGAGCTGGTGAGCCGTCTCCTCGGGGCGGTTCCAATAGCCCTGGAAGACCTGCGGCCCGTGGATGAGCAGCTCGCCGCGGACCGTGCCGTCCTCGTCCGGGGCGACGTCCCTCGTCGGGTCGTCCTGGTCGACGACCCGGATGTCGGTGCTCGGGAACGGCAGGCCCAGCGTGCCGGGACGGCGGTCGACCGAGACGGGGTTGCCGAGCGCGACGGGGGAGGTCTCGGTCATGCCGTAGCCCTCGATGAGCAGGCCGCCGGTCGCCTCCTCCCAGGTGCGCGCCGTCGTCGGGCTGATGGGCATCGCCCCCGCGAAGGCGAGCCGGATCGAGTGCAGGTCCACGGGCCTGCCCGCCGTGCGGGCCTTGGCCGCCGCGGCCGCGATGCGGTCGAACATGGGGGCGACGCCCGGGAGGAAGGTCGCAGGGCGACGCTTCTGCGCGGCCAGGAACGACTCGGCGTCGAACTTGGGGAACGCGACGAGCGTCGCGCCGATGCGCGCGGGGAGGGTCAGGCAGAACATGAGGCCGAAAGCGTGGAAGAACGGCAGGACCCCGTAGACGGTCTCCTCGCCCTCGCGGAACGACGCCCACGCCTGACCCTGCACGGTGTTGGCGACGAGGTTGCGGTGCGTCAGGACCGCGCCCTTGGGCGTGCCCGTCGTGCCGCCCGTGTACTGGAGGAGGGCGACGTCGTCGGCCACGGGCTGGGGCGTGGACGGGTCGAGCGGTCCTGCGCTCGCGACGAGCCGGTGCCAGTCGGGGACGCCGGCGGACGCCGGGCCGCGCAGCGCGGCCTTCTGGGTGCGCGCCGCCTTGACGGGCAGGTGCAGCGCGACGCGCTTGACGAGCGGCAGGTCGCGGGCGATGTCGACCGAGACGACCGTACGCAGCTCGGTGCCGGGCTTCGCGGCGAGGACCGTGGGGACGGCCTTCTGCCAGACGAGCGCGACGGTCGCCCCCGAGTCCGCGAGCTGGTGGGCCAGCTCGTCGGACGAGTACGTGGGGTTGTGCTCGACGACCGTCGCGCCGAGACGGAGCGCGGCGTAGAACGCGACGAGGTGGGAGGAGCTGTTGGGCATCACGAGTGCGACACGGTCGCCGCGGCGCACGCCGAGCGACGACAGGGCGCTCGCGGCGCGGTCCACCTTCTCGACCAGGTGTGCGTACGTGACGGTGGCACCGAAGAAGTCGACCGCGACCCGGTCGGGCCAGCGGGCGGCGGCTCGGGCGAGCGCCGCGGTCACGGGCTCGTCGGGGACGTCGACGGTTGCGGGAACCCCTGGGGAGTACCGACTCAGCCAGGGCTGCTTTGCCAAGGTGTTCACTACTACACCGTAACCTACGGATGCGTAGGTTATGTGTGCGGCACGTGCGAGGAACCTCGGTGGTGCCTGTGAGAACCCGGGAGGAAAACTGGTACCCGCCCGGGTGGAACCTTCGTGCCGTCGGCTGCGTGTTCTGGTCGTGAGGACAACGTACCGACCTCCGCCGAGCACGTCCGGCGCACGGGCCGCAGGGGGCGGCAGCGCGTCGTCAGGACCAGCTCCAGCGAGGTCTCGAGCCGTCAGGGGGCGGCTCCGGGACAGGCTGGACAGGGGGCCGGCGGGGTCGGTCGGGGTCGTGGTCGTGGCCGTCGGGGGTTCGCTCCTGGCGGTCGGCCTGACCCTGCCCTCACCACAACCCGTCCTCAGCGTGGTCCTCCTCGCTCTCGCACTGCCCGCGTGCGCGATCATCGTCCTGTGGTCGCTCGCGTCGCCGTACGTCACGGTGCGTGGCGCCCGGGTCGAGCCGACCGACGACGACAGGGGGTGGCTGGTGGTGCGCAGACCGCTGGGCCTTGTCCTGCTGGACGGGGCACGCCTCTGCCCTCCGGGCGCCCAGGGCGTCCCGGGCGCCCAGCGGGCGCTCGCGGACCGGGTGGTCGCCGCGTACACGACGGGGCGGGCCGAACGGGTCGAGATCCTGAGGCTGCTCGACCGCATCGTGGCCCTGGACCGGCTCGAGCAGGGCGCGGAGGTTGCTGGCGTGCGCAGCCGTGACGGCTTCACGCCTGAGCTGCGCTCGGTCCTGAGCAGGCACGTCCTCGACGCGGTGCAACGCGACGTCGAGCTGCTGGAGTCCCGGCGGCCGGGGCTCGCGGACCGGATCCTGCGCCCCACGGCGACCGGAGTGCCGCCGTGACCGTGGTCCTGCCGCTCGTGGGTGGCAGTGCGACGGACGGCCCGCGAGGCGTGCCCGCCGAGGACGGTCCCGACCGGGCCGACCCGGACTTCGACGGCGACCACGCGCCGCAGGACATGGTGCTGCACGCGACCCGGAACGCCGAGTTCACGATCTTCATGGAGCAGGCCGTCGGCCCGCTGCACCGCATGGCGTACCTGTTGTGCGGTGACCAGCACCGCGCGGAGGAGCTCACGCAGCAGACGTTCGAACGCACCTTCCGGGCATGGTCCAGGGCGCGCGACGGCGACCCGCTCGTCTATGCCCGTCGGATCCTCGCAAACCTGCGCATCGACACGTGGCGGCGCACCCGCCGCGAGGTGCTGTCCGGCCCGGACGACCTCCGCGACCACTCCGAGGGGATCACGGGCGCGCCAGGTGCCGGCGCCTCGGTGGGTGCTGCTCCCACCGCCGTCGACGACCGCGACCTCGTCGTCCGCGCCCTCCTGCAGCTCCCCCTCAAGCAACGTCGTGTCGTGGTGATGCGGCACATGCTCGACCTCTCGGAGGCCGAGGTCTCGGCAGAGCTCGGCATCCCCGTCGGCACCGTGAAGTCGACCGCTTCTCGGGCTCTGGTCCGGCTCCGCACGATCCTCGACGACTCCTCCCGAAAGGGCAGCTCCTCATGACCGGATCGCACGACGACCTCTTCGACCGTCTGCACGCTGCGGCCGACTCCGTCCCCCCCTCGACGCTCGACCTCCCCGTCGTGCTCATCACGAGCCGACGCAAGGCCACGACCCGGCGGGCCGTCACCGGGACCGCGGTGCTCGCCGCGTGCGCCGTCCTGGGGGTCGGGGTCGCGAGCGGCCTCCCCGGCCGAGTGGCTCACGACCTCGTCCCTGCGGCGACGTACGAGACCCTGCGCACCGAGATCGTGCATCGAGAGGTGGCTCCCGGGATCACGGCCGTGGCCGAGGCGGCGACCTATGAGCTCCCGGACGAGTCCGTCGTGCTCGACACGGGCATCGAGACCGGGGCGCACGGCGACCGGTTCCTGATCGTCTCGACGGTCGAGCTCTCGGCCGGCGGTTCGGTCGAGTCCGTCGACCGGGACGACCCGGAGACGATCAGGTGGATGGCCGAACTCGGCTACGGGCCGGTCGAGGATCAGCGCATCCAGGTGATCGCCGGGGACGATGCCGAGCTCAGACGGCTCCGAGGTGGGGCAGGACCGACGACGGTCGTCGTCTCCACCCTCGGTTCCGCCGCGGTCGTCGACACCGAGGAAGGTCGGTTCGTCTTCGGCACCACGATCAGCGAGCACGTCGACGACGCGCGGACCACGTCCGTCCGGTCCTGGGACCCCTTCACGCAGGTCGACGGGACGGCCGGCACGTCCCTGCTCGTCCCCACGCTGACGATCCCCCAGCGCACGCGGGTGCCCTTCGCTCTCGCGCTGACGAAGGAGACGTCGTTCGCGCCCGTGATGGCGGCCTCCTTCACGGATGACCACTCCGCGACAGGGCCCTGCACGGAGCGGGTCGACGGGTGCGCGGTGTCCTACGACACGCGGAGCCGGGTCGCGATCCAGAGCCAGGCGGAGGACCCCCGATGGGCGGCGTTCCTCGAGTCCCTCCCGAACGAGGACGTCTCCGTCCTGGACACGAGCGGAGACATCGTCCTGTTCGAGTGCCAGGCGAGCAGGGCCGCCACCGAATGGTCCTTCAGCGAGCGCCTCTCGGCCGAGGACGAAGACCGGATCGTCGCGGCCACGGCCGGCCTGACGTACTGCATGGTGGAGAGGAGCCCCACGAGCGACGGGGGCCTGCGCGTGGGTTCGTGACTCACGTCCCACCACGCCGCTCCAGGTCGGCCAGCTCGGCCGCCGCACGGTCCGCGTCGAGGTAGAGCCCGCCGCGGCTCACGGGAACGAGGTGGGCTCCGACCGCCTGAGCGCCTGGCCGCGCACCCGGGTGGGCGTCCCCGCCCGGGTGCGCTGCGTCGTCGGGCACCTGGCGCTCGAAGCGGTAGACGAGCGGGAGGCCCGTGGGGACGTTGAGGACCTGGACCTCGGGGGCCGTGAGCCGGTCGACGAGCATGACGAACGCCCGCAGGGAGTTGCCGTGCGCCACGACGAGGAGGTTCTCGCCGCGGTCGAGGGCCTGGCGAACCGTCGTCCACAGCGGAGCGAGGCGGTCGACGACGTCCGCGAGCGACTCGGTGTCGCGGCGCATGCCGACGCGGGCGGCGTCGGGCAGGCGGGAGAAGGTGTCCGCCACCCGCGCCGCCGCCTCGCTGCCCTCCTCGACGGGCGGCGGCCGGTGGTCGAACGAGCGCCGGTACTCCCAGTACGCGGTCTCGCCGAACTCGGCCCGGACGGACTCGCGCAGGTCGTCGGTGAACGCGCCGTAGTGCCGCTCGACCAGACGCCACTCGGGGACGAGGGGAGGGGGACCCGGGAGTCGTGCCGCGACGATCGCCGCGGTCGCCGAGGCCCGGACGAGCGGCGAGGTCAGTACACGGTCGGGGACCAGCGTCGGGTCCTGCGCGGCGGCCGCGGCCAGCTCCGAGCCCGCCTGCTCGGCCTCGCGGACACCGTGGTCGGAGAGGTCGACGTCGAGCAGCCCGGTGAACCGGTTCTCGGCGTTGTAGACGCTCTGCCCGTGGCGCAGCAGGACGAGGGTTCCAGGGGCCGGGGCGCTCATGGCGACCAGCGAACCACACGCGCGGCCGTCAGACCTCGATCAGCCCTCGGTGGTGCGCGATCGACACGGCCTCCGTGCGGCCCGAGGCGCCCAGCTTGGCCAGGACGTTCGAGACGTGGACGCTCACGGTCTTCCCGCTGATGAACAGGCGCTCGCCGATCTGCCGGTTGGTCAGGCCCTGCGCGACGAGCAGCAGGACCTCCGCCTCACGGTCCGTCAGCACGGTCGTGGTGCCGCGGCGCAGGCCCGGCAGGTCCAGGCGCCCGCGTCGTGCGAGGTCCCGCAACGCGCTCGCGAGCGGCGCTGCGCCCATGTCGTCGGCCTCCTCGAGGGCCTCGCCCGCCTGGGCGGCGGCGCCCTCGCGGTCCCCGACGCCCAGCAGCGACTGGGCCCAGCGCCAGCGGGACCGGGCGACCTCGTAGCGGTAGCCGTAGTCGAACGCGGCTGTGGCCTCCTGCCAGAGGACCGGGTCGTTCGTCCCCGTGAGGCGGCTGTGCTCGGCGCGGGCCCGCACGAGCCACGCGATGCCCTCGGGCCCGAGCCGGCCGCCGCGCGGCCGCCCCCGCTGGGCCGTGGTCTCCGCCTCGGTGAGGAGGGCGCCTCCCTGCGCGACCAGGTCGTCCACGGGGGCACCCACGAGGCGGCGCTCCTCGGTCGCGTCGGCGAGCGCCGTCAGGGCGAGCGCCGAGATCCAGATCCGGCCCAGGAAGTAGTCGCTCCACGTGCGGCCCAGGTAGACGATCAGCTCCTGCGCGAGCGACAGGGCCTCCTCGCGCTGGCCCGTCCAGACGAGCGCGTCGATCATGCATCCGCCCGCGATGAGCGCGATCTGCCCGTCGCGCCGCCACTCGGGACGCAGCGCGCGAGCACGCTCGATCACGCCCTCGTCGCCGCGCGCGACGGCCGCGTAGAGCTGGGCGGCCGAGAGAGCGGCGACCGCGCTCGGCGGCATGGGGTCGGGGGACGTGGGCGGCGGGCGGAGGTCGCCCGTGGCGTACCGGACGAGCTCGCCGAAGAGTCGGAGCTCGACGCCGTACCCGTTCCAGCCGAGCCCGGCCGCGACGGCGTGCTCGAGCCCCGTGTGCGCCTCGACGAGGGCCTGCCCGAGGTCCCCCGAGTAGTAGCGGTTGGCCGCGATGTTGTACCAGCAGCGCATCTCGGTGAGGAGGTCGCCCGCGGCCTGGGCGCGCTCGCGCGCGTTCGCGAGGAGCTGGGCGGCGCGGTCCGCGTCGTCGACCTCGAGCACCGCGAGCGTCGTGAGGGCGTCGGCCTCGACGTCGGGGGCGTCGATCGCGCGGGCCACCGCGATCGCCTCCTCCGCGGTCTCCTGCGCGACGACGTCCATGTCGGCACGGTCGAGGTTCATCGCGGCGCGGGCCCGCGTCGCGAGGGTCCAGGCGCGATCCTTCGACGGGGGCTCGGTGGGCAGCACCGCGAGGGCCGCAGCCGTGTGCTCGATGACCTCCTCGACGTGCTCGATCCCGAGCAGGTGCAGGGACAGCACGTGCCGCAGCGACGCCTGCCGCAGCGGGTTCTCCGCGGTCATCTCGACGACCTTGCGCGCGATCGCGACCGCCCGGTCCGGCTCGCCCGCGCGGCTCGCCGCGGACGCCGCCGCGACGGCCACGTCGACCCGGTCCTCGCCGAGCAGGTCCGCGGCGTCGGGCACCACGTCCCACAGGCGCAGGACCTGCTCCAGGTGCCGCAGCTCCTCGGCGGGCGCGAGGACCCGCCCCGCACGGCGCGCGGCCTCGCGGGACGCGACGAGCGCCGTCGTCGTCTCGTGCGCCGACAGCGCGTGGTGGGCCCGCTGCGCGGGCGAGCCGAGCGACGGGTCCTCGGTGAGGGCGGCCAGGTACGCGCGGTGCAGCGCGACCTGCTCGCCGGGCAGGAGGTCGGCCGAGATGGCCTCGGCGAGCAGGGCGTGCCGGAACGCGATCCTGCCGCCGTCGACCGTCAGCACGTGGTGGGCCACGGCCTCGCGCAGCGTCGCGTCGAACGCCTGGTCGAGCGCGCCCCGGGTCGGGGGCGAGCCGGGGGAGCGCAGCCCGCCGAGCGAGAACACGCCCAGGTCCTGGCCGACGACGGCACGCAGCAGCGGCTCGGCGACGACGCGTCCCGCGAGCGAGGCGATGCGCGCGAGCTGCTGCACGTCGGGCTCGAGCTGTTCGAGGCGTGCGTGCAGGACGTCCGCGAGGGACCAGGGGAGGGCGTCGGCCTGGGGGCCGGCCTCGACGAGCTCCTCGGCGAAGTACGCGTTGCCCTCCGAGCGCTTCATGACGCGCTCGAAGTCGTTCTTGGGCAGGGACCGGCCCGCGACGGCGGTCGTGAACTGCTTGAGCTCGCCCGGCGTGAACGGGTCGAGGGCCAGGTGGTCGACGCGCGGGTGGCGACGCAGCTCGGCGAGCACGGGACGCAGCGGGTGGCGGCGGTGGAGGTCGTCCGTGCGGTAGCTCGCGATGACGAGCAGGTGATCGGCGCGCAGGCGCGCGAGGAGGAAGCGCAGGACGTCGCGAGTGGACGGGTCGGCCCAGTGCAGGTCCTCGATGACGAGGACGAGCGGGGCCCCGGGGCGCCCGGGGGCCGTGAGCGCGGCGGTGATGCTCTCGAAGAGCTGGAGGCGACCTGCCTGGTCCTCGCCGTTGCCGTCGAGGGACGAGGGGCCCGCGTCGAGGAGGCGACCCAGCGCGGGCCGGGCGTCGATGGTCTTGTCGACGACCTCGTGGCTCGACCGGAGCTCGGACAGCGCCTCGGTGAACGGCAGGTAGGGCAGGCCGACGTCGCCGAGGTCGACGCAGTGGCTCACGACGACGGTGGCCCCGGTGCCCCGGGCGAGCTCCGCGGCACGGACCAGGAGGCGCGACTTGCCGACCCCGGCGTCGGCGCCGAGGAGGATCGCACCGGGGTCCCCGGCGGCAGCGCGGCCCACCGCTGCGGCGATCACGTCGAGCTGGTGCTGTCGTGCGACGAAGTGGGCCTGGGAGGGGCGCGGCATACTGCCCATCCTCGCAGCGGCCTGTGACGCCTGCCACGATGTTTCCTGATACTCGCCGCCCGGTGTGACGAACCCCTCTTCCGGTCCGGCCGGCAGCCGGGTTCCTGGCGGTGCCGAGGGCGATGGTCGACCTCGGCCCACCCGACCGGAAGAGGGCTCCGTCATCCGCTCTGACCGGTGGCGCTCACGTGGGTTCTGTGCGTCCGGTGCCCCGGGCGGTGGCTGCGGAGCCAGTGCATCAGCACGTTCTCCTGGTGGTCGTAGTCCGCGCGGACCTGCTGCTGGCGGTACGCCACCTCGGTCTCGAAGCCCATCACGTACATCTCGTTCATGGTCGTTCCCGTCCTGCTCGTCGGCAGCGGACCTGGTGCCCGCTGTGATCCTCACTCTCGTGCTGAGTGGGCGCGTCGTGCATCGGTCGAGCGGGTAGGTTCTGGGCCGCTACCACCTCAGGCTCGACGGCGTATCTCGCCTGAGGTGGTCTGAGGTGCCTTAGGGGTGAGGTCGCCGCGCGACGGCGACCCGGGAGACGCGATGGACGGGGCCCTCCGCGCGGCCCGGGCCGCCCTACGATCGGCGTCATGTCGATGCCAGGACCGGACGTCCGGACGTGCTTCGTGGGGGACTCGTTCGTCGCGGGGACCGGTGACCCGACAGCCCTGGGGTGGGTCGGTCGCGTCACGGCGGTCGCGATCGCCCGCGGGCATCGCCTCACGGCCTACAACCTGGGTGTCCGGGGCGACACGTCGCAGGACGTCGGAGACCGGCTCGCGCGCGAGGTGGCGCCTCGGCTGCCGTCCGGGGCCTGCTCCGGCGTGGTCCTGTCGTTCGGGGTCAACGACACCGTCCTGGTGAACGGGCGGGTGCGGGTGACGTCCGCCGCGACCGTGGAGGCTCTCGACCGGTCGTACCAGGCGGCCGGCGCGGCGGAGGTCCTGCTCGTCGGTCCGCCGGCGGTCGACGACGACGCGCAGAACCAGCGCCTGCTCAGCACGAGCGAGGCGCTGCGGGAGGCTGCGGGGCGACGGGGCGCCCCGTTCGTCGACACGTTCTCGGGCACCGTGCAGAGCGAGGTCTGGCGACGCGAGGTGCGGGACGGCGACGGGTACCACCCCGGCGCGGCGGGCTACGAGGTGCTGGCGGGGATCGTCGTCGGGCCGTTCCTCGCGTGGCTCGACCAGCGCTTCCGCGACGTGCCGCCACCACGCCGGCCCGGCCTGGCGGGCGGGTAGCTTCCCACCCGTTGCCAACAACGGGCGCCGGTCGCAGACTGGAATGGACCGGACCCCTTGATGGAGGTGCCCTCGTGACATCGACGTACGACGTGCTACCCATGCTAGGACGCGGCAAGCACCGCAACCCGAAGAAGGGCGCGTGCTTCATGGAGCTCGCGTCGTACCTGGCCGGCGAGCGCTGGAGCGACCACCCCCAGTGCACGCACCCGCTGGTCGCGATGCTCGCGCGAGCGGTCAACGACCTCACGAGCGATGCGGCCAGGCCACGCCTGGCGATCCTCATCCCGTCCGTGATCGGGCTGCGGTCCGACGACCCGCGGTGGAGCGTGTGGATCTCGCTGCGCGCGGCGCAGACGGCGCTGCCCGTCTCGCCGAGCGACCGGCAGGACGTCCTCGCGGTCGCGATCATCGCGGGCGAGCGCATGCTCGACCAGCTCGAGGGCCGTGAGCCCGGCACCCGGACGCAGGCGTCGCAGGACGCCCTGAACATGGTGCCCCGCACGGCGGCCTGGGCCGAGTCGTTCTGCAAGGGCTCCAGGCTGCGTCCCGCACGGTTCGCGCGCGACGCCGCGCCGAGCATCGTCGCGGCCGCGGTGCAGGGCATCTCGGAGGCGGGCTCCCGCGACGCCGACGACGCGCTCTACGAGCTGCTCTCGTCGACGATCGAGGCGGCACGGGGCTGGGCAGCGGCCGAGCCCGCCGAGCCGCTCGAGCCCAGCGACTGGGAGCCGGTCGTCCGGAGCGTCGGGGCACAGGTTTGACGGCGGCCGACGACGGCGGCACCCCCGGCCTCGAGGAGTCCCTCGACCTGACGGTGCCGCCGAGCGGTCCCGGCTGCGCCGAGTGCGAGTCCTCCGACGGCTGGTGGGTGCACCTGCGACGGTGCGCGCGGTGCGGGCACGTGGGCTGCTGCGACACGTCGCCCTCGCAGCACGCCACGGCGCACTACCGGGAGACCGGGCACCGGCTCATGCGCACGTACGAGCCCGGCGAGGACTGGTACTGGGACTACGTCTCGGAGCAGTCGTTCGAGGGGCCGGACCTCGCCCCGCCGATCGCGCACCCCGAGGACCAGACGACGCCCGGTCCCGCCCAGCGGGTCCCCGAGAACTGGCGAGAGCTCGTCCACTGACCGCTTCCGCCGAGAAGTCTGCAGCCCTCGTTCGCGCGGATCGGGGCGTCGGCTCACTTCGCGGCGGGCGCGACGACCCGTGCGAGCGCGTCGAGCGCCGCGAACGGGTCGTCCGGCCGCTCGGGGTCTGGGCTCGTCGGCACGACGACGACGCTGGTGACCCCGTTCGCCTCGAGCGCGGCGAGCCGGGCGCGGACGACGTCGGGCGGCCCGACGATCGCGAGCTGGTCGACCCACTCGTCGGGCAGGGCCCGGGAGAGCTCCTGCGGCGTCGGCGTCGAGTCCAGCAGCGCCCGGAACTCGGCCGCGAACGGCAGCGGGTCGATCTGCGCGGTCCAGTCCGCGGCGCCGAACGTGGCCAGTGCGGGCCGGACGATCTCGCGGGCCGTCGCGACGTCGTCGTGCACCACGGCGAGGGTGAACGCGACGAGCGTGTGCTCGGGCGGGGCGCTCGGTCCGGCCGCGGCGCGGCCGCGCTCGACGGCCGCGCGGACGACGCCCAGGTACTCGGGGGTCACGGGCATGTCGAGGATCGTGCCGTCGGCGACGCGGCCCGAGACCTCCAGGGACCTGGGCCCGCGCACCCCGTTCAGGACGGGCGGTGCGACAGCCGGCGGACTGTACAACGCAACGTCATCGAGTTGTACGTAGCGCCCGTCGGTGCTGAGCCGCTCGCCGCGCAGCAGCGAGCGGACCGCGCTCGTCGTCTCTTCCAGCAGCGTCAGGGGGCTGGCCGGCCACACCCCGATCTGCCGCATCCACGCGGGCATCCCGTGCCCGATCCCCAGCAGCAGCCGCCCCGGGTGGAGCTCGGCGAGCGTCCCGGCCTCGAGAGCCGTCATGGCGGGGCTGCGCACCGCTGCCGGCAGGATCCCGATGCCCACGCGGATCGACTCCGTGCGCGCGAGGATCGTCGCGGCCTGCGCGATCCCGCCCCGGAAGAAGCAGTCCTCGACGACCCAGACCTCGTCGAGGCCGATCTCCTCGGCGCGCGACACGAACGGCAGCAGATCGGTGATGGGCAGGTCGCGCGGCACGATCACGCCGAGACGAGGACGGGGCACGGTGGTTCTCCTTCGGACAGCGAGGCCCAGCGATTCGGTGGGCGTCGGGACGCCCGCCGGTGCGGCGAGGCCCGGTCTACGGGACCGGTCCGACGGCAGCGAAGCCCAGGCAGCGACGGGTCGTGGGTGCACAGCCCACCCTAGGGCGGCGCCGGGACGTCAGCCGAGCGACGCGTCGAAACCGGTGGCGCGCAGGACCTTCGCAGGCACCCCGGCGACGATCGTGTCGGCCGGGACATCCTTGGTCACGACCGCTCCGGCACCCACGATCGCACCGTCGCCGATGGTCACGCCCGGGACCACCGTGACCGATGCCCCCAGCCAGACCTTGCGTCCGATCCTGATCGGTGCCGGGATCATGTCCGCTCGGCGGGAGGGGTCGACGGCGTGGTTCAGGGTCGTCAGGGTGCTCCCGTGCCCGATGAGGGTCCCGTCCCCGATCGTGATGCCACCGGTGTCCTGGAAGCGGCAGCCGCTGTTGATGAAGACGTCCTTGCCCAGGGTCAGGTTCTTGCCGAACTCGCAGTAGAACGGCGGGAAGACCGTGACCGACTCGTCCACGACGACCCCCGTCAACCGGGACAGCAGACCGCGCACCTCGTCCGGCGTGCGGTAGCCGGAGTTGAGATCGGCGACGCACCGCAGCGCCTCCTGGGCCGCGCCGTGCATGAACTCGTGCAGTGCGGACCCGCCCTCGATGAGGTCGCCGCGGTGCACGTGGTCCAGAAAGTCCTCGAGGTCCATCCTTCGATCCTGCCACTCCCACAAAGTCCTGGCCCGGCACGTCCCACCAGGCCTACGGTCGAAGGCATGAGCCTCATGACGGGATCCTTCGCCGCGTTCGACGACCACCTCCGGCAGGCTGCCGCAGGGGACGAGTTCTCGGGGGTCGTGCTCGTCTCGCGGGACGGCGAGACGCTGTTCGAGCACGCCTACGGCCTGGCCTCGCGGCGCTGGGGCGTGCCCGTCAAGGTCTCGACGCGCTTCGACGTCGCGTCCGTGACCAAGCTCTTCACGTCGGTCGCGGTCCTCCAGCAGGTCGCGGCCGGGGCCCTCGACCTGGACGCCTCGATCCACGACTACGTCGACCTCGACGGGACGCAGATCCCTCGGCAGGCGACGCTGCGCCACCTGCTGTCGCACACCTCGGGCATCGCGGACGACGCCGACGAGGAGGCCGGGGAGTCCTACGAGGCGCTGTGGGTCGACAAGCCGAGCTACTCGGTCGTGCAGACCGCGGACTTCCTGCCCCAGTTCGTCCACAAGACCCCGACGTTCCCCGTGGGCGAGGGCTGCCGGTACTGCAACGTGGGATACGTCCTGGCCGGCCTGGCGCTGGAGCGTGCCACGGGCCTCACCTACCGCGACTACGTCCGCGAGCACGTGTTCGCGCGAGCGGGCATGGCGTCGTCGGGCTTCTTCGACATGCGTGAGGCGGTCCCGGACGTCGCGGAGGGCTGGGAGCCCGTCCGCGCGGCCGCGCCCGACGGCGACGCGCCCGACGGCGCAGCTCCCGTCGACGACGGCGCCGCACCGGTCGTGGGGTGGCGGCAGAACATCTACAGCTACCCGCCCATCGGCTCGCCCGACGGCGGCGCGCACGTCACGGCGGCCGACCTGGTCCGCTTCCTCGACGCCGTCCGGGCGGGCGAGCTCCTGCCGCCCGATCTCACGGACGCGTTCCTGAGCCCGCAGGCGCTGCACCACGAGATCCCGGACGCCGCGCCGGGCAGGGCGGCGGCGGTGCACTTCGCGTTCGGCCTCGAGATCGAGGTCACCGAGGACGGGAGCGTCCGGTCGCTGTCCAAGGACGGGATCAACACGGGGTCGAGCGCGATCGTGAAGCACTACCCCGGGCAGGGCGGCGAGCCCGGCGTGACGATCGCGGTCGTGTCCAACAGCGAGGACGGTGCCTGGGACCCGATCAGGCGGCTCGACGACCTGGTCACCGGGGCGTAGCCGACAGGGCCTGGGCCGCCTCGACCGCCGCGTCGACGCTCGGCAGCAGGCGCCCGTCCGTCGCGAGCGCGGCGAACCACGGCGAGGCCGCGGCCCTGGCCGCGGTCTCGGCCGGGACGCGCGCGAGCAGGAGCGTGCAGCCGATCCCGACGAGCTGTCGGTCGAGGTCCGCGAGCCCGTCGAGCACGGTCGAGGTGACGCCGCGCTGGGCGCCGGACTCCAGGACCACGGCGTGCGGTGCGGGGGCGCTCGCCCTGGCCAGTGCGAGGATGCGTTCGACCGTGGGCCGGGTGTTCGCGGTGTAGAGGCCGGCGTCGAGGTGCAGGACCAGGACCCCGGGGGCGATGCCCGACTCCAGGGCCGCCTCGCGCGCGACCTCGCGCGTCACGTCGGCGTCCTCCTCGGAGTCGTCGCCCTCGGCCGTGCCGCGGTCGACGGGTGCCCAGCCGCCCTGCGGGGCGCGCACGAGCGGGACGACGCGGGGCCGGTCCAGCTCGCGCAGCACGAGGACGAGCGTGAGCCCGACCCCGACCCCGACGGCGGGCAGCAGCCCGGCCACGAGGCCGATCCCCGTGGTCACTGCTGCGACCGCGAACTCGACGCGGTTGATGCGCCACAGGACCACGAAGTCGCCGACCTTGACGAGGCTCAGGGTCGCGACGACGACCATGGCGCCGAGCGTGGCCTGCGGCAGGTCGTCGAGCACGGGGGCGAGGAAGAGCGCGACCAGGATCGCGAGGGCCGCGGTCACGAGCCCGGCGACCTGCGTCCGCGCCCCGGCCCGGAGGCTGACCGCGGTCTGGGAGAAGCCGCCCGCGGGCGGCATGGCGCGGAAGAACGCTCCGACAACGGCCGCGACCCCGTTCGCCAGGAGCTCCTGGTCCGGGCCGATCTGGGGCTCGTCGGGTCGGCGGACCCCACGACCCACGGCGACCGTCTCGAGGAATGCCATGATCGCGATCGCGCTCGCCCCGGCGAGCATCGACCCGACGAGGGACAGGTCCGGCAGGACGGGCAGCGGCAGCCCGGGCGGGACCGGTTCGATGACCTCGACGCCGCGGTCGGCGAGGCCCCCGAACGCCACGAGCAGGATGCCCGCGGCCACGACGACGAGCGGAGCGGGCATCCGGGGCGCGACGCGGCCGAGCAGCAGCAGGACCGCGATGCTCCCGACCGAGAGCGCGACCGTCGCAGGGACCGCCTGGTCCAGGCTGCCGAGCGCGGAGCCGAGCACGTGGAAGAAGCCTGTCGCGTCGGGATCGGCGGGCACCCCGAGCAGAGGGGGGAGCTGGGCTGCGGCGACCGTCACGCCGACGCCCGCCTTGATCCCCACGAGCGTGGCCTGCGAGATGTTCTCGACGAGCGAGCCCAGCCGCAGCACACGGGTGAGCAGCAGCAGCGCACCGACGAGCAGGGTGAGCGTCGAGACGGCTCGCGCGGGGTCCTCGGCGCCGGCCGCGACCCCGGCCGCGAGCAGCGTCGAGGCCGACAGCGTCGCGATGGTCGACGTCGTGCTCATGCTCAGCGTGCGCGAACCGCCGAGCAGCGCGTACACGACGAGGGGCACCATGCAGGTGTACAGGCCGAAGCCCACGGGCAGGTTCGCGATCGTCGCGTACGCCATGGCCTGCGGCACGACGACGGCGCCCGCCGACAGCCCGCCCACGACGTCGGCGCGCAGCCAGCTCGCGCGATACCCGCGCAGCGTCGGGAAGAGGTCGACGCGGGGCACCGGGCGCGTGGGCCGGCGCCGTGGTGCCGTCGGCGAGGACGTCACGGAGCCTGCGTCCCGTCCCGAGGCCCGGTTCCCGCCGCACCACCCGCCGCACCAACCGTCGAGCGGCTCGGGGAGTCGCTCGACGGGACGGGGAAGACCTGCGCCCAGTCGTCCCGCACGCTCACCACGGTCCAGCCCTCCTCGGCCGCGGTCGCCAGCGCCTGCTCGGCACCCGTGTCGTACGGCGGGTCCCCGCGGTCCGGGTCGTCGTGGTGGATCAGCAGCGCCAGGCCCCGGGGGTGCGCAGCCGCGTAGGCGAGCATCGGCACGTCCCCATTGGAGTTGCCCACCGCGAGCACGGGCCGTCGGCCGGTCCGGCTCCAGATGCGCACGGGCTTCTCGGGGCCGTCGTCCAGGAAGGAGAAGGTCGACCCGTAGACGACGTCGGCCTTCGCCTCGTCGAAGGTGAGCCCCAGGCTCGACCCCACGACCTGCTCGGGGGCCACCCCGTAGTAGTCCTCGGTGAACGGCCGCATGAAGTCGCGGTCGCCGCCCGAGGTGATGTACGTCGTGAAGCCGTGCGCCCGCAGGAGGTCGAGCAGCTCGCGCATCGGCTGGTAGGTCGCGTACCGGTACGGGAGGCCGAGGGCCGGGTGGACGGCCGTGTCGAGGAAGGCGCGGACCTCGTCGGCGTAGTCGCCCACGGACCGGCCCGCCTGCACCGCGACGACGGCTGCGATCAGGGGACGGAGGTCGGAGTCGTCGCCCGCGTAGTGCTTGTCGATCGCGGCGCCGAGCCAGGCGAGGTCCCCGGTCGACGCCGCCCGGTACGGCTCGGTCTGCGCCAGGGCCGGGTCGGCCGCGGCCGCCCGGGCCCACTGCTCGACGAGGAAGTGGAGCTGGACCGGCATGGGCTTCTCGGCCCACAGGGTGCCGTCGTTGTCGAAGACCGCGACACGCTCCTCGACCGGGAGGGCGTCGGGGCCGGTCGTGACCGCGGCGACGAGGTCGAGGACCGCTGTGCGGGTCGAGGTGTCACGCCAGGACGGGAGGTCTGTCATCGGAGGTCCTCTCACCGGTTCGGGTACGGGCCGCCCGGGGCGGCCGGCACGAGGCCGACCACCCCGGGCGGTCGAGACGTCAGTCGCGGGACATGGCTGCGGCCAGGTGGGCCTCCAGGTCGAGGTAGGCGTCGTCGGCGATGTCGAAGACGACCCGCGCGATCTCGCCGCCCACGAAGTCGAAGCCGTAGCCGTACAGCGAGGAGACAGGGTCGGCGCTGTCGCGTCCGATCGTCAGGCCCTCGCCGCAGAGCGAGAAGTGCCCGAGCACCGTGCGGATGCGCTGCTCGCCGACCTGCTGGTCGTCGATGAACAGCTTGAGCGGCCCCACGCCCTCGCGGTTCTCGCCCATGCCCTCCTTGGTGAACTCCACGCCGATGATGTGCTTGCCCGACGTCGGCACGGGGGCCGAGACGCGGTCCTCGGGAGGGATGCCCAGGAAGTTGTACACGTAGTGCACCTGGCCGTCCTTGATCACGAGCGCGTGCCCGCCGAAGCGAGAACCGTGGGCGAAGATCACGCCCTGCGAGTCGGGCGTGAGCTCGACCTCGGCCGCGATCTTGTACGAGACGCCGTGCGTGTTGGCCGCGGAGCGCTCGGGCACCTCGGACGTGCCCGGGTAGTAGACGAACTGTCCGCTCGGCGGCGCGGGCTGGTGGAACTCCATGGCCACGAACGTCTCGAAGTCCTTGGGGTTGCCGATGATCTGCAGGTCGTTGAGCGGCAGGACCTTGTTCTCCTTCGCCTCCGTCAGCCACAGCGCCTTGAGCTCCTCGAGCTTCTCGGGGTGCTCGGCGGCGAGGTCCTGTGATTCTGAGCGGTCGACCTCGGTGTGATAGAGCTCCCACACGTCGTCGTCGAAGTGCCCCTTGCCGCTCACCGGACCGTGCACCGTGACGGCCTTCCACCCTTCGTGCCAGATGCCGCGCTGCCCGAACATCTCGTAGTACTGCGTCGTCTTGTTCGTCGGGGCGTCGGGCGCCGCGTCGAACGACGGGACCATCGACACTCCCGAGAGCGGTGTCTGCGCGACTCCGTTGTACGTGTCGGGGAACTCGACGCCGCACGCCTCGAGGATCGTCGGCACGATGTCGGTGGAGTGGTGGTACTGGTGGCGGACCTCGCCCCTGGCGGCGATGCCCGCGGGCCAGTGGATGACCAGCGGGTCGGCGACCCCGCCCTGGTAGGTGTACCGCTTGAACATCTTGTACGGGGTGGTGAAGGCCGCGGCCCACCCGGTCGGGTAGTGGTTGTAGGTGTCCGGCGTGCCCAGCTTGTCGACCATGGTGAGGTTCTGCGCCTCGTCGTCGGGATAGCCGCCGAAGATCTTGCCCTCGTTGACCGAGCCGTTCGGGCTGCCCTCCCCGGAGGCGCCGTTGTCGGCGCAGTACACGATGATCGTGTTCTCGAGCTGCCCGGACTCCTCGAGGTAGTCGACGATGCGGCCGACCTGGGCGTCGGTGTACTCGCTGAACCCGGCGAACACCTCGGCCATCCGGGAGAACATGTGCTTCTCCTCGTCGTCCAGCGAGTCCCAGGGGCGCACCTCGTCCGTCGGGGAGAAGGTCCCGTCGGGCATGGGGTTGAGCTCGGTGAGCACCGTGCCCTCGGGCAGGATGCCCCGCTCGACCATGCGCGGCAGGACCCACTCGCGGTAGGCCTCGTAGCCGTCGTCGAACCGGCCCTTGTACCTGTCGATGTACTCCTGCGGCGCGTGGTGCGGGGCGTGGTTCGCACCGGGGCAGAACCACATGTACCAGGGCTTGTCGGGCTCGGTCTGCCTGACGTCCCGGATCATCTTGAGCGCCTGGTCGGCCAGGTCCTTCGACAGGTGGTAGCCGTCCTCGGGGAGGTACGGCTGGTCGATGTAGTGGTTGTCCTCGGCGAGGGACGGGTACCAGTTGTTGGTCTCCCCGCCGATGAAGCCGTAGAAGCGGTCGTACCCCTGGGCGAGCGGCCAGTTCTTCTTCGAGGCCCCAGCCGTCCACTCGTCGATCGGCACGTTGTGGTTCTTGCCGACCCAGAAGGTGGACCATCCCGCGTCCCGCAGGATGTGCGCCATGGTCGCGTTCGACGGCGGGATGTGGGAGTTGTACCCGGGGAACCCTGTCGAGGACTCCGAGATCGTCGCGAAGCCGTTGAGGTGGTGGTTGCGGCCGGTCAGGAACGTCGACCGCGTCGGCGAGCACAGCGCCGTGGTGTGCCACTGCGAGTAGATCAGGCCGTCCCGCGCGAGGCGGTCCATGGTCGGCATGTCGATCCGGCCGCCGTAGGGCGACCACGAGGCCATTCCCGTGTCGTCGTAGAGGACGACGAGCACGTTGGGAGAGCCCGCCGGTGCCTTGGGCGGGAGGAACGCGTCCCAGTCCGGGGTCGAGTCCCGGACGTCGAGCTTGATCTCACCGCTGAACGGCTTCTTCGTCATGTCGCCTCCGTGGTCGCTGTCGCTGTGGTCCGGAGGGCGGTACGCGTGGGACCGGGCGCCGGACCGTCATGTCGAGTCGTGCGGAACGTCGAGGTACGTCAGTTGCGGACGAGCAGAGAGCTCCGGCGTCGTCGCCGGTGCCCCGGTCACTCACGCTAGGCCGGGTCGCCCGTGCGCGCTCGGCGAGCAGGCCTCGCGACAACCGGTCCCAGGAGGCGTCGGCATTTTTCCGGAACGTCAGGCATCGGCTACCGTGACGCCGCCAGCCGCTGCCCAGGGAGAACATGTGCCGACCGATCCGGTCAACCGCAACCTCGTCTACGTCTTCGACATCTCCGGAGGGGACCCCGCCCTCCTCGACGACGAGACCACCGTCCGCGCCTGCCTCTCCCAGGTCGTCGACCGCGCCGGGCTGACCCCGCTCGGCGAGACCTCGCACCGGTTCGCCCCGCAGGGGTTCAGCATGGCGACCCTCCTGGCCGAGTCCCACCTCGCGGTCCACACGTGGCCCGAGGACGGCACCGCCTACGTGACCCTCACGACCTGCCGCGCGCCGTCGTCGGACAGCTTCGAGGAGGACACGCGCAGCCTGCTGCGCGAGACCTTCTCCGCCGCCGACGTCGCCGTCCGGACCCTCCTGTGAGGGCGCGCCGGCCCAGGGCGCGCATGTCGCTCGGCAAGCACCTGATCGGTGCGCCGCCGTGGCGCTCGCTGCCGCAGGGAGTCGTCGTCTACGGCGAGAAGGACCCGAGCGACGGCGTCACGTACTACTGGGAGGAGTGGGAGGTCCTCGGGTACGAGAACCTCGACTTCTGGGTCGAGTACGACCACGACACGAAGGCCGTCACGCTCTACCGTCCCGCGGAGTCCGAGGAGGCCCTCGACCCGACGCGGATGCGCAAGGGCCAGGTCGTCACCGTGACGCTCAGCGGGAAGAAGTACCGCACGAAGGTCACGGAGGTCGGGGTCGGGACCATCGCGTCGCTCGACGGGTCCTTCACGTACGACCTCACGGTGGGCCAGCCCGTCGCGTACGCCGAGCTCCGCACCCAGGACATGGTCCTGTCGCTCGAGAAGTTCGACGACCGCGTCATCGACCTCTACCACGGCACCGTCCTGGACGCCGCGGGGCAGAAGGCCCACTTCGGCAAGCGCGTCGCGCCGCGCGACGTGAAGGTCAACCCCGTGGTCGCGTTCGTCCTGGTCCTCGCGGCGGGCATCGGCCTGTTCTCCGCGTGCGGGGACCGCGACGTCGTCGACGACGACTGCACGCCCCGCACGGTCGAGCAGCAGCTCGACGCGAGCGGCGACCCGGTCACGACCGACCAGACCTGCTACCGCCGATCGGTCTACGGCGGCGGTGGCGGCGGCCTCGGCAAGTAGCGCCCCCTGCACGACCTCACGACCATCCACCCTCACGACACACCCGGAGCAACCATGAGCATCATCGACGAGCTGCGCCTCGACGCCTTCCTGTCCACGATCGTCTACTCGGTGCTGGGCATCGTCCTGCTCGTCCTGACGATCGTGGTCGTGAACTACCTCTTCAAGCTCAACCTGCACCGCGAGCTCGTCGACGAGCACAACACGGCCTTCGGGATCATGATCGCCGGGCTGGCCGTCGCCATCGGCATCATCATCGCGGGGACGATCCTCTCCTGACCGTGGCCGGCGACACGCACACGGAGACCGCCCCGCCCGTGGGAGGCGCCGGGCCCGCGGGGGGCGAGCCGCCCGCAGGGGAGGAGCCGCTCGTGGGGGACGCGCCGCCGTCGGGCCGGGGCATGGACAAGCCGACCGTGTTCGCGGCCGCGCTGCTCGTCGCGGTCGGCGGGATCATCTACGAGCTGATCCTCGGCACGGCCGCCTCCTACCTGTTCGGCGACTCGGTCGTCGCGTTCTCCGTCGCGACGGGCCTGACGCTGTTCGGCATGGGGATCGGATCCCTCCTCGCGACGCGGCTGGCGACGAACCCGGGCCTGAACTTCGTGCGCAACGAGGTCGCGCTCGCCCTGCTGGGCGGCAGCTCGGTCCTGATCCTCTACGCGGCGTTCAGCCTGACCGAGGTCTACTGGCTGGTCTTCGTGCTGCTGTCCCTCGCGCTCGGCGTGGGGATCGGCGTCGAGATCCCGCTGCTCGTCGCGCTGCTCAAGGAGCACGGGCGCGACGAGTCCGTGGGGCTGCTGTCGAAGGTCCTCGCGGTCGACTACTTCGGGGCCCTCGCCGCGTCGCTGCTCTTCCCGTTCGTCATGCTCCCGTACCTGGGGCTCATGCGGACGGCGTACGCGGTCGCGCTGCTCAACGTGCTGGTCGCGGTGTTCATGCTGCGGCGCATGGGGCGGCGCACGCGCTGGACGTGGCTCGCCCGGCTCACGGTCGTCCTCCTCGTGGCGTGCTTCGCGGCGTCGAGCGCGATCGAGGGCGCGATCAACACCCGGCTCTACCAGGACCCCGTGGTCCACTACGAGTCGACGGCCTACCAGAAGCTCGTCCTGACGAGCTTCGGCGACGACGTCCGGCTCTACCTGAGCGACCAGCTCCAGTTCTCGTCGGTCGACGAGGCGAGGTACCACGAGACGCTCGCGCACGCGACGCTCACGTCGGTTGCGGCGCCCGCGTCGGTGGCGATCCTCGGCGGAGGGGACGGGCTGCTCGCGCGCGAGGTGCTGCGGTACCCGAGCGTCCGGGAGGTCACCGTCGTGGACCTCGACCCGGCCGTGACCGAGCTCGCGCGGACCGACCGTCTCGTGAGCGACCTCAACGAGCACTCGTTCGACGACCCGCGCGTGCGCGTCGTCAACGGCGACGCGTTCCGGTTCATGGACACCACCGCCCAGACGTTCGACGCGGTCCTGATCGACCTCGTCGACCCGTCCAACGAGCGCATCGCCAAGCTGTACTCGACCGAGTTCTACGCCATGGTCGCGAACCACCTGCGGCCCGGGGGCGTGTACGCGACCCAGGCGACGTCGTCGTACTTCACGCCGCACGCGTTCTGGCAGGTCGCTGCGACCGTGCGCGCGGGCTCACCGGGGCGGACCGTGGTCCCGCTCTCGGTCAACGTGCCCTCGTTCGGAGAGTGGGGCTTCGTGCTGTCGCTGCCTGCCGTCGCCGGGCAGGGTGGGGCGGCGGTGCCCGGGACCATCGGGCCCGACGGCGGAGCGCGCCTCTTCGCCGCGACGCCCCTTCCCGAGGGCCTGAGCTTCCACACGCTCGACTCGCTGCGGGCCACCGCGACGCTCGCGGGCGACCACCCGGGACCCGAGGTCGAGATGGAGGCCTCGACGCTGCTGTCGCCCGTGGTCTACCGGACCTACCAGCAGGACATGTCGCGCTGGCGGTACTGACGACCGGTGAGCGCATGCCCGCCAGGTGAGACGGACCCGGGGGAGGGGTTGCGGCGGCCCCCGCGAGGCTGGACGGTTGGTCTGCTGTCCCGGACCGGGGCGGGTGAGGCATACGCGTCCGCCCGCAGGTGGAGGGGGCGGAGAGCGGGGGGGGGAGCGCGGTGGACGACGTCATCGCACGAGGTGCGGCCGGGCTCGTGCGCGCCGCCGCGACGGACCGTCCGGCGTGCGGGAGGCGATGTCGACCTGCCGACGACCACCCGGCGAGCCCGCGCTCGCGGGGGTGGTCCAGCGTCCCGCCCCTCACCCGACGCCCCAGGAGACCGCCCATGCGCCCCGTCACGCTCTACTGCTTCCACCACGCCGGAGGGAACCCCGCAGGGTTCCGTCCCCTGCGCGCCGCGCTCGCCCCCGAGGTGGACGTCGTCCCGCTCGCCCTCGAACGTCCTGGCGAGGTCGCGACGATCGAGAGCATCGCCGAGGACGTCGGCCGGATGCTCGCCCGCGTCGACCTCGGCGACGCGTACCTCTACGGCCACAGCATGGGCGGCCTGGTCGCCTACGAGCTGTGCCGCACGAGGGCCGAGCGGGGCGATTCGCTCCCTCGCTCGCTCGTCCTCGCGGCCGTCGCGCCGCCCGGGGTGCTCGACCCGGAGGGCGGGCGCGCCGCGGCGCTGCTCCGCACCGGTGCGACGCTCGTGCCCGCGCCGGGCCTCGCCGAGCGGACCGTGGCCGGGGTGCGCCGCTCGCTCGCCTACGCGCCGCCGGTCCGTCCCGTGCCCGTCCCGTTCGAGCTCGTCCACGGGACACGCGACGAGGTCGTGACCGCACGGCTCATGCGCGGCTGGGGCGAGTACACCGTCGGACGGCTGCGCGAGCACGCGGTCGACGACGGGCACCTCTTCCACCGTGCGCCCGCGCTCGCCGGGCTCGTCCGTTCGCTCCTCGTGCCCGGCGTCCCCGCACCGGTCTGCACCCGCGCGCGACGCAGCGGCCGCAGGCCCGTCGCGGGCGTGGGGCTGAGCGCGTGAGCGCCCCGTCGCAGGTCGTCGCGCCCCAGGTCCCGCCGTCCGACGGCGACTCGCGGCGTCGGTCGCTCGCGCTCTTCCTGCGGGCCCGGCGCGAGAGCCTGCAGCCCGAGGACGTCGGGCTGCCCCTTAGCCGGCGGCGCCGGACCCCGGGCCTGCGGCGCGAGGAGGTCGCGGTCCTCGCCAACGTCGGGGTCACCTGGTACACCTGGCTCGAGCAGGGGCGCGAGATCGGGGTGTCCGCGGTCGTCGTCGAGTCGATCGCGCGCGCCCTGCGCCTCGCGGACGGCGACCTCGCCTACCTGTACGAGCTGACCGGTACGCGGCTCCCGTCGAGGTCGAGCGCCCCGACCGAGCTGCGCGACAACCTCGTGCGCGTGCTGGACGGGTTCTCCGAGCTCCCCGCGTACGTCGTCGACCGGTACTGGAACGTCGTGGCGACCAACGAGCTCGCCGAGCACGTCTTCGGCAGCGAGGTCGGGGCCAACTGCCTCGCCGACTTCTTCACCGAGGAGCGGGTCGCGGAGCGCTACCCCCAGCGGGCCCTCGTCGGACGCATGATCGTGGGACAGCTCCGCCGGCAGGCCGCGGCCTACCCGTCCGACCGGACGTTCGACCTGCTCGCCGACCGCGTCTCGGCCGCGTCCCCGGAGTTCGCCGCGTACTGGACCTCCTACTCGGTCGGCGTCGAGCCGCACGTCGACATCACCTACGACCACCCGCAGATCGGCCGCCTGACCTGGCAGTGCACCGTCCTGAACCCGCTCGGGGGCGAGGACCTGCGGCTGTTCCTCTACCTGCCCCGACCCGGGACGGGGACCGCCGAGGCGCTCCAGAGGATCCGGTGAGCGCGGTGACCCGTTGGAACCGACCGGCTCGCCCCCGCGCCCTGCGCGTGGGGGACCTCCGGGTCCGCTACGTCCCCGACGGGACGGTCCAGCTCCACCCGCAGCGGTGGTTCTCGCTCCCCGAGGACGACCGGTCCGTCCCGTCCGGGCTGCTCGACCAGGACGGGTACCTCGTCGGCTCGGTCGGCGCGCTGCTCGTCGAGGCGCCCGGCTGGTCGGTCCTGGTCGACACCGGCTTCGGTCCCCGGACGCTCGCCGCCTCGGCCACGCACCCTGCGCTCGGCACGCTGCGCGGGGGCGGCCTCGACAGGTTGTCCCCCGGGGTCGTCGAAGGGCTCGACCGGGTCCTGTTCACGCACCTGCACGAGGACCACGCGGGCTGGCTCGCGCACGGTGAGCATCCGGTCGGTGCCGCGCTGCGGTCGGTCCCGCACGTCGCGTCGTCGACCGAGCTCGACGCGCACCCGGCTCTCGCGCGGGGTGCGTGGGAGGTCGCCGAGCACGGTCGGTCGATCCTTCCCGGCCTCACCGCGCTCGCCAGCCCGGGGCACACCGCCGGGCACACCTCCTACCTCCTGGAGTCGCGGGGAGAACGTCTGCTGTGCTTCGGCGACGTCATGCACAGCAGCGTCCAGGTGGAGCTGCCCGCGCTCGGCTCGTGCTTCGAGGAGGACCCGGTCCGGTCCCGGGCGACGCGCGCCGAGACGCTCGACCTGCTCGGCGAGCCCGGGACGGTCGGGGCGGGCAGCCACTTCGCCGACGTCGTCCTCGGTCGCGTGCACCGCACCGGGGACGGCGGGCGCACGTGGTCGCCCGCCGAGGAAGCGAGCAGCCTGGTGGTCCCAGCACCCCTATAAGGCCGCTCTGGATGACGTGCCGGGCCGCGACCATCCTCGAGGCATGACACGAACCAGCGAGGACCTCGCGCTCACCGGTCGCCAACGACTCGTCCTGATCGTGCTCCTCGGCGCACAGTTCATGTTCGCGCTCGACTTCTCGATCGTGACCGTGGCGCTGCCCGTGATCGGCGAGGACCTCGGGATACCCGATGCGGACCTGCAGTGGATCGTGACCGCGTTCGCGCTGACCGCGGCGAGCCTCGTCCTCGTGATGGGGCGGGTCGCGGACCTGCACGGGCGCAAGCGGATGTTCCTGATCGGGATGGTCGTGCTGACCGTGGCGTCGGCCGTGGGCGGGTTCGCCACGGAGCCCTGGGTGCTGTTCGCGGCTCGGGCAGGTCAGGGGCTCGCGACCGCGATCACGATGCCGGCCGCACTCTCGCTCCTGACCACGTCGTTCGAGGAGGGGCCGCTGCGGAACCGTGCCCTGGGGCTCAACGGCGCCCTGCTGTCGCTCGGGTTCGCCGTGGGCGCCGTCCTGGGCGGCGTCGTCACCGACGTGCTCGGGTGGCGTTCGACGTTCCTGATCAACGTGCCGGCGGGGCTCCTGATCCTCGTGGCGGCACCCTTCCTGCTCACCGACGACGGCGAGCGCAAGCAGCAGAAGCTCGACGTCCCGGGTGCGGCGCTCCTGTCGACGGGTCTCCTCGCCCTGGTCCTCGGCATCTCGACGGGCGAGCGCTCCGGGTGGGGGTCGCCCGCGTTCCTCGGGCTCGTCGCCCTCTCGGTCGGGGCCTTCGTGAGCTTCTGGTTCGTCGAGAGCCGGTCGTCGCACCCGCTGGCGGCCGTGAGCATCCTGCGCAGGCCCACGGTGTCCTGGGGGAACCTCGCCGGGTTCACCACGTTCGCGATGGAGAGCAGCAAGGTCTTCCTCCTGACCCTGTACCTCCAGCGCGTGCTCGAGGCGTCGGCGCTCGCGACGGGGCTCGCGTTCGGGGTGCTGGGCGCGGGGGCCTTCACCGGAGGGCTCGTCGCCGCGCGGATCATCGACCGCCTCGGTGCCAAGGCAACGCTGCTGCTCGGCCTGACGCTGCAAGGCGTCACGACCCTCACCTTCCTCCTCCTCGGTGTCGGCGAGACGCTGGGCTTCGCCCACATCCTCCTCGCGACGGCTGTGGGCGGGTTCGGGCACGTCCTGGTCATCGTGGCCTACACGGTGACGGTCACGTCGGGGCTCCCCGACTCCGAGCAGGGGCTCGCGACCGGGCTCGCGGGCCAGACGCAGCAGATCGCGTTCACCGTGGGGACGCCGCTCATCAGCGCGGTCGCGATCGCCTTCGCCACCGGGCAGTTCGACGACCCGACCTCGAGCGAGGCGGTGCTCGGCGGCGTCCACGCGGGGCTGCTCGTGAACGCCGTGCTGATCCTCGCCACCGCGGTCCTCATCCTCGTCTTCCTGCCCGCCGAGCGGCGGCCCGGCGGGAACCGGTCCGCGACCGCCCTCGCGGACGCCGGCGCGGGACGTGCAGACCGACCGGTCCCGCACGGCCGGGCGTGACCCCGCAGCGAGAGGGACCGGTCGTCGATCACCGGCCCCGCGGCACCGAGCAGTCACGACCGACCGGCACGCTCACGAGGAACCAGGAGGACACCATGGCCCCGGAGACCGACACCTCGACGGCGCTCCCCACGCTCCCGGCGATCGACGACCTCCTCGGCCCCTCGGCGTCGCGGTTCTTCGGCAGCGGCTACCGGGGGACCGACCCCCGGCTGCGGTCCGTCGCCGTCCGGCACGACGGCACGGCCTCACGGCTGGACGCCCGCGGGTCGATCAGCGTCGCGGAGCGCTGGTCCACCAAGGGCGACGTCGACCAGCTGCCGCACCTGAGCACCACCGACGTCCTGGTCCTGGCGGTGCAGGCCGCCGAGATCCTGCTGGCCGCCACGTTCTCGCCCGCCTTCCTGGTCGACGTCGTGCTGCGTCGCGTCGTGGTCGTCGCCGGGAAGGAACCGGTCGAGGGGGCCCACCAGGACTTCGCGGTGTCCGCCCGGCTCGACGACGCGTGCCGGGACCGGGACGTGACCGTCCACGCGTTCGTCGGGACCATGACGGTCGAGGTCACCGTGCACCGCCCCCTGGCGGTCGCCGGGCGCGTGGACCTGACCGTCGCCTCGCCCGACGAGCTCCTGGGCGCCGCGGCGCGCCGCGTCCACGGCGCCGGGTACGCCGGCCGCTCGGTCGACGTGCGGGAGGTCGCGACGGTCGGCCACGACGAGGCGCGCGCGCAGCTCGTCGCCACCACGCTTCCCGGGACCGCGGACCAGGACCTCGGCATCGGGGCGACCGCCCGCGCGAGCCTGTCCTTCGTCGAGGCGTTCGTCGCGACGCTCCAGCTCGCCCAGGTGCTGCTCTACGAGCTGGACCAGGTCCCGCGCGCCGACAGCAGCACGCTGTGGATGCGACGGACCGTCGTCGAGTCCGACGGCGCGGCGCTCTGGCTCGACACGCCCCACCCGATCGACATCGCCCTCGTCCGGCCACGGCTCGTCGTGCTCCGCGGGGAGACCTGGCGCTGCGCGGAGGCCCGCGCCGTCGTCGGGCACGGCACGACCGTGCACTGCGACGTCGCCCACCGCATCCCGTCGCCCACCACGGTGAGCAACCCACCGACCACCGCTCCACCCACCGAGGAAAGAGAACTGTCATGAGGCTCGCGATCTCCGGGACCTACTCGTCAGGCAAGACCTTCACCACGATCGCGCTCGCGCACCTCACCGGGATCCCCCGGAGCGCGGCCAAGACCATGCGGGAGCTCCTCCCGATCTCCGTCCCCGGCAAGACCCTGGAGGAGTGCAGCGCGGCGGAGATCCTCATGCTGATCACCCGGCGCAACACCGAGCGGGCGGTCAACGAGTCGCACCTGGGCGACACGTTCATCTCGGACGGCTCCTCGCTGCACGAGTGGGTCTACGGCACGGTGCGCGTCCTGGCGGGCATCAACCCGAACGACTCGATCGACCTCGACTCGGTCGAGCGCACCGACGCGATCCGGTTCTTCGAGGAGGTCATCGACGCGCTCGGCGTCCCCGCCAAGCAGCACGCCGCGGCGAGCTACGACGCGTTCGTGCACCTGCCCATCGAGTTCCCGCTCGTCGCCGACGGGCACCGCCCGGTCAACGAGAGGTTCCGGCGGCTCGCCGACGAGAAGCTCCAGCGGGAGATCGCCGGGCTGGGCATCCCCAACGTGAGCATCGGCGGATCGATCCCGGAGCGCCTCCAGGCGATCACCGACCACTACGACCTGCCACGCGCCATCACCATCGAGGAGGCCGTGGCCCGGGCACAGGTCGACTACGACCTGCTCGACGTGCGGGACGAGAAGGAGCGGGAGCTCGCGCATGTCCTCACGTGACCGACCGGGCGCAGCGGTCCTGCGCGGTGTGGGCGGGTACCTGCCGCCACGGGTCGTGACCAACGACGACCTCGCGGCGCTCGTCGACACCTCGGACGAGTGGATCAGGACACGGACCGGGATCAGGGAGCGACGTTTCGCCGACCAGGGGAGCGCGACCTCCGACCTCGCGGTCGAGGCCGGACGCCGGGCGCTCGCGTCCGCAGGGGAACCGGACGTGGACCTGGTCGTGGTCGCGACGAGCACGCCCGACCGGTCGTGCCCGGCCACCGCTCCTCTGGTGGCGAGCCGGCTCGGGCTCGGGACCGCGGCGGCCTTCGACCTGGCGGCCGTGTGCTCGGGTTTCGTCTACGCGCTGGCCCAGGCCAGCGCGGCGGTGCTCGCGGGGCTGCACCGCCGGGCGCTCGTGATCGGCGCCGACCAGTTCACCTCGATCGTCGACCCGCGCGACCGTGCGACGTCGATCCTCTTCGGCGACGGTGCGGGGGCCGTCGTCGTCGACGGGGGCGACCCCGACGAGGCGGGGAGCCTCGGGGCGTTCCACCTGGGCTCCGACGGGAGCGCCCACGACCTCATCACCGTCCCGGCCGGCGGCTCGAGGGTCCCGCACCGTGAGGTCGTCGACGCGTCCGACGCGTACTTCCGCATGGACGGGCGGGCCGTCTTCGGTGCGGCCGTCGGGGCGATGTCGTCGTCGTCGCGCCGTGCGCTCGCCCTCTCGGGGTGGTCGGTCGAGGACGTCGACTGGTTCGTCGCGCACCAGGCGAACGAACGCATCCTCCGGCTCGTGGCCCACTCGCTGGGCATCGCGTCGGAGAAGGTCGTGATCCACCTCGACCGCGCGGGCAACACCTCGGCCGCGTCGATCCCGTTGGCGCTGGCCGCGCACGCCCGCACGTTCGCACCGCACGAACGCATCCTGCTGACCGCCTTCGGTGGAGGAACCACCTGGGGCGCCGCGACGGCGACGTGGCCACGCCTCGTCGTCCAGGACCTCTGAGAAGGAGCGCACCATGACCGAGACCGTCTTCGACCCGTCCCCCGAGTCCATCGCCGACCTCGTCGGCCGGGCGATCCCGGGGCTGCCGGACCTGCGTCCCACCGGCGCGACCTTCGACGACCTGGCGATCGACTCGCTCACGACCGCGGAGATCGCGGCCGTCGTGAGCCAGGCCTACGGGATCGAGGTGAGCGACTACGACGTCGCGAGCCTGGGTGACCTCGACGGCCTGAGCAGGCTCGTCCGGGAGCGGATCGCGGCGGGCGGCGACGGGTGAGCGAGCCGCCCCGGGCCGCGGCCTACCTCGACGTCGACGGGACGCTGACGACGAGGGTCACGCTCTTCGAGCTGCTCCGCTTCGACGCCGCCGAGCGGGGCGCGGAGCAGGAGGCCGCCACGTTCCTGAGGGGCATCGCGACGATGCGGGAGGCGGGCGCGACCCGGACCGAGCGCAACCGGCACTACTTCACGTGGTGGGCGGGGAGGCCGGTCGGGGACGTCGTGCAGGTCGGCCGCCGGTGGTTCGCCTCGGTGCGGACAGGGGGTGCCGGGCACGCGGTGGGTCCGCCGGGCGACGGCGGGCCCGGCGGCGGAGGCGGCGCGGCCGGTCGAGGCGGCGTACTGCGCCCGCAGGTCGTCTCGATCGTCGAGCGGCACCGCCGCGCAGGACACGTCGTGGTCCTGGTCAGCGGGTCCTTCGCGCCCGCGCTCGTCCCGCTCGCGGAGGTGCTCGGCGGAGCTCACCTGCTGGTCACCGACCCGGAGGTGCGGGAGGGGCGGTTCACGGGGCGCGTGGCCGTCCCGATGATCGGTGAGGCGAAGGCCAGGGCCGTCGCCGAGCACGCGCGGCGGGAGGGGATCTCGCTGCCGCGCTCGGCCGCGTACGGCGACGACCTGTCCGACGCCGGCTACATGGGGCTGACCGGTCGCCCGACGGTCGTCGCGGTCCCCGGCGCACCCCTCGCGGTCGTGGGGGGCAGGCGTGGTTGGGACCTCGTGGCCGTCTGAGGGCCGCGCGGCGCGGAGTGGTGACGGACGACGGGACGAGCGAAGGAGACGGGTGTGCGTGTCGCGGTGGTAGGGGCCCACGGGGTAGGGAAGTCGACCCTGTCGCGGGAGCTGGGTCGTCGGTCGGGCCTCGAGGTCCCCGCGCTGGACGCCATGAGGGACCCGGTCGGCTCCCTGCCCCGGTCGCTCCTCGAGTGCACCGAGGCCGAGGTGGTCCAGCTGAGCCTGCGGCGGTACGCCCAGCGCGTCGAGCAGGAGAGCGCGACGCCCGACATGATCTCCGACGGTTCGGTCCTGCACGAGTGGGTGTACGCCGCGGTGAGGCTGCGCCGCCAGGTGCTCTCCGGTGCGCGGCAGGACGGCGTCCTGACCGACGTCGTGGCCGGTCTCCTGCGCGAGGCCGGTGCCCGCGCGGCGCGCACCTACGACCTCTTCCTGCTCCTGCCTGTCGAGTTCCCGCTCCCGCCGGACGACCGGCCGGTGAGCGAGCCGTTCCGGGGGGACGCCGAGGCGCTCACACGAGAGGTGACCGCGGAGACGGGCGTCCCGGTGCACCTCCTCAGCGGGTCGATCGAGGACCGGCTCGCCGCCGCGGCGTCGATCGTGGGGCGCGTCCGGCACGAGACCGTGAACAGCCCGTGAAGGTGCTCAGGGGAGACACGCCCGAGTTCGAAATGTCCGGTGCTCGGCACATAGTGTCTGCGCATGCCCTTTGCGAACCTCCCTGTCGACCTCGTGCACGTGGCCGCCGCGAGCGAGCCCGACCTGGGTGGTGTCGCGGGCTGGGCCGTGTCGCTCATGGAGACGCTGGGCGTGTTCGGGGCGGGGCTGGCGATCGCGCTCGAGAACCTGTTCCCGCCGCTGCCGAGCGAGGTCATCCTGCCGCTCGCGGGCTTCACCGCGAGCCGCGGGAGCTTCAACGTGTTCGCCGCGGTCCTCGCGACGACCGTCGGCTCGCTCGTGGGGGCGATCGCCCTGTACTACGTGGGCGCCCTGGTCGGGCGTGAGCGCACGCGACGGATCATCGGCTGGCTGCCGCTCGTCAAGCTCGAGGACGTCGACCGCACCGAGGCCTGGTTCCACAAGCACGGCAGCATGGCCGTCTTCTTCGGGCGCATGATCCCGATCTTCCGGAGCCTCATCTCCCTCCCGGCGGGGGTGGACCGCATGCCGTTGCCGAAGTTCGTCCTCCTGACGACCGCGGGCAGCCTCATCTGGAACAGCATCTTCGTCGGGGCGGGCTTCGCCCTGGGCGAGAGCTGGCACCTGGTGGAGGAGTACGCCGGTGTCCTGCAGAAGGTCGTCATCGGGGCCGTGGCGCTCGCGGTGGTCGCCTTCGTGGTGATGCGGGTCGCCCGGTCGGTCCTCGCGGGCGCGCCCCCGGCGCACGGGCGTCGTGCACGCGCCGCCCTGCCCGACGACGGCGAGCCGGCTCCCGGGGAGGGCGCCGCGCAGCGGACCAAGACCCCCACGACGACGCTCGCGCTGCCCAAGGGCGTGTTCGAGCGGTCCGGGGTGCGGGCCGGGCGGCCCTCGACCGACTGAGCGGCCCCGACCGGTCCCTACCGGCCATCCGGACAACCTGGTGGGTCCGGCTCCTCGCGGGTGAGGGCGCCCGGGAGGGGTGCCCGCCCGCCGGACGCCCGCGTCGTAGGCTCGATCCCGTGACCACCTCACCCTTCGCGACCGACAACCCGCTCGACGCCCTCACCCCGGACGCGCTCCGCCGTCGGACCAGCCTCAAGTGGCGGGCCTACGCCCCTGACGTGCTTCCCCTGTGGGTCGCCGAGATGGACGTCGAGCTCGCGCCGCCCGTCGTCGAGGCGGTGACCGAGGCGATGCGCTCGGGGGACACCGGGTACGACTACGGCGACTCGTACGCCGAGGCCCTCGCCGGCTTCGCGAAGCTCCGCTGGGACTGGTCGATCGACCCGTCGAGCACGCGGATGGTGCCCGACGTGATGCTCGGGCTCATGGAGATCCTCAAGGTCCTCACCGGCCCGGGGGACGCGGTCGTGGTCAGCCCGCCCGTCTACCCGCCCTTCTTCGGCTTCACGCAGAACGAGGGCCGCCGGATCGTCACCGCACCGCTCACGGCCGACTTCCGCCTCGACCTCGACGCGCTCGACCAGGCCTTCGCCGACGCGACCGGGGCCGCCCTCAACGGGACCGGACCGGGCAGCGGGCGCCGCGCGGTCTACCTGCTGTGCAACCCGCACAACCCCACGGGCACCGTCCACACGCGCGAGGAGCTCGAGGGGCTCGCAGCCCTCGCGCGCCGCCACGGCGTGCGCATCGTGTCCGACGAGATCCACGCGCCGATCACGGCGCCCGGTGTCGCGTACACACCGATCGTGACTGTGGCAGGGGCCGAGAACGCGATCGCGGTCCTCTCGGCCTCCAAGGCGTGGAACCTCGCGGGCCTCAAGGCGGCCGTCGCCGTCGGCGGCCCCGAGGCGGCCGACGACCTGCGGCGCATCCCCGAGGAGGTGGTGCACGGCGTCGGCCACGTCTCCGTGATCGCGCACGTCGCCGCCCTCACGGACGGCACCCCGTGGCTCGACGCGGTCCTGCGCGGGGTCCGCCGCAACAAGCTGCTCCTCGCCGATCTCCTCGAGGAGCACCTGCCGCAGGTGCGCTACCAGCCGACGCAGGGCACCTACCTCGCCTGGCTCGACACGTCCTCGGTGTCGGACGACCCGTACCGGTTCTTCCTCGACCGGGCCAAGGTCGCCCTGAACGACGGTCGGCACTTCGGGCCGGGCGGCGCCGGGCACGTGCGGCTCAACCTCGCGACGAGCCAGGAGGTGCTGACCGAGGCCGTCCGTCGGATGGGCGAGGCGGTGCGTCCGGCGTCCGCGTGACGGGCCCTACGGGGCCCGGCCGTCGTCGTCTCGCTCGTGCGGCCGGGTGGCCCTGCGCCGCCCGGCCAGCCGGGTCAGCGGCCCGGACAGGAACAGCAGGAAGAGCCAGAACATCCCGACCCCCGGCGCGACCACCGCGAGCACCAGGATCACGAGCAGCAGGAGCACCGCGACGACCGCTCCCCTGACCTCGAGCTCGCCCCGGACCTCGGGACGCTGGAGGTCGGGGTCGCGGACCGCCAGCCACTCGACGAGCGCCAGGCTGCCCGTCGTCACGATCATCACCGAGATGTACAGGGCGTTGACCGCCGGGTCGTCGGTGCCCTGGTCGGCCAGGAGCTGGGTCGTGAAGGGGATGAAGACGATGCTCGCGAGCCACAGGAAGTTGGCCCACAGCATCGCGGTCGAGTAGTCCCGCAGGTGCTCGAACACCCGGTGGTGCCCCACCCAGAAGTTCGCGATGACCACGAAGCTGATCGCGAACGCGAGGAAGGTGCCGCGCTCGTCGGAGAGCAGGGACGTGACCGAGTGCTCCTCCCCGTCCGTCACGAGGTCGATCAGGGGCAGCACGAGCAGCGTGATCGCGATCGCGACCGATGCGTCGGTGAAGTTGACGAGACGGTCGAGCCCCCGGTCCGTGCGGCTGTGCGGCATCCCTGCCTCCTCCGGTCGTCTCCACTGTAGGAAGGGCCCGGTGTCCCGGCGCGGTGAACCGGGTTCGCGGAGAACCTGTGACGCTCCGGGGGACGTGCGCGCCGTGGCTGCGCTCCCGCGCGGGCGTGGGCTAGCCTCGCAGGCGGGCGAGGACGCCCGGGTCAACTCTTTCCGCCGACCCGTCGGCGGACCGTCTGCCGTGGGGCATCGAGGGGGAGCACGTGGTTCGCACGCAGCTGGTCGACAGGCGCACCGAGGCGCGACGCCTCACCTGGCGACGGGCGCTCGGCCCGACCGCGCTGGCGGTGCTCGCCCTGACGCTCACGGCGTGCAGCGACGACGCCCCCAGCCCCGACGGGGCCGCCGCCGACCTCGCGACCGCGATCTCCGACGGCGACTTCGAGGGGATCGCGTTCACCCAGGCGAACCTCGACGCCGCAGCGCACCGCGACGCGGTGCTCGAGCCGCTGGCCGAGACCGACCACACGGTCACGGTCGCGAAGGTCGACGTCGCCACCGAGGGCGAGAACAAGGGCAAGCAGGCGACGGCCACGCTCGCGTACACCTGGAACGTCACGGACACCACGCCGTGGACCTACGAGACCACGGTCGACCTCGTGCTCCAGGACTCGCCGGACGGCGGAGCGGAGCAGTGGGCCGTGGCGTGGGAGCCCGACGTGCTGGTCCCGGACCTCAAGGACGGCGACCGCCTGGCAGTCACGCGGGTGCGCGCCGAGCGTGCGCAGATCCTGGGCGCCGACGGCGGACCCATCGTCGAGCCGCGTCCCGTCTACCGGATCGGCGTCGACAAGATGAACCTCGACCCCGCGCGCCAGGACGCGGTCGCGCGCCAGGTGGGCGCCGCCGTCGGGATCGACGTCGAGGCCTACGCGCAGAAGGTCGCCGGCGCCGGGGCGAAGGCGTTCGTCGAGGCCATCGTGGTCCGCACGGACGACACCGCGGGCATCGACGTCGACGCGGTCCGCGCGATCGACGGCGCGTCGGTCGTCGACGGCGAGCTCGACCTCGCTCCGACCCGAACCTTCGCGCGGGCCATCCTGGGCCGCGTGGGCGACGCGACGGCCGAGGCCGTCGAGGAGTCCGAGGGGCAGGTCGTCGCGGGCGACACGATCGGCCTCTCGGGGCTCCAGCGGCAGTACGACGTCCAGCTCCGGGGGACGCCCGGGATCACGGTGAGCGTCGTGGCCGACGGCAGTGCCGGAGAGGACACCGGGGAGGACCTGGACGGCGACGGGCAGCCTGACCCGGTCGAGGACGTCAAGGACGTCTTCGCGGTCGACCCGGTCGCGGGCGTGCCGCTCGCGACGACGCTGCGCACCGACATGCAGGTCGTGGCCGAGAGCGTGCTGTCGGGTGTCCCGTCGGCGAGCGCGATCGTCGCGATCGAGCCCTCGACGGGCAACGTGCTCGCTGCCGCGAGCGGTCCGGGCGGCGACGGGACGTCGACCGCCACGACCGGGAAGTTCGCCCCCGGTTCCACCTTCAAGGTGGCGTCGGCGCTCGCGATGCTCCGCTCGGGGATCACGGCCGACACCGTCGTGTCGTGCACGCCGGACATCACGGTCGACGGCCGGACCTTCCAGAACGTCCCGGGCTTCCCCGCAACGGCGATCGGTGAGGTGCCGTTCCGGACGGCGTTCGCCAACTCGTGCAACACCGCGATGATCGCCCAGCGGGACGCTGTCTCGCAGCAGGCCCTGCACGACGCCGCGGCCGACCTCGGTCTGGGCGTCGAGGCGGACCTCGGCGCCCCCGGGTACTTCGGGTCGGTGCCGGCCACCGCCGAGGGCACCGAGCACGCCGCGTCGTTGATCGGCCAGGGCAAGGTCGAGGCCTCGCCGCTGGGCATGGCGACCCTCGCGGCGAGCGTCGCGAAGGGCGAGCGGGTCTCGCCCGTCCTGGTCCGGCCCGAGGTCACGCCCGCGGCGGCCGAGACCCCGACGCCGTCGGCTCTCACGGCCGACGAGGCCGCGACGCTGCGCAGCCTCATGCGCTCGGTCGTCACGGACGGCAGCGCGAAGCTGCTCGCGGACCTGCCCGGTGAGGTGGGGGCGAAGACCGGGACGGCTCAGTACGGCGACGGCAACCAGGCTCACGCATGGATGATCGCGATCCAGGGCGACCTCGCCGTGGCCGTGTTCGTCGAGACGGGTGACGGCGGGTCGGTGACCGCGGGACCGCTCCTGAAGGCCTTCCTCGACGCCCCGAACACCGGTGAGTAGCGGCGGACGAGCGACCACGGGGCGGCGCAGGACCGTCCCCGGCCTCACGGTCTGCCGGCTGTGCGTGGGGGAGACGCTCGGCTCCTCGGACCCGTTGTCCGGTGGCCAGCTCGCGCGCGTCGAGGCCATCGCCGCGACCGGTGACGCCGGGCTCACGCTCGTCGACTGCCTCGACGCGTGCGAGCGCGGCGACGTGGTCGTCGTGCGTCCCGCCCCGGCGGTGCGCACCGAGCACGCGCCCGTCTGGTTCGAGCGCCTGGCGGGCGACGCGGCGAGCGAGTCCCTGCACCGGTGGGTCCGGGCGGGAGGGCCGGGGCGGTCCCCGCTCCCGGAGGACCTCGCGCCGCTGAGCATCGCCGCGCCCTGACTGGCCGCCCCGTGGTCGACCCACGGTGAGACGCTCCCGTCCCAGGGAATAGAGACGTGGCCCGACGACGTTCCCTCCTCGGCTACCATCGGTAGCCGTGGGCGACGATCGCCTGCACCGCCGGCCCCCGGGCCGGCCCGAACGGGAGTCGAATCCTTGCTGAACCGGTGGAACTTCACCGCGCGCCGTGACGTCGATCTGCGACGAGTCGCCAGCGCGCTCTGTTGTTGACCCACTGAACCGCTGGGCCCCAGGCCCGCACAGCAGTCCTCCCCACCCTGACGTCGGCACGCCGTCGCTCACCCTGCCGCGCAGGGCACGATCGTCCGCGCCGTGGAGCGCGTGCGCCCGTCGGCACGACCGTCGCGTCGAGGCACCCCTCACCTCCCGGGCCGGGACGACTGCACTCCCTCCCTCTCGCGATCCTCGCGATCCCTGGGCACCCCACGTGCCCGTGACGAAGAAAGCAGAACCGTGCCCTCCTCCTCCTCTTCGCAGGCCGCGGCCACCACCGCGCCGGAGAAGTCCGCGAACGGTGCCCCCGCACCCAAGCGCCGCGTCAAGCTCCCCTCCTTCACCGTCCAGATCCTCGTCGCCCTCGTCCTGGGCGTCGTGCTGGGATGGGTCGCCCTGTCGATGGGCCCCGCGTCCGGCGCGGGCACGCCCGACGAGGTCCCGAACTGGCTGACGACGACGCTCGACACGATCGGCTCGTCGTTCGTGACGCTGCTCAAGGCGATCGTGCCGCCGCTGGTGTTCACCGCGATCGTCGCGTCGATCGCGAACCTGCGGAACGTCACCAACGCCGCGCGCCTCGCGGGGCAGACGATCCTGTGGTTCGCCATCACGGCGCTGATCTCCGTCGTGATCGGCATCGGCCTGGGCCTCGTGCTCCAGCCGGGCGCCAACACGACGCTGTCGACGGCCGACGGCAGCGAGCCCTCGGGCTCCGGCTCGTGGCTCGACTTCCTCAACGGCTTCATCCCGAGCAACTTCCTGGGCATCCAGGCGCGCACGCAGCTGCAGGGTGAGGGCGCGAGCACCTCGATCTCCTTCAACGTCCTCCAGATCGTCGTGATCTCGCTGATCATCGGTATCGCGGCGCTGAAGTCGGGCAAGAAGGCCGACCCGTTCCTCGCGTTCAACCGCTCGGCGCTCTCGATCATCCAGACCGTCCTGTGGTGGATCATCCGCCTCGCGCCGCTCGGCACGCTGGGCCTCATCGGCTACGCGGTCGCGGAGTACGGCTGGGACCTCCTGTCCCCGCTCGCGACGTTCGCCGCCGCGATCTACATCGGCCTCGCGCTCGTGCTGTTCGTCGTCTACCCCGTGATCCTGCGGACCAACGGTCTGAAGATCACGAGCTACTTCAAGGGCGCGTGGCCCGCGATCCAGCTCGCGTTCGTCTCGCGCTCCTCGATCGGCACGCTGCCCGTCACGCAGCGTGTGACGGAGCGGAACCTGGGCGTCCCGCGCGAGTACGCGTCGTTCGCGGTGCCGCTCGCCGCGACGACCAAGATGGACGGTTGCGCCTCGATCTACCCGGCGATCTCCGCGATCTTCATCGCCCAGCTCTTCGGGGTCGACCTGTCCTTCACGGACTACCTGCTCATCGCGTTCGTGTCCGTCGTGGGTTCGGCGGCGACCGCCGGACTGACCGGCGCGATCGTCATGCTCACGCTGACGCTCTCGACGCTGGGCCTGCCGCTCGCGGGCGTGGGTCTGCTGCTCGCGATCGACCCGATCCTCGACATGGGCCGCACCGCGGTCAACGTCGCGGGCCAGGTGCTCGTGCCGACGGTCGTGGCCAAGCGTGAGGGCATCCTCGACGTCGCGCAGTACGACGGCGTGAACGTCGAGGACCTGTTCACGGACGAGGACGAGTCGAACGACTCGAACGAGTCCGTGGTCGCGTCCGACGTCGACCCGTCGACCGCGAACGCGTCCGACAAGCCTGCGGCCTCGGCCGCCGACGAGGAGCTGGTCGGGACGCGCTGACGCCACGTCCCCCCTCCCGGGGGGGGGGGGGGGGGGGGGGGGGGGGGGGGGGGGGGGGGGGGCGCCCCCCCCCCCCCCCCCCCCCCAACTACTCCGCACTCAGCGTTTCCCGGGAGAGGTCAGCGGTCCCGGGGCGTGAGGACCTCGAGGCGCTGGCGGTACTCGGTCTCGTCGATCTCACCGCGCGCGTAGCGCTCGCCGAGGATCGAGACGGGGTCGGTGCCGCCGCGCCACGCACCCGGTCCGCCGGGGTGGCCCCACGGTCCGCCGCGTCGCGCGCGGCGTGCGAACAGGAAGACCACCGTGGCGAACAGCGCGAACCACAGCAGCGGGAAGACGAACCACCACGGTCCGGGGCCCCAGCCCGCGCCGCCGTGGGCGAGGACGTCGGTCGTGGCGGTCGTGAGGGTGGTGAGCATGGGGGCCTCCTGGGCGGGCTGGTGACGGGCGGTCGCCGCGTCCGGCCGCGGGTGCGGCCTCGTCCCCAGGCTTCCGCGCGGGCCGTTCCGCGTCGTCGGCCCGGGGATGTCTACCGACTACCCCGCTGGTACCGCCCGGGCGGCGGGGACGTGCTGCTCAGTGCCCTCGTCCCCAGCCGGGGCGCACGACGCCCGCCTCGTAGGCCGTGACCACGAGCTGGGCCCGGTCGCGTGCCCGCAGCTTGGTCATGACACGCGAGACGTGCGTCTTGACCGTCGACTCCGACAGGTACAGCGCCCGCGCGATCTCCTCGTTGGACAGCCCGCCCGCGACCTCGACGAGCACCTCGTGCTCGCGCGGCGTGAGGTCGGCGAGCCCGGGCACGGGGTCGACGTCGCGCGTCGCGTCGGCCACGCGCGCGAGCAGCCGCCGCGTCACGGTCGGGGAGAGCAGGGCGTCGCCGCCCGCCGCGACGCGCACCGCGCGCACCAGGTCCTCGGGCTCGGTGTCCTTGACGAGGAACCCGCTCGCGCCGCCGCGGATCGCCTCGGTCACGTACTCGTCGAGCTCGAACGTCGTCACCACCACGACGTGCACGCCCGACGCCGCCGGGTCCGCCACGATGAGCCGGGTCGCCTCGAGCCCGTCGAGGCCGGGCATGCGGACGTCCATGAGCACGACGTCGGGCAGCAGGTCGAGCGCGAGCCGCACGGCGTCGTCGCCCGTCGCGGCCTCGCCGACGACCTCGAGGTCCGCCTCGGAGTCGATCAGGGCGCGGAAGCCGCCGCGCACGAGGCTCTGGTCGTCGGCCAGCACGACGCGGATCATGGGCGCTCCTGGTGCGGGGTCGGTGGGGCGTCGGTCGTCGAAGGTGGGCGGGTCGTCGCGTCGTCGGGCGGTCCGTCCGCCGGCGTGGGTGCGTCGGAGGCCTCCTGCCCGACGGCGCCGCGCGCCTCCCACGGGATCCTCGCCTCCACGACGAACCCGCCCTGGGGCAGGGGGCCGGCCGTGAGCGTCCCGCCCGCGTCGGTCACGCGCTCGCGCATGCCCCGCAGGCCGTACCCCTCGGGAACCCTGTCCTGGTCCGTACGCGGCCACGTGGCGTCCACGGCCCGGCCCGGGACGGGTGCTCCGTCGTCGGACACCGTGACGACCAGGGTGCGGGGCAGGGCAGTGCCGGTGACCCGGACCTCGACGACCGCGCGCGTCGCGCCGGTCGCGTGCCGCTGCACGTTCGTGAGCGACTCCTGGACCACGCGGAAGACGATCCCTGCGAGGTGTGGCGAGGCGTCGTGCGCGCAGTCCTCGACCGTGAGGTCGACCGTGACGCCCGGCACCTGCCCGACCAGCCGGGGGAGCGACCCGAGGTCCCACGAGGGCGAGCGGGGCGCCTCGCCGCCCTCGGCACGGACGATGCCGAGCACCGCGCGGACCTCGTCGAGCGACTCGCGGCTCGTGGCCCGGATCGCCGTGAGGGCCGCGCGCGCCTGCTCGGGGTCGCGGTCCAGCAGGTGCAGCCCGACGCCCGCCTGCACGGTGATCGCGGACAGCGAGTGCGCGAGGACGTCGTGCAGCTCGCGGGCGATGCGCAGGCGTTCGGCCGTCACGGCATTCACCTCGTGCTCGTGGCGGGCCGCGCGCAGGGCCGCCATGCGTGCGACCCGGCCCCGCACGCCGCCCGCCGCGACGAGAGCGACGACCGTCCAGGCCAGCCCCCCGAGCAGAGCGACCGAGGGCGGCCCGCCCCGGAGCGTCGCCGCGGCCGTCGTGATCCCCGCGAGCGCCACGACACCGGACCAGGCGACGGCCCGGCCGTGCGCCGCAGGACCGGCGAGCATCACGCCCGCGAGGACGGCGACCGTCGGGACGAAGACCGGCCCCCAGGGGTAGCCGAGCAGCAGGTAGACCCCCGTCGCCGCGAGGCTCAGCGAGACCGCCAGGAGGTGGCGGCGCGGGATCGTCGCGAGGACCGCGGGCGGGACCAGGAGCAGCGCGAGGGCGAGAGGGTCCAGGGGCCGTGCGTCGGGCTGGCCGTGCGCCGCGCCCAGCGTGCCCACCACCGCGACCAGGGCCGTGACGATCGCGAGGAACAGGCGTGGTCGGCGGTGGTCGAACGGGCCGGAGAGGTCGGACGGGTCGTCGGTCTGGCTGGCGCCGTCACGGTCACCCTCGCCGCCGGACCACGACCAGGGGCCGTGCGGCCGTGCGCGGTGCCACGGCGGACCCCACGGAGCCTCCGGGGTCCCCGCGGACCTCGCGTCGCCGACCATGCGGCCACGCTACGCCGGAGGGCGCACGCCCGCGTCCTGCCGTGGTGCCGGCGGGGACGGTACGGGGGTGCCGGTCACCGGCACCGCCGCAGCCCCCGCAGCCGCCGCGGCCGCCGGGGGCGTCCCGGCTCGTGGGGCTACCGCCCGGCTGGTGACCCCTCGGCGTCGAGCCTGGCCACGAGCCGAGGACCCGCGACCTCGCGGTACGACATGTCGAGCAGCTCCGCGACCTCCTGCCAGTCGACCGGGGCGGCGTCGAGGTCGAGGCCGAGCCAGCCCGCCGGGCCGTAGTACGCGGGTACGTAGAACCGAGGGTCCTGCGACAGGGCCGCGTGCTCCGCGGGGTCGACCTTCACGAGCACCGAGCGCGGGTACTGCCGGACCGGCGCCGAGGGAGTGGCCTTCGTCATGCCGCTGAAGACCGCGAAGATCAACCGGGCGCGGAACGTCACGCGCCCGTGCGACACGCGCTCCTCGGCGCCGGGGAACGCGAGCGCGAGGCGACGCACCTCGACGAGGTGAGCGGCGTCGTCGGGCACTGCGGGGCGGGGCGGCATGACACCCAGCGAACCACGCCCCGCCCACGCCCGTCCCGGGCGCCCCCGGGAGACGCCGTCAGACCTCGAGGACGACCTTGCCGCGCACGTGGCCACCCGCGACCTGCTCGACGGCCCGCGCCGCCTCGGCCAGCGGGAAGCGCGCCGAGATCTCCGACGAGAGCAGCCCGGCCTCCGCGAGGGCGAGGACCTCCGCGAGCGCACCCTTCTGCGACACCTTGGACGTGATGCCCGCGGCGAGCGACTCCTGCGACTCGACCAGGGTCACGGCGCGCGGCTTCCCGTCACGCTCCAGGCCGTCGGCGCCCAGCAGCTCGACCGTCTGGGCGACGGTCTCCGGGGAGCCGACCGTGTCGACGACCGCGGTCACGTCCGCGAGACCGGGTAGCGCGCGGACCGCGTCCACGAGGCCCGTGCCGTACGCGACGGGCGTCGCGCCGAGGCCCTGCACGTAGTCGTGGTTGCGCTCGGACGCCGTGCCGACGACGCGCGCGCCGAGCGCCTTCGCGATCTGCACCGCGGCCGAGCCCACCCCGCCTGACGCGCCGTGGACCAGGACGACGTCCTTGTCCCCGACGCCCGCCTGGATCAGCGCCGAGAACGCGGCGGACGCCGCGACCGGCAGCACCGCGGCCTGCTCGAACGGCACGTTCGCTGGCTTGACCCGCGCCTTCGCCGCCTTGACGACCGACCTCTCGCGCTGCGCGCCCGTGCCGCTCCACACGACCTCGTCGCCCGCCGCGAAGCCTTCGACGCCCTCGCCGACCGACTCGACGACGCCCGCCGCCTCGAACCCGAGCACCTGCGGGAGCTCGTCGCTGCCGCCGAACTCCCCGGCGAGCTTCTTGACGTCCGCCGGGTTGACCCCGACCACGCGGTTCGCGACGACGAGCTCGCCCTCACCGGGGGCCGGCACGGGCTCGTCGCCGACGCGCAGGACGTCGACCCCGCCGTGGCGGTCGTAGAAGATCGCGGTGCTCATGGGTCTACCTCTTCGAGATGCGGGGGCGCTGGGGGGAAACTGTGCGGTTCGCGCGAAGCCGCCTTTCACTCTTCCATCCCGGACCGAGTCCTGTCATGCGCGTTGCCGGACCGTGACCTCGGCCGTGACCTGCGGATTCAGGTGCCGGGCAGGGGGCCGCCGGCGGCGGGTCCAGCCCGTCCGGAAGGCCTGCGGCCGAGGTCCGGGGACGGCGAGGACGACTGCCCGCGGGCCGCCGCGAGGACCACGGCGTCCGCACAACCACGCGCGAAACCGTCGATCCGACGGCGGACGTCGTGGCCCAGGAGCCACGAGCCGACACGCTCGGCCACGGGTGCGAGCCACCCGGGGCGACACGTGAAGCCGTAGCGCCACACCGCCCTGGTCGCGGCCTGGTGGGGGTGTCCGACGTCACGGCCGGGTGCGGGCGCGAACCGCCAGCCACCCGCCATGCTCGCGAAGAACCACGGCCCCTCGACCATCTTCGCGGTCGCGGGGTCCACGAGGACGATCACGGACGACTCGACGACGGGCACGCGCCGATCGTCGCACGGGGGACCGACAGGCCGCGCGGTGGACGGCCGCCCGGTCGGCCGCCACGAGGACCGTCACGGGAAGCGTGGGAACGGCTCCCGCGTTGGACCTGACGATGACCGACACCGGCGCCCCCGCCCCCGGGGAGACGAGCAGCGCGCCCGCCGCACCTCGCGAGCGCGGGGCGCGCGACGCCGTCGTGCGGGCGCGGTTGCTCGCCCTGCGCGACGAGGCCCGGGCGCGGCGCGAGGCGCTGCGCGGCGAGGTGGCCGGGATCGTCGAGGCGTCCAGGGACTCGAACGCCGACGACGAGCACGATCCTGACGGCGCGACGATCGCGTTCGAGCGCGCGCAGGTCGGGGCGCTGCAGCGTCTCGCCGAGCAGCAGTCCGCCGAGGCCGAGGCGGCGCTCGCCCGGCTCGACGCCGGGACGTACGGGACGTGCGAGACGTGCGGCGCCCCGGTCGGGGAGGCGCGTCTGGCCGCGCGCCCGACGGCCCGTCAGTGCATCGCCTGCGCGTCGACGGGCCGTGCGGCGAGATAGACCCGCAGGTCTGCCTCGCCGCGACCGGCCGAGCCGTGATGGCCTACTTGTGCGGCACGCCCGCGATGAGGCCGCCGTCGACGATGAACTCCGACCCGGTCGAGTAGCTCGACTCGTCGCTCGCGAGGAACAGCACGAGCTGCGAGACCTCCTCGGGCTCGGCCGCGCGGCCCAGGGGGATGTGGAGGTCGTCCGAGCTGATCTTCTCCGTCATGGGCGTCTTGATGAAGCCCGGGTGGACCGAGTTGACGCGCACGCCCGACGGGCCGAGGTCCAGGGCCACCGACTTCGTGAGGCCGCGCACGCCGAACTTCGACGCGACGTAGCCGTGCAGGCCCGCGCTGCCGCGCATGCCCTCGACCGACGAGATGTTGATGATCGACCCGCGCCCGGCCCTGGCCATGACGGGCGAGACGGCGTGGATCCCCAGGAACGTGCCCGTGAGGTTGACGTCGATGATCGTGCGCCACATGTCGGGCGTGAACTCGGTGATGCCGGCGGCGTTCGCGATGCCCGCGTTGTTCACCAGGACGTCGATGCGGCCGAACTTCTCGAGCGTGAACGCGACGGCCGCAGCCCAGTCCTCCTCCTTGGTGACGTCGAGGTGGACGTAGGCGGCGTTCGCGCCGAGCTCGGCGACGAGCGCCTCGCCCTTGGCGTCGTCGAGGTCCGCGACGACGACCTTCGCGCCCTCGTCGACGAGCGCCTTGGCGTGGGTCACGCCCATGCCTCCGGTTCCTCCGGTGACGATGGCGACCTTGTTGTAGACACGGCCCATGGTGGGGCCTCCTTTCGGTGTGCCCGGGGTCGGGACACCCTCGTGGGGTGCCCGACGGCGGAGCGTGCGGTGTGTGGTGCGGCTCGCCGGGGCGGGTGGTCGCGTCGGGTCAGTTCGGCGCGGTCCACCAGGGGGCGAGCGAGGTGCGGGTGATCCGGGGGAAGAAGTCCGGGTCACGGGGGGACGGGGTCGCGAGCCACGCCTCGAGGGCCCCGACGGAGCCGAGCGCGACGTAGCAGGCGTACGCGCGCGCGGCCTGCTCGACCTCGGTCTGCTCGGCGTCGCACGGCACGGGCATGAGGTGCGGCTGGTCCAGGAGGAACGTGCGCAGCGTCTCGGAGAAGTGCTCCGCGAGCAGGCGGAACAGCGGGGCGCTCAGGCCTCCTTCGAGGGCGCGCTCGTAGATCGAGGTGTGCGCGTCGACGTGGCCGACGATCGCCTGCGTGATGGTGTCGACGAGCTGCCGGGGGTCGGTGCGCGGGCGCGCGTCGGGGCCGGTCGCGGGGTCGGCGGACAGGCCGTGGGCGGCCGCGAGGAAGTCGCTGCGGATCGCGTCGAGCTCTGTGCGCAGGATCGTCGTGAGGAGGTCGGCGGGGTTGCTCGCGTAGTCGTAGAACGTGGCGCGGTTGATCCCGGCGTGGGCGGAGACCTGCGAGACCGTGAGCTCGTCGATGTCCTGCTCGGCGGCGAGCTCGAGGACTGCGGTGCGCAGGGCTGCGGTGGTGCGTTCGGTGCGGGGGTCCATGTCGCCTCCTTCGGGCCTGGTGGCTGGTGCCGGGCGGTGGTGCCGGCGGGTGTGCGGCCGTTCGTCGGGCGACGGAACGTGCTGACACTTTGACGGTACGCCCGTGCCATAAAGTTTGGCAACACGTGTCGCCTAGGTGCGACAAGGCCTCCCCGCGACGGGCCGTGCCGTCTCTGCCATGCTCGATGTGAACCGCTCGACGACAGCCTGTGCACTCGGCAGGCCTCGCCCGCCACAGCCTGGCGGAGCCATCTGCGCACCGTGGCGCACCCGGTCAAGCAGCTCGGAGGTCGCTCGATGGCGGCTACGGACAGGGCCCGGCGCGCGCAACCACGCTCGGACCGGAGCAGCGGTCCGACGAGCCGTCGCCCGACGACGGGAACGAACCTGACCGCCTGAGGCGCCGCCGCGCACCTCGCCACGACGCGACCGCTCGACAGCGTGCTGCCCACGTGGGCCGGCCCGAGGGACGTTCGAGAAGAGGAGAGACCATGTCTGGATCCAACCGAGGCGCCGAGTCCGAGGAGCGCGACGTCGTCGCGCTCAACCCGCTCTTCGCCCGTCCGGGAGAAGCGACCGAGCTGCCCCGCAACGTGCTCCCTGCGGGGGAGTCCCTCCCGGAGACCGCGTACCAGATCGTCCACGACGAGGCGATGCTCGACGGCAACGCCCGCCTGAACCTTGCGACGTTCGTCGGGACGTGGATGGACCCGTACGCGCAGCGGCTGTACGAGGAGACGGCCGACAAGAACATGATCGACAAGGACGAGTACCCGGCGACGGCCGCGATCGAGACGCGCTGCTGGAAGATGCTGGGCGCCCTGTGGAACGCCCCGGACCCGGAGAACACGATCGGGACGTCGACCATCGGCTCCTCGGAGGCCGCGATGCTCGGCGGGCTCGCGCTCAAGCGGCGCTGGCAGCACGCGCGCCGCGCGGCCGGGAAGCCCACGGACCGGCCCAACCTGGTCCTGTCGAGCGCGGTGCAGGTGTGCTGGGAGAAGTTCTGCAACTACTGGGACGTCGAGGCGCGCTACGTCCCCATCTCGCTCGAGCACAAGGTGCTCGACGGGTTCGAGCTCGAGAAGTACGTGGACGAGAACACGATCGGCGTCGTGGCGATCCTCGGGGTCACGTACACCGGGATGTACGAGCCCGTCACGGAGATCGCCGCCGCCCTGGACCGCATCCAGGCCTCGACGGGGCTCGACGTCCCCATCCACGTGGACGGGGCGTCGGGGGCCATGATCGCTCCGTTCATCCAGCCCGAGCTCGAGTGGGACTTCCGGGTCCCGCGGGTCGTGTCGATCAACACGTCGGGGCACAAGTACGGGCTCGTCTACCCCGGGCTCGGGTGGGTCGTGTGGCGGGACGTCGCCTCGCTGCCCGAGGACCTGGTCTTCCGCGTCAGCTACCTGGGTGGCGACATGCCCACGTTCGCCCTCAACTTCTCGCGGCCGGGAGCACAGGTGCTGCTCCAGTACTACCTGTTCCTGCGACTCGGGTTCGACGGCTACCGCAAGGTGCAGCAGGCCTCGCAGGACGTCGCGCTCTACCTCTCGGGCGAGATCGCGAAGATGCCGCAGTTCGACCTGTGGAACGACGGGAGCGACATCCCCGTCTTCGCGTGGAGCATCGCGCAGGGGCACGGCAGGTACTGGAACCTCTACCACCTGTCCGACCGCCTGCGGCTCAAGGGCTGGCTGGTCCCCGCGTACCCGATGCCTGCGGACCTCGAGACCCTGACGGTCCAGCGCATCGTGGTGCGCAACGGGCTCAGCATGGACCTCGCGCACAGCCTGATCGACGACCTGCGCACCGAGGTCGACTACCTCGAGGCGCTCTCGGGACCCATGCCCGTCGAGGGACAGCACCCGGGCTTCCACCACTGAGGGGGACACCATGGACACGAACCAGCCGGGCGGCAGCGCCCGAGCGACGGAACCGGCCGGCGGCCCCTTCGTCCGGGCCGACGGAACCCACGCACCGACGGCCGAGCACGTCGCGCCCCACCCGTACGGGAAGGACCCGCAGCACACCGGGCCGGCCATCGGCGCCCCCGCAGCGACGCCGACCGCGTTCCTCTCGGTCTTCCAGCTCGCGATGCTCACGGTCGTCACCGTGGCGTCGTTGCGCTCGCTGCCCGCCATGGGCGCCTACGGCCTGGGCTCGATCACCCTGTTCGTCGTCCCGGCGATCCTGTTCCTCGTGCCGACGGCCCTCGTCGCCGCGGAGCTGGCGACCGGCTGGAAGGGCGGTGTGTTCACCTGGGTGCGCGAGGCGTTCGGCAACCGGATGGGCTTCACGGCCATCTGGCTCCAGTGGATCCAGAACGTCGTCTGGTACCCGACGCAGATCGCCTTCATCGCGGCGAGCCTGTCGTTCGTGATCGGGAACCAGGGGCTCGCGAGCAACGGCCTGTACACCGCGGTCGTGATCCTCGTCCTCTACTGGGGCTCGACGCTCATCACGCTCAAGGGCGGCAACCTCTTCGCCAAGGTGGGGTCGTGGAGCGGCATCCTGGGGACGCTGTTCCCCGCCGTGCTGCTGATCGTGCTCGGTGCGGTCTGGCTCGCGACCGGTGAGAAGTCGCAGACCCCCCTGGAGGTGTCCGCCGTCGTCCCGCCGTGGACGGGCATCGCGTCGATCGTCCTCGTGGTGTCCAACGTCCTCGCGTACGCCGGGATGGAGGTCAACGCGGTCCACGCGAACGACATGAAGAACCCGGGGAAGGGGTTCCCCAAGTCGATCGCCGTCGCGACGCTCCTCATCCTCGTGGTCTTCATCCTGCCCACGATCGCGATGGCGGTCGCGGTGCCCAAGAAGGACCTGGGGCTGACCAACGGCATCAACCTCGCGTTCCAGGTGTTCTTCGACAAGTGGGACATGCCGTGGGCGGTCACCGCGATCTCGGCGCTCATCGCGCTGGGAGCGTTCGCGTCCGTCGTCACGTGGATCGCCGGCCCGTCGCGAGGCCTGCTGGCCGCGGCCCGGACGGGCCTCCTGCCACCGGCCCTCCAGAAGCGCAACGCGGCGGGGGTGCAGGTGGGGATCCTCGGGGTCCAGGGGATCGTGGTGTCGGTCCTGGCGCTGCTGTTCCTCGTCATCCCGAACATCAACACGGCGTTCATCGCGCTCATCGACATGGCCGCCGCGCTCTACCTGGTCATGTACATGATGATGTTCGCCGCGGCGATCAGGCTCCGGCGCTCCCAGCCCGACGTGGTGCGGACCTACCGCACCCCCGCGATGAGGCTCGTCGCTGGGGTCGGTTTCGTCGCGTGCGCCGCGGCCTTCGCGCTCGCGTTCGTCCCGCCCGAGGGGTTCACGGGCGTGCCGCCCGCCGCCTACCCGTTCGTGGTGGCCGCGGTCGTGATCGTCCTCGGGGGACCGCCGCTCATCTTCTACGCCATGCGCAAGCCGACGTGGGACCAGCGGACCGCGGCCGAGCAGGAGACGGCCGAGGGGGTCCTGGTGAACCCGCCGGCCGGGGTCGGCACGCAGGGGAGCGGGGCCGCGGGCCCAGCCCCGGGTGGTCCGCCTCAGGGCGCACCGCGCTGAGGAGCCCGTGCCCGACGGCGGCGCGCGTCGTCGTCGGGCGGGCGGCGGTCTGACGCGGCGTGGCTCGGCGCGGCTCGCGCGGCGCGGCGTGCGCCGAGTGTGCAGTTCGGGTCGTCCCTGCTGGCGGGAGACGACCCGAACTGCACACTCGACGTCCGGTCCGGCTGGCCCGGCTGGCCCGGGGTCCGGTCCGGTGGTCGGCTCAGTCCGTGAAGCGCTCCCCGCGCTCCACGACGGTGCCCGCGCCGCGCCCGCCGGCCGCCGCACGGTCCCACGTGTAGACCTCGGTGCCGGTCACGAACACGTTCTCGGCGCGCGAGGTCACGTCGAGCGGGTCGCCCGACCAGATCACGACGTCGCCGTCGAGCCCCGGGCGCAACGAGCCGATGCGGTCGTCGAGCCCCAGGAACGCGGCCGGGTTCGTCGTGAGCGCCTGGATCGCGACGTCGCGGTCCAGACCCTCCTTCACGGCGAGCGACGCCTGGTGGACCAGGAAGTTGATGGGCACCACGGGGTGGTCGGTCGTGATGGCGACGCGCACCCCGGCGCGGGCGAGCGCCCCGAGGTTGGCGATGTCGCGGTTGCGGAGCTCGATCTTGGACCGCGAGGTGATCAGGGGGCCGAAGATGACCGGCACGTCGCGCTCGGCCAGGACGTCGGCGACCGCGGCGCCGTCGGTCCCGTGGTTGATGACGAGCTTGTAGCCGAACTCGTCCGCGAGGCGCAGCGCGGTCGCGATGTCGTCGGCGCGGTGCGTGTGCTGGTCCCAGTAGAGCTCGCCCGCGAGCACGCGCCCCAGGGTCTCCTTGGCGAGGTCGCGGTCGAACGGCTCGCCCTTGGCCTCGGCCGCGTCGCGCTTGGCGACGTAGCTCTGCGCGTCGACGAACGCCTTGCGGATCACGTTGGCGACGCCCAGGCGCGTGGACGGGAGCTTCTTCTGGTCGCCGTAGACGCGCTTGGGGTTCTCGCCCAGCGCCGACTTCACCGACACGGCCTCGCGGATGACCTGCTCGTCGACGGTCCGGCCGCCCCAGGTCTTGATCGCGACGGTCTGCCCGCCGATCGGGTTGCCCGAGCCGGGCTTGATGACGGCCGAGGTCACGCCGCCCACGAGTGCGTCGCGGAAGCCCTCGTCCTCGATGTTGATGGCGTCGAGCGCGCGCAGGGCGGCGCCGTTGGGGTCGGTCATCTCGTTGGTGTCGTTGCCGGCCCAGCCCTCGGCCTCCTCCATGACGCCCATGTGGCCGTGCGACTCGACGAAGCCGGGCAGGACCCAGCGGCCCCCGGCGTCGAGCGTGCGAACGCCGTCGGGCACGACGACGTCCTGGCCGACGGCCGTGATGACGCCGTCCTCGACGAGGACGGTCGCGTTCTCCAGGGGTGCGGAGGCGACGGGGACGACGTAGCCGTTCGTGATGGCGATGCTGTTGCGTGTGGTCATGCGCTCTATCCTCTCCCCGACCGGGCGAGCCTCGTGCTCGGGGACGCGCCGTGGGCACTCCGGAAGCCGGATCCGACGCCGCGTCATGTCCCGCTAGGGTGGTCCCGTGCTCACCCAGGTCGCCGGTCCGTTGCGCGTCGCGCGCGCCGGTCTCGTCGCGACCCTGGTGCTGGCCCTCGCGGCGCTCGCGCACCGCGTCGGCGGTGGCACGCTCCCGCACCCGCTGATCCTGCTCGCCCTGGCCTCGTTCACGATGGCCGGCGCGACGTTCGCGGCCCGCTTCCGCCTCACGTTCGGTCGGCTGGTCGCGATCCTCGGCACGGGCCAGGTCGCGCTGCACTACGGCCTGGGCTTCTCCGCACCCGCGTCGTGCGCACCGGTCGGCGGGGGTCACGCGGGCCACGCGGGCCACGCGGTGGCGGGCACGCTCGCGACCTGCGCGGCGAGCACCCCCGTGCCCGACGGCGTCGCGCACCTTCCGCACGAGACCCCCGCGGGAGCGTGGATGGTCCTGGCCCACGTGGTCGCGACCCTGGTCGTGGCCCTGGTCGTCGCGCACGGCGAGCGTGCGCTCGGCCTCCTGCTGACGTGGCTCGCACCCCGGCGGGCGCTCGCGGACCTCCTGCCCGCGCTGCCGGTCGTGCACCGGCCCCTCGCTCCGGCCGCAGCGCCGTCCCGCACGGCGACGGTCCACCTGCGGACCCCGACGACGCGCGGACCACCGCTGCTCGCCCGGCCCGTCGCCCTTCCTTCCTGACCCCGTCCGCGCTCGCGCGCGGACCATCGACGAGGCCGGCCGTCCCCCGGGTACCCCCTGCGCGAGCTCGTGCCGCGCCTCATCGAGAGCGTCTTCCATGTCTTTCCAGACCGACCAGTCCCACCACTCCCACCCGTCGACCCTTTCCACGGTCGCCGACCGTCGCGGGCGAGCGGTCGCCCTCGCGCACGCCGCGCCCCGCACCGGCCCGGCCCGGCTCCTGGTCGCGGTCCTCGCGGCCCTCGCGACGCTGGCAGCGACCCTGCTGCTCGGCATCGGCGGCGCCGCCCCGGCCCAGGCGCACGACCGCATCGTCAGCACCGACCCGGCGGACGGCGCGCAGCTCGACACCGCGCCCGCCGCACTGACCATGACGTTCAGCACCGAGCCGCTCGCGGTCGAGCCGCAGGTCGTCGTGACCGACGCGGCCGGGACCGTGGTGGCGCAGGGCAGCCCCACGATCGAGGGGACGTCCGCGACCTTCCCGTGGCCTGCCGAGCTGACCGGTGACACGTACACGATCGCGTGGCGCGTCGTCTCCTCGGACGGCCACCCCATCGAGGGCACGTTCTCGTTCGCGGTCGCGGCGGCTCCCGAGCCGGCCGCGCCCGTGGCGACCGACGAGCCCGCCGTCGTGACGCCGTCGGCCACCGAGGACACGACCGAGGCGACCACGGCGGCAGCGTCCGACGCGTCCGACGCGACCGACGACGAGGCGCGCTCGATCGTGCCGCTGCTCGTCGGGCTCGCGGTGCTCGCGGCCGCTGCCGTGGTCGTCGCCGTGCTGATCGTCCGTCGCCGCCAGCAGCAGCAGGACTGACCCCTCCCCACCTCCTTCCCGGCGACGTCGTCGCCCGGGCGTTCCCGCGACCTCGCGGTGCCCCTGGTCCTGCCCTGGACCAGGGGCACCGCGGCGCGGGCTGCCCTCGCGCGCCCCGACGCCGGGTCACGAACCGAAGGACCCACCATGTCTGCACGCACCACCCGCCGCGCGCCCCTGCTCGGCGTGACCGTCACGCTCGCCCTCCTCGCGGTCGCGGGCTGCTCCGGCACCCCGTCCGGCACGGCCTCGTCGGGCTCGTCCTCCGGCGCCTCGTCGAGCGCCGCGGCCGACCACCTGACCGCGACCGACCCCTGGATCAAGGCGGCCGAGTCCGGCATGACCGCGACGTTCGCCGTCCTGCACAACGACGGCGACCAGGACGTCACGGTCGTCGGCGCCACGTCCGACCTGTCTCCCGTCGAGCTTCACGAGATGGCGACCGACGACTCGGGCGCCATGGTCATGCGCCAGAAGGAGGGCGGGCTGACCATCCCTGCGGGCGGCGAGCACGCGCTCGAGCCCGGCGGCGACCACCTCATGCTCATGGAGCTGTCCGCGCCGGTCCAGGCCGGGGCCGAGTACGACGTCACGCTCGAGCTGAGCGACGGCTCCACGCTCGTCGTCACGGCTCCCGCGCGCACGTTCGCGGGCGCCAAGGAGAGCTACGACGACGGTCACGGCGAGGGCCACGACATGAGCCACGATGGCTGACGTCGGCCCGACCGCCCAGGCCAGGGTCTCGCGCCGCGCGTTCCTGGTCGGCGGGGCCGCCGCCGGGGCGGTCGCGGTCGCCGGTGCGGGAGGTGCGTGGGCCGGGAGGGCCACGTCCCCCGGGACGGGAGCGGCGCCGTCGGGCACGGGGGAGACCTCGCTCCACGGCGACCTGCGCGTGCCCTTCCACGGCCCGCGGCAGGCGGGCGTCGAGACGCCTCCCCAGGCGTACCTGACGCTCGTCGCGCTGACCCTCGCGCCCGGTGCGGACCGGGACGCGCTGGTGCGGCTCATGCGGATCTGGACCGACGACGTCGCCCGCCTCACGCAGGGACGTCCCGGTCTGACCGACACCGAGCCCGAGCTCGCCGAGGTGCCCGCGCGCCTCACCGTCACGGTCGGCTACGGGCCCGCGGTCTTCACCGCTGCGGGGCTCGACGACCGGCGTCCGTCGTGGCTCCGGCCCCTGCCACCGTTCGGCGTGGACCGGCTCGAGGACCGCTGGAACGACGGCGACCTGGTGCTCCAGGTCTGCGCCGACGACGAGGTGACGGTCTCGCACGCGGTCCGGATGCTGCTCCGCGAGGCGCGCGACTTCGCGTCCGTGCGGTGGCTGCAGAAGGGCTTCCGGCGGTCGGTCGGGAGCGAGCCTGCGGGGCGGACCATGCGCAACCTCATGGGGCAGGTCGACGGGACGCGGAACGTGGACCCCGTCGCGGACGCCCCGCTCGTGTGGTCGGACGGCACGGACGGGTGGCTCGCGGGCGGCACGTCGATGGTCGTGCGGCGCATCCGCATGGAGCTCGACACGTGGGACGAGGTCGACCGTTCCACGCGCGAGGCCGTCATGGGGCGCCGCCTCGTGGACGGTGCGCCGCTCACGGGCGACACGGAGCACGACGAGCCGGACCTCGACGCGGTCGGGCCGCACGGGCTGACCGTGATCGGGCCGGCTGCGCACGTCCGGCGGGCCCGGACCGACGACCAGGCCGAGCGGTTCCTCCGCCGCGCGTACAGCTACGACGTCGCTCCCGACGTCGCTGCCGACCCGTCCGTGCTCAGCAGCTCGGGCCTGGTGTTCGTGACGTTCCAGGCCGACGTCGACCGGCAGTTCGTACCGGTCCAGCGACGGCTCGACGAGGTGGACCTGCTCAACGAGTGGACGACGCCGATCGGGTCGGCGGTGTTCGCGGTGCCGCCTGGCTGTGCCGAGGGCGAGTTCCTGGGGCAGGCGCTCCTGGGCTGAGGACCGACCGGGGACGGCCCGTACGGGGTGCTGCGGCGCTCCGGGCGGGCCGTCCCGCTGCGGTGGGTGGCACCCGATGTCAGAATGTGACGGGGGTCACGTCGACGGTCTGTATCAAACGAGCGCCACCCTCCTCTGCTCAGGTGAACGCTCGGTCGTCGATGGGGGTCGTGACGGGCGTGAGGGTCGGAGGCGGCCCGTGGCGTGAGCCCTGCAGGGGGGCGCTCACGCGACGGGCCGCCTCCGGCGCGTCCGGGGTCGTGGCATGCCGCGCTCAGCGCGGCGGCGCCGTGCTGAGGCGCACCGCGAGCTCTGGCAGCACGACCTCGGGCTCGTGCACGGTCGTCGGGTCCGCGATGAGCGCGATCACGTGCTCGACCGCGAGGCGGCCGGTCAGGTGGAACGGCTGGCGGACCGTGGTGAGCGGTGGTGAGCAGTACTCCGCGAGCGCGATGTCGTCCATGCCCACGACCGAGACGTCCTCGGGGACGCGCCGCCCCCTCTCGGTGAGTCCCCGGATCAGCCCGAACGCCATCTCGTCGCTCGCGACGAACACCGCGGTGACCTCGGGCAGGCGACCCAGGACCAGGCCGTTGCGGTAGCCGGACTCGGGGCTCCAGTCGCCGTAGAGCACGGGCGGCTCGGTGCGTCCTGCGTCGTGCAGGGCGGCCTGCCACCCGGCGGTACGGCCGTTGGCGTCGTTCCACGAGGCGGGGCCGGCGAGGTGCCACACGGTCTCGTGGCCCAGCTCCAGGAGGTGCTCGGTCGCGACGCGTCCCGCGGCGACCTGGTCGACCGCGACGACCTCGGTCGCCGACGACTGCATGCCGTCCACGACGACGGTCGGGGTGCCGTGGATGAGGTCGCCGAGCGACTCGTCGTCGCGCACGGGGACCGCGATGACGAGCCCGTCGACGCCCTGGTCGAGGAGGCGGTCGACGGCCTGGGCGATCGAGGCGGGGGAGAGCGAGGCGGTGCTCGCGGTGCTCACGAAGTAGCCGCCGTCGCGGGCCGCGCGCTGCATGCCGAGCATCATGGCGCTGCCCGAGTAGAAGTCGGTCTCGTGCGTGATGACGCCGATGGTCTTGCTGCGCCCGGTCACGAGCGCGCGGGCGAGGCTGTTGCGGCGGTACCCGGTCTGCTCGACGGCGGCACGCACCCGGTTGCGGGTGGTCTCGTTGACGTTGGGGTGCCCCGACAGGACGCGGGAGACGGTCTGGGCGGAGACGCCGGCGACGCGGGCGACGTCGGCCATCGCGGGGCCGCGGCCCCGGGCGGGAACGGCCGTGGTCTTCCCCTGCGCCGGCTCCGTCCGTGCGGGCGGTGACGGTCGTTCCACGTGCTCTCCTTCGGGCGGTGAGGGCCCGGCGTGGAGCGTCGGGCACCTCGGTGTGCGGGGCCGCGGGTGTGCACCGCAGCGTAGTGGACGCCAACAGCGGGAGCCTGCCAGGCCCACGTCGTCGTCACCCTTCTGTTATCAGTGTTGACCATAACAGCCAGAACATGCAGCCGAAAGTGACGGGTTTGCGCAAGTCGCGGCACGCCTTGGTGAGTGGGTTGTGATCCATATCAACGTGTGCCAGAGTGTGCTCCACGCAGACCGCGGCGCCGTCGCCGCTCCATCCTCAGCACAGTGTGGTCAGAAGGAGAGTCATGAAGTCATCGATCGTCAAGGCAGTCGGGGTCGCGTCGATCCTCACCCTCGCTGCGGGCGGCCTGACCGCCTGCTCGTCGGACACGACGTCCGGTGGCTCGGCAGGCGGCGACGGCAAGGTCAAGGAGATCGAGGTCTGGACGTGGGCCGCGGGCTACGACGAGTCGGCGAAGATCTTCAACGACACGCACGACGACATCAAGATCAAGTACACGCAGATCGAGCCCGGCAACAAGGGCGGCTACGACAAGATCCGCAACTCGATCACCGCGGGCAACGCCCCGTGCATCGCCCAGGTCGGCTTCGAGACGCTCCCCAGCTTCGTCGCCGAGGGCAACGTCGTGGACGTCACCGAGTTCGCCGGGAAGGACAAGGACCTCTACGCCCCCGCGGGCTGGGCCGGCGTCAACGTGGGCGGCAAGACCTACGGCGCCCCGCAGGACCAGGGCCCCATGGTGCTCTTCTACAACAAGACCGTGTTCGAGGCGAACGGCGTCGCCGTCCCCACCACGTGGGCCGAGTACCAGGCCGCGGGCGAGAAGCTCAAGGCCGCGGGCATCAAGCTGACCGGCACGTACGAGGACTACGACTACTCGGGCTTCGCCTGGCAGGCCGGTGCACCCTGGTACGAGATCAAGGACGGCGCCTGGTCCATCACGCCCGACTCCCCGGCCAACCTCGAGGTCGCCGACTACTGGCAGGGCCTCATCGACGCCGACGTGATCGGCGCGGGCATCTGGAGCGACGACTGGGCAGCAGGCCTCGGCGACGGCTCGATCGCCACGATCGTGGGCGCCGCCTGGTTCGCGGGCATCCTCAAGGACTCCGCCGCGGCCTCGTCCGGCGACTGGGCCGTGGCCGAGCTCCCGCAGTGGAAGGCGGGCGACGCCAGGACCGGCAACGTGGGCGGCAGCCTCTCCGCGGTCCTCAAGGGCTGCGACGACCCCGAGGCGGCCTGGACGGTCGCCAACTGGATCAGCACCGACCCCGCGTCGGTCGACGAGCTCGTCAAGGGCGGCGGCGTCTACCCGGCCTCGGTCGCGGGCCTCGAGTCCGAGCTCCTCGCCACGGGCGACGACTACTTCGGCGGCCAGGTCATCAGCGACGTGTTCAAGACCGCGTCCGGCCAGGTCAACGAGGACTGGGCCTGGGGCCCCGGCGTCTCGACCCTCGTGGGCACGCTCGGTACGGGCATGAAGCAGGCCTACGCCAAGGAGGGCGGCGCGACCGTCGCGACCGCGCTCACCGGCGCCCGCGAGGCCACGGTCTCCGAGCTCAAGCAGCAGGGCATCGCCGTCAACGAGTGACCTGACGGTCCCCGCACCACCCGCGCGGTCCCGCCGCGCACGAGCAGCACAAGGCCCGACGACGCCACGCACCTGCGAGCACCGGTGCACCTGGGCGCGTGACGTCGTCGGGCACCACGACGCATCCCCCTGAGGAACCCACCATGACCACGAGCCTGACGTCGGCGGCACCGCCGCCGGTCGAGACGAAGCGAGCGGCGACCACGCCGCCCAAGCGACCGCGCAGCCGGACCAGCCGGTACGCGATCTGGTTCGTCGGTCCGTTCGTGGTGCTGTTCGTCGGGATGTACGTCGCGCCCATCCTGTTCGCGATCTACAAGAGCATGTTCCGCATCCAGCGGGACGCGCTCGGGCTGGGCGGGACGCAGGAGATCTTCGACCCCCTGTTCAACTACGCGTACGCGCTGGGCGACTCGACGTTCATCGAGTCGATCGGCCGCGTGCTCCTGTTCGGCGTCGTGCAGGTGCCCGTCATGCTGGGCCTCGCGCTCGGGATCGCGCTCCTCATCGACTCGGCCTCGGCGCGGGCCAAGGGCTTCTTCCGCCTCTCGAGCTTCGCGCCCTACGCGGTGCCGACCGTGGTCTCGGCGCTCATGTGGTCGTTCCTCTACTCGCCGACGAACAACCCGTTCAACCAGCTCCTCGGACTGTTCGGGCTCGACATCAACTTCCTCAGCCAGGACTTCGCCCTGTGGGCCGTCGCGAACGTCGTGACGTGGGGCTGGACCGGCTACAACATGATCATCATCTACGCCGCGCTCCAGGGGGTCCCGGGCGAGGTGCTCGAGGCCGCCAAGCTCGACGGCGCCTCGCCGTGGCGCACCGCGTGGAGCATCAAGATCCCGCTCGTGCGGCCAGCGATCCTCCTCACCACGATCTTCTCGATCATCGGCTCCGCGCAGCTCTACAACGAGCCGTTCGTGCTCAAGCAGAGCACCGGGGCGATCGACGCGAGCTACACGCCGATCATGGCCGCGCAGGCCTCGCTCCAGTCGGCCAACTACCCGTACGCCGCGGCCCAGTCGGTGCTGCTCGCGGTCGGCGTGGCCGTGCTGTCCGTCCTCTTCTTCCGTCTGACGTCCAGGAGGTCCTCGTGACCACGAGCACCGCACCCGTCCGGGCCGAGAAGACCGCGGGCAACCGCCAGCGCCGCAAGCGCACCGACGCGAAGGGGAGCCAGGGGAGCACGGGCGGCCTGCGCGGCGACTCGATCGAGACCACGGCCACGAGCCGCATCGCGGTCACCGCGGTCCTCGCGCTCACGGCCGTGTACTTCCTGTTCCCCCTGTGGTGGCTGTTCGTCGCGGCCACCAAGGACGCCGGGTACACGTTCGCCGGCAGCCCCCTGTGGTTCTCGAACTTCGACCTGTTCGGCAACATCGGCGACCTGTTCGCCTACAAGGACGGCATCTTCGCCGTCTGGATGGCGAACTCGGCGCTCTACTCGATCGTCGGCGCGGGCCTCGGGACGCTGATCGCGGTCTCGACGGGCTACGCCCTGGCGAAGTACGAGTTCCGCGGCAAGGGCGTGCTGTTCGGCGTGGTCCTCGGTGCGGTCCTCATCCCCAAGGTCCTGTTCACGCTGCCGCTGTTCCTCATGTTCTCCGCGACCGGCATCGTCAACACGTACCTCGCGGTGCTCCTGCCCAGCATCGTGAGCCCGTTCGGCGTCTACCTGGGACGCATCTTCGCCGCGAGCTCGGTGCCCGACGAGGTCATCGAGGCCGCCCGCCTCGACGGCGCGAGCGAGGGCCGCATCTTCTTCGGGGTCAGCCTCAAGATGATGGCCCCCGCGCTCGTCACGATCTTCCTCTTCCAGTTCGTCGAGATCTGGAACAACTTCCTGCTCCCCTCGCAGGTCCTCATCTCCGAGAACCTGCGGCCCGTCACGGTCGGGCTGGTGAGCTGGAACGCCCTGGTCCAGGCCGGCCAGATCGAGCGGCACATGGTCATCATCGGTGCGTTCGTGGCGGTCGTCCCGCTCATCGTCGCGTTCCTCTCCCTCCAGCGCTTCTGGCGCTCCGGACTCGCAGCGGGGGCCATCAAGTGAACCAGCAGCACCCAGCCGGCCAGGCCTCGAGCCCGGTCGGCGGACCGACCCTGCGCGCCGACGGCGCGAACCTCCTGCGGGACGGGGCTCCGCACCGCATGCTCTCGGGCTCGATCCACTACTTCCGCGTGCACCCCGACCAGTGGGAGGACCGCCTCCTGCGCCTGCGCGCCATGGGCCTCAACACTGTCGACACGTACGTCCCGTGGAACTGGCACGAGGCCGAGCGCGGCACGTTCGACTTCACCGGGTGGCGCGACGTCGAGCGGTTCGTGCGCCTCGCGGGCGACCTGGGGCTCGACGTCGTGGTGCGCCCCGGCCCGTACATCTGCGCCGAGTGGGACAACGGCGGCCTGCCGGCCTGGCTCACGGCGCTGCCCGGCGTGCGGCTGCGGTGCAGCGACGAGACGTACCTCGCGGCGGTCGCGGCCTGGTTCGACGAGCTGGTGCCGCGCCTCGCGGCGCTCCAGGCGAACCGGGGCGGACCCGTCGTGGCCGTCCAGGTCGAGAACGAGTACGGCAGCTACGGCGACGACCACGCCTACATGGCCTGGGTCCACGACGCGCTCGTGGCCCGCGGGATCGACGAGCTCCTCTTCACGGCCGACGGCCCCACCGACCTCATGCTCGACGGCGGCACGCTCCCGGGCGTCCTGGCCGCGGCCACGTTCGGCAGCCGTCCAGGGCAGGCGCTCGACAAGCTCACGGCCCGCCGCGGCGAGCAGCCGTTCGTGTGCGCCGAGTTCTGGAACGGCTGGTTCGACCACTGGGGCGACCCGCACCACGTGCGCGGCGCCGACAGTGCGGCGTCCGACGTGCGCGACCTCCTCGACCTCGGCGGGTCCGTGAGCCTGTACATGGCGCACGGCGGCACGAACTTCGGGCTGACCGCGGGGGCCAACCACGACGGGACGCGCCTCCAGCCGACCGTCACGAGCTACGACTCCGACGCCGCGGTGGCCGAGGACGGCACCGTGACGTCCAAGTTCTTCGCGCTGCGCAAGGTGCTCACCGAGTACCGGGGCGACGTCGGGGACACCCAGGACGACCGGTGGATCCAGCCCCCGGTCCGGCTCCCGGCGCGCGCCCTGCCTCCGGTGAGCACCCGCCCGCTCCTGCCCGCCCTGCGGGCGCTCGGTGCCGCGACCGCCGCTTCGTCGCCGCTGACGTTCGAGCAGCTCGGGCAGAACGCCGGGCTCGTGCTCCACACGGCCACGCCGACGCTCCCGCCCGGCAGCAGCACGCTCTCGATCCTCGGCCTGCACGACCGGGCGACGGTCTACGTCGACGGCCACGAGGTCGGCGTCCTGGAGCGCGAGACCTCGCACCGGGGGCTCACGGTCGTCGGTCGCGGGGTGCCCGTGCGGCTCGACATCCTCGTCGAGAACCTCGGCCGCATCAACTACGGGCCCCGGCTCGGCGAGCACAAAGGCATCCTCGGCGACGTCCTGGTCGAGCGGCGCATCGTGCACGGCTGGACCTCGCGGTCCCTGCCGCTCGACCTGCTGCCCGTGGACGGGCTGTGGGGGAGCGGGGCCGCAGGCGGGCCCGACGCCGACGACTCCGACAGAGCCGACGCCGTCGGGCCGCAGGGCGTGATCGCCCGGACGACGCTCGACGTCGAGGACCCTGCCGACGCCTTCCTCGCCCTGCCGGGCTGGACCAAGGGGTTCGTCTGGGTCAACGACGTGCTGCTCGGCCGCTACTGGGAGCGCGGCCCGCAGCACACCCTCTACGTCCCCGCGCCGCTGCTGCGCGCGGGGAGCAACACCGTCACGGTCCTCGAGCTGCACGAGGTCGGTTCCGACCTCGAGCTGAAGGACGAGGCCGTCCTCGGCGAGCCCGAGGAGTACGTCGAAGAGCTGTGACGCCCGTCGGTCGGGGGACGGCCGATGAACTGCTATCGAAGGAGACAGCACATGGTTCGACATTCCCCTGGCCCCCGGGCCGGTTCCCTCCCGGGCGGCGGCTCGCGCCGCGCCCGCCGGCTCGTGGCGCTCGCCACCGCGGTCGTGGTGCCGTTCGCGGCGCTGCCGGTCGCCGCCCTCCCCGCGGCGGCGACCAGCAGCACGGCCCAGCTCTCGGCCCTGGGCCTGACGGCCGAGCAGGTCGCCGCGGCGAGCGTCGAGGGCGCGGCGACGCTGCGCTCTCCTCAGCTCGACGTCCAGGTCGCCGCCGACTTCCCGCGTGTCCTCAGCTACACCGACCGCGCATCGGGAGCCTCGCTCGCGGGCAGCACCGCGACCGTGGCGAAGGTGCGCCTCAACGGCACCGACCGCACCGTCGCGGTCGAGGCCGGCGAGCCCGGTGAGACGAGCCGCGACTACCGCCTGACGTTCCCCGACCTCGCGGGCGTCAGCATCGACACGCGCCTCGAGGTCGACGGCAGCGCCGTGACGTTCCGCGTCACGGGCGTGACCGACACCGAGGCCTTCCGCGTCGGGACCATCGAGGTCCCCGGCCACGACCTGCTCTCCGTCTCGTCGGCCGACCCCTCGGCCGTCGTCGCCTCGGCCGTGATCAGCCCGGACCGCGGCAAGGTCGGCGACACGTTCACGACCGTCACGGGGCAGACCCCCGTCAACGCGAACCCGGTCGGGTCCGCGTACGCGATCGTGAGCACGAGCGCGCTGTCGGCGACGATCGTGACCAACAGCGTCTACGACGAGGCGGGCGGCAAGGCCGCCGCGGACGGCAACCGCCTGCAGCGCCAGGCGCGCGCGGCCGACGGCGGCGTGCGCGTGGGCGTCTGGAGCGGCGCCTGGACCTACCGGGCCCAGGGCTCGCCCGTCACCGAGGAGCTGCCGTACGCGACCGTCGTCGTGACGGCCGACGCCAACGCCGACGACAAGGTCGACTGGCAGGACGGCGCGATCGCGTTCCGCGCGACCGCGCCCAAGGCGCTCGGCGCCGACCAGGTCGCCGACCGCGTCGTGACCCACATCCCGTTCAACTTCGCCTCGCAGGCCACGCACCCGTTCCTGCGCACGCTCGACGACGTCAAGCGCATCTCGCTCGCGACCGACGGCCTGGGCCAGATGGCGCTGCTCAAGGGCTACGGCTCCGAGGGTCACGACTCCGCGCACCCCGACTACGGCGGCAACTACAACGAGCGCGCAGGCGGCCTCGAGGACATGAACACGCTCCTCGAGCAGGGCGGCGACTGGAACGCGGACTTCGGCGTCCACATCAACGCGACCGAGGCCTACGCCGAGGCGAACGCCTTCTCCGACGAGCTCGTCGACCCGTCGGCCAAGGGCTGGAACTGGCTCGGCCAGTCGTACTACATCGACCAGCGCCGCGACGTGAACAGCGGGGACCTGGCCGCGCGCATCGGCCAGCTCGCCGACGAGACCCGGGGCAACCTGGACCTGCTCTACGTCGACGTCTACTACAACTTCGGCTGGCAGGCCCGCGCCCTCGCGGACGCGGCCCGCGCCAACGACCTCCAGATCGCGACCGAGTGGTCCGACAAGTTCGAGGCGAGCTCGCTGTGGAGCCACTGGTCCGCGGACGAGAACTACGGAGGCGCCGCGAACAAGGGCCTGAACTCCCAGATCGTGCGCTTCATCGACAACGCCGAGAAGGACACCTGGAACCCGCACCCGCTGCTCGGCAACGCGCGGCTCGTCGAGTTCGAGGGCTGGACCGGGCAGACCGACTGGAACGCGTTCTACAAGAACATCTGGACGACCAACGTCCCGACCAAGTTCCTCCAGCACGAGGAGATCGTGCGCTGGGGCACCGACCGGATCGACTTCACGGGTGACGTCTCGGCGCGCGGGACGACCTCAGCCGACCGGCAGATCCTCGTCGGGGACGCAGTGGTCGCCACGGGCGGCACCTACCTCCTGCCGTGGAACGCGTCCGACGCCCCCGGGATCGAGGGGGAGGCCGCCGAGGGTGGCAAGCTCTACCACTACAACCCGGCCGGCGGCTCGACCACGTGGACCCTCACGGACGAGCTCTCCGGCGCCACGAGCCTGACGATGTACAAGCTCACGACGACGGGCCGCGAGAAGGTCGCGGACGTCCCGGTCACGGGCGGCAAGGTCACGGTCGAGGCGACCGCGGGCCAGCCGTACGTCCTGTACCCGCAGGGCGTCACGACGCCCTCGGCCGACGACGTCGCGTGGGGCAGCGCGAGCGGCATCGTCGACCCCGGCTTCAACGCCGCGACGCTCGACGCGTACGAGACGACCGGCACCACGGGCATCGAGACGCTGTCCAACGGGCAGCGCGTCGCGACGCTCGGTGCGGGCGCGTCGTCGCTGAGCCAGCAGCTCGGCGAGCTCTCGACGGGCACCTACGCCGTGAGCGCTTGGGTCGAGGTCCAGCCCGGGACGTCCCGCACGACGACCCTGTCCGTCTCGGGCGAGGGCGTCGCGCAGACCGCGAGCACCGTCGTCGAGCGCTCGACCGCGAAGAACCTCGTCGCGGCCGACGAGAAGAACAACCGCTACTACCAGCGCGTCCAGGTGCTCGTCGACGTCGCGGGCCCGGCCCGCCCGACGCTGACGGTCTCCGCCTCGGCGGGCGACGCCGTCGTGCGGGTGGACGACCTGCGGGTCGTGAGCGCCACGCGCTCGGTGGCCCCGGCCGTCGAGGGCGAAGCGGTCGTCGCGTTCGACGACTTCGAGAACGTGACCCAGGGCTGGGGACCGTTCGTCAAGGGCGACGCGGGCGGCGTGACCGACCCGCGCACGCACATCGCCAAGCGCAACGCCCCGTACACGCAGGCCGGCTGGAACGGGAAGCTCGTCGACGACGCGCTGTCCGGCGACTGGTCGCTCAAGGCGCACGAGGAGAACAAGGGTCTCGTCTACCGCACCGTGCCCAGCACGGTGAGGCTCGAGGCCGGCCGCCAGTACCGCGTGAGCTTCGACTACCAGTCGGGCAACGGCGGCGAGTACCAGTGGGTCACGGGCTACGACTCGGTCGCGAGCGGCGCCCCGGCGTCGGTCGAGACGCACGCGACCCCGCTGGGTCAGCAGCGCACGACCGCGACGTTCTCCGAGGACGTCGTCGCGAGCGGCTGCGGTGACACCTGGGTGGGGCTGCGCAAGCTCACCGCGGGCGGCAACCAGTCCGACCTGATCCTCGACGACTTCCGCGTCGTGGACCTGGGCCCGGCCGAGGCCACACCGGCCTGCGCGTCGCTCACCGTCTCCCCGGGGCCGGTCGCGTTCGAGCCCGACGTCGCGAGCACCGTCACGACGCGCCTCACGGTCCACGAGCCCGTGGCCGTCGCGGACGTCGCCGTGACGCTCGACGTGCCCGAGGGCTGGGAGGTCGAGGCGACCAACGCCTCGACCGCGGCCACGCTCCCCGCGGGCGGCGTGCTGACCACGACGTGGCAGGTCACCCCGCACGGCAAGATCACGGCCGACGCCTACACGCTCACGTCGGGCGGCTCGTACACGACCACGGCAGCGCCCGTCGGGAAGCGGTCGGTCGAGGCCGGCCAGTCGGTGTGGGTCGTCGTCCCGCCGAACGGCGGCGAGAACTGGGTCAGCGACCTGCCCTTCGTCTCGACGACCAACGGGTGGGGACCGGTCGAGCGTGACCTGTCCAACGGCGAGCAGGGCGAGAAGGACGGCAAGCCGCTCACGCTGCGCGGCGTCGTCCACGAGAAGGGCCTGGGTACGCACGCGAAGTCGACCGTCCGGGTCTTCCTCGCCGGGCAGTGCGAGGCCTTCACGGCGACCGTGGGCGTCGACGACGTCCAGGCGACCAAGGGCACCGTGCAGTTCACGGTCCTCGGCGACGGCACGCAGCTCGCCCAGACCGAGGTGCTCAAGGGCGGCGGCAAGACCGTCGACCTGAACGTGCCCGTCACGGGGGTCCGCTACCTCGACCTGGTCGTCGGGGACGGCGGCGACGGCAACGGCAACGACCACGCCGACTGGGGCTCCGCCAAGGTGTCCTGCGCCGACCCGGTCGAGCCCGAGCCCGAGCCCGAGCTCGAGGTCACCACGACGGCCACCTCGCAGTGCACGGGCGCGCGCGCCCAGGTCACGGCGCGCGCGGTCAACGAGGAGGACTTCCCGGTCGACGTGGTGGTCACGACGCCGTACGGCACCAAGACCTTCAACAACGTCCAGCCCGGCAAGAGCGCGAGCCAGAAGTTCAACTCCCGCAGCGAGGCGATCGAGGCGGGGACGGTGACGTTCACGGCGACCGCCACGGTCGACGGCAAGGAGGTCACGACCACGACCGAGAGGTCGTTCGAGGCCGCGAGCTGCCGCTAGCCGCTCGGGTCGGCGAACTCGTCGGCCGCACGTCGACCCGGACGCCCCGGGACTCGTCACGAGTCCCGGGGCGTTCCCGCGTCACGCGTCACGCGTCACACGGCGTCGCTGCGCTCACCGAGCCACGGCGCGAGCACGTCCTCGCGGCCGAGCCACCGCAGGCCGCCGTCGGCGACCTCCTCGCGCGTCGCGAGGATCTCGTCGAACGCGGCGACCAGGGCCGCGCGGTCGTCGGCCGAGTCGGCCGCGCCCGTGACGACGAGCCGCGTGCGGGGTGCGACGTCGTCCCACGTCCCGACCGCCCCGATGCTGAGCTGGCCGCCCGCGCCGTCCCACGCGCACATCGAGTCGGGCCGGTTGGGCACCCAGAACACGCCGCGGCTGCGCAGGCGCCCGGTGCCCAGGCGGCGGACCTGGTGGAGGAGACGCTCGGGGTCGAAGGGCAGGTCGGACGCGAGCTCGAGGGTCCAGGTCCCGGTCGCGTCGTCCTGCCCGACGACGGCACGCACCCCGAGCGGGTGCGCGCGTCGTTCGGCGACGGTCGCGTCGTGCGAGGCCGCGGACAGGTCGGCGAAGCGGAGCCGCTCGAGGCCGTCGACCCGCGTCGAGGTGTCCGCGCGCAGGCGGTCCACGAGTCCCGATCCGGTGCGTGCGCTCGCGCGGCGCCGGTCCCGTGCGGCGTGGACCGCCGCGTGCCCGCCCGGGCGGGTGGCGTCGTCGGGCGGGCTGGGCGGGGCCGGCGACCCGTGGGAGCCGTGGGAGCCGAGCGTGGACGCGCCGAGTTCGGGTGCGGGCGGCGCGCCGGTCGTGACGACGAGGTCGGCGTGCTCGACCTGTGCGGCGAGCACCTCGCCGACCGAGCGGTGGTCCGTGGGGGTGAGCGCGAGCCCGCGCTCCTCGAGGAGGTCGTCGTCGAGGAGGTCGGTCTCGACCGCGGCGAGGTCGACGACCGTGAGGACCGTGGCGAGCCGCAGCCCGTCGAGCGCGCCGTCGGGGCGGGCGGCGGCCTCGAGGGCGCGCACGACGGGCAGGGGCTCGGCGGACACGGGCAGCGCGAGGAGGACCTCGTCCCAGCGGCCGTCGTGCGCGAGCGCGTGGAGGGTGGGGATCGCGTCCTCGCGGACCGCGCACGACAGGCACGCGTGCTCGAGGTCGACGAGCGTGTCCTCGACGACGCCCGTCGCGTCCACGACCAGGCGCCGCAGCGTGCCGTCCTCGGCGTGGATGTCGTGGCGCAGCGCGACCGACCGCGGCGTGTCGGTCACGAGGCCGAAGATCGCGGTGTCGCGCAGCACGGGATCGATCGTGGCGAGCACGCTGAGCGGGACGCCGGTCCCGGACGTGCGGGGGTTCCCGGGAATATCTGCGGGCATGCGGACGCTCCACCTCTACAGAGAACGGTTCTCATCAGTCGGGAGCATACCTCTTGACGAGAACGGTTCTCAATAACTAGTGTCGGGTCTCCACGACCCACCGAAGGGAAGTCCGTCATGTCCGCCGTCTGCCAGGTGCTCGGCACCTCGCCGGGGTTCGGCCGTTCGATCTCGCACTCGCACGTGCGGACCAAGCGTCGCTTCGACCCCAACATCCAGCACAAGCGCTACTGGGTGCCGTCCCTGGGCCGGCATGTCAGGCTGAGAGTGAGCGCCCAGGGGATCAGGACGATCGACCGTCGAGGGATCGACGTGGTCGTCGCCGGAATCATCGCTCGAGGGGAGAAGGTCTGATGGCAGCACGCACCGAGCTGCGCCCCGTGGTCAGGATGCGTTCGACCGCAGGGACCGGGTACACCTACGTGACCCGCAAGAACCGCCGCAACGACCCGGACCGGCTGACCCTGCTCAAGTACGACCCGGTGGCGCGACGGCACGTCGCGTTCCGCGAGGAACGGTAAGGGGAGCCGCATGGCCAAGAAGTCCAAGATCGCGCGCAACGAGCAGCGCGAGGTGATCGTCGCCCGGTACGCCGAGCGGCGCGCCGAGCTCAAGAAGATCATCGCGTCGCCGAGCGCCTCGGACGCCGAGAAGGAGGCCGCCTCGACCGAGCTGCGCAAGCAGCCCCGCGACGCGAGCGCGACCCGCCTGCGCAACCGCGACGTCGTCGACGGTCGTCCGCGCGCGTACAACCGGCGCTTCGGGCTCTCCCGCATCAGGCTGCGCGACATGGCGCACCGCGGCGAGCTCCCGGGCGTCACCAAGTCCAGCTGGTAGTCGAGACACGTAGAGGAGCACCCATGAAGAAGGACATCCACCCCGAGTACGGGCCGGTCGTGTTCCGCGACATCTCGGCCGACTTCGCCTTCCTGACCAGGTCCACGCTCGCCGGGAGCTCGGCGTCCGGTCCCGGGCGCCCGGACAAGACGATCGTGTGGACGGACGGCAACACCTACCCGGTGGTCGACGTCGACATCTCGAGCGCGAGCCACCCGTTCTACACGGGCACCGCGCGCGTCGTGGACACCGCCGGACGCGTCGAGAAGTTCCGTCAGCGCTACGGCAAGGGCGCCACGGGAGGCGCGGCGAAGAGCGACGGTCGCTGAACGGCCCTCGCTCGGCCGACGAGCCGGCGCCCTCGACGAGCCGTCCACCCTGCGGGGTGGGCGGCTCGTCGCACGCCCGGTAGGGGGTCCGGAGGCGCCCAGTAGGTCACATTCGGCGCGGATCGGACAAGATTCTGCGCTCAGAGGAACCGTTTCGGCGCGGAAACGCGCGCAGAACCCCGTAGATTCCTTAGTGTTGTCCACGAAGTCCCGCCTCAGGGCTGGCAAACTGAGACCTCAACGTCTCGCGGTGCCCACCGCGGGGCGTGAACCGATGAAGGGATCCGCATGTCGCTCAACAAGTCTGAGCTCGTCTCGGCCATCGCCGCAAAGTCCGACCTCACCAAGGCTCAGGCCGAGAACGCCCTCAACGCGTTCCAGGAAGTCCTCGTCGAGTCGCTCGGCAAGGGCGAGGCCGTCAAGGTCACCGGCCTCCTCTCCGTCGAGCGTGTCGAGCGTGCCGCTCGCACGGGCCGCAACCCCCGCACCGGCGAGGAGATCCAGATCCCCGCTGGCTTCGGTGTCAAGATCAGCGCCGGCAGCCTCCTGAAGAAGGCCGTCACCAAGTGATCTTCGCGGCGCGCTGAGGCGTGCCGCACCGCGGGGCCACGCCCCGCATCCCGTGCAGAGGCCCGTGCCGAAGGGGTGGGGCCCGGCGCGTCGCTTGCAGCGATAACCGTTCTCATTCTCTAGGGTGGGTGAGTTCCTGGGCGTGCGCCCGACCGGCTGATCCGAAGGGCGTCATGAGCCACCACTCCCACGGGCACTCCCACGGAAGCGGCCCGGCGCTGCCCGCGACGCGGCGGGTCAGGATCGTCCTCGCGGCGATCCTCGTGCCGGCGCTGCTCCTGACGATCGTCGGGCTCGTCGCGCTCTGGCCCCGCGCCGCCGACCTGCCCGACCAGATCCCGTTCACAGCCCAGGGAACCCACGTGGTGCACGGTGTCGTCACGGGCGAGGCCGAGGTCGAGACCGGGCTCGTGCCCGTCCGTCTCGACGACGGCACCGAGACCGAGGTCGTGGCCCCGCCCGAGTACGTTCACCACGGCTTCGACGTCGGCGACCGCCTCCGGATGCTCTACATCTCCCAGGCCGAGGGCGACGGCAGCACCCCCTACGCGTTCCTCGACTTCGAGCGCGGGATACCGATCGCCGTGCTCGCGATCGCGTACGCGGCGCTCGTGCTCGCGGTCGCCAGGCTGCGCGGCCTGGCCGCGCTCGCAGGACTCGTGGTCGCGCTCGTGACGATCGGGCAGTTCACGCTGCCCGCGCTCCTCGCCGGGCAGAACGTCCTCTACGTGGCGCTCGTGACGTCGTCGGCCGTCATGTTCGTGGTGCTCTACGTCGCGCACGGGTTCACGGTCCGCACCTCGACCGCGATGGTCGGGACCCTCGTGGGCCTCGTCCTCACCGCTGTCCTCGCATGGTGGGGCGCCTCGACCTCGCACATCACCGGGCTCACGTCCGAGGAGGCGCTGTGGCTCCCGTCCTACGCCCCCGGGATCGACCTGCAGGGCATCGCGGTCTGCGGCATCGTCCTCGCGGGCATGGGCGTGCTCAACGACGTGACCATCACCCAGGCCTCGACCGTGTGGGAGCTGCGCGCCCTCGCGCCCTGGGCGTCGCGGCGCGAGCTCTTCACGCGGGCCATGCGCATCGGCCGGGACCACATCGCCTCGACCGTCTACACCATCGCGTTCGCCTACGTCGGTGCGGCCCTGCCCCTGCTCATGGCGGTCTGGCTGTCCGACCAGGCGCTCGGCACGAGCCTCACGTCGGGGGAGATCGCCGAGGAGGTGGTGCGGACGCTCGTCGGGTCGATCGGGCTCGTGCTCGCGATCCCGCTCACCACGGCCATCGCGGCCGTGACGGTACCGAGCGAGCCGGCCGCGTCCAGGGTGCCCGTCGAGCCGACCGGACCGACGGAGCCTGCCGGGCGGACGGAACCTGCCGGACGTACCGCGCCGGACGGGGCCGTCGGACCGGTCGGACCGGCCGACGACCTCGCCCGGAGCACGCCCTTCACCTGATCCGCACCGACACCCCACGGGACGGTCCGGTGAGCGACCCTGGGAGTTCGCCATGATGTGCGCATGAGTGAACAGTGGGTCGAGGTCGCGACGTCGCGGCTTCGCGACCAGCACGCCTGCCCGGGCTGCGGAGCCGTCCTGACGTCGACCCGCTGCGGTGACTGCGGCCTGGTCCTGACCGGCCCCTGGGCCGTCGAGGTCCTGCGGGCGTCGCGCGAGGCGGCCTTCGCGCTCGAACGGCGGGCCTCGGCGCTGCGTGCGCTCCGCACGGCCGACGAGCGCGGGCTCGCGCCGGAACGAGGCACCCGTCCGGTCGCGAACAGCGTCGGGCTCGCTCCGGCGGCCGTTCCTGCACCGAGGGCCGACGGTCGCCCGCGCCCCGCCGCCTCGCGTCCCCTGTCGCCCGTGCGCACCGGCGGCCCGACGACGACCGTCGCCGTCTCGGGCACGGCAGCCACTGGTTCCCCGGCCCCGGCGTCCCCCGCCCGGTCGAGCCTCGGGCTCCAGCCCATCCTCGCGAGCGCCGGGGCGGGCCTGCTCGCGGTCGCCACGATCGTGTTCGTCTTCTTCACGCTCGCCGACGACCTTGCGGTCCGCACCCTCGTCACCGACGTCGTGACGCTCCTCGCGCTCGCGACGGCCGCGTTCCTGCGGACGCGTGGGATGGGCGCGTCGGCCGAGTCGATCGGTGCGCTCGCCGTCGTGCTGCTGCTCGTCGACGTCGAGCTCGTCGTGAGCGCGCGCATGCTCGGCGGGGCCGACCCGGCGCTCGTACGCGGCTCCCTGCTGCTCCTGGTGGTCGTCGGGCTCCTGGCTGCCGGGAACACGGTCCGCATGCGGAGCTGGGTCGCGGCCGGCCTGATCCTCAGCCCGGTCGTGCCCGTGGTCCTCGCCGGAGCGTTCGACGGACTGACCGCGTCGACCTTCGCCGCCTTCTCGGTCGCCCTCCTGGCCTCCTCGCTCGTGACCGTGCTCGACCTGCCTCTCCTGCGCCGCTCGCGCGAGCGGCTCGGGTCGCCCCTGACCCTCGAGCAGACCGTGCTCGACGTCGTGCGGTTCCTCACGTTCCCCACCGCTGTCGTGCTGGCGCTGCTCGTGCCCCCGCTTCCCGGGGTCCCGGGCTGGAGCGGTGCCGCCCTGCTCGTGCTGCTCGCCGCGGGCACGGCCTTCCTGCTGGCAAGGTTCACGGGGCAGCGTGCGTGGTGGAGCGCGACGGGCGGGGCGACGGTCCTCGCGGGGGCGCTCCTCGGCGTCGGCTCCCACCCCACGTGGCTGGCGAGCGTGCCCGTCGCGGGGCTGCTCGCAGGAGCCGTCCTGGTCGGCGTCGCGACGTGGGCCCGGGCCGACCGTCGGACCCGCGCCGCGCTCGTGGCCGGCGGGTCGGCCGTGCTCGGCCTCGCCGCGCTGCCCGCGGCGGCGCACGGGCTGACCGGCCTGCTCGTGTCGGCCTCGACGATCCGGCCGACCGGCACCTCGTGGTCGTTCACCACGGACCGCCTCGCCGAGGTCGGGACGCTCGACGACGCCGCGACCACGGCCGCGCTCGTCGGCATCACGGCCCTCCTGCTCGCGATGCTCGCGGTCGGCCGCCTGGACCTGGGACCGGCGGCACCGAAGGCGTCCGGGCCGGAGACCGCCCACCAGGCGGCGCGCGAGGCCGCGTCGGCGGCGACCGCACAGGCGGTCCCCGCTCGGACCGGGCTCGCGCGCGCCGCGGGCGACTCCGCGCCGTGGGCCGCGCTCGTGCTCGCCCTCGGGGTCGCGCTGCACCCGGCCTGGGCCGCGGTCACGAGCTTCGCGGCCCTCGCGGTCGTGGCGTTCGCACTGTTCGTGGTCGCGGGCCGGTTCGCGCAGGCACGCCGGGCGTCGGCCGCCGCGGCCGCCGCGACGTCGACGACCCCGGGGGCCCCCGCCCCGGCGCCCAGCGCCCCGTGGCACCTGGGTGCCTGGGCCGTCGCTGCGCTCACGGGCGGCTTCGTCGCGACGGGGCTCACTGCCCTCGTGGCCTGGGCGGCGCGCCCGACCGTGGTGCTGAGCGGCGCCGTCGTGCTCGCGCTGCTGCTGTTCGCCCGCCGCACGGTGCCCGCCCTGGTGCACCCGTTCCTCGTGGGGGTCGGCTACGCGTACGCGCTGCTGGTCCTCGGGACGACGCTCGGCTGGGCGGGCCTCGGCACGACCGAGGCCGTCGCGGTCGTGTCGGTCACGGCGTCGGTCGTCGCGATCGTCGTCACGCGGGTCCGTGCGGTGGGGCAGCCGTCGTGGTGGGCCGTGCTCGTCACGACGTCGGTGCCCTTCCTGCTGGGCGTCGCGACCGTGCTCGACGAGCGCAGCTGGTGGTCCGCCGCCGCGGCGGCGACCATGCTCGCGCTCGAGGGCGTGCTCGTCCTGACCCGACGGGCCGAGATGGCGCGCGCGGTCCGCGTGGCCGCGGCAGGCCTCCTGCTCCCGACGGCGTCGGTCGTCCTGGTCTGCCTCGGCGCCGAGCTCGTGCCCGGCAGCGCGTCGCCCGTGGTGCTGCCGCTCGTCGCGATCCTGACCGCCGCGGCCGTGGTCGGGGTACCGTCCGCCCAGGCGTACCTGACCGCGCGCGGGCTCCCGGGCCGGCACGTGCTCGACGCGGGACGTGCGGTCGAGGTCAGCGTGCTCGTGACCGCGTTCCTCACGGTCGTGCTCGCCCTGGTGCGCGTCGCGGCGGGCCCCGAGACCACTGCCGTCGTGCTCCTCGTCCTCGGTGCGGGGGCCGCGGTCGTCGCCGGCCGCCCGGACCGCCGCTGGGCGTGGTGGGTCGCGGGCGGGCTGTGGGTCGGCGCCCTGTGGTCGTTGCTCGCCCTGCTCGACGTGGGGCTCGTCGAGGCGTACACGGCGCCGCCCGCGCTCGCGGCCGTGGTCGTCGGCGGGCTCCTGGCCCGGCGCTCGCCCACGGGCCGGCACCTGGCGGCGTGCGGGCTCGGGCTGCTGGTCCTGCCCTCGCTGCTCGTGTCGATCCTCGTGCCCGAGGGGGACACGTGGCGCAACCCCACGGTCCTCGCCCTCGGCCTGGTCCTCGTCGCGGCCGGTGAGACGGCCCGCCGCCTCGCGACGCGGGGCACCCGCGTGAACGCGACCTGGGCGGCCGACGCCGCGTCGCGTCTCGCGCTCGCCGCGATCCTCGCGTCGGTCGCGGGGCTCGTCGCGGCGCTCCAGTCGACCCAGGAGGCCGGGGCCGCAGACCCGACCCGCGTCTACCTCGTCGCGCTCGCCTGGTCCGCGGCGGGGGCCGCGCTCGCGGCGCTCGCGGGCGACCGCCTCGTCGCCGCGGTCGCGCCCTGGGGTGGCGCCGGCCGGGGGACCGAGGTGCCCGACGGCGCCGCTCCCTACCCGCTCGACCCGACCCTTCGCCGGTGGTGGGCCGCACCCGCGCTGGTGCTCGCCGTCGTCGGGCCGGTCGGGGCCGTGGGGGAGAGCTGGACCGTGATCGCCCTCGCGTGGCTCGTCGAGGTCGCGCTGCTCGTGCTCGTCGTGCACACCGTGCGCCGGGCCGTGGCGACCACGCGCCGCGAGGACCTGCGGTGGCCGCCCACGTGGTTCGTGTGGGCGCTCGCGCTCACCGCCGCGATCGGGGCGTGGAGCCCGCGCGAGCTGCGCGTCGAGGTCTTCTCGCTGCCGCTCGGTGCGGGCCTGCTCGTCGCGGGGTACCTGGCGTTCGCGGCGACGACGCGGGCGGTCGCCCGGGCGGGGGACGGGGGCTCCGGCGCTGGTGGGTCGACGGGGACCGGGGTTGGCGGGTCGGGCGGCGCGACGACGGGCGGCGGGCCGGTCGGCGTGCCGGTCGTGGCGCGGCCCCGGCTCGCCGACTGGCCCGTCGGGTACGCCGGGTCGTGGCGCACCCTCGCGCTGGGGATCGCGGCGACGCTCGGCCCGTCGGTCCTCGCGACCTACACCGACGCCCGCACGTGGCGGGCCGTGCTCGTCGTCGGGCTCGCGCTCGCGGCCGTGCTGATCGGGACCAGGTTCCACCTCGCCGCGCCGTTCGTGCTGGGCGTCGTGGTGCTGCCGATCGAGATCCTCGTGGTGTTCGTGAGCCAGCTCGGCACGGCCATCTCGGCCGGGCCGTGGATGCTCACGCTGACGGCCGCGGGCGGGCTGCTGCTCATCATCGCGGTGTACTACGAGCGGCGCATGGCCGCGTTCGACGGCGCCGCGGCGTACCTGCGCGACCTGCGGTAGGGGCGGCCCGGTGGCACCGCCCGGCGGCACTGCCCGGCGGCCGGACCGCCCGGCCGGCGGGCGCCCGTCCTAGAGGGTCTTGCGCGCCCGCTCGATCAGCGGGCGCACCCGGTACGGGATGAGCTCACCCATCGAGAGCGACGTCTCGGTGCGCTCGACCCCGTCGATCGCGAGGATCGCCGCGTCGATGCGGAACAGGTGGTCCGTGGTGCGGCACGCGACCAGGACCCGCAGGTCGGAGGTACCGCTGCGCCCGTGCGCCTGGAGCACCTCGGGGATCTCCGCGAGCGTCGCCACGATGCGGCTGAGCTCCTTCTGCTTGACCTCGACCTCGATGAACGCGGTCAGGGGGTGGCCCAGGAACTCCGGGCTGATGCGCCGGTCGAAGTCGAGGAACGCCCCGGCCTCCTCGAGGTGGGCCATGCGCGCGTGCACCGTGTTCCGTGAGAGCCGCAGGCGCTCGGCCAGCGCGACGATCGTGCCGCGCGGGTCCTTCGCGAGCGCGACGAGGAGATCGAGGTCGACGGCATCGTAGCTGCGCACAGTGTTCAGCCTAGCCCGACATCCGGGAGCAGAACGCGCAGCCTTTTCGCGATGACTGGAGCTATGTGCGGGGCGGGGCTACGTTCGCGGTATCCGGTGCTCGACGGTGAGCGGCGGGGTGCTCGACGACGAGCACGGGAGCAGACGCGAGGTGACGCGATGACGCCCAGCAAGGTGGACAGCCGTGTCGAGCCGCGGACGACACAGGACGTCGTCCAGGTGCTCGACGAGGCCGGTGCACGCCACGGATCGGCGGAGCAGGACCGGTGGCTGGAAGGACTCGACGCAGACCCCGCGGCGGCCCTTCGACTGTACGAGGACATGGTCGTGGTGCGTCGGATCGACGCCGAGGCCACGGCTCTCCAGCGACAGGGCGAGCTCGCGCTGTGGCCCCCGCTCCTGGGGCAGGAGGCCGCGCAGATCGGCTCGGGCCGGGCGCTGCGCGCCGACGACTTCGTGTTCTCCAGCTATCGCGAGCACGCCGTGGCGTACACGCGGGGGGTCGCGCTCGTCGATCTCGTGCGGGTGTGGCGAGGTGTGACGGCGTCGGGCTGGGACCCGTACGCCGTGAACATGGCGACGCCGCAGGTCATCATCGGCGCGCAGACGCTGCACGCGACGGGCTACGCGATGGGCATCCAGAACGACGGGGCCGACGCCGTCGCGGTCGCCTACCTGGGCGACGGCGCCATGAGCCAGGGCGACGTCAACGAGGCGTTCGTGTTCGCTGCGACCTACCGGGCGCCCGTGGTGTTCCTGTGCCAGAACAACCAGTGGGCGATCTCCGAGCCCGTGACGCTCCAGTCGCCCGTGCCGCTCGTGGACCGTGCCGCGGGCTTCGGCCTGCCGGGCGTGCGCGTCGACGGCAACGACGTCCTCGCGGTGCACGCCGTGACGCACGAGGCCCTCGACCGGGCCCGCACGGGTGGCGGCTCCACGTTCATCGAGGCCGTGACCTACCGCATGGGCCCGCACACCACGGCCGACGACCCCACGCGCTACCGCGACCCCGCCGAGCTCGAGACGTGGGCCGGACGCGACCCGATCTCCCGGTACCGGGCCTACCTGACCGACCGCGGCCTGCTGACCGAGGCCGAGGAGACGCGGGTCCAGGGTGTCGCCGACCAGGCAGCGGCCGAGCTGCGTGCCGGGTGCATCGGGCTCGAGGACCCGTCCGCGCTCTCGATCTTCGACCACGTGTACGCCGAGCCGCACGCGGCGCTCGCGGCCGAGCGTGCCGCATACGCGCAGTACCTGGAGGGGTTCGCCGACTCCTCGGGGCCCGACGCCGGCACGAGCACCCCAGGCACCGGCGCCCCCAGCCCCTCCGACGCGAAGGACGGTGCCCGATGACCACCCTGACGCTCGCCAAGGCCCTCAACGCGGGCCTGCGCCGCTCGCTCGCGAACGACGACAAGGTCGTCGTCATGGGCGAGGACGTCGGCCGCCTCGGCGGTGTGTACCGCGTGACGGACGGCCTCCAGACCGAGTTCGGCCCGCGTCGCGTGCTCGACACGCCGCTCGCGGAGTCGGGCATCCTCGGCACGGCCGTGGGGCTCGCGTACCGCGGCTACCGTCCCGTGTGCGAGATCCAGTTCGACGGGTTCGTGTACGTCGCGTTCGACCAGATCGTGTCCCAGCTCGCCAAGATGCACGCCCGCACGGGCGGCGCGGTGCGCCTGCCGATCACGATCCGCATCCCCGTGGGTGGTGGCCTGGGGGCGGCCGAGCACCACTCGGAGTCGCCCGAGGCGTACTTCGCGCACACCGCGGGCCTGCGCGTCGTGACGGTCTCCGACCCGCAGGACGCGTACACCGTGCTCCAGCAGGCCATCGCGTGCGACGACCCGGTCGTGTTCTTCGAGCCCAAGCGCCGCTACCACCTCAAGGGCGAGGTCAACGAGGCGGCTGACCTGCGCTCGGCCGACCCCATGGACGCGGCGCGCGTCGTCGTGCCGGGCACGGACGTCACGCTGGTGACGTTCGGGTCGCTCGTCACGACGGCCCGGGACGCCGCGGTCGCGGCCGCCGACGAGGGCGTCTCGATCGAGGTCGTGGACCTGCGCTCGCTCTCGCCGATCGACCACGCGACGGTCGCGGCGTCGGTCCGCAAGACGGGTCGGCTGGTCGTCGCGCACGAGGCCCCGCACCAGGCGGGTCTGGGGGCGGAGGTCGCTGCCGCCGCGACCGAGCGCTGCTTCGACCACCTCGAGGCCGCACCGGTGCGCGTCACGGGGCACGACGTCCCGTACCCGCCCGCCAAGGCCGAGCAGCACCAGGTCCCGGACCTGGACCGGATCCTCGACGGCGTGGACCGTGTCCTGGGGCGCGGGGCGTACGGGGCGTCGGAGTACGCCCCGTTCGAGGGGGTGGCACGGTGATGGCCACGCGAGAGTTCCTCCTGCCCGACCTCGGCGAGGGCCTCACCGAGTCCGACCTCGTGAGCTGGCACGTCGCTGCGGGCGACCGGGTCGAGCTCAACCAGGTCATCGCGGAGGTCGAGACGGCCAAGGCCCTGGTCGACCTCCCGTCGCCCTACGCGGGCGTCGTCACGGTCCTGCACGCCGAGCCGGGGCAGACGGTCAACGTCGGCGAGCCGCTCGTCACGTTCGAGGTCCCGGACGAGGCGGGAGCGTCGGGGGGCGTCACGCCCGGCGGCACCACGTCAGCCGGGCGTCCGGCGGACGGGGACGCACCAGCCGGGGTGCCCGACGGCGCCGCGTCGGACGCTCGATCGGCCGGCGGCGGGCAGGACGCGGCCGAGGACGTGCCCCAGCCGAACCTCGTCGGGTACGGCGCGCGGCCCGAGCGATCGGGCCGCCCCACGCGGCGAGCACGCCGATCGCCGGCGAGCTCCACGGGCGAGATGCGGCCACGTGGGGTCGAGGACAGGGGAGCCACCCCAGATGGCCGCATCTCGACGGACGGGACCACCCACGCGGCCCCGACCGAGCGACCCCGCTCGACCCCGCCCGTGCGCCGGCTGGCCAAGCAGCTCGGGGTCCACCTCGAACGGATCGTCGGGACCGGCGCTCGCGGGCTCGTGACCCGCGAGGACGTCCTCGCGGCGGTGAGCTGTGCACAGGCCGGGTCCCGGGAGGGGACGGTGACCGGCGCGGCCCAGGACGCGGCGCCCGGTCGACGCGCGGGCACGGGTCGGGAGCGCAACGGCGTCCATGGCCTTCCCAGCGACGCGTCGAGGGGACCGGCGTCCCGGGGCTTCGGCACCGCGAACCTGGCCGACGACTGGGACGACGAAGACGCGGCCGACGCCGACGAGCCCGCTCCCCGCACGACGGGGCGCAACGCGCCGACCTCGCTGCGCGACATCCTCGGTCAGTCCGGACTGGCCCGCGCGGCCTCCCGGCGCGCCGGAGGGTTCCCGCTGCCGGAGGCTCCCACCGCACCGGCAGAGGCCGACCGTGGGAGGGGAGCGGCGTCGTCGGGCAGGGTGAGCAGCGGTGAGACCCGCACGCCCGTGCGCGGCGTGCGCAAGCACACCGCCGCCGCGATGGTCGCGAGCGCGTTCACCGCACCCCACGCGACCGTGTTCCTCACGCTCGACGTCACGCGCTCGACCGACCTTCTCGACCGCCTCCGGACCCACCCGCTCGCCCGGGGGACCAAGGTCACGGTCCTGGCGCTCGTCGCGCGGGCGCTGTGCGTCGTCCTGCCACGGCACCCCTCGCTCAACAGCCGCTGGGAGGACCTGCCGGACGGGAGCGCGGAGATCGTCCACAGCCCGCGCGTCCACCTGGGGATAGCGGTCGCGACCGAGCGCGGGCTCGTCGTGCCGCACGTGCCCGACGCGCACACGCTCGGGCTCACGGGTCTGGCGCAGGCGCTCACGGACCTCACCGTGACGGCCCGCAGCGGTCGTACCGCGCCCGAGCGGCTCACCGGCGGGACCGTCACGATCACCAACGTCGGGGTGTTCGGCGTCGACGCCGGGACGCCGATCCTGGTGCCGGGCGAGGCCGCGATCCTGGGCGTCGGGGCCGTGCGCAAGCGTCCCTGGGAGCACGAGGGACAGGTCGCGCTGCGTGACGTCCTGACGCTGAGCCTGTCGTTCGACCACCGCGTGGTCGACGGCGAGCAGGGCGCCCGGTTCCTCGCCGAGCTCGGGGCGCTGCTCGCCGACCCGGCGCTCGCGCTGCTCCTCGCGGGTGACCCGGGTGACCCGGGCGGCCCCGGCGACCCCGGTGACCAGGGCGCGTCCCGGACGGGGGCGGCCTCGTGACCGCGACCCTGCCGACCACGCGTCCGCCGGGCGTCGGCGACGTCCTGGGGACGACGCTCGACCCGTCCTCGGCAGGCGCCCGCGCCAACGGTGCGGCGCAGCGCTCGCTCGTCGCCGGGCTGCGCGAGCGCACGGCCCGTGCCGCGCTCGGCGGTCCCGAGCCGTCCCGCGCCCGGCACGTCGCGCGCGGCAAGCTGCTGCCGCGCGAGCGCGTCGAGCACCTGCTCGACGAGGGCAGCCCGTTCCTGGAGATCGCGCCGCTCGCGGCCGAGGGGATGCTGGGCGGGGAGTGGCCCGGTGCGGGTGTGGTCGCGGGGATCGGGATCGTGGAGGGCCGCCGGGTCCTGGTCGTGTGCAACGACGCGACCGTCAAGGGCGGCACGTACCACCCGCTCACGGTCAAGAAGCACCTGCGGGCCCAGGAGATCGCGCTCGAGAACCGGCTGCCGTGCATCTACCTGGTCGACTCGGGCGGCGCGTTCCTGCCGCTCCAGGCCGAGGTGTTCCCCGACCGGGACCACTTCGGCCGGATCTTCTACCACCAGGCCCGGCTCTCGGCCGCGGGCGTCCCGCAGATCGCGGCGGTCCTGGGCTCCTGCACCGCGGGTGGTGCGTACGTGCCCGCGATGAGCGACGAGACCGTGATCGTGCGGAACCAGGGCACGATCTTCCTGGGTGGCCCGCCGCTCGTGAAGGCCGCGATCGGCGAGGTCGTCACGGCCGAGGAGCTGGGCGGCGGCGACCTGCACGCGCGCCGCTCGGGCGTCACGGACCACCTGGCGGAGGACGACGAGCACGCGCTCGCGATCGTGCGCCGCATCGTCTCGACGCTCCCGCCGGACCCGGCGCCTGCATGGGCCGTGGAACCGAGCGCCCCGCCCGTCGTCGGGAAGGACGAGCCCGGCGGACCGGGCGAGAGCCTGTACGGCGCGGTGCCGGTCGACGTCCAGGCGCCCTACGACGCGCGCGAGATCGTCGCGCGGCTGGTCGACGGCAGCGTGTTCCACGAGTTCAAGCGCGAGTACGGCGACACCCTGGTCACGGGGTTCGCGCACCTGCACGGGCACCCCGTGGGGATCGTGGCGAACAACGGGGTCCTGTTCAGCCCGTCGGCGCTCAAGGGGGCGCACTTCGTCGAGCTGTGCGACCAGCGCGGCATCCCGCTCGTGTTCCTGCAGAACATCTCGGGGTTCATGGTCGGCACCGACGCCGAGGCCGGCGGCATCGCCAAGGACGGCGCCAAGATGGTCACGGCGGTCGCGACGACGCGCGTGCCCAAGCTGACGGTCGTGGTCGGCGGGTCGTTCGGGGCGGGAAACTACTCGATGTGCGGGCGCGCGTACTCGCCGCGCTTCCTGTGGTCGTGGCCCGCGAGCCGGATCTCGGTCATGGGCGGCCCGCAGGCCGCGTCGGTGCTCGCGACGGTCAAGGCCGACCAGCTCGCGGCGCGCGGCGAGCAGTGGGCGCCCGACGACGAGGCCGCCTTCCGCGAGGACATCCGCTCACGCTACGAGGAGCAGGGCGACCCGTACTACGCCACGGCCCGGCTCTGGGACGACGGCGTCATCGACCCGGCCGACACGCGCCGCGTGCTGGGACTCGCGCTCGACGTGTGCGCCCGCACGCCGTTGGCCCCGACCGAGGGCCCGCGCTTCGGGCTCTTCAGGATGTGAGGGCCGTGCTCCCGCTGCGCACCCCCGCCCCGCCCGGCGTCCCCGGGTTGTCAGAACCAGCGAGCACCCCAGGTCACGCTGGTTCTGACAGCACGAGCACGCGTCCCTTCGGTACGGTGCTCGTCGCCAACCGTGGCGAGATCGCGTGCCGCATCATCGCCACGCTGCGCCGCCTCGGCATCCGCTCGGTCGCGGTCCACAGCGACGCCGACGTCGGCGCGCGCCACGTGTCCCTCGCCGACGTCGCGGTACGCATCGGCCCGGCCGCCGCGACCGCGTCGTACCTGAGCGTGCCCGCGATCATCGACGCGGCCCGCGCGACGGGCGCCGACGCGATCCACCCCGGCTACGGCTTCCTGTCCGAGAACCCCGAGCTCGCGCGGGCCTGCGCGGACGCGGGCATCGTGTTCGTCGGGCCGGGCGTCGCGGCGCTCGAGGCCATGGCCGACAAGATCACCGCCAAGGAGATCGTCGCGGCGCGGGGCGTCCCGGTCGTGCCGGGCAGCACGGGGCGCGACCCCGTGTCCGGCCGGGCGCTCGACGACGAGGCCCTCGCCCGGGCCGCGCGCGCCGTCGGCTTCCCGCTGCTCGTCAAGCCCTCGGCGGGCGGCGGCGGCAAGGGCATGCAGGTCGTGACCTCGGCCGACGACCTGCCGGCCGCCCTCGCGAGCGCCCGCCGCGTCGCGACCCGGTCGTTCGGCGACGGCACGCTGCTCGTCGAGCGCCTCGTCGCCCGGCCGCGCCACATCGAGGTACAGGTCCTCGCGGACTCGCACGGCGCCGTCGTGCACCTGGGGGAGCGCGAGTGCTCGCTCCAGCGCCGTCACCAGAAGGTCGTCGAGGAGGCGCCGTCGCCGTTGCTGGACGCCGCGACCCGCGCCCGCATCGGGGAGGCCGCGTGCGAGGTCGCGCGCGGCGTCGACTACGAGGGGGCCGGGACGGTCGAGTTCCTCGTGCCCGCGGACGACCCGGCGACGTTCTTCTTCATCGAGATGAACACGCGGCTGCAGGTCGAGCACCCCGTGACGGAGATGGTCACGGGCCTGGACCTGGTCGAGGCCCAGCTGCGCGTCGCGGCGGGAGAGGCGCTGGGGTTCGCGCAGCGGGACGTCGTGCTGCGGGGCCACGCGATCGAGGCCCGCCTCTACGCCGAGTCGCCGGCGCGCGGGTTCCTGCCCGCGACGGGCGAGGTGATCGCGCTCGTCGAGCCCGACGGCGCCGGGTGGCGTCTGGACAGCAGCCTCACCGAGGGCCTGCGTGTCGGGGGCGACTACGACCCGCTGCTCGCGAAGGCCGTCGCGCACGGCGCCGACCGCGCCCAGGCGCTCGACCGGCTCGATCGCCTGCTCGCGGAGACGGTCGTGCTCGGCGTCGACACCAACGTCGGCTTCCTGCGAGCCCTGCTCGCGGCCCCGGACGTCCGGTCCGGGGACCTCGACACGGGGTTGATCGAGCGGTTCGTGGCGACCGGGGGAGTGCCCCCCGGGACCGCGACCGAGGACGACCTCGTGGCGGTCGCGCTGTGCTCGCTCGCGGGGTCGGACGCTCACCGCGCCGCGCCGCACGCGACCGGGCCGTGGGGCGCGGGCGACGGCTGGCGGCTCAACGCCGCGCCCCGCCCGCGCCGGGTCGTGCTGCTCGCCCCGGCCGACGAGCCGCACGAGGTGACCGTGACCGGAGACGTGAGCGACGCCGTCGTGCACGTGGACGACGGCGAGTCCCGGCGTGCCTCGCTGACACCGGTCGGGGGGCACGCGTGGCGGCTGGTCGTGGACGGCGTGGGAGAGACCGTGCACCTCGCGACCGGCGCCGACGGGAGCGTCTGGCTCGCTCGCGACGGCCGGGTCGTACAGGTCGCCGTCCCGACGCGCGCCGAGCGCCTCGCGCGGCGCGCGGCCGCCCGCCGCGATGGCTCCGAGCGCACCGACGGCCTGACCAGCCCCGACGTCCGCGCGGGCATGCCCGGCACGGTCGTCGCGGTCGCCGTCACCGACGGCGAGACCGTCGCCGCGGGCGCGGTCCTCGTCGTGGTCGAGGCCATGAAGATGGAGCACCCGCTCACGGCGCCGCACGCGGGCGTCGTGCGGCTCACGGCCCGCCCGGGCGACCTGGTGCGGCGCGACGAGGTGGTCGCCCGCGTCGAACCATCGCCCGACGACGCCGCTCCCGCCCCGGCGGACGAGCGCGCGATCCTGCAGCAGCCCCAGGCCGACATCCCGGCCGTCCCCGTCCCCTCCCACACCCCAGGAGCGCCATGAACACCGAGCTCACCGACGAGCAGCGCAAGCTCAGCGACACCGTACGAGAGTTCGCGGACACCGTCGTCGCGCCCGCCGCGTACACGTACGACACCGAGCGCCGCCTGCCGCTCGACATCATCCGCGAGATGGGCGACCTGGGGCTCTTCGGTCTGCCGTTCCCCGTCGAGCACGGCGGCCAGGGCAAGGACTACCTGTCGCTGTGCCTCGCGGTCGAGGCCCTCGCGCGCGTCGACCAGAGCATCGCGGTGACCCTGGAGGCCGGTGTGGGGCTCGGGATCATGCCGATCGTGCGGCACGGGACCGCGGAGCAGCGCGAGCGGTGGCTGCCGGACCTCGTCACGGGGCGGGCCCTGGCGGCGTTCGGGCTGACCGAGGCCGAGGCGGGTTCCGACGCGGGCGCCACGCGCACGACGGCGCGGCACGAGCCCGGCCCGGACGGCGGCGGCGGGGTGTGGGTCATCGACGGCAGCAAGCAGTTCATCACCAACTCCGGGACGCCCATCACGAGCGTCGTCACGGTCACCGCGGTCACGGGCGAGGAGCCCCGGGCCGACGGGACCGTGAAGAAGGAGCTGTCGAGCATCCTCGTGCCCTCGGGGACGAAGGGGGTCACGGTCGGGCCGGCCTACGACAAGGTCGGGTGGCACACGTCCGACACGCACCCCCTGACGTTCGAGGACGTCCGGGTCCCCACGGCGAACCTCCTGGGCGAGCAGGGCCGCGGGTACGCGAACTTCCTGCACGCCCTCGACGAGGGGCGCATCGCGTTCGCGGCGCTCGCCACGGGCGCCGCCCAAGGGTGCTTGGAGGAGGCGCTGCGGTACGCGCGGACCCGCAACGTCTTCGGTCGCGACATCGGCTCGAACCAGCACATCGCGTTCACGCTCTCGCGCATGGCGGCCCGCGTCCACCAGGCACGGCTCTGCTACTACGACGCGGCGTCGAAGCTCGCGAACGACGTCCCGTTCAAGGTCGAGGCCTCGATCGCGAAGCTCGTGGGCAGCGAGGCGGCCATGGCCAACGCGCGCGACGCGTCGCAGATCTTCGGCGGCTACGGGTTCCTCAACGAGAACCCCGTGGCCCGCCACTACCGGGACTCCAAGGTGCTCGAGATCGGGGAGGGGACGTCCGAGGTGCAGCTCATGATCATCGCGCGCGGGCTGGGCCTCACGGCCTAGGCCGGAGGTCGAGAACGAGGTTCCCCGCGGTCGAGAACGAGGTCGAGGTCGATATGCCGGCCAGAACGACCGCAACCCCGTTCTCGACCGGACGCCCGACGACGATTACCAGCAGGAAGGAACGCAGGATGCGGGAGATCGCGCAGCGCGGGCTCTACTACGACGAGCTCGAGACCGAGGTCCGCTACGTCCACAGCCCGGGCCGCACGCTGACCGAGGCCGACAACGTGCTGTTCACGACGCTGACCATGAACACGCAGTCGCTCCACCTCGACGCGGCGTGGGCCGCCGACCAGCCCTTCGGGCAGCGGCTCGTGAACTCGATGCTCACGCTCTCGACGCTCGTCGGGGCGTCGGTCGCGCAGCTCACGCAGGGCACGATCGTCGCCAACCTCGGGTTCGCCGAGGTCGCGTTCCCGCACCCGGTGTTCCACGGCGACACCCTGTACTCCTCGACCGTCGTGGTGGAGAAGCGGCCCTCGGCCTCGCGGCCCGGTCAGGGCGTCGTGACGTTCGAGCACCGCGGGCACAACCAGGACGGCGTGCTCGTCGCGCGGGCCGTGCGGTCGACGCTCGTGTGGACCCGCGCGGCGCACGAGGCGGCCCGGGCCGCGACCACCGCACAAGGGGATCCGGACACGGTGGTGCGCGACGCCGTCGGGCAGGAGGGCGGCGCACCGTGACGACCTTCGACCTGGGGCCCGCGCTCCTCTTCTGCCCCGCCGACCGCCCCGACCGCTACCGCAAGGCCGCGGACCGTGCCGACGCCGTGATCCTCGACCTCGAGGACGCCGTCGCGCCGGACCGCAAGGCCGCGGCGCGCGACGCGCTCCTCGCCGAACCCCTCGACCCGGCGCGGACCATCGTGCGGGTCAACGCGGTCGGGACCCCGGACCACGTGGCCGACCTGGCCGCGCTGGCCCGCACCCCCTACCGGACCGTCATGGTCCCCAAGGCCGACGAGCGGCTGCCGCTCGACCTCGGCGGGCTGCGCGTCGTCGCGCTGTGCGAGACGGCCGCGGGCGTGCTGGCCGCCCCCGAGCTCGCCCGTCGGCCCGGCGTCGTCGCCCTCATGTGGGGTGCCGACGACCTGGTCGCGTCGCTCGGCGGGACGTCGAGCCGGTTCCCCGACGGGACCTACCGGGACGTCGCCCGCGCCGCCCGCTCCGCGGTGCTGCTCTCTGCGGGGGCCGCGGGCGTCGCCGCGATCGACGCGGTGCACCTCGCGATCGAGGACCTCGACGGCCTGCGCGACGAGGCGCTCGACGCCGCGGCCGTCGGCTTCGCCGCGACCGCGTGCATCCACCCCTCGCACGTCCCCGTCGTCCGGGCCGCGTACGCGCCACCGCCGGGTGCCGTCGCGGCCGCCCGTTCGCTGCTCGCCGCGGCCACCGGACACGACGGCGTGTTCGTGCACGACGGCGTGATGATCGACGGCCCCTCGCTGCGGCACGCCGAGGCCGTGCTGCGACGGGCACGGGCGGCAGGCGCCGCCGACGGCGCCACCACCGCGGCCACCGCGGCCACCGTGGCCGACGCAGCAGCCGACCGCACCGCCCCCGAAGCCCTCCGCACAGGAAGCAGACCGACATGACGACCGACGGAACCCGGCCGGCGAGCGACCGCGCCCCGGCCCCCGGGACGACCCCGCGCGCGCCCGGTGTCAGGCACCACCCCGACGCGGCCACCGCCCTCGACGGCCTGCTGCGCGACGGCATGACGATCGCGGTCGGCGGGTTCGGCCTGTGCGGCATCCCGGCCGACCTCATCGAGGCCGTGCGCGACTCGGGCGTGCGCGGGCTCACCGTGGTGTCCAACAACATGGGCGTCGACGGCAAGGGGCTCGGGCTGCTGCTCGAGAGCGACCAGGTCGACAAGGTCCTGTCGTCCTACGTGGGCGAGAACAAGCTGTTCGCGCAGCGGTACCTCGACGGCGACCTCGAGGTCGAGTTCGTGCCGCAGGGCACGCTCGCCGAGCGGCTGCGCGCAGGCGGTGCCGGCATCCCCGCGTTCTACACCGCCACGGGCGTCGGGACGCCGGTCGCCGAGGGCAAGCCCGTCGAGGAGTTCGACGGGCGCCGCTACGTCCTCGAACGCGGCATCGTCGCGGACCTCGCCCTGGTGCACGCGCACCGCGCCGACCCCTACGGCAACCTCACCTACCGGTTCACGGCGCGCAACTTCAACCCGCTCGTCGCGACCGCCGGGCGCGTCACGGTGGTCGAGGCCGAGAGCCTTCAGGACGACCCCCTCGACCCCGACGTCGTCGTCACTCCCGGGATCTTCGTCGACCGGCTCGTGCCCGCGCGGCCACGGGTCAAGGACATCGAGCAGCGCACGGTGCGGCCGCGCGCGGTCGGGGTGGGCGCGCCGACCCCCGCAGGAAAGGACGCCTGACATGCCCTGGGACCGGGACGAGATGGCCGCGATCGCCGCGGCCGAGCTGCACGACGGCGACTACGTGAACCTCGGGATCGGCATCCCCACGCTCGTCGCGAACCACCTGCCCCGCGGCGTGTCGATCACGCTGCAGAGCGAGAACGGGATGCTGGGCATCGGGCCGTTCCCGGTCGAGGGTGACGAGGACGCCGACCTCGTCAACGCGGGCAAGCAGACCGTCACTGCCCTGCCGGGCGCGAGCTACTTCGACTCCGCGACGTCGTTCGCCATGATCCGCGGCGGTCACGTCGACATCGCCATCCTCGGGGCCCTGGAGGTCTCCGAGACCGGGGACCTGGCGAACTGGACCGTGCCCGGCAGGCTCGTCAAGGGCATGGGCGGTGCCATGGACCTCGTCGCAGGCACGCCCCGGATCGTCGTGCTCATGGACCACGTGGCGCGCGACGGGTCGCCCAAGCTCCGGCACGAGTGCGCGCTGCCGCTCACGGGAGAGGGCGTGGTGGACCGGATCATCACGGACCGCGCGGTGTTCGACGTCCTGCCCGGCGTCGCGCCAGCACCAGCGGGGACCCGAGGTCACGCTGGTCCCGGCTACCCGCGGCGGCGTCTCGTGCTGCGCGCCGTCGCGCCCGGCGTGACCCTCGACGAGGTGCGGGCCGCGACCGAGGCGAGCTACGACGTCGGGCTGGAAGAACCGGGCGCCCCTGCCGGGGTGCCCGTTCCCCCGCAGTCCCGTACCGGACACCAGGAGGAGTCATGACCGTCGTCGTGGGGTACGCGCGCACCCCGTTCGTGCGTTTCAACGGCGCCTTCGCGACCGTGCCTGCCGCCGTCCTCGGGGCCCACGCGCTGGGCGCGGCGCTCGCGGACGCCGGCATCACGCCCGACGACGTCGAGCTCGTCCTCGCCGGCCAGGTGCTCCAGGGCGGGGCCGGGCAGAACCCCGCGCGGCAGGCCGCCGTCGGTGCGGGCGTGCCCTTCTCGGTGCCCGCGATGACGCTCAACGCGGTGTGCCTGTCGGGCATGGAGGCCGTGGTGCAGGCGCACCGGCTGATCGCCGCGGGCGAGGCGCAGGTCGTCGTGGCCGTGGGGCAGGAGTCGATGAGCCTCGCGCCGCACGCGTGGGTCGGGTCGCGCGCGGGCCAGAGGTTCGGCGACGTGACCCTCGTGGACACGCTCGCGCACGACGGGCTGCGCGACGCGTTCGAGCGGGACTCGATGGGGCTCAGCACCGAGCGGCACGGCGAGGGGCTCGCGATCAGCCGGGAGGCGCAGGACGCGTTCGCGGCGTCGTCGCACGCGCGGGCCGCCGCGGCCGCCGACTTCCTGCGCGGAGAGATCGCGCCCTTCCAGACGCCGGGGCGCGGCGGCCGGCTCGTCGACGCGGACGACGGCGTGCGCGCCGACACCACGGTCGAGGTCCTCGCGCGGCTCCGCCCTGCCTTCCGCGAGGACGGCACCATCACGGCGGGGAACGCGTCGCAGATCTCCGACGGCGCCGCTGCCCTCGTCCTCGTGAGCGACGAGGAGGCCGCGCGACGCGGGCTGACCGGCGCACGCCTCCTCGGGCACGCGCTCGTCGCCGGGCCCGACGTCTCGCTGCACGCGCAGCCCGCGAACGCGATCCTCGCCGCGTGCGGGCGCGCCGGGCTCGCGGTCGACGAGCTGTCCGCGATCGAGATCAACGAGGCCTTCGCCGCGGTGGCCCTCGCGTCGACGGACCTGCTGGGCGTCGACCCTGCGATCGTCGACGCCAACGGCGGCGCCATCGCGCTCGGGCACCCGATCGGGGCGTCCGGCGCGCGGATCGTCGGGCACCTGGCGCGGCGGCTCGCGGCGCTGGGCGGCGACGCCGTGGGCGCGGCGGCGTTGTGCGGCGGTGGAGGGCAGGGGTCGGCGGTGGTGCTGCAGGGGTAGGGCCGACGACTGCGGCGGTGGGCGACCCCGGAGCGGGTGCCTACCGCGTCGAGCGTGCAGCTCGGGTCCTCAGCAGCCGTCCCGAGCGACCCGAAGTGCACGCTCGACGAACGCGCGCCCGCTGCGGGAACGAGCGCTACAGGTCGCCCTTGCGCTGCAGGTAGCGCATGGCACCCCAGCCGATCGGGATGCGGGCCCAGTAGGTCGCGACACGGAACAGGATCGTGGCCGAGGTGGCGATCGCGGGCGGGATCCCCGCGGCGGTCAGGCCGGCGGTCAGGGCGATCTCGATCGTGCCCAGGCCGCCGGGAGTCGGGACCGCCGCGCCTGCCGCGTTGCCGACGAGGTAGATCACGGCCACGTCGACGAGCGCGAGCTCCTGGCCGAACGCCGCGAGGGCCGCGTCGAACGCGAGCACGTAGCCGAGCGTCATGACGATGTTCCCGCCGAAGCCGAGGGCCAGCCGGCCCGGCTGGCTCAGCATCTCGGACAGGCGCGGCCACACCTGCTGCACGGTCGGCCGGATCTTCGCGAGCACCCAGCGCCGCACGGCGGGGACGAGCAGCGTCGCGATCACCGCGAGGGCCACCCCGGTGATGGCGAGCAGGACGGTCGTCGACGGCAGGCTGATGAGCCCGCCCGAGCGGGTCGTCATCGACAGGACGACGAGCAGCAGGATCGTGATGACGAACTGGGAGACCTGCACGAGGGCGACCGTCGCGACGGCCATGGGGGCCGAGACACCGCGCTTGGTCAGCATGCGCAGGTTGAGCGCCGCGGGCCCGATCCCGGCGGGGGCCGCGAGGGCCACGAACGACCCGGCCATCTGGGTCAGGGTCGCCCGGATCATGGGCAGCTTCACGGGCGAGAACGCCACGAACGTCAGGGCCGCGCCGAACCAGGTGAGGATGCCCAGCGCGAACGAGATGACCGCCCACCACGGGTTCGCCTGGGAGACGGCCTCGGTGATCTGCTGGAAGTTCATGGTCGTGACGACCACGGTCACCGCGACGATCGTCAGGGTCAGCGTGATGATCGTCCGGGCCCCGAAGCGCGTGATGCGCTGGGGCTCGACGTCGGTCTCGGGCAGGCGCTCGACGAGCGCCGCGCGCAGGTCCTTGAAGAGCGCCTTGTTGGCGCGCATCTCCTCGCGCGTGCTCACGGGCAGCGCGATCGACTGGAGCAGCGGCCCGATCGCCGCGATGTCCTCGTTGGGCAGCACGCTCACGGCGGAGGCCACGGCCCGTTCGGCACCTACGCGCAGCGCGAGGAGGGCGACCATCTGCGTGAGGTCCATGCGGCGCGACAGCTCGGACGACGCGATGTCTCCCTGCTCCCAGCCGGTCAGCCAGACCTTGACCTCGGAGTCGTCCGGGCCGCTCCGGGGGCTCAGGTCGACGGTCGCGGACCCGGTGCCCGGGCCCGTCCCGGCAGGGTGCGTCGCGGCCCCGCCCGGTTCGCCACGGCTCACGAGCATGACGTCCGAGGTCAGGGCGCGGTGCGAGAGCCCGGCGTCGTGCGCGAGCTGGATCTGGTGCCAGGCCTCGGTGAGGACGGCGTCGGTGACCTCGTCGTCGGGCAGGTCGCGCAGCGAGACCGCACCCACCGCGTGCTCCTGGACCAGGATCATCGAGTCGTCGGACTCGGCCACGCCGAGCAGGCGCGGCGTGCGGACGCCCGCGGCGCGGGCCGCGTAGGCGAGGAGCGCGGTGCGCTCCGCGACGGCCTTGAGCGAGATCGCGGCGCGGCCCTCGATGCCGCGCAGCCGGAGGGAGCGCCAGAGCCGGGTGAGGAAGCCGACGACCTGCCGGTCGCCGTCGAGCACGACGACGTCGCGGCGCACCCCGTCCTCGGTGAACATCGCGTAGACGCGGTTGTCCCCCGAGCGGGTGAGGGCGATCGCGGCGGGGTCGGAGGGAGCCTCGGCCGGCTCCCGGACTCCTTCGCCGAGGGCGCCCGAGAGGTGGTCGCCCGTGATCCGTGCGTCGGCGGTCAGCGCGGAGTCCTCGTCGGACCCGGCGACGCGGACCACGCCGACGTGCACCTCGGCCGTGATCTCGCCGTCGGCGTTGACCTCGGTGATGGGGTCGTCGGCCGCCTCGGCGAGCTCGGCGGGCTGGGACACGTCGCGGACGCGGACGAGGGCGGTGGGCGAGTAGCCGGCCCGGCGGACGCCGTCGACGAGGTGCGGCCCGTAGGCGCGCTCGCTGCGGACGCCCGAGACCCAGCGGACCGTGTTGCCGGCGATGCGGCCGAGCAGGAGCGTGATGATCGCCCCGGGGAGCGAGACCTGGGCCGTGATGAGGACGACGCCGAGCGCGATGAACAGCAGGTTCCAGGACCAGGCGACCGTCCGGCGCCGGGTGCGCGGGCCTGCTGCGGTGAGCAGCCCGCTGATCGCGGCGACGTAGCCGGGGATGCTGAGGTGCCACTCGCCCCGGATCCGGACCGAGAGGCCTTGGATGAGGTCGTCGGAGCCGAACGTCATGACCGAGAACGTGACGGCGATGCCCAGGATCATGCCCAGCGCGGCCGCGGCGATCGACTCGACGACCTGCCGCCCGAGCTTGCGGATCCCCAGCTCGATCAGGACCGCCGTGGGGATCGCGAGCGTCACGAGACCTTCGAGGACCGCGACGGGGATGAAGAGGATCCTCGCGAGGAGGTCGGAGAATCCCTGGACGTCCTCGGCGACGCCCGCGGTGGTGCCGTGCGCGTACACGGACATGAACAGGACGAGCGCGACGCCCAGCGCGCACAGCACGATCCCCACGAGGTCGCTGGGATGGCGGACGCGAGCCTCGGGGGTGTCGACGACCATGACGGTCGGGTCGGTGCCGTCGCCCACCGGGCGAGGGGTCGCGAGGAACGAGCGGAACGAGCGGGGGTCCGGGGCGGGGGGCTCGCCGGAGCGTGACCCGACCTCGTGCACCCGCGGGCGCGGCTCGGCCGTCGCCGGAGGACCGGCCGGGTCGTGAGCGCGCGCAGACATGCTTGCGAGTCTAGGGCTGAGGGTCCCGGGAGGCGCGGCATTACGCCACTTTCGGTCGGGTGATTTGCCCGCTTGCTCCCGGTGTCCAGGCGGCTTCGACGCGCGAGTGTGACCAACGTCCAGCACGATGAAGGAAGGCAGCGCTCCCACGTGACCTGCGACGACGACGCTCGCGGACGTCCGCGCTCAGGTGGACGGCGCACGACGCGAACGGTGGTGGGCTCGTGGTCCGCAGCAGGGGCAGGGTGAGCGGCAGCGACGTGCACGAGCCGCCCAACGCGTTCAAGAACGTCTGGTGGCTCCCGGTGGTGCGCGGCGTGCTCCTGGTGGTCCTGGGGCTGCTGCTCATGATCCAGCCGCTCGAGGCGCTCGAGACGCTGCGCTGGGTGTTCGGGATCTTCCTCGTCGCGGACGCGGCCCTCGTCGCGGCCCAGGGGCTGGCCCACCGCAAGCAGGTGGGCTGGCGGTGGTGGCTCGCGCAGGCGGTCGTCGACGTGCTCTTCGGGGTCGCGATCATGTTCTGGCCCGACCTCAGCTCGACCGCGCTCTACTACGTCCTGGTCGTATGGGTCCTGGTCCTGGGGATCACGGCGGTCGTGGGGGCGGCGGGGCTGGTGCGCAACCGCGACCTGGGGTGGCCGTGGATGCTCACGGTGGGCATCGTGTCGGCACTGTTCGGCCTGCTCCTCGTCACGCGTCCGGTGGACTCGGGCGACGTCCTGAGCCTCACGGTCGTCGTGTTCGGGTTGTACGCGTTCGTCGCGGGGGCGATCCACGTGGTCTCGGGCTTCGGGGTCCGTTCGGTCGCGCGCGAGCTCGCGGAGCTGCGTGCGCGGGCGGTCGCGGCCGGGGTGGTGGTCACGGGCGGGTCGGTCCTGGGGGCCGGGCCGTCGGCCCCGGTGGTCGCGGAGGCGGCAGCAGCGCCTGCCCCGGTCCCGGGTGCGCCCTCCGGCCCGACGGCGGAGCTCGCCCCGGGCGGGGACGTCGCGGGCGAGGTGGCCGGGGCGGGCGACGCGCCGACCGGCGACCCGCTCCCGGCGGGCGACCCGGACGAGGGGACCTGGCCGCGCGAGCCGGGCTCCGGCGTCGGGCGGGGGACGGCCGACCGCTGAGCGGATGGGGATGACAGCGCTGCCACCACGACGCGCCGCGCTGCGAAACGGCCGTGACGCACCGGAACGTACTCCTGGGTAACTTCACCCGTGTGATCTGTCTCACCATGTGGAGGGCGGGGTTACGACCGGGTAACAACATGACCGGAACCGCGCCGTCTCGCCCTTTCGGGGTGCTTGACCGAAACAACTGTGTGTTAGACATCACGCACCTTGGTCACAGCGCCAGGTCGTGGGAGCGCCACCGCGCACCCACCTGACGACCCCGAAGAAGAGGTGTGACGGATGACGACCGTTTCCAGGAAGCGGCTCCTCGCCGCAACGGCGGGCATCGCCGTCGTGACGCTCACGCTCACGGCGTGCGGCAGCGGCGGGAACGACGACGGCGGCGGCGGCGCGAGCGCCGGTGGCGCGCTGACCATCGGCACGACCGACAAGGTCACGACCCTCGACCCGGCGGGCTCCTACGACAACGGGTCCTTCGCGGTCATGAACCAGGTGTTCCCGTTCCTCCTGAACACCCCCTACGGCAGCCCCGACGTCGAGCCCGACATCGCGGAGTCCGCCGAGTTCACCGGTCCCACCGAGTACACCGTGAAGCTCAAGCCGGGACTCAAGTTCGCCAACGGCAACGACCTCACGTCCTCCGACGTGAAGTTCACGTTCGACCGGCAGGTCGCGATCAACGACGAGAACGGCCCCGCCTCGCTGCTCTACAACCTGGCCGGCGTCGCCGCGCCCGACGACACGACCGTCGTCTTCACGCTCACGTCGCCCGACGACCAGGTCTTCCCGCAGATCCTGTCGAGCCCGGCCGGCCCCATCGTCGACGAGGAGGTGTTCGCGGCCGACGCGTTGACGCCGGACGCCGACATCGTCGCGGGCAAGGCGTTCGCCGGTCAGTACTCGATCGCGAAGTACGACTTCAACAACCTCATCTCCTACGAGGCCAACCCCGACTACCAGGGCGTGCTCGGCAAGGCCGCGACCGCCAAGGTGAACACCAAGTACTACGCCGACGCGTCGAACCTGAAGCTGGACATCCAGGAGGGCAACATCGACGTCGCCTTCCGCAGCCTGTCCGCGACCGACATCGACGACCTGCGGGGCAACGACAAGGTCAAGGTCGTCGACGGCCCGGGCGGCGAGATCCGCTACATCACGTTCAACTTCGACTCCCAGCCCTACGGCGCCAAGGCCGAGGGCGCCGACCCGGCCAAGGCCCTCGCCGTGCGCCAGGCCGTCGCCGACCTGATCGACCGCGAGGCCATCGCGAGCCAGGTCTACAAGGGCACCTACACGCCGCTGTACTCGTACGTCCCCGCGGGCCTGACCGGAGCGGTCGAGCCGCTCAAGGAGCTCTACGGCGACGGCCAGGGCGGACCCGACGCCGACAAGGCCAAGGCAGCCCTCGAGGCCGCCGGGGTCACGGTCCCCGTCGTGCTCGACCTGCAGTACAGCAACGACCACTACGGCCCGTCCTCGGGTGAGGAGTACGCGCTCATCAAGGACCAGCTCGAGGAGAGCGGCCTGTTCACGGTCAACCTGCAGACGACCGAGTGGGTCCAGTACGCCAAGGACCGCACCGCCGACGTCTACCCCGCGTACCAGCTCGGCTGGTTCCCGGACTACTCCGACGCCGACAACTACCTCACGCCGTTCTTCCTCCAGGAGAACTTCCTCGCGAACCACTACGACGACCAGGAGGTCAACGACCTGATCCTCCAGCAGGCCGCCACGCCCGACCCGGCGGCCCGCACGTCCCTCATCGAGGAGATCCAGGCCAAGGTCGCCGAGGACCTCTCGACCGTCCCGTACCTCCAGGGCGCGCAGGTCGCGGTCGTGGGCACCGGCGTCGAGGGGACCGAGAAGACGCTCGACGCGTCCTTCAAGTTCCGCTACGGAGCGCTCTCGAAGGGCTGACCCCACAGGCGCTCGGGGTGGTCCGGCCGATGACGTCCTGACCACCCCGAGCCCCGCCGGCTCGGGTCGCCCGAGCCCGCGCAGCAGCACCGCAGGCCACCGAGCAGCGCGGCTCGGACCACGACGAACGGACGACATGACCACGACGACCGACCAGGTGACCACGGCCGACCCGCCGGGCACCGGGACCTCCCGCTCCACACCCCCGCGGAAGAAGACGTCCGGAGGAGGTGGGCTGGGACGGTACGTCCTGGTCCGGTTCCTCCTCATCATCCCGACCGTCTTCATCCTCGTGACGACCGTGTTCGTCGTCATGCGCTCGACCGGCGACCCCATCACGGCGGCGCTCGGCGGGCGCCTGCGAGCGGACCAGCTCGCCGAGCGCATCCACGAGGCCGGCTACGACCGCCCGATCATCGTCCAGTACCTCGAGTACCTGGGCGGGATCGTGCGCGGCGACTTCGGCACCACGATCAGCGACAACCGCCCGGTGTCCGAGGTCCTGACGACCTACGGCGCCGCGACGCTCGAGCTCGCGGTCTACGCCCTGATCATCGCGTTCCTGGTCGGCGTGCCCCTCGGGCTCCTCGCCGCGCACCACCGCGACCGGATCCCCGACGCGTTCCTGCGGGTCTTCGCGATCCTCTGCTACGCGACGCCCGTGTTCTTCGCGGGCCTCCTGCTCAAGCTGGTCTTCTCGGTCGGCCTCGGATGGTTCCCCGTCGCGGGGCGCGCGTCCACGGGGGCCGAGCTGCAGATGATGGCCCTGCCCGACCCGTCGGGCTTCTACGTCGTCGACGCGATCCGCACGGGCGACCCCGCGGTCCTGGGCGACGTGCTGATGCACGCGGTCCTGCCGGGGGTGGCCCTGGGCCTGCTGACCGCGGGGGTGTTCCTGCGGCTCGTGCGCACCAACGTCATCGGGACCCTCGCGACCGACTACGTCGACGCGGCCCGCTCACGCGGAGTGTCCGAGCACCGGCTGGTGCGCACGCACGCGTGGCGGCCCGCGCTGATCCCGATCATCACGGTCATGGGCATGCAGATCGCGCTGCTCCTGGCCGGGGCGGTCCTGACCGAGACGACGTTCGAGTGGAAGGGCCTCGGGTTCATGCTCGCGCAGTACCTGCAGGCCCGGGACTTCGTCGCGGTCCAGGGGATCGTCGTCCTGCTGGCCGTGATCGTCGCGGTCACGAACTTCCTCGTGGACGTCCTCGCGGCGCTCATCGACCCGAGGGTGAGGTACTGACATGGCACGCCGACTCTCCTGGGGCCGTCTGCCCGTGGTCCACCAGCTCCGTCAGAGCGTGGGCCTCCAGCGCGGCATGCTCGTCGCGGGCCTCGTCATCACGGCGCTCTTCCTGCTCACGGCGCTGGCCGCGCCCTGGCTCGCACCGTACGGGTTCAGCCAGCTGCGCAGCGGCGACGTGCTGTTCGGGGCGCAGCAGCCGCCGTCGGCCGAGCACCTGCTCGGCACGACCGTCGGCGGGTACGACGTCCTGTCCCGCGTGATCTGGGGAGCGCGCACCGCGGCCCTCGTGATCGTGGTCGCGATCGCGGCGTCGATCGTGATCGGCGTCCTGCTGGGCCTGGTCTCGGGGTACTTCGGGGGCTGGCTCGACCGCGTGCTCGTGGTCCTGTGCGACGCCGTCTACGCATTCCCGTCGCTGCTCCTCGCGATCCTCCTCGCGATCGTCATCAGCGGCGGGCAGTCCGACCTGTGGGGCGGCATCCTCGCGGCCGCGTTCTCGATCACCGTGGTCTTCATCCCGCAGTACTTCCGCGTGATCCGCGCGGAGACCGTGCGGATCAAGGCCGAGGCGTTCATCGACTCGGCACGCGTCATCGGCACGTCGCACCGCCGCATCATGGGGCGGCACGTGCTGCGCAACGCGACGCGCACGCTCCCGCTCATCGTGACGCTCAACGCGTCCGAGGCGATCCTCACGCTCGCGGGGCTCGGGTTCCTGGGCTTCGGCATCGAGCCGACGGCCGCGGCCGAGTGGGGCTACGACCTCAACAAGTCGCTGTCCGACGTCACGAGCGGCATCTGGTGGACCGCGCTGTTCCCGGGTCTCGCGATCGTGCTCGCGGTCCTGGGCATCACGCTCGTGGGCGAGAGCCTCAACGACCTGGCCGACCCCCGCCTGCGCAGCCGTCGGGCGGCCGCGGTCGGGGCGGGCGAGGTCGCGGAGACGTCGGTCGTGCCGGGCGGCACGCTCGGCGCCGGCCCCGCGGGGCTGGGCGGGTTGGAAGGTTCGGGGACGCTGGGCGACGAGGGAATCGAGGTGCGCCCGTGAGCGCGCAGGCAACAACCACCGGCCCGACGGCGTCGCGCGCCTCGGGTGCGGTCGTCACCGTCCGGGATCTCACGGTCTCGTTCGCGACCGACGCCGGGCCGATCCTCGCGGTCGACGGGGTGGACCTCGAGGTCGCCCCGGGCGAGGTGCTCGCGGTCGTGGGCGAGAGCGGCAGCGGGAAGACCGTGACCGCCAAGACGATCCTCGGCCTGCTGCCGGAGACCGCGACGGCGAGGGGCGCCGTCGTGCTGGCGAACAAGGCGGGGACGAGCGAGTCCGACGTCGTCGCGCTGAGCCGGTCCCAGCTGCGGGCCGTGCGCGGCACGGACGTCGCGATGGTCTTCCAGGAGCCGTCGGCCGCGCTCAACCCGGTCTTCACCGTGGGGTGGCAGATCGTCGAGGGGCTGCGCGCGCACCGGCGCGTAGGACGCGCGGAAGGGCGCAGGCAGGCGATCGACGTGCTGCGTCGGGTCGGCATCCCCGACCCCGAGACGGCTGTGGACAAGTACCCGCACCAGTTCTCGGGCGGGCAGAAGCAGCGCGTCGTCATCGCGATGGCGCTCGCCCTCGACCCCGGGCTGATCGTCGCCGACGAGCCGACGACCGCGCTCGACGTGACCGTGCAGGCCGAGATCCTGGACCTGCTGCGGCGCTGCCGCGACGAGTTCGGGACCGCGATCGTGCTCATCACGCACAACATGGGTGTGGTCGCGGACCTCGCGGACCGCGTGGCCGTGATGTACCAGGGCAAGGTCGTCGAGCAGGCGGACGTCCGGTCGCTGTTCGAGGACCCGCAGGCCGAGTACACGCGGACGCTGCTCGAGGCCGTGCCGCGCGTCGGCGGCGGGGTGGTCAACGCGGCCGCGCGGGTCGAGGCCCGCGCCGACGGCTGGGCCGAGGGTGCGCCCGTGGTCGTGGCCGAAGGGCTGCGGATCGAGTACCCGGGCCGCTTCCGCAAGCCCGCCTTCGTGGCCGTCGACGGGGTGGACTTGTCGATCCGACCCGGCGAGGTGCTGGGGCTCGTGGGGGAGTCGGGCTCGGGCAAGACGACCATCGGCCGCGCGATCGGCGGGCTCACGCCCGTGACAGGAGGGTCGCTGTCGGTGCTGGGCGTCGAGATGCTGGGCGCACGCGAGCGCGACGTGCGGCCCGTGCGGCCGCGCATCGGGTTCGTGTTCCAGGACCCCGCGTCGAGCTTCAACCCGCTGCTCACGATCGCCGAGTGCGTGGCCGAGCCCCTCGTGGTGCACGGGCGGGCGGCGGACGCGGGCGACGCGCGCGATCGGGTCGACGAGCTGCTCGAGTCGGTCCAGCTCCCGCGCTCGTACGGTGACCGGTACCCGCACGAGCTGAGCGGCGGGCAGCGTCAGCGTGCGAGCCTCGCACGGGCGCTCGCCCTCGACCCCGAGCTCCTGGTCGCGGACGAGCCCACGTCGGCGCTCGACGTGTCCGTCCAGGCGCGCGTGCTCGACCTGTTCGCCGAGCTCCAGCGAGACCTCGGGTTCGCGTGCCTGTTCATCAGCCACGACCTCGCGGTCGTGGACCTGCTCGCCGACCGGATCGCGGTGCTCTACCGGGGCAGGCTCGTCGAGGAGGGCACGTCGGCCCAGGTGCTGGGCGCGCCGCAGCACACGTACACCAAGCAGCTCCTGGCGTCGCTGCCCGTGCCGGACCCGGTGCTCCAGGCCGCGCGCCGGGAGGAGCTCCGGGCGTTGCGGGTCTGAGGGTCCGGCCTGCCCGTGCCGGGCCGCTGAGTGCGGAGCAGCTGCTGCCGAACGGCGGTTCTGACGACAGCTGCTCCGCTCTCAGCGACGTGCGGCGGGGACTGAGTTTCGGCTAGCCGACGCCGAGCGCCTCGAGCCACTCGCGCGGCAGCAGCGCGTAGCCCACGAACGCGACCACGTCGAGGATCGTGTGGGCGATCACGAGCGGCACGACCCGGTGCCGCCCCCATCTGCTCGTGTAGAACCACGAGAAGACGACGCCCATGACCACGTTCCCGACGAACGGGCCGATGCCCTGGTACAGGTGGTACGAGCCGCGGAGCAGCGAGCTCCACACGACGAACTTCACGCGTCCCCAGCCCAGGTCCTTGGTGCGCTCGAACAGGTAGGAGACCGCGACGACCTCCTCGAGCAGGCCGTTCTGGAGGGCCGCGAGGATCAGGATCGGCACGGTCCACCAGTAGTCCGCGAGGTTGGCGGGGTTGACCTCGACCGTGATCCCCAGGGCACGCCCGGCGACGTACAGTCCCAGGCCAGGGATGCCGATGACCGCGGCGAGCGCGAACCCCCACCCGGTGTCGCGCCACGGGCGGCTGCCGTCGAGCCCGATCGCCTTCGTGACCGACCGCCCGCGCGCCGAGAGCAGGTACAGCGCGAGCGCGACCGGGATGAGAGCGAACCCGATGCTGAGGATCTGATAGGTCAGGTCGAGGTACGGGCGGGGCGACTGACTGTTGTTGAGGCTCGTGCTCTGCTCCGCGAGCGGGGTGCCCTCGGTCAGGCGCGCGACGATGTTGACGATCGCGTACACCCCCGACCGGCCGAGGCTCAGGCCCAGCAGGATCCAGATCTCGGCCCCGATGCGGCGGCGGGTCTCGGGGTGGTCGGCCGTCGTCGGCGCCCAGCGGGAGCGCTTGCCGGTCTCGGAGTGAGTGCCGGGAGGAGTGGTCACCTGGCCGTTATAGCACCCACCGAGAGGGAGCGCTGCGCGGTCTTCACACAATCCTCGTCGGTTGGTCAACAGGTGTCCGGGGGGCGTGCAGACGGGCTTCCTACCCTGGAAGGACCGTGACTTCGAACAGACCCCCCTCCATCAGCCCGACCGCCCGAGACGCCCCCGCACCGGGCGCCGCCGACGACGACCTCGACGAGAAGCCGCCAGGTCTCTCCGTCACGCAGGTCGTCGCGAGCGCGCTCGCTGCCGTGAGCTCGACGGTCCTGCTGTCGTACCTGGGTGTGGCCGGGACGATCATCGGTGCGGGCGTGGCGTCGATCCTGACGGTCGTCGGTAACAACCTCTACACGCGCTCGATCCTCAAGACGCGCCGCCAGATGAAGGCCGCGATGAAGGCCGGCGTGGTGCTGCCCGTGGGCAAGAACGGCCGCAAGGTCCTGCTGCCGACGCTCGCGGGGTCGCACTCGGCGAGCGGCGAGAGCTCCGGCGACACCACGGCGAGCACAGCGGTGCTGCCCGCGGCCGGCGCGGACGGGCAGGCTGCGGACACCGCGGTCCTCTCGGCCGACGACCTGGGCGGCACGCGCCTCGACGACCTGCGCACCTCGGCCATGGACGGGCCCGACGACGGCACGGACGGTCCGCAGGACGACGGCACCTCGGGCGACACCCCGGACGGCGACGGCACGACGTCCCGCCGCCCGAGCCGCAAGACGCTGATCCTCTCGGCCGTCGGGGTGTTCCTGGTGCTGATCGTGGGCGTGACGCTCGTCGAGGTCGTCGCCGGTCGCCCGCTGAGCGAGATCCTGCGCGGCGAGGAAGGCTCGGGCACGTCGATCAGCCACGTCGTCTCTCGTGAGCCCGCGTCGACCGGGGACCCGGGCGACACGACCGGCACGACCGGCGACACGACGACCGACTCCCCGGCGACGGGCACCACGCCCAGCCCGGCCCCGAGCGAGGTCCCGACCCCGGCGCCGACCGACCCGCCGACCACGGTCCCCGAGCCCGAGCCGACCACGCCGGTCACCCCGGCACCGGACCCGACGCCCGGGACCGGCGGGGACACGGGCGGGACCGGCGGCTCGGGCTCGGGAGGTACCGACCTCGAACAGCAGCCCGGAACGGGAACCGGTAGCGGGTCCGGGAGCGGTGCCGAGAACGTTCCGGGGACCGGGAATTCGGGCTCCGCGACGTCCTGACGCGCAGCAGGCCCGGATCTTCGGACGCCGAGAAGTGCCTAGATGCCCCTGATCCACGCGGATCAGGGGCATCTGCTCACTTCTCGGCATCGGAGGCTCTTGCGTTCGACCGCTCCTCCTGGCAGGCTACAAAGTAGTTTGCAGCACAAACCACGATGCGTCGTGGTGGAGATGGAGCGCTCGTGCCCGACCACACGCCCGACCGGCCCGCCGGACCCGCACAGGGGCCCGACGACGACCAGCCGCTCGACCCCGCCGAGAGCCTGCGCCTCATCGCGGCCCAGCAGGAGAAGGTCAAGGACGTCGAACCCGACGGCCGGGTCCTCTACGGCGTCTGGGGGCTGGCCTGGCTCCTGGGCTACACGACGCTCTACGTCAGCTCGCTGCGCTCGGGCGCCCCTCCCGCCACGGCGACCCTGGAGATCGGGGCGAGCGACGTCGTCGGGCAGCCCGAGCCCTGGGCCTTCCTCGCCTTCACCTTCCTCGTCGTGGGCGCCGTGGCCATCACGATCGTGCACATCATGACGCGCGTGAGCGGGGTGCGCGGCGCGAGCGCCCGCTCGGGCGCGCTCTACGGCTGGGCCTGGTTCATCTCGTTCGCAGCAATGAGCATGGTCCTGGGCGGGCTCGCCCGTGCCGGGGCGAACCCCGAGGTCATGTCCCTCGCGAGCAACTCCCTGTCGTGCCTGGTCGTCGGGATCATGTACCTCGCGGGCGGCGCCATGTGGCAGGAGACCCGCCTGTACGTCCTGGGCGTGTGGATCCTGCTCGTCGCCGGGGCCGCGACGATCGTGGGCCTGCCCGACCTCTACCTCGTCATGGCCGTCGCGGGCGGGGGCGGGTTCCTGCTCATGGCGTTCGTCGAGCAGGTCCTGCGCGTGCGGACCCGTCGCCGGCTCGCGGGAGGTGCCCGTGCCTGACGTCGAGCTCGACCCGGTCATCCACGCTCAGGCGCGGCTGCGCGTCGTGGCGACGCTCTCGGCGCTGGGCGCGGGCGACCAGATCGCGTTCCCCAGGCTCCAGAAGCTCCTCGAGATGACCGCGGGCAACCTCTCGACGCACCTGCGCAAGCTCGAGGACGCCGAGTACGTGACCGTCACCAAGACCCACGAGGGCCGCACCCCGGCCACCTACATCAGCCTCACCCCTCGCGGGCGCCGCGCCTTCGAGGTCTACACCGAGTCCCTGAGCATGCTCCTGAGAGGAGCCGGATCGTGACCAGCCAGCACTCAGCCGTCAGTCCGTGGCGGGCTGCCGCCGCGACGCGAGGAGGCCCGGCCGTGCCGCACGGGTCCCTCGTGTCGGCGCAGCACGTGACCCGCCGCTTCGGCGAGGTCGTCGCGCTCGACGACGTGACCCTCGAGGTCGGGGCCGGCGAGCTCGTCGGGCTCCTGGGCCCCAACGGCGCCGGGAAGTCGACGCTGCTCTCGCTCGTGAGCGGGCAGCGCAAGCCCGACACGGGCGTCGTACGCCTCTTCGGCGGCGACCCGCGCGACGCCTCGTCCCGCCAGGGCCTGGGCCTCACGCCTCAGGAGACGGGCCTGCCCGCGACCCTCAAGGTGCGCGAGGTCGTCGACTTCGTCGGCAAGCACTACGCGAACCCCGTGCCCACGGGCGAGCTGCTCGAGCAGTTCGGGCTGTCCGACCTCGCCGGGCGCCAGACCGGGGCCATGTCCGGCGGGCAGAAGCGACGCCTCGCGGTCGCGCTCTCGCTCGTCGGGCGCCCACGGGTCGTGCTGCTCGACGAGCCCACCACGGGCCTCGACGTGAGCGCGCGCCAGGCGCTGTGGACCGCGATCCGCGAGTACCACGCGGCCGGCGGGACCGTGCTCCTCACGAGCCACTACCTCGAGGAGGTGCAGGCGCTCGCGCAGCGCGTCGTCGTGATCGACCAGGGCGTGGTCAAGGCCGACGACACGCTCGACGCGATCCTGCGCCGCGTCGGGCTGCGCCGCGTGGTCGTGCGCAGCACCGCCGACCTGGGGGCCGACCTGCCGGGCGTGGTGCGGTCCGAGCGCGCGGCCGACAAGGCCGCGGGGGAGTCCGGCGCCTGGCGGTACGAGCTGTTCACGGCCGACGCCGACGAGCTGGTCCGCACGCTCGTGACGTCGGGCCTGCCGTTCCACGGGCTCGAGATCCGGGGCGCGAGCCTCGAGGAGGCGTTCGAGCAGATGGTCTCGCACGCCGCGACCACCGACCACGACGAGGCCGGGAGCCCGACGGGCGCGACGCCGTCGGGCGCCCCGGACCGCCAGACCTCCGAGGAGGAGAGCGCGCGATGAGCACCCACGCAGCCACCACGACCTCCGGCGTGAGCGGGCGCCCGCCCAGCGCCGCGACCCTCACCTGGATCCACCTCAAGTACCAGTTCCTGGAGACCGTGCGCGTGCCCATCGCGGTCCTCGGGAACCTGCTGTTCCCCGCGCTCGCGATGTTCTTCTTCGTCGTGCCGCAGAAGGAGGTCGCGGGCGACCCCGTCGCGGCGACCACGGCCGTCGCGTCGCTCGGGCTGTTCGCGATCTGCTCCGCGAGCCTGTTCACCTACGGGCTCGGTGTCGCGGAGGACCGGGCGCTGCCGTTCGACCCGTTCCTGCGCTCGCTGCCCGCGGGGCCCGCGCCCCGCATGATCGCGCGCATCCTCAACGGCGGGATCTTCTCGCTGTTCGGGCTCGTGCCGCTCATCCTCATCGGGTGGCTCCTGACGGCGGCCTCCGTGACGTGGCCGCAGCTCCTCGCGGGGGTGGGGACCGTGCTGCTCGTGTCGGTGCCGTTCGTGCTGCTGGGCATCGCGATCGGGTACTCGTTGTCCGCCAAGGCGGCGCTGCCCGTGGTGCAGGTCATCCTGTTCCCCCTCGCGTTCGCGGGCGGGCTGTTCCTGCCGCCGTTCCTGTTCCCGCCGTGGCTCGACGCGATCTCGATGACCACCCCGACGCGCGCCGGTCGCGACCTGCTGGTCCAGGCGCTCACGGGCGAGCCGGCGTACGCGCTCGCGTGGGTCGTGCTGCTGGGGTGGACCGTGGTGTTCGCGGTCCTCGCGGTGTGGGCGTACCGCCGCGACGAGGGCCGCCGCTTCAGATAGCCCCTGCCCCTCTCCAGGTGCCGAGAACGAGGTTGCGGTCGCTATCCCTGTGGATGGCGACCACAACCTCGTTCTCGACGGCGCGGAACGTAATGTGATATCACTTTGATAGATGCGGGGCGCCCGGCACCCGTGAACGACGAGAGGAACAGCCATGAGCGACACCACCGTCCCCCCGCAGGAGTCCGTGGGCGGCGAGCCGAGCGGACGCCCCGTGGGCCACGACGGCACCCGCGTGGACGTCACCGAGCAGCCCGCGTGGTCGCTCGGCGCCGGCGGAGGTGGCCTCGCGATCCTCCTCGTCCTCGTCCTTCTCGGCGGGTCGGTCCCCCTGTTCATGACCAGCACCCCGGTCGGCACCCTGCTCGGCGTGGTCGCGATCGTGCTCGGCCTCCTCGCGCTCACCGCCGTCAAGGTCATCAACCCGGGCCAGACGCTCGTCGTCCAGTTCTTCGGCCGGTACCTCGGGACGATCCGCCGCACCGGGCTCGTCGCCACCGTGCCGCTCTCGACGCGCAAGCGCGTGTCCGTCCGCGTCCGCAACTTCGAGACGAGCGAGCTCAAGGTCAACGACGCCGACGGCAACCCGATCAACATCGCGGCGATCATCGTGTGGCAGGTGGCCGACACCGCGAAGGCGAGCTTCGCCGTCGAGGACTACACCGACTTCGTCCGCGTCCAGGCCGAGTCGGCGCTGCGCCACGTGGCCATGTCCCACCCGTACGACGACGCCGAGGCCGGCGAGCAGTCGCTGCGCGGCGCGACGGAGGTCGTGTCGGCGGAGATCGCCGCGGAGGTCGCCGCGCGCGTCGTGGTGGCGGGCGTCGAGGTCGTCGAGGCCCGCATCTCCAACCTCGCGTACGCCCCCGAGATCGCGCAGGCCATGCTGCAGCGCCAGCAGGCCGGGGCGATCATCGCGGCCCGCTCGAGGATCGTCGAGGGCGCCGTGTCCATGGTCGAGGACGCCCTCCAGCGCCTCGAGGCCGAGTCGATCGTCACGCTCGACGACGAGCGCCGCGCCGCCATGGTGTCGAACCTCCTCGTCGTGCTGTGCAGCGACAGCCGCGCGACCCCCGTCGTCAACGCCGGGTCGCTCTACTCGTGACCCCCGAGGTCCCGGCGCCCGCCCCCGGCGGGTCGCCGGGTGAGGGTGCTCCGGGGCCCGACGGCGGAGCGGACGTCGGGCGCGAGGGTGCGCCCGTCGTAGGTGGGCCCGACGGCGGAGCGGACGTCGGGCGCGAGGGTGCGCCTCGACGGCCCCGGACCGAACGGAAGCAGGTCCTGCTGCGTCTCGACCCGGCGGTGCACGACGCGCTCGCGCGCTGGGCGTCGGACGAGCTGCGGAGCGTCAACGCGCAGATCGACATGGTGCTGCGCCGGGCCCTCGACGCCGAGGGCCGGCTGCCTCGGGACGTACGCCCGCCGCGCCGCCCGGGCCGCCCGCCCGCGCAGTGACCTGCGCTCGCTGGTCACCCCGGTGCCGAGAACGAGGTTGAGGTCGCCATCGTCACGATGACGACCTCAACCTCGTTCTCGGCAGCCAGGGGCAGCCAGGGGCAGCCAGGTTCAGCCCGCTCGGCGCAGGCGGAGCGAGTTGGCGACGACCAGGACCGAGCTCATCGCCATCGCGGCCCCTGCGATCATCGGGTTGAGCAGCCCGGCGGCGGCGAGCGGGATCGCGGCCACGTTGTAGGCGAAGGCCCAGAACAGGTTCTGCTTGATGACGCGCAGCGTCTGGCGCGAGAGCCGGATCGCGGTCGCGCTCGAGCGCAGGTCGCCGCGGACCAGCGTGATGTCGCTCGCCTCGATCGCGACGTCGGTGCCCGTGCCCATGGCCAGGCCGAGGTCGGCCCCGGCGAGCGCGGCGGCGTCGTTCACGCCGTCCCCGACCATCGCCACGACGCGGCCCTCCGCGCGCAGGCGCGCGACGACGTCGACCTTGTCCTGCGGCAGGACCTGCGCGATCACGTCCTCCTCGGCGATACCGACCTGCCGGGCGGCGACCTTGGCCGCGCCCGCGTTGTCGCCCGTGAGGAGGAGGGGGCGCAGGCCCAGCTCGCGGAGCTCGGCCACGGCCTGGGCCGAGGTCTCCTTGACGGGGTCGCGCAGGACGAGGACGCCCTGGGCGGCGCCGTTCCAGGCAACGACGACGGCGGTCGCGCCCGTGGACTCGGCCTTGTCGAACGCTCGGCGCAGGTCGGTCCCACCGTTGTCAGAACGAGCGTGACCCGCAGCCCCCGCTGGTGCTGACACGTCGAACGCGACGCCCTGCTCGGCGAGCCATGCCGGGCGCCCGACCAGGACCCGCTGCGCGTTGAGGGCGCCCGCGGGGGACAGGCCCGAGTGCGCGGTGCGGACCAGGCCGCTCACACCGCCGCCCGGGGAGCTCACGAAGTCGAAGACCTGCGGGGAACCGACGACGACGCCGTCGGCGCCGGTCTCGAGGACCGCCCCGGCCGAGGTGTCAGCACCAGCGTGACCTCCAGCGCTCGCCGGCTCTGACTCGCGGTCGTCGACCTCGCCCGAGACCCGCGTCGCTGCCGACGCGATCGCCTGCGCGATCGGGTGCTCGCTCAGCCCCTCCACCGCGCCGGCGAGGCGCAGGGCGTGGCGGGCGGCGCCGTCGGGCGTCTCGCTCGACGAGCCGGCAGACCGCGCCGCGGCCGAGGACAGGTCGAGCGTGCCCTCGCGCGTGACCACGCGCTCGAGGGCCATGCGGCCCTGCGTGACGGTGCCGGTCTTGTCGAGGACGATCACCTCGACCCGGCGCGTGGACTCCAGGACCTCGGGGCCCTTGATGAGGATGCCGAGCTGGGCGCCGCGTCCCGTGCCGACGAGCAGGGCGGTCGGCGTCGCGAGACCCAGGGCGCACGGGCACGCGATGATCAGCACGGCCACGGCGGCCGTGAACGCGAACTGCGTGCTCGCCCCTGCGAGCAGCCAGCCGCCCAGCGTGAGCACGGCCAGGACCAGGACGATCGGCACGAACACGGCCGAGATCCGGTCCGCGAGGCGCTGCACGGGAGCCTTGCCCGTCTGTGCCTGGCTCACGAGGCGACCGATCTGCGCGAGCGTCGTCTCCTCGCCTACGCGCGTCGCACGCACGAGCAGGTGGCCCGAGGTGTTGACGGTCGCGCCCGTGACGTCGTCGCCGGGCGTCACGTCGACGGGGACGGGCTCACCCGTCAGGAGCGAGGTGTCGACGGCGGACGCGCCCTCGACGACGACGCCGTCGGTCGCGACCTTCTCTCCCGGGCGGACCGTGAACAGGTCGCCCTCTCGCAGGGCCGAGACGGGGACGCGCTCGGTCGTGCGGTGGCCGTCGGGGCCGGTCGTGACGCGCTCTGCGTCCTTGGCGCCCATCGCGAGCAGGGAGCGCAGCGCGTCGCCGGCCTTGCGGCGCGAGCGGTGCTCGGACCAGCGGCCCGCGAGGAGGAACGTCGTGACGACGGCCGCGACCTCGAAGTAGAGCTCGGGCATCGCACCGAGGGCACCGTGTGAGCGCTCCGGTACGAGCGACACCGTCATCCGCATGCCGATCTCGCCCGCGCCGCCCAGCAGGAGCGCCCACAGGGACCACAGGGTCGCGGCGATCACGCCGATCGACACGAGGGTGTCCATGGTCGACGCGCCGTGGCGGGCCGCGCGGAACGCGGCGGTGTGGAAGGGCCACGCGCCCCACGTCACGACCGGCAGCGCGAGGGCCGTGACGACCCACTGCCAGCCCGGGAACTGCAGGGCCGGGACCATCGACAGCAGCACGACGGGCAGCGTGAGGACCGCGGCGACCTTGAGGCGGCGCCCGAGGTCGGCACCCCGGTCGCGCGTGGGGGCCGAGGTGTCGGTCGACGCCGGGGCCGGAGCGGGGGCCGGGGCCCGAGCAGGGGCCGGTGCCGGCTCGGCCGGTGTGTCAGAACCAGCGTGGTCCGGGGTGCTCGCCGGTTCTGACACGACGGCGGCCCCAGGGGCCGCCACCCTCGCCGAGACGGCGGGGCTCGCCGCGCGACGCCCCGTGACCCGCGCCTGGTAGCCCGCCTTCTCGACGGCCTCGACGAGCTCGGCGTCGGTGACGCCCTCGGGCAGCACGACGTGCGCGCTCTCGAGGGGCAGGTTGACGGTGGCCTCGACGCCGTCGACGCGGTTGAGCCGCTTCTTGACGCGCGCGACGCACGAGGCGCACGTCATGCCCTCGATCGCGAGGTCGACCTCGACGAGGGTCGGCCCGGAGGTCAGGCCGGTGGGGGTGGTCATCGGTGCTCCTCGACTGTGTGGTGCGTCCGGCGGGTCCCGCCGGGTGGGGTGCTCCGTCGCGGCCCGCGGTCGGCGGGCGGGGGCGGTGGGGGCAGTCCGAGCGGTGCCCGACGACGGAGCGGGGGCCGGGAGACCGGCCGGTGCTCCGTCGTCGGGCGGGTCGAGCGGTCAGGCCTGCGGGACCTGGAGGTCGTACGTCTTCTGGGCGGGCGCGGCGTCCGCGGCGGAGTCCGTGCCGCAGCCGCAGCCGCAGTTGTGGGCCTTGCGGTCGGCGGCCTGCTCGGCCGACTGCGCGGCCTGGGCGTCGAGCTGGACCTCGTAGCTCACGACCTCGTAGCCGGCCTCGTCGACGGCCTCGCGCAGCGCGGCCTCGTCGAGCGGGTCGTCCGAGAAGACGGTGACCTCGGAGGTGCCGCCGACGTTCAGGTCGACGCTGATGTTCTCCACTCCGGGGACGGCGCCCACGTCCTTGGTGACGTGCGAGACGCAGTTGCCACAGGTCATGCCGGTGACGCCGAGGGTGGTGACGGTGCTCATGGTGCTCCTTGGGAGGGGTGGGGTGTCAGCTGCGGACGAGACGGGCGATGGCGTCGGACGCCTCGCGGACCTTGGCGGCGCCCTCGGCCTCGGAGGACCGGGCGGCGTCGACGACGCAGTGGCCGAGGTGGTCCTCGACGAGTCCGATGGACACCGCCTGGAGGGCCTTGGTCACCGCGGAGACCTGGGTGAGGATGTCGATGCAGTAGACGTCCTCGTCGATCATGCGGGCGATGCCACGGACCTGGCCCTCGATGCGGCGCATGCGCTTGAGGTAGGCCTCCTTGTCGGAGGCGTACCCGTGGGGGCCGGTGTGGGCGGGGGCAGCGCCCGGCTCGACCGGGCGCTGGGTGGTCGTGTCGCTCATGCTGGGCCTCCGTGATCACTCGCTCGGATACCCCTACTGGGTACCAACCCTCAAAGGTACCCCCGCGGGGTATCGCCTTGTCAAGGGGGCGAAGGTCCCTCCGCGACGAATGCGCGGTTCGCCACGACATGCGGCCGTTTCGGGTGTTCGATGAGAGTCGAACAGCCCGCACGGACGGTGCTCCAGCGTTCCTGGCGGGACACGATCCGACGTCAGGAGCCCACCATGACCACGCAGGACCCGATCCTCACCGCCTTCTCCACCACCGCCAAGCAGGTCTGGTACTGGCCAGTGATCCGCGGCGTCGTCGCGATCCTCTTCGGCATCGTCGCGCTCGTGTGGCCCGAGATCACGGCCGTCGTCTTCATCTGGATCGTCGCGATCTTCACGCTCGTCGACGGCCTGTTCGAGATCGTCGAGGGCATCCGCCGCCGAGGCACGGGCGGCACGGCGGCCCTCGTCACGGTCGGGCTCGTGAGCGTCGCCGTCGGCATCGTGCTGCTCGTGTGGCCCGGCAAGACTGCCGAGGTCCTCGTGTGGATCATCGGTCTGTGGGCCGTGGTCCTGGGCATCTTCCAGACGATCGCCAGCGTCGAGCTCCGCAAGGTCCCGGGCAGCGGCTGGGGCTGGGGAGTCTTCGCGGGTCTGCTGTCGCTCGTCTTCGGTGCCCTGGTCCTGTTCAACGTGGGCGCGGGCGTCGTGTCGATCGTGTGGATCCTCGCGATCGTCGCCCTCGTCTGGGGCGTCGCGCTCATCGCGTTCGGCTTCCAGATCCGCAGCCTGGGCAAGAAGGTCGGTCAGATCAGCTACTGACCGCGCCGGAGCCGCCTGCCGAGCCGTTCACGACGGCACGGTCGGGCGTGAGGTGAGCGGCGCCGTCGGGCACGGAGGAAGGTGCCCGACGGCGCCGCTCACCCCGCCGGGCACCCCTCACCTCGTGCAGGGGTCTAGCGCTGGGCGCGCGCTGCGGCCCTCGCCCCGGCCGGGAGCGCGGAGAGGACACGCTCGACCGCGGCGTCGTCGTGCGCGGACGACACGAACCACGCCTCGAAGACCGACGGCGGCAGGTTGACCCCCGCGTCGAGCATCGCGTGGAAGAACGCCTTGTACCGGAACACGTCCTGCGCCTGGGCCTGCGCGTACGTGCGCACCCCGGCCGCGGCGGCGAAGTCGCCGAACATGATCGAGAACAGGTTCCCCGAGCGCTGCAGGGCGTGCGGGACACCCTCGGCAGCGAGGGCCGCGCTCGCGGCGTCACCCACGACCTGGGCGACGTGGTCGACGCGGGCGTACACGGCGTCGTCGGCCAGGCGCAGCGTCGCGAGGCCCGCCGCGACCGCGACCGGGTTCCCGGACAGGGTGCCCGCCTGGTACACCGGGCCGAGCGGCGCGAGCTGGTCCATGATCACGGCCGGGCCACCCAGGGCCGCGACGGGCATGCCGCCGCCGATGACCTTGCCGAACGTGAACAGGTCGGGCGTGTACGAGGGCTGCTCGCCCGCGGTCACGCCCGCCGCGGCACCTGACTCCAGGCCCCACCAGCCGCTCGGCCCCACGCGGAAGCCCGTGAGGACCTCGTCGAGGATCAGCAGCGCGCCGTGCTCGGCCGTGATGCGGCGCAGGCCCTCGTTGAAGCCCGGGCCGGGCGGCACGATGCCCATGTTCGCGGGCGCCGCCTCGGTGATGACCGCGGCGATCTCCGAGCCGCGCTCGGTGAACGCACGCTCGACGGCCTCGAGGTCGTTGTACGGCAGGACCAGGGTCTCGGCCGCGCTGGCCTCGGTCACGCCGGCCGACCCGGGCAGGGCGAGCGTCGCGACGCCCGAGCCCGCCTCGGCGAGCAGGGCGTCGACGTGCCCGTGGTAGCAGCCCGCGAACTTGACCAGCAGGTTGCGGCCCGTGACGCCGCGCGCGAGGCGCACCGCGGTCATGGTCGCCTCGGTGCCCGTCGAGACGAGGCGCACGCGCTCGGCCGCGGGGACCCGGCGGCGCACCTCCTCCGCGAGGTCCACCTCGCCCAGCGTCGGGGCGCCGAACGACAGGCCGCGTGCGGCGGCGTCCTGCACCGCGGCGACGACCGCGGGGTGCGCGTGCCCCAGGAGCGCGGGGCCCCACGAGCACACGAGGTCCACGTACTCGCGGCCCGTCACGTCCGTGACGTACGCGCCACGCGCGCTCGCGATGAACCGCGGGTCGCCGCCGACCGAGCCGTAGGCCCGCACGGGCGAGTTCACGCCGCCCGGGATCGCGCCCTGGGCGCGCACGAACGCCTCGTGGTTGTCGTGGAGGGTGGTCGCGCGCAGCGGCGAACCGGTCGGGTGGATGGTCATCGGTGTCACCGAATCCATTCTGCGATCTCGAGGGCCCAGTAGGTCAGGACGATGTCGGCGCCCGCGCGCTTGATGCCGAGCACGGACTCCAGGACGGCGCCGCGCCGGTCGATCCAGCCGTTCGCGGCCGCCGCCTCGATCATCGCGTACTCGCCCGAGACCTGGTACGCCGCCACGGGGACGTCGCTGCGCTCGGCCACGGCCGCGAGCACGTCGAGGTAGGAGCCCGCGGGCTTGACCATGACCATGTCGGCGCCCTCGGCCAGGTCCACGTCCGCCTCCCGCAGGCCCTCCCGGAAGTTCGCGGAGTCCATCTGGTAGGTGCGGCGGTCGCCCTGGAGCGTCGAGTCGACGGCCTCGCGGAACGGCCCGTAGAACGCGCTCGCGTACTTGGCGCTGTACGCCAGGATGCTCACGCCCGTGTGCCCCGCGCCGTCGAGGGCCTCGCGGATCACGGCGACCTGGCCGTCCATCATGCCCGACGGCGCCACGACCTCCGCGCCCGCCTCGGCCTGGGTGAGTGCCATCGAGGCGTAGCGGACGAGGGTCGCGTCGTTGTCGACGACCAGGTCGCCGTCCGGGCCGGCGGTGAGGACGCCGCAGTGCCCGTGGTCGGTGAACTCGTCGAGGCACAGGTCGGCCATGACGACGGGGGCGGGACGGCCCGTGCCCGCAGCGGCGTCCCGGGCCGAGTCGCGCGCGATGCGGATCGCGCGGTTGAGGATGCCGTCGGGGGCGTCGGCCTGCGAGCCGACCGCGTCACGGTGCGCGGGGATGCCGAACAGCATGATGCCGCCCAGCCCGGCCGCGGTCGCCTGCGCGACGGCGCCTGCGAGGCTCTCCTCGGTGTGCTGCACGATGCCGGGCATGGACCCGAGCGGCTTGGGCTCGGTCAGGCCCTCCTTGATGAACAGCGGGAGGACCAGGTCGGCGGCGTGCAGCCGGGTCTCGGCGACGAGCCGGCGCATCTGCGGGGTCGAGCGCAGGCGGCGGGGACGGATCACGGGTGGTTCCTGCCTTCTGTCGGGGATGAGTCGTCAGGACGAGGTGCTGACGGGTGGGCGGCGACGCGCAGCACGGCCTCCGCCAGGGCGTCGTCGGTCGCCTGGGTGGCCACGGCGTCGATCCGCAGCCCGACGGCGTGCGCGGCCTCCGCCGTCGGCTCGCCGATCGCGACGCCCGCGACGTGCGGGTCCGCGCCGAGCTGGGTCGCGACCTCGCGCGCGACGCTGCCCGAGGTCAGCACGACCACGTCGACCTCGCCCGTGCGCCACGCGTCCACGACCTCCGGGGAGAGCGTGTGCGAGACGGTCCGGTACGCGGTCACGACGTGCGGGTCCCAGTTCCGGTCACGCAGACCGTCGGCCATGGTGGGCTTCGCGAGGTCGCCTTGCGGGAGCAGGACGCGCCGCGTCGCGTCGGCGGCCCTCTCGTCGGACGCGGCCCGGGCCTCGGACCCGTGGTCGGGAGCCTCGGCGAGCGCGTCGAACGCTGCGAGCAGCCCGCGCGCCGAGTTCACGGCCGCCTCGAGATCCACGTGGACCCCCGCGGCCTCGAGCGCTCGGCGAGTCGCCGGCCCGACCGCGGCCCACCTCGTGCCAGAACCAGCGTGCGCTCCAGTCCTCGCTCGTTCTGACAGCTCGGCGAGCGAGACGCCCCGGCGTGCGGCGCTCGCGGTCAGCTCGTCGATGGCGTTGACGCTCGTGACCACGACCCACGCGAAGCCGGCGAGGTCCGCCACGGCGGCGTCCATCACCGCGGTGTCCTCGATGGGGACGCGCTCGATCGCTGGGCTCACGAGGACGGTCGCGCCCTGGGCGCGCAGCCTCGCCGCGAGGGGAGCGGCACGCTCGGGGGAGCGCGGGAGGAGGACGGTGGTCCCGGTCAGCGGCCCGGAGTCCGTGGCGTTCGCGGCGGCCGGGGCCGGGCCTGCTGGCGGCAGGTCGCGACCGCGCTGCGGGTCGCGCAGTCGGCCTGGCATCAGCGCTGCTCCGGGCCCACGGGGGCGTCGGTGCCGCCGACCGGGGCCTCGTCGTCCGAGCGGGTGTCGCCCGCGGGCGCGGTGCCCGGGGCCCACAACGAGTCGGTCGCGGCCCCCGGCCCGGTCGCACGCAGCGGCGCGAGCTCGGCGGCACCGGCGGCCAGCAGCGCGTCGGCGACCTGGATCCCGAGCCCCCTCGCGAGCACGTCGGTGACGTCGCGCCCCTCGACGGACGGGCCCCCAGCGCCACCGGCCCTGCCCGCGGCGCCCGCAGGCGACGGCAGCGCGACCCGTGCCGAGTGCGTGAGGACCTGCCCGCCGTCGAGCCGGGCGACGACCGCCGAGAGCCGGATCTCGTCCTCCTCGACCACGGCGTGCGCGCCGACGGGCGCCGCGCAGCCTGCTTCGAGACGTGCGAGGAGGGCGCGCTCGGCGAGGACCGCGAGGCGGGTCGGAAGGTGGTCGAGGCCTGCGACGACGTCGGCGAGGTCGAGCGGGCGGTCCGTGGCGCCGTCGGGCCGGAGGTCGAACGAGGACAGCGGCGAGAGGTCCGCGGTCCGGACCTCGACGCCCAGCGCCCCCTGCCCGGGGGCCGGCGCCATGACGCGCACGTCGATGACCTCGGAGACCGCGTCGAGGCGCCCGAGCCGCGAGAGCCCGGCGTAGGCGAGGACGACCGCGTCGAGGTCGGCGTCGGGGCCGAGCGCCCGTGCGAGGCGGGTGTCGACGTTGCCGCGGATGTCGAGCACGTCGAGGTCGGGGCGCACCGCGAGGAGCTGGGCCGCGCGGCGGGGCGAGCCCGTGCCGACCTTGGCGCCGCGCGGCAGGGTCTCCAGGGTCCAGCCGTTGCGTGCGCACAGGACGTCGCGCGGGTTCTCCCGCTCGGGCGTCACGAGGGTCAGGCCCTCGGCCGCGCCGGTCGGGAGGTCCTTGAGGGAGTGGACGGCGACGTCGCAGCGGCCGTCGAGCAGCGCCTCGCGCAGCGCGGTCACGAACACCCCGGTACCGCCCATCTGGGCGAGCGAGCCGGTGCGGACGTCGCCCTCGGTGCGGATGCGCACGATCTCGACCGGCTGCCCGGTCAGGGTCTCGATGCGCCTGGCGACGAGACCCGTCTGGGTCGTCGCGAGGGCGCTGCCACGGGTTCCGACACGAATGCTCACGCTTCCAGTGTCCTCTGCCGGGCGGTGAAGTCGAAATGCGCTCGGACCCGTCCGGAGCGGATTTCCGGGGAATTGTCCACCGAGTGACATCGACCTGACATGAAGTCATGACAAAGAGACGAATTGTCAGCACGTCGGGAATTGCCGCCGACGCGAGAAATGCTCAGAGCTGCTCGGCGGACTCCTGTGCGTGCCCCACGATCGCCGCGAGACCCGTGCCCGCGATCCACCCGCCCGTGACCCCCAGGCCGTCGACGTGCGACACCCGCTCCACGAACGCCGCGACCTCACGCCGGTACACGGGCGTGGGCGGCGGGAGCGACCCGTTCCACCGCGTCGACAGGTGCTCACGCACCTTGCCCTCCAGGTCCACGCCCAGCAGCACCGAGGCGTCGCGGACCACCTGGTCGACGGTCGGCTCGACCGTCTCCCCGATGCGCCCGTAGCTCAGGCGCACCACGTGGTTCCCCGGCCCGACGGCGTCCGTCACCCGGGCGGCCAGCCACGGCCACTTCGCGGTCGAGTGGGTCAAGGCCTTGGCCTGGACCGGGTCGTGCGCTCCCGCCCGGTGGTTCTCGTCGCGCGTCGACCACGTGCGCGGCCTCGGGGCGACCAGCAGGCCGCTCCCGCGCGGGGCCGCGTCGAGCGCAGGGGCCTCGAGCAGCAACGTCATGAGCCGGATGTCGGCACCCGGCTCGGGGTCCGGGACCGGGTCGGCCGTGCGGCCTGCGAGCGGCGACACCAGGTCGACGACCGCGGGGGTCGTCACGAGCAGGCGCGGCGCCCGGAACGTCGCCGGGCCCCCCAGGGTCTCGACCTGGACCGTCCAGCCCCCGTCCGCGGACCTGCCCAGGTCCACCACCTCGTGGCGCGTGAGCAGCACCCCTGCCGGCCCGGTGCTCCCGGCCGGAGCGGCGCCGTCGGGCTCCTCGCTCGTCACGGCGAGCGTGAGCTCCTCGACCAGGCGGTGCATGCCGCCCTCGATGCCGCGCACCGCGGAGCCCGCCGGCGCCTGCGCGCGCATCGCCGCGACCGCGCGCGTCAGCGAACCCTCCCGGGCGTAGGCCTCGCGCAGGCCCGGGGCGACCGCGTCGACGTCGAGCCGCTCGAGCGGCGCCGAGTGCACCCCCGCGGCGACCGGTGCCACGAGGCGCTCCGCGACACGGCGCCCCAGGCGCGAGCGCGCGAAGGTCTCGAGGTTCTCCTCGTCGACCCAACGGCGCGGCTTGACCCGGTCCAACCCGGCCCGCAGCGCGCCGGGCCAGCCGACCGCGCGCCGCACGTCGGCCGCGAACGGATGGGACGGGATGCCCATGATCCCGGCCTTCGGCAGCGGGAACGCGCGGCTCGCGGCATAGCCCCACGCGCTGAGCGGCGCGGGCTCGACGACCGTCAGGCCCAGCTCGGTGACCAGGTCGCCCACGGCGGAACCGCGCGCCGCGAACGACTCGGCACCCACGTCGACGGACAGCCCCGTCGAGCCCAGCTTGTCACCGTGCACGGGCCCGCCCGGGCGGTCGGCCGCCTCCAGGACGAGGACCCGCAGACCGCGACGGCGCAGCGTGCGCGCGGCAGTCAGACCGGCGATGCCGGCGCCGACGACCACGGCGTCGAACGAGCCGTGAGAGGAGGCGTCGGACGTGGCGTCGGACGACGAGGAAGGGCCGGACGATCCATCAGCAACGGGGTGCACACGTCAAGTGTGCCCCCGCCACGAGGGTGTGTCAGACCGTGCGTGACGCAGAGGTCACGCAGGTTCTGACACGTTCCGGACGGAATGGACCAGGTCGACCACCCGGGTCAGGACCGTCGGGTCCGTCTCGGGCGGCACCCCGTGGCCGAGGTTCACGACGTGCCCCGGGGCGGCGCCCCCACGACGCAGCACGTCGCGCACGTGCGCCTCGAGCACCGGCCACGGCGCGGCGAGCAGCGCCGGGTCGATGTTGCCCTGGACCGGCACGTACCCGCCGAGCACCGCCGCGGCCTCGTCGAGCGGCGTGCGGTAGTCGACACCCACGGTCGGGTGCGTCACGCCGGCCTCCGTGAGCGCGTCGCGCATGGCGCCCAGCAGGTGCCCCGTGCCCGTCCCGAAGTGGATCGCGGGCACACCCAGGTCGCTGACCTGCGACAACGCGACCGTGCTGCCCGGCTTGGCGCCCGCCAGGTAGTCCTCCAGGGACAGGCTCCCGGCCCACGAGTCGAACAGCTGGGCCGCGCTGGCCCCCGCCAGGACCTGAGCGCGCAGGAACGCACCCGTGATCTGCGCCGTCCACGCCGTGAGCCGCGCCCACGACTCGGGGTCCGCGTGCATGAGGGTGCGCGCCGCGAGGTGGTCGCGCGACGGCCGACCCTCGACCAGGTACGCCGCGAGCGTGAACGGCGCCCCCGCGAAACCGATGAGAGGAGTCGACCCGAGCGCCGCGACCGTGAGCGCGACCGCCTCCGTCACCGGGGCGAGCGACTCCGGGGTGAGCTCGTGCTCGACGAGGCGCGCGACGTCGTCGGGCGTGCGGTACGCCTGGCCCATGACCGGGCCCACCCCGGGGACGATGTCGACCTCGACCCCCGCGAGCTTGAGCGGGATCACGATGTCCGAGAAGAAGATCCCCGCGTCCACGCCGTGCCGGCGCACCGGCTGGAGCGTGATCTCGCTCGCCATGTCCGGGCGCAGGCACGAGTCCAGCATGCCGACGCCCTGGCGCAGCTCGCGGTACTCGGGCAGCGACCTCCCGGCCTGTCGCATGAACCACACGGGGGTGGTCTCCGGGCGCTCGCCGCGCAATGCACGCACGAGCGAGGAATTCGTCGTCCGACCGTCGACGAGAGGGTGGTTGTCGGAAAGCGCGGTGAACGTCACAAGAACCGATTCTGCCTTGTGCCCGACGCGGTGATTGAATCGGAGCACTGTGGTTCTCCTGTCGATGACTGCAAGTCACCACGAGCTGGACATGTCCACCCTCGAGCTCCTGTCCACCGGAGCCGGGTCGGTCGGACGGGCAGCCGTCGCGACCTGCGAAGCGATCACCGGTGCCGTCGTCGTCTCGACGTGCAACCGGTTCGAGGTGTACCTGGACGTCGAGTCGCCCGTCGACGGCTGGGGCGTGCAGCACGCGTCGCGGGAGGTCGCGCGCCTCGTGGCCGCCGCGTCGGGCGTCGCGGAGGACGTCGCCGTCCGGGCGTTCTCGACCCGCACCGGGCCCGACGTCGCCGCCCACCTCTTCGAGGTCGCCGCCGGCCTCGACTCGATGGTCGTGGGCGAGCGGGAGATCGCCGGGCAGGTCAAGCGCGCCCTCGAGGAGGCACGCGAGGGCGGCGTGACGTCGTCCACGCTCGAGCTCCTCTTCCAGACCGCGTCGCGGACCTCCAAGAAGATCAGCAACGAGACGACGCTCGGGGGCAACGGCCGGTCCGTCGTGTCCCTCGGGCTCGACCTCGCGAGCGCCGAGCTGCCGCCGTGGCGCCAGGTCCGCGCCGTGCTCATCGGCACCGGGTCGTACGCCGGGGCGTCGCTCGCGGCGCTGCGGGCCCGCGGCTGCGACGACGTGCGCGTGTACTCGGGGTCCGGGCGTGCCGAGCAGTTCGCGGCCGACCGCGGCGTCGTCGCCGTGACCGACCTCGTGGAGGCCCTCGAGGACGCCGACCTCGTCGTGTCGTGCAGCGGTGCGCGAGGGCGGGCGCTGGCTGGTGGTGCTGGTGCTGGTGCTGGTGGTGCTCGTGCTCGTGTGAATGCCGGTGCCGGCGCCGAGGGTGACCAGCGGCTCGCCGACGGTGACGCCCTGACCGCCGAGGGTGACGACGCCCCGGTCGACGGTGACTTCTTCGTGGGTGGTGGTGACGCGCTGGGGCACGTGCTCGACGCCGCCGCGGTCGTCCGCGCCCGGTCCCGCGCCGCGGAGGCCGCCGGCGACGAGGCGCCGCACCGGCCGATGGTCGTCCTCGACCTCGCCCTTCACCGCGACGTGGACCCACGGGTCGCCGACCTCGACGGCGTCCTGCTCTACGACCTGGCCTCCCTCAAGGCGCACTCACCCGCCCTGGGGTCGCTCGTCGTCGGGCAGGCACGGACGATCGTGGACCGTGCGACGCAGGACTTCGAGGAGTCCCGCCTGGGGCGTGCGGCCGACACGGCCGTCGTCGCGCTGCTCGACGACGCCGACCGGCGCATCGCGGCCGAGGTCGCCGAACGTGTGGCCGAGCGTCGGACCGCGGGCGGCGAGGTCGACGATGCCGACACCGAGGCGCTCGCCCGCTCCGTCCGGCGACGCGTGCACGCCGAGCTGCACGACGCGATCGTCGCGGCACGGGCGTCGGCGCTGGCCGCGGCCCGCGAGGAGGCCTCGGCCGTGGTGGCCGACGCCGAGGCGGCGATCCTGGGTGCCGACGTGTCGGGCCGCGACGAGGTGTGCGCCGGCCGTTGAGCCGACCTCTCGGCCCGCAGGGTCAGGCCGCGAGCTCGCCGGACGCAGCCAGACGCTCCAGGACGATCCGGCCCGCGGGCGGCACCCGGTGCGCGTCCTGCGCACCGACCCAGGTGAGCTCGCCGACCTCGGCACGGGGAGCAGGCTCGGGGGACCCGAGCAGCGGCTCGGCGTAGAGGCAGTGCATGCGCACGAGCCGCCCGCCCAGGCCGTGACCGGGCGCCTCGGCGACGAACCCGGACCTCACCGTGGCCGGGTCGAGCAGCACGCCGAGCTCCTCCTCGATCTCCCGGACCAGGGCCTGCTCGTCGCTCTCGCCGGGATCGAGCTTGCCGCCCGGCATGAAGAACAGGTCGTTGTCCCGGCTGCGGACGACGAGCAGCCGCCCGTCCACGACGTGGATCCAGCCGACGGTCTTCAGGGGTTCCGTGAGGGGGGAGGGGGAGGTCACGGGGAACATCCTGTCATCCGGCGCGTCACCGTCGGCGGGTGGGCGCGTCACCGTCGGCGGCCGGTTGGTCACCGTCGGCGGGCGGGGCCGTCGCCCTCGGCGGTCCGGTCCGTGAGAGCCGATGCGCCGGAAGCTCGCCGATAGTTCCGTTCCGGAACGAAAGTCGATACTGTGCCGATCGCGGACGGGCCCACGGCCCGACGCGACGAACACAGGTCACGCGCGGCGCCGTCCGCCCGATCGGACGGAGAGCTCGATGGGATTCATCAAGGCCTTTGCTGGTGCCCTCGGAGGCACGCTCGCGGACCAGTGGAAGGACTTCCTGACGCCGCCGACGAACCTCGCACCGACCGCCGCGCTCTTCCCGGCCGTCGCCCAGGGGCAGAACGCCGGGCGCGGGGCGAACACCAAGGGCTCGGCGAACATCATCACCAACGGGAGCCGGTTCGTCGTCCCCGAGGGATACGGGCTCCTGACCTTCCAGGACGGTGCCCTCACGGGCTTCGTGGCCGAGCCGGGCGGGTACCTGTACACGTCCGACGACCAGAACTCCCAGTCGATCTTCGCCGACAACGGCTTCCTGAGCCCCCTGATCACGACGTCGTGGGAGCGGTTCAAGTTCGGCGGGCAGCCCGGGTCGCAGCAGCTCGGCTTCTACGTGAACCTCAAGGAGCTGCCGAACAACCGGTTCGGCACGCAGTCGGAGATCTACTGGGACGACGCCTACCTCGGCGCCCAGGTCGGGGCGATCACGCGCGGCACCTACTCCCTGCGCATCGTCGACCCGATCCTCTTCGTCAAGCAGTTCGTGCCGCTCACGTACCTCGGGGCGAGCGCGAAGGTCTTCGACTTCTCCGACCTCGACAACGACGCCGCGAGCCAGCTCTTCACCGAGGTCGTCGGCTCGCTCGCGGCGGCCTTCTCGAGCTACACCAACGACCCCGACAAGGGGAACCGGATCACCCGGATCCAGAGCGACTCGGTCGGCTTTGCGCTGTCCTTGGCGGGCGCGGTCGAGGAGGGCTACCAGTGGACCTCCTACCGCGGCCTCTCGATCGTCAAGGTCGCGCTCGCCGCGATCGAGTACGACGAGGACACGCGTGCGCTGCTCAGCGACGTCAAGAAGGCCGACGCCCTCGCAGGGGCGCGGGGGAACTCGTTCCTCCAGCAGGCCGCCGCGCGAGGCATCCAGGCCGCGGGGGAGAACCCGGGCGGCGCCGCGAACATGGCGATCCTCGGCATGGGGATGAACGCCGCGGGCGGCGCCATGTCCGGGCTGCAGCAGCCCGTCGTGCCGGTGCAGCAGGTCCCGGTCCAGCAGGCGGCGGCGCCGGCCGCGCCCGCCCCGGCCGCCGAGGACCCGGTCGCGAAGCTCACCCAGTTCAAGTCGTTGCTCGACCAGGGCCTCATCACCCAGGCCGACTACGACGCCGCCAAGGCCAAGGTCCTCGGGTTCTGAGGCCATGACCGTTCACGAGCCGGAGTCGGCTCCCGTCCCCGAGGGCCCGCCCCAGCCGGGAGCCGGCCCGACGACGACCGCCGGACCTCCGCCCGCGGGGAGCCCGGCGGGCGGCCCGACCGTCGTGCGGACCGACACCGGCGCGACCGACGGTCTCGTCAAGTGCATCCGGTGCGGCGCGACCGAGATCGCCTACGACGTCGCCAAGGCGACGCTGCGGTGCGGGTTCTGCCGCTACGAGTGGGTGAGCACGGTGACGCTCGCCGACCTCGGGCTCGACGGGAACATCGGCGGGCTCGAGGGCGTCGTCCTGGGCTCGGGCAGCGCCGACATCGTGCCGTCTGCCGAGGAGATCCTGACGTTCCGCTGCGCGGGCTGCGGGGCCGACGTCGTCGTCGACACCGCGCACGGCACACAGGCCCGCTGCCACTGGTGCCGCAACGTCCTGTCGGTGAACCAGCAGGTCCCCAACGGGGCCGTGCCCGACGTCCTGCTGCCGTTCCGCCTCCCCAAGGAGGACGCGGTCGCGGGCATCCGGCAGTTCGTCGGCCGACGCAAGTTCTACGCGCACCCCCGGTTCCGGGCGGAGTTCAGCCCGGAGAACGTCGTCGGCGTCTACCTTCCGTACCTCGTCGCGGACTTCAATGCGAAGGCGCGCCTCGAAGGGCAGGGTGAGCACCTCGTGCGCAGGTACACCGTGACCGTCCGGGGTTCCGACGGCAAGGACACGACGGAGACGCGCTACGACTACGACCTGTACGACGTCGTGCGCGACTTCGACCTGCACGTCGACGACCTCACCATCGAGTCCTCGGCCGACCGGCGGGACCACGGTGGCAAGGCCCGGACGAACAACGTCATCAACACGATCCTGCCGTTCGACGTCGAGAACGCGGTGCGTTACGACTCGAACTACCTGTCGGGGTTCACGGCCGAGCGCCGCGACAGCGACGTCGACGACCTGCGTGATCCCGCGTTCGCGCAGGCGAAGGAGATCGCCCGGTTCCGGGCGCGCGACATGATCGAGTACTACGACCGCGGCGTCCGGTGGGACCGCGAACGGCTCGACGTCGTCGGGCAGCGGTGGGTCGCCGCGTACCTGCCCGTGTGGCTGTACTCGTACCACGAGGTCCGCAAGAACGGGTCGTCGCTGCTGCACTACGTCGCGGTCAACGGCCGCACGGGCGAGACCATGGGGTCTGTCCCGGTCAACCACCGCCGCCTGCTCGCGGTGTCCGTCGTCGTCGAGGCCGTGGCGGCCGTCGCGGCACTCTTCGTCATGATCGGGTTCTGATGCACGCGCTCGCCCTGGACGCGCTCACCGTCGTCGCCTCCTCCTCCGGGGAGGAGGAGGCCGTGAAGGTCGTCGTCGTGGTGGTTCTGCTGCTCGCAGGGCCGCTGTTCTACTGGTTCACGTGGGCGAGGTACCGCAACACGGGCAAGCGGCACGACCACCGACGGGACACCAAGTCCGTCACGCTCGACGAGAGCGGGTCGGACACGCACGTCAGGCGCGTCACCGGGCGGTCGAACAGCTCGATGAACGACGCCAACCACATGTCCTAGGCGGGCGTGCCGGGCCGATGCTCGTCGGGCGCGGCCCTCAGCCCCACGAGCTGACGCGGACGATCTGGTCGAAGAGCCCGGTCAACGGCTCCTCGAGCTCGCCCGCCGGTGCACTGAAGGCCACGAGGATGAACCGCTTGGTCCCCGGGACGGTCATCCAGTACTCGACCGCCACGGTCGGGAGGTTCTCGTCGCTGTCCGGGTCGGCGACGACGTGCCTGCGTGTGCGTCGGGCGACCTCCGAGGCTCCCGACGTGAAGCGGTGCAGGGAGTCGGCGCCGCCCTCGGTGAGGTCCGCGAGTCCGCGTTCGAGGATCGCCATGGTCGCGGAGGCACTGGTGCCGATCGCGGGAGTGAGCTGCTGCGCGGGGAGCGAGACCATCGCCGTGACCGGCAGCGGCACGCCCGGGACGATCGACAGGGCCACGTGGAACGCCTGGCCGTCACCACCGATGGCGTCGTCGAGCGCACCGAGGACGCGGCGTTCGAGCTCGATCCGCACGTTCGCACGGTCGTCGGCCGGGCCCACCTGCGCCGCCACGAGCCGTCGGACCGAGGCGCGTGCCTCGGCGCGGTCGTGCAACGGGACCTGCCACCAGTTCCCCGGCAGTCGCAGGCGAAGCTGCGGGAGGGGAGCAGGAGGCGTGGGCTCCTGCGGAGCGGCCGGGGGTGCCGGGGTGGTGTTCATCGTCGGTCTGCCTCTGTTCTCAGGGCCGGGTGCGGTGGGCGAGAGGGCCTCGTTCAGGGCCGTTCAGGCGTCGGCCCGCTCGCCGGAGGGGAGTCGTCGACGGCGGCGGGCCACGAGGTACGTCACCGACCAGCCTCTGGCGGGGTGGCACCGAAGCGCCGCACCAGCTCGTGCTCGGGGAAGGTCAGCCTTCTCCAGGAGGCTTGAACGCCGGGGCCCAGCGCAGACCCCAGTGGCGCGACACGCATCGCACGGTCGTCGCCGAGGCGGTCCTCGGCGTCCCGATGCCCGAGGACGACGTCGATGTTGACGGCGTCGACCCCACCTGCGCGTGCTCGCCAGACCTCCAGGACGGATGCCTCGACGACCTCGACGATCGTGTCGGGTCGTTCGGCGCTGAGCCCTGGCACGTAGATGCGCAGGTCGACCTCCGTGGTGAACGGGGAGACGCGGGTCCGGGCCATGGCCTCGTCGACGTGGGGGTTCGCGGCGCAGACGGAGACGGCGAGGGCGTCGTCCGCGTGGGCCGCGGGCCGGCGCCGCGCGCCGCCGAGGAGCGTGAGAAGTGCTCGTGCATCGACGTTCATGTGTCGGACCGCTGGCCGTAGCGTTCGGCCAGGACGTCCGAGGGGACCGCCACCGAGGACCGGTTGGTGCCGTTCTCCAGGCCGAGGGCGACGTCGATCCCCCTGTCCGTCATCGCGATGGCGCGGGAGTCGCCGATGCGGTCCCCGTCGACGAGCGGAGCGACGACCACGTCGAGGTTGATGTTCGACGGTGCGGACGGGGAGGTGTTCCAGGCCTGGTCGAGGGCCACGTCGATGGCTGCCAGGAGTGCCGCGTCGTCCTCCTCGCTGGTCGTGGGCATGGAGAGCCGGATGTCGAGGTCGTTCGCGAGGACGTCCGTGCGGTAGCGCACCATGGCATCCTCGACGCCGGGGGCGTTGGCGACGATCGCCTCGCGGACGTCCTCGGCGTCCTTCTCCGAGGAGCCCGAGCACGCGGTCAGGAGCAGGAGCGGGGCGAGCACGATGCCGATCGTGGTGCGACGTCGAGGGTGAGGGCGCACTATTCGCTTCCTTCGTAGGTGTAGTAGGTCTCGCTGTCGCCGAAGAAGATCGACTGGTCCGCGCGAATCTGCTCGAAGGCGTCCTGGGTCGAGTCCGAGACGTAGCCGCCGTCGTGCAGCGAACCGTCGGAGAGGTGCTGGGCCGTGGTGGAGTACTCCCCGGCGTCGTGGCGCCCTGCGTCGAAGAACGGACTGGACGAGGGTGCGGAGGGACCGTCCCACGTGTCCGTCTCGACGGTGACCCAGCGGTCGTGCGGTGCGGTCGGCGCTTCTCCGTCCAGTCGGTGGACCGGGTCGCCCCGGTGCTGGTACGAGACGACCGAGACGCCCGACGGGATGTCCATCGCGTCGACCGGTGCACCGGCCACGACGATCGCCTCGATGTTGTACGGGAGGTCCGGGTCGGCGGCGAACTTGCCCGCGAGGATCCCTCCCTGGCTGAAACCGACCATCATCACGTGGTCCTCGGGGCCGATGCCCGCCTTCTCCATGGCCTGCAGCACCATCCGCTCGTACGCGGCCTGCTGGTCGGGGGTGAGCATGAGGGCCAGGTTGGAACCCAGGTCGTTGGCGGCACCGGTGTCGCTGCCGAGCTCCCAGTCCTGCGTGCTCGGCGGGATCACACGCCAGACGGGCAACCCGTCGGGGCCGGTGCCGACGCGGACGATCCGGACGACCGTGCTGTCGGCTCCGCCGAGCAGGTCCACGTCCTGGGCATCCTTGAGGGCCTGGGCGTACGGGTCGTCCGTGGGGGACTCGACCGTGACGCCCGTGAACCGCATCTCGGGCGTCTCGCTGGCGACCTCGGCCCACAGCGCCGGCACGAGGATCGGCGCGAGCCCCTGGAGCAGGATCATCGTGGCGCCGATCCCGGCGTCGAGGACCTGGTCCCAGGTGACCCACCCCAGGAGCGCGGGGATCGAGTACACCACGAACGCGAGGACGACGAGCGCGAACGCGAGGACGATGACCACGACGTCGGAGAGCCACTGGAGCACCTGCTCCAGGACGTCCGCGAGCCACTGGTCGACCATCGCGAGGAAGTCCCCGACGGGGGCGAAGAACGCTCCGACCTTGTCCCCGAAGCTGTCGTTGAGCTGGTCCAGCACCGGTCGGATCGCGTCGGCCGCGCGGCGGGCGGCCTCGTCCTTCGCGTCCTCGGCGTCCTGGAACCTCCGCACGGCGACGTCGAGCGCCTCCTCGCGATCCCTCACCAGGGCACCGGCTCGGCGCACCTCGTCGTGGGCGTCGTCCATGGCGTTGCCCGAGGCTCCGGAGGCCGCGGCCAGGTAGACGTCCTGCTCGGCCTGGTCCTGCCGGGTGTACAGGGACCAGAGCTGGTTGCGCTCGTCGTCGACCACGGCGAGCGCGGTCCGCGCCTCGGCCTGGGCGTCAGCCAGCGCGACGGCGTACACCTTGATCGCGTGAGCGGTCGTCTCGTAGCGGGGGATCACGTCCTCGACGGCGCCGGACACGTCGAGCGTGCGTTCGTGCAGGGCGTCGGCCGCCCTGCCGAAGGACTCGGTGCGGTTCGAGAGGTCCGCGAGGCCGCGGCTGACCTCTCTGATCTGTTCGGCCACGGACAGATAGCGGGTGCCGGCCTGCTCGAGCTGTCCGGGCTCTCCGCTGAGCGGCTCGAGGTACGGGACCGCAGAGGCGTGCACCATGTCAGAACTCCACTGTCCGGAGCTGTGCCGCGGTGGCTTCGTCGAGCTCGCGGAACGTGTCGCAGATGGCTTGTGTGGCATCCGCGACGGCCTGGATCTCCTCGCTGAGCCTCTCGCGCCGGATGTTCCACGCGCTCGCGAAGTCGTCGATCGCGCTGCCGAGGCGTCGGTGGCCGGCGGCGTCGGCGAGCCCGCGGTTGAACTCCTCGGCAGCGAGGAACTCGGTGCGCAGGGCGCGCAGGCCGGTTGCGGCGTCGGCCATCGCATCGAGGTCGAGCTTCAGGTCAGGCACGTGTCTCTCCTCGGTGCAGGTTCCAGGTGGACGATATCGGAGAAGTGCGTCGTCGAGGATGGGGAGACCTCCCCATGGGCGACGGCCGGTGCGCAGCACCGGGCCCACCCTGCCTGCGCCCGCTACCGTGGGGCGATGAGACTGGGAGTGCTCGACATCGGTTCCAACACGGTCCACATGCTCGTCGTGGACGCCGAGCGGGGCGCGCGTCCGGACCCTGCGGCGTCGGGCAGGTCCGTGGTCCGCCTCATGCGGTACCTCCAGCCCGACGGTTCGATCTCGGCCGAGGGGGTGGCCGCCCTCCTGGAGGCCGCGGACAAGGCCGCCGCCCTGGCCCGCGAGTACGAGGTCGAGGAGTCGTTGGCGCTCGCGACCTCGGCCCTGCGCGAGGCGAGCAACGGCGCCGAGGTGCTGGCTGCGATCGAGGAGCGCGTGGGCGTCCCCATCGAGGTCCTCTCGGGGCCAGAGGAGGCGCGTCTGACGTTCCTCGCCGCGCGGCGCTGGCACGGCTGGGCGTCGGGTCGGCTCATGGTGCTCGACATCGGTGGGGGCTCGCTCGAGATCGCGTCGGGTCTCGACGAGGAGCCGGACGTCGCGGTCTCGGTGCCGCTCGGCGCCGGCCGGATGACGATCGAGTTCCTGCCGGACGACCCGCCCTCGGCCAAGCAGGTCGCGGCGCTCCGGGCCCATGTCAGGGAGGTGCTGGCCGGGGCGCTCGGCGAGGTCAAGCGGCTGCCGCGGGCGGACCACGTGGTTGCGACGTCCAAGACGTTCCGGTCGCTCGCACGGCTCGCGGGCATGAAGGTCGCGGTCGTCGGGCCCGAGGAGCGGTGGCGCATGGAGCGCTCGCAGCTCTCCGACTGGGTTCCGCGCCTCGCGCGGATCCCGGCGACGGGCCGCACGGAGCTGCCGGGCATCACGGCCGAGCGGACGTACCAGATCGTGGCCGGAGGGGTCGTCGCGGAGGAGACCATGAAGGCGCTCAAGGTCGCCGAGGTCGAGATCTGCCCGTGGGCCCTGCGCGAGGGCGCGATCCTTCGCCGCCTCGACCAGATCTGACCCTGCCCGGCTCGCGCAGCGGAACACGACACCACCCGAAGAGCCCCTTCCCAGCCCGTCCCTCCGCTGCTACCTTGTGTCGCATGGTACCTACCGAGGACATGATCCTCACCCACCTCCGGCGGGGGGCGATCGAGTACTGCGTGCTCGCCCTCCTGGCCGACGACGAGTGGTACGGGCTGGACATCGCCCGCCGCCTGTCCGTCGACGGCGTCCTCCTGAGCGGCGAGGGCACGCTCTACCCGCTCCTCGCGCGGCTGCGCAAGGGCGGGCTCGTGGAGACGCACTGGCGGGAGTCCGACGCCGGGCCGCCCCGCCGCTACTACGCGCTGACCCCGGAGGGACGCGCGGCCCTCGAGACCTTCGCCCGCACCTGGGCGCCCTTCCGCGATGCCGTCGACTCGACCCTGGGGAGCCACCGATGAACGACACGACCGACGCGATCACCACCTACCTCGACGACCTCGGTCGGATGCTCGCGCACCTCGACCCGGCCGAGCGGGCCGACGTCCTGGGCGGTGTGCGCGAGCACGTCGACGCGAGCCTGGCCGAGCTGGGGCACGCGCCCAGCGACCAGGAGGTCGCGGCGGTCCTGGCGTCGCTGGGCGCTCCCGAGGACGTCGCGCGGGTCGCGTCCGGGAGCCCCCGGGTCTTGCCGCCCGACGGCGGAGCCGCCCCTCGTCCGTCCCTCACCGCCGCGTGGGTCGCCCCGGTCGTGTTCGCCCTCGCGATCGTAGGCATCGTCGGTGCGCCGCTGCTCCTCCCGGGCGTCCTGTGGCTGGTCGCCGCGGTCCTGGTGGGAGCCTCGCCCCTGTGGACCGGGAACGAGAAGATCTGGGGGATCGTCTCGGGCTTCGCCGCAGGAGCTGCCTGGCTCGGGGTCACGGGCATGATCCTGCTGCCGTCCACGTCCTGCACGTCGGTCAGCTCCCTGTCTGCGGACGGCGGCGAGGGCGGCTTCCACGCGCCGACGACCGGGGACTTCACGACCGCGTGCGACGCCGGGGGAGCGAACGTCGGGGGGATCGTCATGACCGTCCTGCTCGGGGCCGTCATCCTGGTCGGTCTCGTGCTCCAGGTGGTCCTTCTTCGCCGCGGGCTCGCGCGGTCGACAGCAGGTCGGACCCCGGGCGCCTGAGCCGGTTCCCACCTCGCGCGACGCACCCCGCCACGGCGGGACGGGACGCGTCCGCGCGAGGTGGGCGGCGCCGTCGGGCCTGGGGGTCAGACGCCCAGGACCGCCTCCACGTCCCCCGCGGCGATCGCGTCCACGAGCGCCCGGTGGTCCAGTGCGTTCTGGTCCGCGTAGCGCTTCGCGAACTCGGCGAACGAGCGGTCGGCGACGTCGCCCTTGCCGAGGTAGGCGCTGATCGCGAGCGCGTCGCCCGAGCGGGCGTGGCCGCGCGCGAGGACCCACGCGCACATCTGCGCGTACGCGGCCATGGCGACCGGGAGCATGGTCTCGAGGTCGGCCGAGACCTTCCAGTCCCAGAGCTGGCGGAAGTAGTAGTCGTGGCGGCGGTCGTCGGCGCCGTGCACGGTGTTCCAGCCGAGCAGGGCGTCGCTCGTCGCCTGCAGGAGCCGCTGGCCCTCGACCACGCGCCGCCCGTTCTCGGGGTAGGGGCTCGCCGAGGTGTACGGCTCGAGCACCGATGGCTCGGCCTCCTTGACCTGCAGGAACAGCGGGTCGTCGTTGTCCCGGCCGACGAGCAGCGCGACCCAGCACCGCGTCCCGACGCTCCCGACCCCGACCACGCGCCGCGCCAGGTCGACCAGGCGGTAGCGCTCGAGCAGGATGCGGCGGGCTCCCGTGAGCGACTCGCCGTACGTCGCGAGGGCCGTGGTCACGACGCCGAGGAGACGGGCCTGCTCCTCGGCGTCGAAGAGCTCACGGACGGGCACGAGCAGGGGCGGGTTGCTCTGGAAGCGCAGCTCGCCGTCGTCGTGGAGGACCGTGAGCCGACGGCGTGCCTTCTGCCGGTCCTTCGTGCGCGCCTTCCGCAGGGCCTTGCGGAGGCTCTCCATGACGGCCGGCGGGACCGAGCCGCGCCACCTCTCGACGATCTCGTCGCCGCGGAGCTGCACGTGCCACAGGTCGAGGTGGCCCAGGTCCGCGAAGGACCGCAAGGTCTCTCGGTAGGCGCGCCCTGCCCCCAGCACGATCCGCTCGCGCTCGTGGTGCGACATGCCGCGGTGACGGCCCGCGATCTCGAGGCTCGCGACGAGCCGTTGCACGTCCCACTCGAAGGGGCCGCGGTGCGTCTCGTCGAAGTCGTTGACGTCGAACACGAGCGAGCGCTCAGGGGACGCGAAGCCCCCGAAGTTCGCGAGGTGCGCGTCGCCGCAGAGCTGGACGGTCAGGCCCGTCCTGGGCCCGACCCCGAGGTCGGCCGCCATGACCGCCGCGGCCCCGCGGTAGAACGAGAACGGCGTCGCGGCCATGCGGCCCATGCGCAGCGGGACCAGCTCGGGGACGCGGCTGGCGTTCTGGGCCTGGAGGATCGCGACGGGGTCGCGGCGGTCGGCGGCGGGCTCCCAGGAGGCGGTCCCGCGGCGGTGCAGCAGCGCGCGTGCGGCGCGGCCCTCCTCCTTGCGCTGCTCGGGGGACGGCGTGCCCCGCAGGGGCGGGCGGCCGTCGGGCCGGGTGGGGGGCTGGGCCGGGGCCGGGTCCGTCGCGTGCTGGGGCATCGTCGCTCCTCGGGTCGGGGCGTGCGGGACGCCCTTGCTCATCATGGCGCGCGCGGTCACCGTGGGCGCGGTGGAGCGTCGCCCTCGGCGGACATCTCGGTCACCGTGGGCGGTCGCGGGCGTCGCCCTCGGCGGACAATTCCGTCACCCTCGGCGGACGTGTCACCGGGAGCGCTCCCAACCCTCTCTCTGTGGTAGCGCTGCTCCGCGCTCCCCACCGTCCGAGAGGGACTTCCATGACTGCCCACGAGACCACGCAGGACGTCGTGCTCGCCGCGCTCGCACAGGGCGTGACCGGCCGGGTCCTCGCCGGCACCGACCCCGACGCCAGGCTCTCCGGCATGAACGTCGCCGTCGAGCACCGTCCCGACTACGTCGTCCACGCCACGTCCGCCGACGACGTCCAGGCGACCGTCCGCACCGCCCAGCGCTTCGGGCTGCCCGTCACCGTGTTCAGCACGGGGCACGGGTTCGCGCGCGGGATCGACGGCGGCATCGCCCTGAGCACCGCCGGTCTGACCGGCGTCGAGGTCGACCAGCCCGCCCGTACGGCCCGCATCGCGGCCGGCTCCCGGTGGAGGGACGTGCTCGACGTCGTCACGCCCCTCGGGCTCGCGGCCGTCACCGGGTCCTCGCCCGACGTGGGAGCCGTCGGCTTCCTCCTCGGCGGCGGGATCGGCCCCCTCGCACGCGAGGTCGGCTTCGGGTCGAGCTACCTCGTCGCCGCCGACGTCGTCACGGGCGACGGCACACTGCTCCACGTCGACGACGAGCACCACCCGGAGATCCTGCGCGCGCTGCGTGGCGGCAAGTGGGGCCTCGGCATCGTCACCTCGGTGACCGTCCGGCTGCTGAACCTCGAGAAGGTGACGGGCGGGAACTTCTTCGCCCTCGGGGACGACGCCGCGACGCTCTTCCGGGCGTACGCGGAGTGGGTCCCGAGCGCGCCGTCCGACATCACGACCTCGATCGCGCTGCTGCGCCTGCCGCCGCTCGAGTTCCTGCCCGAGCCGCTGCGCGGCCAGTACGTCGCGAACGTCCGCGTGGCCTCGACCCGACCGCTGGCCGAGGTCGAGAGCGCCATCGCCCCCCTGCGGACCACGGTCCCGATCCTCATGGACACGATCGCCGAGATCCCCTACGCGGCGATCGGGGGAGTGCACGCCGACCCGACCGAGCCCATGCCGTTCATCGACGGGTCGACGCTGCTCCACACGTTCGAGCCGCAGACCGCCGAGGCCGTGCTCGCGGTCGCAGGACCGCAGTCGCAGGCCCCGCTCATGATGACCGAGATCCGCCACCTCGGCGGGGCGCTCGCCGACGGCACGCACGGCCCCGACTCCGTGACGGGACGCGACGCCGCGTTCGCGCTCTTCACGATCGGTCTGCCCGTCCCCGAGCTGTTCGAGACGGCCGTGCCCGCGGCGATCAACGGCCTGCTCGAGGCGACGCAGCCCTGGTCGCTCGGTCGCACCCAGGCCAACTTCGCCGGCTCGATCAGCCAGGCGGCGCCGATCGACCTGTGGTCCCCCGCCGACCAGGCGCACCTCGCGACCGTGCGTCGCGAGATCGACCCCGACGGGAGGTTCGCGCTGCCGGTGTGAACTGCTGCCGCCACCGAGGTAGACCCGGCTACCTCCGCAGGGTCAGACCGACCAGCGGACCTCGCTCGGCCGCGACTCGTTCCACAGGCGGTCGAGCGCGGTGACGACGTAGGTGTACTTCTTGCCGCGCAGCGCGGTCTCGTCGAGGTAGTCCTGCAGGACCCGCGCCTCGGCGCGCTGCGTCGCGACGAGGTGTGCGGGGTTCTCGACGTCGACCTTCTTGACCCATCCGTCGACGCGGTAGATCGCGAACGACGTCGCCGGGAAGCGGCGTCCGCCGGCGTCGGTCCAGTGGACGCGGACGCCGTCGTCGCGCCACCCGGCCCACGCGAGGACCGGGGTGCGCAGCGGCTGCGCGGGCAGCTTCGGGGAGGCCGGCACGAGCGCCGGGTGCCGGTAGTGGTCCTCGAGCACACGGCTCATGGACCCCTGTGGGTCGGCGGGGACGTGCTTGGCCGAGAAGTAGACGTTGCCGAGCACGGGCCCGACCTCGGCGTCGACCTGCTGGCTGAACGTCAGGTGGTTCGACATCTCGGCGGGGTCGGTGAAGACGCCCGACGTGACCTTGTAGAGCGCCTCGCCGACGAAGAGCTGAGTGCCGGACTGGGCCGCGACCTCTGCCCACCACGGCACGAGCTTCGAGTAGTCCGCGACGGCGAGCCCGATCTGCCAGTAGATCTGCGGGTTGATGTAGTCGAGCCACCCCTCGGTGACCCACTTGCGCGTGTCGGCGAACTGCATGTCGTAGGACTGCGAGCCGTTGGTCGCCGAGCCACGCGGGTCGGTCGAGGCGTTGCGCCAGATCCCGAACGGGCTGATCCCGAACTTGACCCACGGCTTGACCTGCTTGATGCGCTGCGAGATGGACTGCACGAACGTGTCGACGTTGTGGCGGCGCCACTCCTCGACCGTCGCGAAGCCCGCGCCGTGCGTCGCGTAGGTGTGCGCGTCGGGGATGGTCTGGCCCGCGACCGCGTAGGGGTAGAAGTAGTCGTCGAAGTGCACGCCGTCGAGGTCGTAGTTCTCGACCGAGTGCAGGATCGCGCGCTGGATGTGCTCCTGCGCCTCGGGCAGGCCGGGATCGAAGTAGAGCTTGCCGCCGTAGGCCCACACCCACTCGGGGTGCTGGCGGGCCGGGTGCTCGGGCACGAGCTGGGCGGGGTCGGCCTGCATCGAGACGCGGTACGGGTTGTACCAGGCGTGGATCTCGATGTTGCGCTTGTGCGACTCCTCGACGACGAATGCGAGCGGGTCGTAGCCGGGGTCCTTGCCCTGGGTACCCGTGAGGTACTGCGACCACGGCTCGTAGGGGCTGGGCCAGAACGCGTCGGCCGTGGGCCTGACCTGCACGAACACGGCGTTGAGCCGGTACTGCTCGGCCACGTCGAGCCAGTGCAGGTACTCGGCCTTCTGCTGCTCGGCGCTCAGCCCGGCGGCCGAGGGCCAGTCGATGTTGACGACGCTCGAGATCCACATGGCGCGCAGCTCACGCTTGCGGGGCACGGGGCCCGACGGCGTCGCTCCCGTCGCCGGGGCGGGTGCGGTCGCGGCCGCGGCGGGGGAGAAGGAGCCGATCGTCACGCTCAGCGTGCTGGCCGCGATGCCCGCGGTCGCGAGGGTGAGGAAGCCGCGGCGGCCGAGGCCTGGGGTCTCGGGCGAGGGGGTAGTGGGAACGGGGGCGACCGCGGTGGGGTCGCTCGGGTGGTGCGTCATGTCCATGCCTCCGTTGGTACGGGTCCGATGCATGGAAGAGAATTTCACAGTTCTGATCAATTGTGAAGGAATCTGCCGCCGCCACCTCTGGCCGATTCCCCGCGGACGAGAACGGGGTTGAGGTCGTCATCCGGCGGATGGCGACCTCAACCTCGTTCTCGAGGCCCGGCTCGCCGGAGTGTCGCCCTCTATGGATTCGTGACAAGAGTATGTTCCTCGACATGGCATCCAAACCGCTCCAGGAACCGGCGTTCCTCATCCTGTCGGCGCTCGCGGCCGGCCCGCTGCACGGCTACGGCATCGCCAAGGACGTCGAGGTCAGCTCGGGCGGCCGCATCACGCTGCGCGTCGGGACGCTCTACGGTGCGATCGACCGGCTCGCCGCCGCAGGGCTCGTCGAGGTCGACCACGAGGAGGTCGTCGACTCGCGCCTGCGCCGGTACTACCGGCTCACCGCGGACGGCGGGGAGCGGTTGGAGGCCGAGGCGCGCCGGGCCGAGGCCCAGGCCCGCCGTGCCCTGGAACGGCTGGGCGCCCGCGGCGAGCCCCGCGCGAGCGCGCCTGGACGCGCGAGGGGTGCGGCGCCGTCGGGCCGGGGTGCTGGGCCGGTGCCCGCGTGAGCGCCGCCGGTCCCGCGAGCGGAGTCCACGCCGACGAGGCGTTGCCCGTCGCGCCCGTGCTCGTCCGCGACTACCGCCGGCTGGTACGTCTCTTCCCGTACTCGTACCGGCGTGAGCACGAGGCCGAGATGCTCGGCCATCTCCTCGACGGTGCCCGTCCTGAGCAGTCGCGTCCGTCGGGGGCCGAGCGCCGCGACCTGGTGCTGGCCGCTGTGCGCGAGTGGCTGCTTGCGCCGCTGGGATCGACCGCTCGGGAGCGGCGTGCCGCGACAGGCCTGCTGTTCGTGCTGCTCCCTGCGGTCCTGGTGGTGCCCGCGGCGAGGTCCGTGGCCTACGCCTCGTGGCTCGCCGGCAGCGAGCTCGGCCCGCCCGTCCTGTCGAGCGTGCCGATGCTCGGGACATGGGTGGTGTGGGGTGCCGGTGCTGTCGCGCTGCTCGCCGGACCGGCTCGTACGGGGCGCCTCCTGATCGCGGCTGCGGCCGCTGTCGGGACGGTGACGCTCGCCGTGCTCGTCGCGACGGGGGACGAGCGCACCGCGTACTTCGAGAGCGGATGGGTGATCGGGCTGGCCGCGCACGCACTGGTCGTCCTGGAGCACGACCGTTGTCGACTCTCGGGGCCCGGACGGCGCCGTGTGGTCGGGGCGCTCGGCACCGCGCTCGCGGCCCTCGGCGCGTACGTCGCGGCGGTGCACGGCGTCCGGGGAGGGGCATCGTGGTGGGCCCCCGCGGGAGGCCACCTCGTGTCCGTCGGGGCGGCTGCCGTGCCGATCGTCGCCGCCCTGGGCGTCATGCTGCTCTGGGCACGGACCCGGCAAGGTGCCCCGGTCCTGCTGGGGGTCGTCGTCGGTATCGCCCTGGGGCGGTCGGACCTCTTCTGGTCGGGGAACAGGACCGTCGGGACGGAGGACCTCGGCAACGTCCTGGCGCTGCTCGCGTGTGCCCTCGCTGCGACGATCGCCGCTCGCTGGTGCGTGAACCGTCTCGACGAGCTCGCCGAGGCGCGCGCCGCGCACCGTGAGCGGCTCGGCGCGCCGACCTGACCGGGGCCCTGCGGACGAGAACGGGGTTGAGGTCGTCATCCGGCGGATGGCGACCTCAACCCCGTTCTCGGCGGGCTCAGGAGAACCTGGGTCAGTCCAGGTAGTCGCCCACCAGCTGCTCCGCGATGCCGGTGTACGTGCCCGGGGTGAGGTCGGTGAGGCGTCGCGTGACGTCGTCGGGCAGGCCGAGGCCCTGGACGAACTCCCGCATCTCCTCACCCGTGAGCCGGTGCCCGCGCGTGAGGTCCTTGAGGCGCTCGTACGGGTTCTCCATGCCGGGGACGCCCGCGACCGAGGCCGCGCGCATGGCCGACTGGATGGGCTCGCCGAGCACCTCCCAGTTGGCGTCGAGGTCCGCGGCGAGCAGGTCCGCGTTGACCGCGAGCGCGCGCAGACCGCGCGAGACGTTGTCCACCGCGAGCAGCGAGTGGCCGAACGCCGGGCCGATGTTGCGCTGCGTCGTCGAGTCCGTGAGGTCGCGCTGCAGGCGCGAGGTCACGAGCGTCGAGGCGAGCGTGTCGAGCAGCGCGCAGGAGATCTCGAGGTTCGCCTCGGCGTTCTCGAAGCGGATCGGGTTGACCTTGTGCGGCATGGTCGAGGACCCCGTCGCGCCCGGCACCGGGATCTGCTTGAAGAAGCCGAGCGAGATGTACGTCCACACGTCGGTGCTGAGGTTGTGGAGGACGCGGTTGAAGCGGGCCATGTCGCTGTAGAGCTCGGCCTGCCAGTCGTGCGACTCGATCTGCGTCGTCAGCGGGTTCCACGTGAGGCCCAGGCTCTCGACGAAGGACCTCGAGACCGCGGGCCAGTCGACGCCGGGGACGGCGACCGTGTGCGCCCCGTAGGTGCCCGTCGCGCCGTTGAGCTTGCCGAGGTACTCGGCGCCCTCGACGCGGCGCAGCTGTCGGCGCAGGCGGTGCGCGAGCACGGCAAGTTCCTTGCCGAGCGTCGACGGCGTCGCGGGCTGGCCGTGGGTGCGGCTCAGCAGCGGGACGGCCGCGTGCTCGCGGGCCATCTCGGCGAGCTGGTCCGCGAGGGCCGTCGCGGCGGGCAGCCACACGCCGCGCACCGCGCCCTGCACCATGAGCGCGTACGACAGGTTGTTGATGTCCTCGCTCGTGCACGCGAAGTGCACCAGCTCGCCCGCCGACGGCAGGACCGTGCCCTCGCCCAGCACACCAGGAGCGGCCTCGAGGCGACGCTTGATGTAGTACTCGATCGCCTTGACGTCGTGCACCGTGACGCGCTCGATCTCGCCCAGCTCGGCGATGCCCGCGGCGTCGAAGTCCGTGACGATCGCGCGCAGGTACGCCTTCTCGGCGTCGCTCAGCGCGGGCGCGCCCGGGACCACGGGGCCCTCGGTGAGGGCGATGAGCCACTCGACCTCGACGTGGAGGCGCTCGCGGTTCAGCGCGGCCTCGCTCAGGTGGTCGACCAGGGGCGCGACGGCGCCGCGGTAGCGGCCGTCGAGCGGGCCCAGGGCGATGGGCGGGGTGATGTCGGCGAGCGTGGCGCGCGGGGGCGTGGTCACGGCGGGCGCGGCGGAGTCGGCGGAGTCCGTAGGCATGGCGCCATTCTCCCACGGGCGCCCGACGGCGGAGCGGGCGTCTCGCGGTCGTCCTGCGCCGGGCGTGCGTCGCTGCCGAGCAGACCGGGCCGTGCACAGGCCCGGCATGCGGAGCTCCTGCCCACAGGAGTGAGGGTCGGCCCAGCGGGCGCCGGGGAGCGTCCCTACGGTCGTGCGCATGTCGACCATCTTCTCCCTCCCCGGCGTCACGTCCGGCTGGTCCCCTGCCCTCGACGTGGTCGATCCACGCCCCGAGCTGCGCCGCGCCGCCGACCTCGCCGCGGAGGCGATCGCGATCGTCCGCCGGACCGCGGACGTCGCGTGGGAGGGGCAGGCGTCGGACGGGTACCGAGACCTCGTCGTCGACGCGGTCCACGAGCTGTACCGGACGGACCTCGCCGCCGACCGGGCCGTGGGGGCCGCGGCGTGCTACGTCAGGACGGTCGAGGCAGCCAACGCCGAGGCGAGCCGGCGATGAGCAGGGCACCGGACCCGACCGCGGGGATCGTCGTCTCCGGAGGAACGACCAGGGTCGAGACGGCCGACCTGGTCGCGGCCGCTGCCACCGTCCTCGAGGCCGCCCTGCACGTCGAGGCGGCCGTCGACGAGAGCCGGCGTGCGTACGGGCTCGTCAGCGGGCCCGTGGACGGCCCGTCGTCGTCGGTGCGGTGGGTCGGCGGGACCGCGGCGTGCTACAGCACGCTCGGTCCCGGGGCCTCGTCGGCGTGGGTGCCCGTCCCGCCCGAGGTCGTCGCCGCCCGCTCCGCGCTGCTCGACGAGACCGTGGCCTACACCGACGCGCTGATCCGGGCGCGGGAGGTGCTCCTGGGGCTGTTCGACCGGCTCCGGAAGGCCGCCGGGATCTACGAGGAGGGCGAGTCGGGCGCGGAGCGCTTCCTCTCGTGGCTCGCGGGCATCCCCGGGACCGGGGTCGGGCTGACGGTGGGAGCAGGGCTCGCGAACGTCGCGGTGTGGGCGGCCGCGGGGCGCGGCGTCCGCTGGGACCGGTTCGTCAGCGGATCCGGGGCGTATCACGACGAGGCCGTCCGTGACCTGGGCACCGTCCTCACGGTCCTGAGTCCTGTGCCGGACCTCGAGGGGCGCTCGGACGTGGGAGAGGCCGCGGGCATGCTGCGTGGTGTGTCCGACTCCTACCGGCGGAACTTCGCCCCGGAGGTCGTCACGACCGAGCTGACGGACGACACCCTGCCCGACGGTTTCAGCAAGCCCGCCGCGCGCAGCGCGGAGGATCTCCTGTCCGGGATCGACGTGGTCTACGGCAAGGGCAACGACCTCCCGGACTCGGTCGTCTCGGTCGAGAAGTACGTCGGCGACGACCACCGGGCGACGTGGGTGGTGACGGTGCCCGGGACGCAGCTCGGCAGGCTGACGACACCGTTCAGCATGACGTCGAACTTCGACCTGGTGCAGGGGGAGCCCGCTGACAGCACCGCGCACGTCCTCGACGCGATGCGCCAGGCGGAGATCCCCGAGGGGGAGGAGGTCGTCCTCGTGGGCCACTCGCAGGGCGGCATGGTCGCGATGGCCGTCGCGGCGGCAGCGACCGGTGCGAGGGGGGCTGCGGGCTCGGCAGGAGCCGTGCCCCGCTACGACGTCCGTCAGGTCTTGACGGCCGGGGCGCCGGTCGGGCTGGCGGCCTTGCCCTCAGGCGTCCGCGCCACGCACGTCGAGAACGAGCAGGAGGTGATCTCGCAGTTCGACGGCACCGACAACCCGGTCGGTCCGCACCAGGTCACGGTCCGCGCGGACCTCGACGCCCCGGGGGCGCCCAGGAGAGAGAGCCGCATCCCGCACGGCGTGCCGCATCACGTCGACGTCCTGAGCCGAGCCCGGGGGATCGGCCACCCAGGTCTCATGGACAACCTCGACGCGCTCGAGAAGGCCGTCTCGGGTGACCGCGTCGAGGCGCGCTACTTCCGTGGGGCGCTCGACCCGCTGCCGGTCGCGCCGCCATGACCCCGGGGGGAGTGGGAGGGGTCCCGGTCCAGGTCGAGGCGGGCGACGAGACGCTCCTGCGCCGCGGTCTCGACGGCGCGCGGACGGTAGCCGGCGCGCACCCACGCCACGGCGTCGTTGGCGGGCACCCCTGCCCACCGTGCGAGGAGCGCGATCGCTGTGCCCGTGCGCCCGGTGCCGCCGTCGCACGCGATCTCGACGCGGGACAGGGCCGAGCGTTCGTACACGTCGCGGAGCGCCTCGACCGCGTCCGACGTCGAACGGGGCAGGCCGAAGTCTGGCCAGGAGACCCACCGGGACTCCCAGGCCTCCGCGTGCGGGCGTGCCGTGAGGTAGAGCCCGACCTCAGGGAGCTCGGTGTCGTCGGGAGGCCCGGCGGCCAGGCCACGGCCGCGGACGCGGCGTCCGTCGGGCAGGACGACGAGTCCGGCCGTGGTGCTGCTCCAGAGGCTCATGGTCGCCCGTGGTCGAGGTCGGGCCCGGCAGGTTCAGTCCCGCGACTTGGGTGCGACCACCGCGGAGATGAGGAAGTTCAGGACGCCGATGATGAGCGCGGCGAGCAGCGCCCACCAGAACCCGCCCTCGATCCGGATGCCCCAGTTGGTCTGCTCGGTGATCCACGCCGTGAGCATCAGCATGAGGGCGTTCACGACGAGCGTGAACAGGCCCAGCGTGAGGATGTAGAGCGGGATCGAGATGATCTGCACGATCGGCTTGATGATTGCGTTGACCAGCGAGTAGATGAGGGCCACGGCGAGGACGATCACGATCTGGCCGCCGACGGAGTCGGAGCCGACGATCGAGAAGTGGTCGTCGATGAACAGGCTCGTGAGCCAGATCGCGATGCCGGTGACGATGACGCGGATGACGAAGCTCATGCGTGCCATCCTGCCACCGGCCGCCGGGAGTCGGCGTCCACACACGCGGTCTCGCGCCCGAAGCCCGCACCCGGCTCACGAGGTGAGCGACGCCGTCGGGCAGCGGGGGACGGTGGCATCCTGGAGGGCGTGACCAGCCCAGCGCCCTCCGTGCCCACGCCCCCCGCCGCAGGCGTCCCCCTCCGTGCGGCCGTCGCCGCGCTGCCTGCCTACGTGCCGGGCGCGCGGCTCGCCCCCGGGTCGAGCGCGTTCAAGCTGTCGTCCAACGAGAACCCGTACCCGCCGCCCGCCGCGGTCGTCGCGGCGATCGTCGACGCGGCCGCGGACACCAACCGCTACCCGGACATGTACGCGACGGACCTGACCGAGGCGCTCGCGACCGACCTGGGCGTGGACGCGGCGCAGGTCGTCGTGGGCAACGGCTCGGTGGCCGTGCTCGCGCACATCCTCTCGGCCGTCGTGGACGCGGGCGACGAGGTCGTCTACCCGTGGCGCTCGTTCGAGGCGTACCCGATCGCGGTCGCGGTCGCGGGCGGCACCTCGGTGCGCGTCCCGGTGACCCGGGACGGTCGGCTCGACCTGCCCGCGATGGCCGCGGCGATCAGCGACCGCACGCGCGTCGTCCTGGTCTGCACGCCCAACAACCCGACGGGCCCCGTGGTGCACGCGGGCGAGCTCGACGCGTTCCTCGCGGCGGTCCCGTCCGACGTCCTGGTGGTCCTCGACGAGGCCTACCTGGAGTTCGTGCGCGACCCGCAGGCGCCCGACGGCCTCGCGGTCCTCGCGGCGCACCCCAACGTGGTCCTGCTGCGCACGCTGTCCAAGGCGTACGGCCTGGCCGGGCTGCGCGTCGGCTACGCGGTCGCCGAGCCCGCGCTGGCGGCGGGCGTCCGCGCGGTCTCTACGCCGTTCGGTGTCTCGCACGTGGCCCAGCGAGCGGCGCTCGCGGCCCTGTCGGTCAAGGACGAGCTGCTCGAGCGCGTCGAGCACCTGGTCTCGCGGCGCGAGCGCCTGGTCGAGGGGCTGCGGGACCAGGGCTGGGACCTGCCGGAGACGCAGGCGAACTTCGTGTGGTTCCCGCTCGGTGGCCCGACGGCGGAGCTCGCCGCGGGTGCGTCGGCCGCGGGTCTCCTGGTGCGCCCGTTCGCGGGCGAGGGCATCCGGGTGAGCGTGGGCGAGGAGGAGGCGACCGAGGCGTTCCTGAGGGTCGCGGCAAGCTGGAGGTAGCGGCACCGGTACCTGTTGCCGGAGGGGTCCACCGGGAGAAGACTCCCGGTATGGACACTCCCTCGTACGACCAGCTCCAGGACGACTACGGCTGGCTCTTCGGCACGGCCGCGCTGATCGTCTGGGCGGCCGTCGCGATCATCTTCCTGATCGCCTACATCCAGATCATCCGCAAGGCCGGCTACTCGGGGTGGTGGGTCCTCGTGGGGATCGTGCCGCTGCTGAACGTCGTGATGTTCCTGGTGTTCGCGTTCTCGACGTGGCCGGTCGTCCGGGAGCGGGACGCCCTCCGCGCGAGGGCGGGGTACACCGGCCAGTATCCGCAGGGCTGACCCCCGAGTCTCGTCGTGCGGACAGGCACCGACGTACGGGGCGAGGGGCCTGGGGGAGGCGGGGCACCCCGGGCTTCTGAGGGGTAGCGCCAACCGTTCTGCCCGTGACGCCCTGGTTCGCGGCGTGACGTGGACGTCGGGTTGGAGGGAACCTCCAAAGACGAGCGGGGAAGGTTTGTCCTCCAATGGCGGAGGAGGCTACGGGCTCGTAGCCTACGCTTGCGTAAGCTACGGTGTCGTAGGTTCGGTCGGGAACGGCCGAGGACCGCCCCCGAGCGACCCGGGCTCACGCCTCGGGCCGCACCGAAGGAGAACGCGTGAACCAGCAGCACACGGCCCCCGCGGCCGACCTCGCAGCCGAGCCTGCCGGCGGTCCCCTGGCGGCCTCGACGGACTCCGGCACGACGGACACCGGGGCGACGCTCCCCGTCGACGCTGACCTCCTCCAGCTCCTGACCCCGACCGGCGTGCGGGTCGAGACCCCGGAGAACGCGGCCTATCGCGAGCGCGTCGCCCACCTGGACGCCGACGCCCTGCGCGGCCTGTACCGCGACATGGTCCTGACCCGCCGCTTCGACGACGAGTCGACCTCGCTGCAGCGTCAGGGCGAGCTCGGACTCTTCCCGCAGGCGCTCGGCCAGGAGGCCGCGCAGATCGGCTCGGGCCGGGCGCTCGCCCCGCAGGACTACGTCTTCCCGTCCTACCGCGAGCACGGGGTCGCGTACACGCGCGGCGTCGACGTCGCGGACATCCTGCGCCAGTTCCGCGGCATCGACCACGGCGGCTGGGACCCGGACGAGCACAACTTCCACCTCTACACGCTCGTGATCGGCTCGCACACGCTGCACGCGACGGGCTACGCGATGGGCGTCCAGCGCGACGGGCTCGTCGGCACGGGCGACGCGACCAAGGACACCGCGGTCGTGACGTACTTCGGCGACGGCGCCACGTCCCAGGGCGACGTGAGCGAGGCCCTCGTCTTCGCCGCGGTCAACGAGTCCCCGGTCGTGTTCTTCTGCCAGAACAACCAGTGGGCCATCTCCGAGCCGACGACCAAGCAGTCGCGCGTGCCGATCCACCAGCGCGCCCACGGCTTCGGCATCCCGAGCCTGCGGGTCGACGGCAACGACGTCCTGGCGTGCTACGCCGCGACGGCCGAGGCCCTCGAGCGCGCGCACTCGGGCGGGGGCCCCACGTTCATCGAGGCCTACACGTACCGCATGGGTGCCCACACGACCTCGGACGACCCCACGCGCTACCGCACCTCCGAGCAGGAGGAGCTGTGGCGCCGTCGGGACCCCATCGACCGTCTGCGCCTCCTCCTGGAGGCCGAGGGCGCCTGGGACGAGCAGTGGGCCGCGGACCTCGAGGCCGAGGGTGACGCGCTCGGCGAGCGCCTGCGGACGTTCGTCCGCGGCCTGGGCCGCCCGTCGACCGAGTCGATGTTCGAGCACGTGTACGCGACCGAGCACGCGGTCGTCACGGCCGAGCGCCGGTGGTTCGAGGAGTACGAGGCGTCCTTCACGGACGAGGGAGCCTCGAGGACGCACGACCAGCACGGAGGAGCACGATGAGCGCGCCGACCACCACCGCACCGGCCACGGCGACCGGCACGGCCCGCCTCACGCTGGGCAAGGCCATCAACGAGGGCATGCGCGCCTCGCTCGCGGGCGACCCCAAGGTCCTGCTCATGGGCGAGGACATCGGCAGGCTCGGCGGCGTCTTCCGCGTGACCGACGGGCTCCAGGCGAGCTTCGGCGAGGACCGCGTGGTCGACACCCCGCTCGCCGAGTCCGGCATCGTCGGGACCGCGATCGGCCTCGCGCTGCGCGGCTACCGGCCCGTGTGCGAGATCCAGTTCGACGGCTTCATCTTCCCGGCCTACGACCAGATCACGACGCAGCTCGCCAAGATGCACTACCGCTCGCGCGGGCGTCTCAACCTTCCCGTGGTGATCCGCGTGCCGTTCGGCGGCGGTATCGGCGCGGTCGAGCACCACAGCGAGAGCCCCGAGGCGCTGTTCGCGCACACCCCCGGGCTGCGCGTCGTCTCGCCGTCGACGCCGCAGGACGCGTACACGATGATCCGCGAGGCCATCGCGTCCCCGGACCCCGTGCTGTTCTTCGAGCCCAAGGGACGTTACTGGGACAAGGGCGACGTCGTGCTCGACGGCCCCGTGGGCGACTCGACGCTCAACTCCGCGGTCGTGGTGCGCGAGGGCACGGACCTGACGCTCGTCGCGTACGGCCCCACGGTCCCGACCGCGCTCAAGGCCGCGGTCGCGGCCGCCGCCGAGGGCACGAGCATCGAGGTCGTCGACCTGCGCAACATCTCGCCGCTCGACACCGCGACGGTCGTCGCGTCGGTCCGCAGGACCGGGCGCTGCGTCGTGGTGCACGAGGCCGCCACGTTCCTCGGCTCGGGCGCCGAGATCGCCGCACGCGTGACCGAGGAGTGCTTCTACGAGCTCGAGTCCCCCGTGCTGCGCGTGGGCGGCTTCCACACGCCGTACCCGGTCGCGAAGCTCGAGCACGAGTACCTGCCGAGCCTCGACCGGGTCCTGGACGCGGTCGACCGCGCCATGGCGTTCTAGCCTCGGCCCGCTCGGCCCGCTCGGCCCGTCGCACCACCCCCTGACCACAGCAGCACGACCACCCGAGGAGCAGGCAGTGCCCACCTTCGAGCAGTTCAAGCTCCCTGACGCCGGCGAAGGACTCACCGAGGCGGAGATCGTGCAGTGGCACGTCGCCGTCGGTGACGAGGTCACGGTCAACCAGACGATCGTGGAGATCGAGACGGCCAAGTCGCTCGTCGAGCTCCCGTCCCCCTACACGGGCGTCGTCACCGAGCTGCTCGTCGCCGAGGGCGACACGGTCGAGGTCGGCGTGCCGATCATCGTGGTCGACACGGACCCGACGGGCGAGCCGTCGGCGTCCGCTCCCGCCGCCCCTGCGGCCGAGGCACCTGCTGCCGAGGGTGGCGGCGCCGTGCTCGTCGGCTACGGCGTCGCCGAGCAGGCGAGCGCGCGTCGCCCGCGCCGGGCCGCCGCTGCGTCCGCCGGCCCGACGGCGGAGCGCCCCGCTCCCGTCGCCGCGCCTCCCGCTCGGGCGACCCCGGCACCCGCCGTCGAGCCTGCGCGACCGGCGCCGTCGGGCCCCATCCGTGCCCTGGTCTCCGCCGCGACCGCCGGCCGGACCGTCCTCGCCAAGCCCCCCGTGCGCAAGCTCGCGCGCGACCTGGGCGTCGAGCTCGCGTCCGTGCCCGCGACCGGCCCCGGCGGGATCATCACGCGCGAGGACGTCCTCGCCTACAACGCACGCTCCGAGCCGCGCACGCTCGCCACCTACGCGGGCGACGACTCGCCCTGGCTCAACGACGCAGGTACGGGCTCGTCCGTGACCCCCGACGGACGCCAGACGCGCGTACCCGTGAAGTCCGTCCGCAAGCGCACGGCCGAGGCCATGGTCCAGAGCGCTTTCACGGCCCCGCACGTGACCGAGTTCCACACGGTCGACGTCACCAAGACCATGAAGCTCGTCGCGAAGCTCCGTGAGGACCGCGAGTTCAAGGACGTCCGCGTCACGCCCCTGCTCATCACGGCCCGCGCGCTGCTGCTCGCGGTGCGCCGCCACCCCGACATCAACGCGAGCTGGGACGAGGCCGCGCAGGAGATCGTCTACAAGCACTACGTGAACCTGGGGATCGCGGCCGCGACGCCGCGCGGGCTCGTCGTGCCCAACATCAAGGACGCGCACCGCCTCGACCTCAAGGGCCTCGCGCAGGGGCTCGCCGACCTCACGGCCACGGCCCGGGCCGGCCGCACGTCGCCCGCCGACATGTCGGACGGGACCATCACGATCACCAACGTGGGCGTGTTCGGGATCGACACCGGCACCCCGATCCTCAACCCGGGCGAGGCCGCGATCCTCGCGTTCGGCGCGATCCGCGAGCAGCCCTGGGTCCACAAGGGCAAGATCAAGAAGCGCTGGGTCACGCAGCTCGCGCTGAGCTTCGACCACCGCCTGGTCGACGGCGCGCTCGGTGCGTACGTCCTCGCCGACGTCGCGAAGATCCTCGAGGACCCGGCCCAGGCGCTCGTCTGGGGCTGACGGCTCCGCGGACCACCGGGAGGGAGCGCGCAGGGCGACCTGCGCGCTCCCTCTCCTCGTGCCCCCGGTGAGCGAGCAGGCCGGGCACCGGACGGCAGCGCTCGAGCACTACCGCCGGGCCGCCGCGCACGCCACGAGCACCCCGGAACAGCGGCACCTCGCCGCCCAGGTGGCGGGTCCGGCGCAGTCCTGACGTCCGGTCCAGGTCGGGCACCTCGCGGTTCACCGGGACGAATCCCTACCGGTTGCCCGGTCTCCCGCTTGACCAGAGACTGTCAGGACTCGACGAGGAAGGGCGTGCCCGATGACGAACACCCGCTCCCCCGAAGGCTTGACCTCGCGTCGACGGCTGGTCGCCTCGACGTCGGTCCTCGCCCTGACGGCCGCCCTGACCCTCGGGGCCGCGGCGGTCGGGCCGTTCGTCGCGCCGGCCGCCGCCGACCAGCTCCCGACGTGCCCCGACGAGGACAACGACGGGACCGTGGGGCCGCCCCTCTTCACCGACAACGCCGTCTCGGTGTACGTCGGCGGGGACTTCACGGCGAACGAGAACGCGGCCGAGAGCGAGGGGCTGCTCGTCGTCCACGGGGACGCGAGCTTCGAGCGGAACGGGATCTTCAACGTCGGGATCGTAGGGGCCGGCTCGGGCGCGGCGCCCACGCCCGGCTCGACCATGCTGGCCGTGGGCGGGAACCTGACGATCGGTCCCTCGTCGACGGTCGACGTCGGCGCGGGGGCCACGGGCGGTGGCGCCGTGCACACCGGGGGAGACATCGAGGACGAGTCACGGCTCGTGACGAACGGCGCGGGGGCCATCGAGAACATGGGGCAGGGGCCGGCGCTGGCCCCGTACGACCCTGACGTCTTCCCCGGGGAGATGGTCACGGTCTCGGGTGAGCTGGCCGCGCTCTCGGTGAACGGGGCGACCGCGGCGTCGGGCGGCACGGTGATCTTCACCGCGGGCCCCGACGACCCGTCGCACTCCGGGCTCCAGGTCTTCGCGATCGACGCCGCGAGCCTGAACGGGGCGACCGCCCTCCAGTTCAACGGCATCCCGGACGGCGACTCGATCGTGGTCAACGTGACCGGCGGACCCGTGACCTTCTCGCCGCAGGACTTCACGGCCGACGGCGTGCGGGTCGACGCGTTCGGCTTCCCCGGCTTCAGTGCCTTCGCGTCGAGCCTGATGTGGAACTTCACGGGGGACACCGACGTGTCGATCGGGCAGAACGGCCAGTTCATGGGGTCGATCATGGGCCCTGGTATCAACCTCACGGCGACGACCAGCACCAACGGCCGCATCCTCGTCGGAGGCGACTACACGATGGGTGGCGCGGGTACCGAGCACCACAACTACCCCTGGAACTACGCGTTCCCGTGCGACGACGACGTCCCGCCCCTCCCGACCGAGGTCGGGTCGGTGACCGTGACCAAGTCCGTGGCCCCGGGATCCGGGCTGACGAACCTCGTCTTCACGGGGTCGGCGCGCTGCACCCTCGAGGACGGGTCGGTCTTCATCACCGGCTGGTCGGTCAAGGCCGACGAGGTCACGGTCTTCGGCAACCTCCCGGTGGGCGTGACGTGCGAGATCCTCGAGGACCTCGACGGCATCTACGAGGAGGTCGACGGGGTGCTCGTCCCCGTGGACGTGGGGGACAGGCAGTGGGCCGACCCGGTGTTCACGATCGACGGCGAGGCGACCGACACGTTCACGATCGAGACGGTCGGCCAGAACATCACGATCGGCCTGGTCAACACCCTGCTCGGTACGGTCGACCTGACGAAGGCCGTGTCCGGACCCGAGGGTGGGTACGTCGGTGACCGGACGTTCGACGTCGACTGGCAGTGCTCGGCCGGGGCCTTCGTGGGCGGCGTCGCCGTCGCGCCGGTCGTGACGTCCGGGACCGTGAGCCTTGCGGCAGGCGCGACGGTCCGCCCCGACGTCGGCGGTGACGAGGCGTGGTTCCCGGTCGGGACCACGTGCACCTTCACGGAGGCGCCGCTCGCCGAGGAGCCGGGGGACTTCGCCGCAGACACCTACGAGTGGACAGGCTCCGACGTCGACCCCACGGACGTCGTGATCGGCACGGGTGAGACGGGGATCGTCGCGGTCACCGTGACCAACACGTTCCGCAGCACCGTGGGCGGGTTCGAGATCGCGAAGGCGCTCGACGGCGGCGCCGCCGCCCAGGTGCCTGCGGACACCGTGTTCACCGTGCGCTACTCCTACGCGCTCAACGGCACGACCGTCAGCCAGGACGTCCAGGTGCCCGCGGACGGGACCCCCGTGGCCGGGCCGCAGGACCTGCCCGAGGGCACGGTCGTCACGTTCGAGGAGATCGCGCTGCCGGGGGTCCCCGGGATCACCTGGGGGACGCCGACCATCACGGTCGACGGTCAGGCCACGAACCGGCTCGTGGTGGGCGGTGGCTCCTCGGCCGAGGTCGTCGTGACCAACGCGGCCGACGCCGTGCCGACCCCCACGCCGACGCCGACGCCGTCCGTCCCGACGGCCCCCGACGGCGACCTCGCCACGACGGGCGCGGACATCGCGATGATCGCGGGACTGTCGGTGCTGTTCGTCGCGGTCGGCCTCGCGGCGGTCGGCGCCCGCCGACGCTGGACGTCGGGCACGAAGTAGCTCGTGCGGCCGCGCCGGCCCGCTGAGGAGGCGCGGGCCGAGGGCGAACGAGGAGGGGGGGGGGGGGGGGGGCCGCGGCCCCCCCCCCCCCCCGCCCGGCCCCCCCCCGGGGGGCCCCGCCCCCCCACCCCCTCCTCCTGTCGGCCGACCGGGTCCTGCCCGGCCCCGACGACGTCGACGGTCAGTGACGCGCGGCGCTCCAGCGGTCCTGCGTGTCCGACGGCAGGCCGTCGTCATAGGACCAGCCCGCAGGCCTGCGCGTCGGGTCGAACCAGACGTGGCCGCCGCGGGTCCAGCGGCGGCGGTAGGCGATGATGCGCTCGGGGGTCGTGTCGTCGATCCCGCTCTCCGCGCCGCAGCAGTCGCAGATCGTGTGGGTGGGGCCGTCGAGCGTCCAGCCCGCCTCGTCGAGGTACCAGGCGCACACCCGGCACAGGGCCGCGCTGTGGTCGACGTCCCGGGGTGCGGGCGCGTTCGTCAGACGGACGAGCGCGGCGAGCGCGCGCAGCGGGTTGACCGCTCCGGATGCAGCGGTGCTCTGTCGCGGCATGCGTGGATCCTTTTCTCGAATCTCAACCCCTGGACGTGGGTCCGGCGGTGCGCCCCGTCGTGCAGCGGTCGGAGCGCGCCCAGCCCGGCCGCCGTCGAAGGGACTGGCGCGAGTCTAAACCGGCTTCGTGAGACTCGGGCAGGATGAAACGCCGCACCGCCCGGAAATCACCTGACGGTTTGGTCACTGCGCTCCTCGCGGACGGTGCAGGAGCGGCTCACAGCCCGGCCGGCCGCGGTGTGCGCAAACCCTTACGGACGGGAAACGGGCACCGTGCCCGGCAGAAACACGCGCTTCCTACGGTCACGGGTACCGGTCGGGCGTCACTCGCCGACCCCGCCGGCCCCGGTCCCGCCCAGGTCTCACCCAGGTCCCACCAGGAGGCGCCATGCCCGTCCCCGCAGGTCCCACCCCGCAGGTCACGACCACCACCCTCGCGCCGTCGTCGGGGTCGACGCAGGCCCCGGAGCCCGGAGCGGCCCCGTCCCGACGCCGCGGGCGCTGGATCGAGCACTGGGACCCCGAGGACCCCACGTTCTGGCGCGACGGCGGCCACCAGGTCGCTACCCGCAACCTGTGGATCTCGGTGTTCGCCGAGTTCCTCGGGTTCGCGGTGTGGGCCCTGTGGTCGATCGTCGTGCCGCAGCTCGGCGCGGCCGGCTTCACCTTCACCGTGGACCAGCAGTTCTGGCTCATCGCCGTCCCCAGCCTCGTGGGCGCTACCCTGCGCATCCCGTACACGTTCGCGGTCCCGTTGTTCGGGGGACGCAACTGGACGATCGTGTCCGCGCTGCTGCTCCTGGTGCCCACGGTCTCGCTCGCGGTCGTGGTGCAGGACCCGGAGACGCCGTTCGGCGTGATGCTGCTCGTCGCGGCGCTCGCCGGGGTCGGGGGCGGCAACTTCGCGTCCTCCATGGCCAACATCTCGTTCTTCTACCCCGAGAAGGAGAAGGGCAAGGCGCTCGGGCTCAACGCCGCGGGCGGCAACCTCGGGACGGCCGCGGTCCAGCTCGCGGTGCCGCTCGTGATCGTGACGGGGGCGGGCATCGCCCTGGAGCGGGCGGGGCTCATGATGATCCCGTTCGTGCTGCTCGCGGCGTTCCTCGCGTGGCGCTTCATGGACAACCTGTCGCACGCCAGGGCGGACGTGCGGTCGTTCGCCGCGGCGGCCCGCAACCGGCACACGTGGATCATCTCGTTCCTCTACATCGGGACGTTCGGGTCGTTCATCGGCTACTCGGGCGCGTTCCCGACGCTGCTCAAGAACCAGTTCCCCGAGGTCACGCTCTCGATCGCGTTCCTCGGTGCGCTCGTCGGCTCGGTGTCCCGACCGCTCGGCGGGATCGTCGCCGACAGGGTCGGCGGTGCGCGCGTGACGATCGCGGCGTTCGCCGTCATGGCCGTCGGCGCGTTCGGCGCGATCCAGGCGCTCGGGTCGCACTCGTTCGGGCCGTTCTTCGGCTCGTTCCTGCTGCTGTTCGTCGCGACGGGCATCGGAAACGGCGCGACCTACCGCATGATCCCCGCGGTCTTCGCGGCGTCGGGGGAGGCGGCCGCGAAGGGACTGCCCGACGACGAGCGCGCCGCCCACCGCCTCCGGGTGCGCAAGGCGGCCGCGGGGTGCATCGGGATCGCAGGGGCCGTGGGGGCGTTCGGCGGGTTCCTCATCCCGCGCGGCTTCGCGGTCTCGAACGACCTCGCGGGGTCGCTCGTCCCGGCGCTGTGGATCTTCATCGGCGTGTACGCCGTCATGGCTGTCGTGACGTGGGCCGTCTACCAGCGCCGAGGTGCGTCGCTGGCCGCGGCGGGGGTCTGAGCATGGAGCCCGTCGCCCGGCCGGCCCACGCCCCGGGGGACGCTGTCCGCACCGGGCGAGCGGCGCCGTCGGGCCGGGACACGCACTGCCCCTACTGCGCGCTGCAGTGCGGCATGACGCTCACGCCCGCGCAGGACCGGGTGCCCGACGACGGAGCCTCGCCCCCCGTGGTCGTCGCACCGCGCGAGTTCCCCACCAACAAGGGCGGGCTGTGCCAGAAGGGCTGGACCAGCGCGAGCCTGCTCACGGCGAGCGACCGGCTCACGGTCCCGCTGGTGCGCGACCGCACGGTCGACGCCGGGGGCGTCGTGACGCGCGGCGAGCTGCGGCCCGCGACGTGGGACGAGGCGCTCGGCCGGGTCGCCGCCTCGATCACGGCGATCCAGGCCGAGTCGGGGCGCGACGCGGTCGCGGTCTTCGGCGGTGGGGGACTCACCAACGAGAAGGCGTACGCGCTGGGCAAGCTCGCGCGGACCGTGCTGCGCACCGCGAACATCGACTACAACGGGCGCTTCTGCATGGCGAGCGCGGCCGCAGGGGCGAACCGGGCGTTCGGTGCGGACCGCGGCCTGCCGTTCCCGCTCGCCGACCTCGCGGGGGCCGGCGCCGTGCTGCTGCTCGGCTCGAACCTCGCCGAGACCATGCCGCCCTCGGTCCAGCACCTCGCGGGCGTGCGCGAGCGCGGCGGCCTCGTGGTCGTGGACCCACGACGCTCGGCGACCGCCGCGCTCACGGGACCGCGCGAGGGTCCGCCCCAGGGCGTCCACCTGCAGCCCGTACCGGGTACCGACCTCGTGGTGCTGCTCGCGCTCCTGCACGTCGTGTGGGCCGAGGGCCTCGCCGACGACGAGTACCTCGCGGCGCGGGCGTCCGGTGTCGAGGACGCGCGGCGAGCGGTCGCGGCCTGGTGGCCCGAGCGGGCCGAGACCGTGTGCGGCGTCCCGGCCGACGACCTCCGCCGGGTCGCTCGGCTCCTCGCCGCGGCCTCGCCCGCGCGCGGCGGGCGCGGGGCGTACGTCCTCACGGGCCGGGGCGTCGAGCAGTCGACCCAGGGGACCGCGACCGTCACTGCGGCGATCAACCTCGCGCTCGCGCTGGGCCTGCCCGGCCGGACCGGGTCCGGGTACGGCGCGATCACCGGGCAGGGCAACGGGCAGGGCGGGCGCGAGCACGGGCAGAAGGCCGACCAGCTCCCCGGCTACCGCAAGATCGACGACCCCGCCGCGCGCGCCCACGTCGCCGCGGTGTGGGGCGTCGACCCGGCCTCGCTGCCCGGGCAGGGGAGGCCGGCCGTCGAGCTGCTGCGCTCGCTCGGGACGCCGGGCGGACCGCGGGCGCTGCTCGTGCACGGCTCGAACGTGCTGGTCAGCGCCCCGGACGCGACGCGCGTCGCGGAGCGGCTCGACGCCCTCGACCTGCTCGTGGTGTGCGACCTGGTGCCGTCCGAGACCGCGCTGCGCGCCGACGTCGTGCTGCCCGTGACGCAGTGGGCCGAGGAGGAGGGGACCATGACGTCGCTCGAGGGGCGCGTGATCCGCCGACGGCAGGCCGTGACGCCGCCGGCAGACGTGCGGTCCGAGCTGTGGGTCTTCGCGGAGCTCGCGCGCAGGCTGGGCTCGACCGTGCCCTTCCCCCTCGACCCGGCCGAGGTCTTCGACGAGCTCGCGCGGGCCTCGGCGGGCGGCGTCGCGGACTACTCGGGGCTCAGCCACGCCCGGCTCGACGCCGACGAGGCCGCGGGCGGGCCGGGGCTGTACTGGCCGGTGCCGTCGACGAGGCCCGGGGGAGAGGCGCACCCCGGCACCCCGCGACTGTTCCTCGACCGCTTCCACACCCCTGACGGGCGCGCGCGCATGGTCGCGGTCGACCACGTCGGCCCCAGCGACGACCTGCGGCCCGACGCCCCGGTCTACCTCGTGACGGGCCGCGTCCTGCAGCACTACCAGTCGGGCGCGCAGACGCGCCGCGTCGCCGACCTCGACCGGATCGTGCCCGGTCCGTTCGTCGAGATGCACCCGATCCTCGGGTTCCGTCTGGGCATCCGCGACGGCGACCCGGTGCGGCTCACGTCGGCCCGGGGCGACGTCCGGGCCCCCGCGCGGTGGAGCGACGACATCCGCGCCGACACGGTGTTCATGCCCTTCCACTGGAGCGGTGCCGGGAGCGTCAACCGCATCACGACCGACGCGACCGACCCGGTCTCCGGGATGCCCGAGTTCAAGGTCTGCGCGGTCGCGGTCGAGCCGGACACGGGCGTCGACGCGGGCCCGTTCGTCGACAGGATGTCTGAGCGCTCCGAGGAGGTGGTCGCATGACCGACGCCATGTTCCGGGTCGTCGTCGTGGGCGACGGCATGGTCGGGTCGCGGTTCGTGGCCGACCTGCTCGCGAGCGTCGGACCGGGTCGGGATTGCCGCGCCCGGGCCGTGCACGTCACCGTGCTCGGCGACGAGGGATACGAGCCGTACAACCGTGTGCTGCTGAGCGAGGTCGTCGCGGGCCGGGCCGACATCGGTGCGCTGACCCTGCCCTCGGCCGACGACGAGCGCGTCGAGGTCCACCGCGGTGCGCCCGCGATCGCGATCGACCGCGCCTCGCGCACCGTGCTCACGAGCGACGGGGCCTTCCCGTACGACGCCGTGGTGCTCGCGACCGGCTCGGCCGCGCGCATCCCGGACCTCCCGGGCCTGCGTGCGGGGCCCGGTGGGTCGCTGCCCGCCGGGGTGCACGCCCTGCGCACGCTCGACGACGCGCGCGAGATCGTCGCCGCGACCGCCAACGCCCGCCGCGCCGTCGTGATCGGTGCGGGGGTCCTGGGGCTCGAGGTCGCGTGCGGCCTGGCCCGGCGCGGCCTCGCGGTGACCGTGGTGCACGGTGGCGCGAGCCCCATGGACCGTCAGCTCGGCCCGGACGCGGGCCTCGCAGCCCTGCGTACGCTCGCCGGGCTCGGGATCACGGTGCGGACCGGGACGCGCACGCGCGAGGTCGTGGTGCGGGGCGTCGGCGACGGGGGTGCGGTGGTCTCGGGCCTCGTCCTCGTGGCCGACGGCGGACGCGCGCCCGGCGCGCCCGGGGCGGGCGGCACGGGAGGGCCACCTGCCGCGGACCCGACCGGCCCGGCCGACGAGATCCCGGCCGACCTGCTCGTGCTCGCGTGCGGGACGGTGCCCGAGGCGACCCTCGCCCGGACCGCCGGCCTGACGGTGGACCGGGGCGTCGTCGTCGGGCAGGGGCTGGCGAGCCCCGACGACCCCGACGTGTACGCGATCGGTGACTGCGCGCAGCCGCCCGAGGGCGGGACGGGGCTGATCGCTCAGGGGTGGGAGCAGTCGCGGCGGCTCGCGGCGCGGCTCGCCCTCCGGGTGTCCCTGGCGGGACCTGGGGACGCGCCGGGGCGTCCTGCGCACGACCCCGAGGGGCCGAGGACGCGCCCCCGTGTCCGGTTCGTCGACGAGGACCGGCCCAGCATGGCGCTGCGGATCGCGCTCGGCGTGGAGCGGAGCGCGTGGGGTCCGCCGGGTCGCGGCCCTCGCGAGATGAGGCCAACGGGGGTCCACGGCTCCCAGGAACCCCAGGTGGCCGCAGCTCGGGACGCCCCTCGCGGCGGTGGGGCGCGGTCGTCGGCCGGAGAGGGTCCGGCTGGAGAGTTGCCACCCGCGCCACCCACCGACGTCGTGCGGCTCAAGGCCGCGGGCCTCGACGTCGTCGCGATGGGAGTCTGCGGCTCGCGGCGTCCCCACGACCCCACCCACCGCACGCTCCGCCTCACCGACCCCGACGCGGGACGCCACGTCGAGGTCGTCGTCGCGGGCGGGTTCCTCGTCGGGGCGACCGTCGTCGGCGCCGCGCAGGTCGGCGCCGACCTCGCCGCGACCTACACGCGGCGGGTCCCCGTGCCCGCGGACCCGGCCCACCTCCTGCTGCGACCCGTCGCGCAGGCCGCGGCCCCGGCGTCGGACCCCACGCGCATGCCCGACCGGACCACGGTGTGCAGCTGCAACGGCGTGAGCAAGGGCGACATCGTCGCGAGCTGGCGCGAGGGGGCGCGCAGCACCACGGACATCGCCCGTGCGACGCGCGCGACGACCGGCTGCGGCGGGTGCAAGGACGTCGTGTGCGGGCTCGCCGACTGGTTGCGGCGAGCGGACCCGGAGCAGGAGGGCCCCGCGCCCGCGCATCCCACGGCCCCCGAACCCGCCGGCGCCCCCCGCTGACAGGGCTCCCGGGGCGGCGCTCGCGGGCGCGCGGCACGTTCTCACGTGCGGGCCCCGGCGGGCGTGAGAAGAACGTTACGGAGGGGCAAAGGGGCGGGAGCGGCGCGGAAACCGCGCATCCCTAGTGTCCGGAGCAGCAGCCGTTTCCCGGACACCCGGACCGCACCCCCCAGGAGCCCCCGTGACCGCATCATCGAGCTCTCCCCGCCACCTCGTGGTCGTCGGCGGCGGCATGGTCGCCCAGCGTCTCGTCGAGGCGTTGCGCGCCCGTGACACCGCCGGCGAGTGGCGGGTCACCGTCTTCGCCGAGGAACCCCGCTACCCGTACGACCGGGTGGCGCTGACCTCGTACTTCTCGGCGCGCGACCCCGAGGAGCTCAACCTCGGCGACCCGGCGCTGTGGGACGACCCGCTCGTGTGCCTGGTGCGCGACTGCCGTGTCGACTCGATCGACCGTGAGGCCCGCCAGGTCACGGACCGCCTGGGCCGGGTCCACGACTACGACGAGCTCGTGCTCGCGACGGGCTCGGACGCGGCGCGGCCCCCGATCCCGGGCAACGACCTGCCGGGCGTGTTCGTGTACCGCACGATCGACGACGTCGCGGCCCTGCGTGGGTGGGTCGAGGCCAAGCGCGCGGAACGCTCGGGGGTGTCGTACGACCGCCCGGTGCGCGGCGCCGTCATCGGCGGCGGGCTCCTGGGGCTCGAGGCCGCGGGAGCGCTCGAGGCGCTCGGCGCCCAGGCGACCGTCATCCAGTTCGGGACGCACCTCATGGACGCGCAGGTCGACCTGGGCGGCGGGCAGGCGCTCGGTCGCCTCATCAACGACAGGGGCATCGCGGTGCGCGTGAGCACCGCGACCCAGCAGATGCGGCCCGCGCGCGCCACGGGTCACGTGGGCCGCCTCGACTTCGTGGACGGCGGGCGGCTCGACGTCGACGTCGTCGTCCTGGCGACGGGCGTCCGGCCGCGCGACGAGCTGGCCCGGGGCGCGGGCCTGCCGGTCGGCGAGCGCGGGGGAGCGGTCGTCGACCTGTCGTGCCGTACGCCGGACCCGCACGTGTGGGCGGTCGGCGAGGTCGCGTGCATCGAGGGCCGGTGCCTGGGCCTCGTGGCCCCGGGCTACGCGATGGCCGAGGTCGTCGTGGACCGGTTGCTGGGCGGCGCGGCGACGTTCCCGGGCGCGGACACCGCGACCAGGCTCAAGCTGCGCGGCGTGGACGTCGCGAGCTTCGGCGACGCGTTCGCGCGCACCGAGGGCGCCATGGAGCTCGTCTGGGCGGACCCCGTCGCGGGCGTCTACAAGAAGCTCGTCCTGTCCGACGACGCGCGCACGCTCCTGGGCGGCGTGTTCGTGGGCGACGCGTCGCCGTACGCGGCCCTGCGGCCCATGCTGGGGCGCGAGCTGCCGGGCGACCCCGGCTCGTTCCTCCTGCCCGAGGGCGCCGCGGGCGGCGGCGCGGCAGGGCTCGAGCTGCCCGACGACGCCACGGTCTGCTCGTGCAACAACGTCACCGCGGGGACGGTCCGCGGGGCCGTGACCGAGCACGCGTGCACAGACGTCGCCGCGGTCAAGGCCTGCACCCGGGCGGGCACGAGCTGCGGCTCGTGCCTCCCGCTCGTCAAGAAGCTCACGACGACCGAGCTCGAGAGGGCCGGCATCGAGGTCTCGAACGCGCTGTGCGAGCACTTCGAGCTCTCGCGGGCGCAGCTCTTCGACGCGGTCCGCGTCGCGGACCTGCACACGTTCAGCGAGATCATCGCGCGGTTCGGTCGCGTCCCGGCCCCGGTCGCAGCGATGCCCGACGGCGTCGCCCCGGCCGGGCTCCCGGGCGCGGGTCCTGGTCGTGGGTGCGACATCTGCAAGCCGGTCGTGGCGTCGGTCCTGGCCTCGTTGGGCAACGGTCACATCCTGACGGGCGAGCAGGCCGCGCTCCAGGACACCAACGACCACGTCATGGCGAACATGCAGAAGGACGGTACGTACTCGGTGGTCCCGCGTATCCCGGGCGGGGAGATCACGCCCGAGGGGCTGCTCGTGATCGGGCAGGTCGCGAAGGACTTCGGGCTCTACACCAAGATCACGGGCGGCCAACGGATCGACATGTTCGGGGCGCGGATCGAGCAGCTCCCGCTGATCTGGCGCCGCCTGGTCGACGCGGGGATGGAGTCGGGGCAGGCGTACGGGAAGTCGCTGCGGACCGTGAAGTCGTGCGTCGGGTCGACGTGGTGCCGGTTCGGTGTGCAGGACTCGGTGGGCATGGCCGTGCGCCTCGAGCTGCGGTACCGCGGCCTGCGGTCGCCGCACAAGATCAAGCTCGGCGTCTCGGGGTGCGCGCGCGAGTGCGCCGAGGCGCGCGGCAAGGACGTCGGGGTGATCGCGACCGACAAGGGCTGGAACGTGTACGTGGGCGGCAACGGCGGCTTCACGCCCCGGCACGCGCGGCTCCTCGCGGAGGACCTCGACGACGAGACGCTGATCAGGACGATCGACCGCTTCCTCCTGTACTACGTCCGCACCGCCGACCGGCTCCAGCGCACGTCGGTGTGGGTCGACGAGGTCGAGGGCGGCCTCGACGGGATCCGCGCGGTGATCCTCGACGACTCGCTGGGCATCGCGGCGGACCTCGACGCGGCGATGGCGCTCCACGTGGACGCGTACGAGGACGAGTGGCGCGCGGTCCTGGAGGACCCCGAGAAGCTCAGGCGGTTCGGGTCGTTCGTCAACGCGCCGACGACGGCGGACCCGGACCTCGCCTACGTGGCCGAGCGCGGGCAGCCTCGCCCGGCGACGACCGCGGAGCGTGCGGGTGCCGCGGGCGCGGTACTGATCGCCGGGACGACGTTGGAGGTACGGGCATGAGCGCGCAGGCCATGGGCACGACGGGCACGACGGGGACGACGGCTGCGCCGGTGTGGCAGCCCGTGTGCGGGGTCGCGGACCTCGCGGTCGAGCGCGGAGCCGCGGCGCTCGTCGGCGGGAACCAGGTCGCGCTCTTCCGCCTGACCGACGACCGCGTGCTCGCGGTCCAGCAGCTCGACCCGTTCAGCGGCGCGAACGTCATGTCGCGCGGCATCGTCGGAACGCGCCGCGGGGTGCCGACCGTCGCGTCCCCGATGTACAAGCAGGTCTTCGCGCTCGAGACGGGGGAGTGCCTCGACCCCGTCGGGTTCCTCCCGGTGCTCGCGGCGGGCCCGGACCTGGCGACGTGGCCGGTCGAGGTGCGCGACGGTGTCGTGCACGTCGCCGTCCCGACGGGCCCCACACCGTGACGCCCCCCTCGGTGCCGAGCATGCGGTCGTCGTCGGGATCCGGCCCGGACCGGACGCCCACCGCATGCCCGGCGGACAGCAACCGCATGCGCGGCACCGGCGGCACCGACGGGACCGGCGGGACCGGCGGGAACAGCGGCACCGTCCCCGGCGGCTCGGTCGTGCTCGTGGGCGGCGGACCCGGTGCCGCCGACCTCCTCACGCTGCGCGCCTGGCGTGCGCTCGCGGGCGCCGACGTCGTCGTGACCGACCGCCTGGGACCCGCCGAGGTCCTCGCCGACCTGCCCGCGGGCGTCGAGGTCGTCGACGTCGGCAAGTCCCCGGGCCACCACCCCGTCCCGCAGCACGAGATCAACGCGATCCTCGTCGAGCAGGCCCGCCGCGGGCGACGGGTCGTGCGGCTCAAGGGCGGCGACCCGTTCGTCTACGGGCGGGGCGGAGAGGAGGTCCTCGCGTGCCGGGCCGCGGGCGTCCCGGTCGAGGTCGTGCCCGGCGTGAGCAGCGCCCTGTCCGTCCCGGCGCTCGCGGGCATCCCCCTCACGCACCGCGGTACGGTCGGCGCGTTCCTGGTCGTGAACGGTCACGAGCCCTTGGGCGTGGTCGCGCTGGCCGCGGTGCGCGACCGCACGGCTACCCTGGTGATCCTCATGGGAGTGTCGATGCTGAGCGAGATCACGGACCAGGCGGTCACCGCCGGGGCCGACGCCGCCACGCCCGTCGCCGTGGTCGAGTCCGGTTCCACGCAGCACCAACGGGTCACGCGCGCCACGCTCGGGACGCTCGTCCGTCGTGCGGCCGAGGTCGGGGTCCGCGCGCCCGCGGTCGTCGTCGTGGGGGACGTCGCGGCCGAGGGCCTGCTCGTCCCGGACGCCTCGGTATCGCTGCCCGTCCTGTCCACCCTCGTGCCGGAGCCCGCCCTGTGACGGATCAGGTCACGGACGTCGCGGACGTCACGGGCGAGCCCACCGGCGGACACCGCCCCGCGCTGGGCCAGGTCATGGCCGGCTGCACGGTCCTCGTCACGGCCGACCGCCGGTCGGCCGAGCTCGCCGCGGCGCTGTCCCGACGGGGCGCAGAGGTGCGGCACGCGCCCGCCCTGAGCATGGTGCCCAACGAGGACGACGAGGCACTGCTCGCGGGTACGCGGGACCTGGTCGCGCACCCGCCCGACGTCGTGGTCGTCACGACGGGCATCGGGTTCCGCGGCTGGATCGAGGCCGCCGACGCGCACGGCCTGGCCGACGAGCTGCTGGACGTCATGAGCCGGGCCCGCCTGGTCGCGCGCGGCCCCAAGGCGCGCGGCGCGATCCAGGCCGCGGGCCTCCAGGCCGACTGGGTCGCCGAGTCCGAGACGTCGGGCGAGATCGCGGACGTCCTGCTCGGCGAGGGGGTCGACGGGCTGCGGATCGCGGTCCAGCACCACGGCGCGGGGGCGGACGGCCTGGACGTGGTCTTCGCGCAGGCGGGGGCCGACGTCGCGAGCCTCATCGTGTACCGCTGGGGGCCGCCGCCCGACGAGGGGGCGCTGCGCGCGTCGGTCCACGCCGCCGCGGCCGGGGAGATCGACGCGGTCGTCTTCACGTCGGCCCCGGGTGCCGAGGCCTGGCTCGCGGCGGCCGAGTCGGAGGGCGTCGGGGACGCCGTCGTCGCACGCTTCGCCGGCGGCGCCATGATCGCCGCGGCGGTCGGCCCCATCACGGCCCGACCGCTCGCGCACCGCGGCATCCCGACGCTCCAGCCGGACCGCGGCCGCCTCGGCGCGCTGGTCCGCACGCTCGTCGGGCACTACGAGCACGCCGAGACGCTCGCGCTCGTGACCGTCGCGGGCAACCTGCAGATCCGCTCGCGCGTCGCGGTGCTCGACGGCCGCGTCCTGCCGCTCTCGCCGTCGGGCCTCGAGGTCCTGCGGCTGCTGGCCGCGCGCGCCGGGAACCGGGCGGGGGACGTCGTGACGCGGGACCAGGTCCTCGCGGCGCTGCCCGGCGACTCGCGCGACCCGCACGCCGCCGAGGTCGCGGTCGCCCGGTTGCGCGAGGCGGTCGGCGACCGCACCCTCGTCAAGACCGTCGTCAAACGTGGCTATCGACTGGAGCTGGCATGAGCACGGAGATCCTGGGGTTCCCCTCTGACGCGACCGAGGGGAGCGCGCCGTCGGCCCGCACCCCGAGCGGCGTGGGCGGACCCGTTCTCGTGGGCTGCTCGCACGGCACCAACAACCCGGACGGCCAGGCCGCGATCCGTGCGATCCTCGACGACGTCCGCGCGACCCGCCCCGAGCTCGACGTGCGTGAGGCGTTCGTCGACGTCCAGCAGCCCGAGGTCGCCGACGTCGTCACGCAGGCCGTCGCGCCGCCCGCCGCGGGCGAGGGCCCCGGCGGCGCGGCCGTCGTCGTGCCGCTCCTGCTGTCCACGGGATTCCACGTGAACGTCGACATCACCGAGGCCGTCTCGCCCGAGCACGAGGGCCGCGGCCCTCAGCACGGAGCGGCGACCGCGGCCCGCGCGCTCGGCCCCGACCCGCGCCTCGCCGAGATCCTCGCCGACCGCCTGGCCGAGGCCGGGGTCCGTCCGCACGACGCCGTGGTCCTGGCCGCGGCCGGGTCGAGCAAGGCGGGCGCCGCGCGCGACGTCGAGGCGGTCGCCGAGTTCCTGCGCGCGCACCACGACGGCCCCGTCACGGTCGGGTTCGGCGCCATGGCGACCCCGACGGTGCGCGACGCCGTCGGGGCCGCCCGCGAGACGCTCGCCGCGACGGTCCCGGGCCGGACGGGCACACCCGCTCCGCGCGTGGTCGTCGCCGCCTATCTGCTCGCTCCCGGCTTCTTCCACGACCGGCTGCTCGAGACGGGCGCCGACCTCGTCACCGCCCCGCTCGCGCCCGACGCCCGCCTGACGGCGATCGTGCTCGACCGCTACGCCGAGGGCGTCAAGGCGCTCGCGGGCAGCTGACGCGACCCCTCAGGCAGGGACCCGGGTCCGCGGCGAGACGAACGCCGCGAGCAGCGCGATCGAGACCATCACACCGAAGCACACGACGTACGCCCAGAGCCCCAGGGGCGCCCGCAGCACCACGAGCATCGAGCCCGTCACGGCGAGCGCGATGGCCGCGGACAGGGCGTCGGACACCTGGAGCGCCGAGCTGTTCGCGCCCTGCTGGTCCTCGGGGGACAGCGCGAGCGTGAGCACCGAGAGCGTCGGGTGGACCAGGCCCATGCCCAGGCCCGCGAACGTCCAGGCGAGCATGCCGACGATCGGCGGCACCGCGGCCCAGGCGAGCAGCACGGTGCCGGAGATCCCGCCCGCGACGAACAGCGACCCGACGAGCACGAACTGCGCGTGCGACCAGCCCCAGTGCGCCTTGCCGCGCAGCCATGCGCCGACCGACCAGCCGATCGCCCCGAAGGTGAGGATGCCACCGGCCAGGGTCGGGGACAGGGCCCGCTCGGACTGGAGGAGCAGGGGGAGCAGGACCTCGGTCCCGGTGAAGGCCGCTGCGACGAGGCCGCGGATCGCGATGACCGACGGCAGGCCACGGGCGGCGCGCGCCGTGCCGCGCGGGAGCAGGCGCGGGACGGCGACGACGACGAGTGCGAGCGCCACGACGAGCGGGAGGTACAGCCGCGCTCCCTCCTGCTGCCCGGCGAAGTGCAGCAGCCCGATCCCCACCGCGGCGGCCACGGCCCACCACAGGGCCGCGTTCCCGGCCGCGTCGGGGGTGACCTCGCGGCGGTCACGGTCGACGGCCCGTAGGCCCGGGCGCATCATGAGCACGGCCGGGACGGCGAGCACGGGCACCGCGAGGAAGACCCAGCGCCACCCGAGGTGCTGGACCATGAGTCCCGAGATCACGGGACCGACGAGCGACGGCACGACCCACGCCGCGGCGAACGCCGCGAACACCGCAGGTCGCCGTGCCTCGGGAAAGACGCGCGCGACGAGCACGTACAGCGCCACGATGTACATCCCCGTGCCGAGCCCCTGCACCACGCGTCCCGCGACGAAGACCCCCATGGTCGGGGCGAGCCCCGAGACGACCAGTCCCGCGAGGAACATGCCCACGCCGCCCCACAGCGACGGGCTCGGCCCGAACCGGTCGCACCACCGGCCTGCGGCGACCATGCCGACGACGCTCGCGGCGATCGAGCCCGCGAACGCGACGGCGTAGAGCGCCATGCCGTCGAGCGCCGTCGCGACCGTGTGCATCGCGGTCGCCACGGCGAGGGCTTCGAAGGCACCGAGCAGGACCAGGGCCACCATGCCGACGAGCACGGTGCGCTGGGTCGCGGGGGACAGGCCCGCGCCGGCGGGAGCCGCGGGCGGCGCGTCGGAAGCCTCGACGGCCGTGGTGGCCGTGGTCGTCGTGCGCGTGGTCGAGGTATCGGGGGAGTCGCCGATCGCGGCGGCGACCGCGGCGTCGGGAGCCTCGGGGCGTGGCGGTTCCATGATTCCTCGCAGGGGTGGGCGCGGGCCCGTGGGGCTGCGCGGAAGGTGTGCGCCCGATCGAGCGCTTCGACTAGTCTCGAACCTCAACCATTGTCGAGGTCAAGTGGATTCGTCCCGACGATGGACGGAGCGACGAATGCCTGGAGCAATCATGCCTGACGACGGGCCCCACCCGGACGACGAGCTCACGGTCGGCGAGCTCGCTCGCCGCAGCGGCGTCTCGGTGTCAGCCCTGCACTTCTACGAGCGCGAGGGTCTGCTCACGGCACGCCGCACCCCGGGCAACCAGCGCCGTTTCCCGCGCGAGACCCTGCGACGCGTCTCGTTCATCCGGGTCTCGCAGCGCGTCGGGATCCCGCTCGCGCTGGTCCGCGAGGCGCTCGCGACGCTCCCGCAGAACCGGACCCCGACGGCCAAGGACTGGCGGCGGCTGTCCCGGATGTGGCATGCCGACCTCGACGCCCGGATCGAACAGCTCGTGCGCCTGCGTGACCACCTCACCGACTGCATCGGGTGCGGGTGCCTCTCCCTGCGCAAGTGCGTCCTGGCCAACCCGCACGACGTGCTCGCCGAGGAAGGCCCCGGACCACGGACCCTGCTCGTCGAGGGTCTCGACGACTGAGGTCGACCGAGGGGACGCCGCGAGCGCGGCGGCTCACCAGTTCTTCGAGGACCCTCCGCCGTCTCCCGACCCGTCCGCGGGGTCCTCGCCACCGAAGTACTCCTGGTACTCCTGCCGGCTCTGGTCCTCGTCGTCGCGGGCCTCGGAGTTCTGCTGCTGCAGCTTCTCCTGCCGCTCGGCCTCGGCCCGCTCCTGCTCGCTCTGGTCGTTCTCGGGCGGCGGCTCCTCGCCCTGCGAATCGCCCTGCGGGACCTGGGGCTCCTGCGGCTGCGCGTCCTTCGCCCGCTGCTGCTTGTCCTGCAGACGTTGGACGGACGCCTCGTTCTGCTCCTTCTCCTCGGGCGTCTGCTCCTCGCAGCCCGGCCAGCCGCGGACCTGCTCGGCCGTCGCGAAGGACCGTTCGGCGAACGAGAACCACTGGGCGGCCTCGTCCTGGAGGTCCTGGGGATCGAGCTCCTCGCCCGTGCCGTAGGGGTCGACGACGTACTGGTCGTAGTCCTCGCCCGCGTCCCGTGCCGCGAGCGCGTGCTCGAGCGCGGCCTTCTGTGCCAGGAGGTCCTCGCCCATGATGGTCTCGTAGTCGCCCGAGGTCTCGTAGGAGATCGACAGGTTGACCTGGATCCGGCAGCGAACCATGGGTTCCTCGTCCTCGGCGAGGTCGTAGGCGCGGTGCAGGTCGGAGATGGCGGCCGTGTCGTCGCCCGCACGGTGGGCCGCGGTACCAGTGTTGAACCACGCCTTCCACGGGTCGACGAGGTTCATCGTCTTCTGGAGGCCGAAGCTCGCCGCGGCGTCGGTGTAGTCGCCCGCGTCGTAGCGCCCGGACGCGTAGGACGCGACCACCGGGAGGGAGACCAGCTTGGCGCCGAGCACGAGCGCGGCGACCAGCAACGGGAGAGGCAGGAGGAGCAGCAGCGCCCGACGGCGCAGCCGCCTCGTGCGCATCGCCGCACCCTGGGGGGAGAGCGTGCCGGGCCGGGGGGCCGGGAACGGCGAGCCGCCGTGCACGGGTCGCCGGTCGCCGGGCGCGTCGGGACCGCCCCACGACGGCGGCGGCTGAGGAGCCTGCGGCGGCCGGCCGTCGCCGCTCATGCGCGCACCCCCACCCGACGCGAGGCCGAGCGGCCCGCTGCCCACGCCTCGAAGCCGAGCAGCACGGCGCCCACGAGGGCGAACGGCCACACGACCGGACGGTAGGCCGTGACGAGGCGCCTGCCGTCCGCCGCGACCTGCTGAGGATCGACACCCGCGACGAGCTCCGCCGTCGGGGCGGTGGTCTCGCGGTGCACGTACGGCACGCCCAGCTGGGTGGCGATCGCCCGCAGGTTGTCCTCGTCGATCACCGAGAGCGCGTCGGGCGAGTCGGGGTCGTCGAGGGTCGCGCGCGACGGGTCCCGCAGGTACTCGGCCGTCGCCGGGTCCTCGCCCGGCATGTACTCCTTCATGCGCCCGCCCTCCGGGGTGCCGTAGCCGAGGACGGCGCCGCCGTCGACGAAGGGTGCGAGGTCCTCGAACGAGCGGGGCTCGCCGTCCGCGGTCTGCTCGCCGTCCGACAGGAAGAACACCAGGCGGAGGTTGGCCGGGCGGTCCGTCGCGGCCCCCTCGAGCGCGGACCGGAGCGCGTCGAGGGGTCGGTCGGTGAGGGACCCCTTGGAGTAGAGCGTGATCTCGCGCTTGAACGTGTCGGCCCAGGACGTGATGGCCCGGGCGTCGGTCGTGAGCGGGACCTGGCGGCTGGCCTGGGAGTCGAACGAGATGATCGAGTAGCGCGCCCCCGGGATGTCGGCCGTGAGTCCCGCGATGTCGTGCCGCACGCCCACGAGGCGCTCGTTCGTGCCGTCGAAGTCCTCGGCCGCCATGGAGCCGGTGCGGTCGACCACGAAGAACATGTCCACGTTCGCGACCGACGTGTCGCGGTCCGTCACGGGGACCGACGGACCGAGCCCGACCACGGCGAGGACCGCGACGAGCGCGGTGCGCCGGACCCACGCGCCGCGCGGTCCGGCGGGCGTGCTCTGCTCGGTGGCGCTGCGCGAGGGACCACGGAGCGCGACGACGAGCTGCCACCCGGCGAGGCCGAGCAGCGGGACGAACACGGCGGCCCACGCCCACAGGGGGATCAACGGCTGGATGGTCATTCGCGCAACCTCCAGGCGACGACGACGAGCAGGGCGGCTCCGGCGGTCGCGACGAGGAACCAGATCGTGGGCAGGTCCGTCACGACGACCTCGGGGCTCGCGTCGAGCTCGACGGCCTGCTGCGCGACCACGTCCTCGACCATGCCCTCGACGGCCTGCGGGTCGCCCGCGAGGAAGTACAGCCCGCCGCCGGCCTCGACGACCTCGCGGTACCCCGTCTCCTCGGGGGTGCCCGCGTAGAGGTCGGAACCGCCGTAGATGCCGTGCAGCGTGATGTCGCGCGAGGCGACGAGCGCCGCGGCCTCCTCGAGGGTGTAGATGGGCTCGCCCGCGACGTAGTTGTCGGTCGCGAGGATGATCGAGCGCGACCGGTCGGTGGCCTCCTCGTCGAACTGCAGCGCGCAGTTCGCCAGCCCGTCACCGATGAGGCTCGCCGCGGACTCGTTCGCGAGGGTCCCCGCGGTGTACGTGAGGAACTCCAGGATGTCCTTCTCGTCGCGCTCGCTGCTGAAGTCGAGCGTGCTGGGGTCCTTGTCGAACGCCGCGACGCCTGCCGCGAGCTCCTCCTGGACCAGGGTGTAGTCGTCCGTCAGCGGGAACACGGTGCGCGACGTCGAGTTGAAGATCGACAGCGCGATGCGCTCGCCCTCGAAGTTGTCCACGAGCTCCGAGTAGACCTTGAGGATCTCTCCGTCGTACGCCGTCATGGAGCCCGACACGTCGAGGCACAGGACGATGTCCCGGGTCCCCAGACGGTCCACGACCAGGTCCGTCTCGACCGGCCGGGCAGCCACCGCGCCGACACCCACCAGCGCGACGAGCAGCCCCACGAGGCCCGCGACCTGGAGCGTCCGGTAACGGCGCACCCATGCCGCGAAGGCCGGGACCTGTGCGAGGTACGACGAGTTCGCGACCCACGTGACGTCGTCGGGCCGTGCCTTCTCCGCCCGCGCCCGACGCCGGCGCGCGAGCCACCACGCCGTCGCACCCGCGGCCAGGACGAGGACCACGACCGCAGCCAGGAGCCACGGCCACAGGATCGAGGCGCCCTGCGGCCCCGGCGTCACCACGTCCTCACCACCGAACGGGCGCGGTCGATCGACTCCTTGCCCGTGGGCGTGCCGCCCTGCTCCTGCCCGGTCGGCGGCCCGACGGCCTGCACGACGTCCTCCGCGAACGACGGGTGGTAGTACCGGGCGATCAGGCGGGTCAGGTGCTGCGTGCCCGTCATGTGCTCGATCTCCGAGAGGGTCAGCACCGAGGCGTCGACGCCCAGGCGTCCCGACGCGAACCCGCGGACCTCCTTGGACAGCGCCAGGTGCAGACCGCGCTCGTCGAGCCCGCCCGCGAGATAGGTCGCCTCGACCGCGTCGAGGCGCGACTCGAACTCGAGGCGCAGCCCCGCGAACGGGTCGTAGAGGCCCGGGGACGCCCAAGGTGGCGCGAACCGTGAGGCCTTCTCCTGGGCCGACGCGCGCGTGGACACCAGCGCGAACACGACCCAGCCCACGACCAGCAGCACGAGGACCACCCCGAGGGCCGCCCACCAGCCGCTGTAGAGCGCGGGGGCGTAGAGCTCATCGTCGGGCACGCTTGGCCCTCCCCAGCAGCTCGACGAAGCGCGGCACGACGTCGTGCGTCCCGGTCACGCTCACGGCCTCCGTCTCGAGCGAACGCAGCAGGGCCACGACCGACTCGCGCCGGGCGCGCGCGGCCTGCGCCGCGCCCGCTGCGACGTCTGCGCGACCACGCAGGAACGGCGGCAGGTCGAGCGTGCCGTCGACGTCGACGACCTGCGTCGTCCGCCGGGAGGTCCCGCCGGTCGGAGCGGCTGCGATCGCACGGTCCGCACCCGCCGGTACGAGGCCGCCCGCGACGGGCGACAGGTCCGCGACCGCGACGACCATGACCTCGTGGCGCACGCGCAGACGCCGCAGCAGAGGTTCGTGCTCCGGACCCGGGCGCGCCTCGTCGGTCACGACGACCATGAGCGACCGGCGTCGGAAGGCGCTCAGGGCACGGTCGAGAGCGCGGTTCAGGTCGCTCGCGGGCGCGTCGACGCCCAGCCGGCCCTCGACCGTGCGGAGCAGGACCTCGAGGTCCCGCGTGCTGGCCCGAGGGGGAAGCTGGACCACGCGCTCCGCATCTGCCGCGACGAGCGCGACCCGGTCTCCGCGATCGCGCGCGAGGTACGCGACGAGCGCGCAGCAGAAGCTCACGACGTCGGCCTTGGGCTCCCCGCTCGCAGCCGTCGCCCCCATGTTGCGGCCCGTGTCCACGACCAGGACGAGGTTGACGTTGGACTCGCGCACGAACCGGCGGACCACGGGGATGCCCGCGCGGGCGCTCGACTTCCAGTCGATGTCGCCCACGTCCTCGCCCGGTGCGTACAGGTGGAGGTCGTCGAAGTCCTGCCCGTGCCCCTTGAGGATCGAGCGGTGCCGCCCCTCGAGCAGCCCTGAGGCCCGCCGGGCCAGCGGGAGCTCGAGCCTGGCCCGCACCTGGGCCAGTCGCGACACGTCTGTCATGGGGACCGTGCCCTACGGGGTCGGGACCGCGTCGAACACGGCGTCGATGAGCTGCTCGGGCGCGACGTCGGTCGCGAGCGCGTCGAACGTGCGGACCAGGCGGTGACGCAGGACCGAGTAGCGGACCGCCTTGATGTCGTCCGGGACGACGTACGCGCGACCGGCCTGGATCGCGAGGGCCTGGCCCACGCGCATGAGCGCGATCCCGCCACGCGGGCTCGCGCCGACCCGTACATGCCGGTCGAGGCCCGGGACCGGCCGCGGACCCGACAGGCGCGTCGTGTTGATGAGGTCGACGATGTACCGCTTGATCGACTCGTCCACGTACACGTCGTCGACCAGGCGCTGGAGAAAGACCACGTCGTCGATGCTGATCGGCTCGGCCGTGATGGGCGCCGACATGCGGCCCGTCGAGATGCGGTCGAGGATCTCGAGCTCCTGCTGCGGGGCCGGGTACGTCAGCACCTCCTTCATGAGGAAGCGGTCCATCTGGGCCTCGGGCAGCACGTACGTGCCCTCCTCCTCGATGGGGTTCTGCGTCGCCAGGACCATGAACGGCGAGGGCAGCGGGAAGTTCTCGCCGCCGATCGACGTCTGCTTCTCCTGCATGGCCTCGAGCATCGCCGACTGCGTCTTGGCGCTCGACCGGTTGATCTCGTCGAGCAGGACGAGGTTCGCGTGCACGGGCCCGAGCTGCGTCGTGAAGGAGCCGGTCGCGTAGTTGTAGATCTGCGTGCCCACGATGTCGTTCGGCATGAGGTCCGGCGTGCACTGGATGCGGCGGAACGACCCGTTGATCGCCGCGGCCAGCGTCTGCGCGGCCGTGGTCTTGGCGAGGCCCGGGACGGACTCCAGCAGGATGTGGCCGCCCGCGAGGAGCGAGCTGACCAGGGCCGTGCGCAGGGCCTCCTGCCCGACGACGCGCTGGTCGAACACCTGCTCGACGCGCTTGAGCAGGTGGCCCGCGCGGTCCAGGTCCGTCGTGGAGATGCTGCCGTGACCTGTGGCCATGGTGAGGTCCTTCGCGTGTGCTCGGGTTCTGCTCGGGAAGTCGTCGAGGCCGTCCCTCACGAGGAGGACGCCGTGCGAACCCGGCCCAGTATGCCAGCGGGTGCCTCGCGGCGCGGTGCCTGGTCCACAGGCGAGGCGCGGGGAGAGGTCCCCGTCGAGGCGCCCGGTGCCGCCCTGACGGCCGTGCGTCGGGAGTCCACGACCCGAGGGGAATACCGCGATGACCCGCATGCCGCCTACCCTGGTCGGGTGACCGCCACCGCCCCCCGCAGCACCTCAGGAACCGCGCCCGACCGGGCCGCGCAGGCCCCCGGCCGGGGCGTCGTCGACGCACCCCGCAACCCCTGGTGGCTCGTGCTCTCCGGACCCGCGGCCGTGGTCGTCGCGATCCTCTCGGTGGTCGCCGCGGGAGCCTTCTCCGGGGCTTTCCAGCCCCTCGCAGGGTTCGCCGACCCCGGTGCGGTCGCCCGCTGGGGGCTGCCGATCTCGACCACGCTGACCGAGCTCGCGATCGCCCTGGCCATCGGTTCCCTCGTGCTCGCGGCCTGCGTGCTGCCCGCCGGGCCGCCGCTGCGCAAGGCCCTCGGGGTCGCCGGAGCAGCCTCGGCCGTGTGGGCCGTGCTCACCGTGGTCCAGACGATCCTGCGCTACTCGGTCCTGTCGAGCATGCCCGTCACGAGCGTCGGGTTCGGCGAGCAGCTCGCGGCTTTCGTCACGCAGATCTCGCTCGGCCGCAGCCTCCTCGGCGTCATCGTCGTCGCGGCGCTGACCTCGGCGTGCGCGTTCGCGGTCCGCACCGCGACCGGCGCCCTGTGGACGGCGCTGCTCGCCCTCTCGGCCCTCGCGTTCCAGGCCAACACCGGTCACACCGCCGGCGCCGCGAGCCACGAGCTCGCGATCTCCTCGATGTTCCTCCACCTCGGCGGTGCGGCCCTGTGGATCGGCGGGCTCGGGGTCCTCGCGATCGTCCGGCTGCGCGGCGGCCTCGACCGCACGGCCTTCGCGTCCTCGGTCTCGCGCTACTCCTCGATCGCCGGGTGGTCCTTCGTCGCGGTCGCCGTCTCGGGCGTCGCCAACGCCTGGATCCGGCTCGGCGGTGTCGCCGGGCTCAGCACCGACTACGGCGTGCTCATCCTCACCAAGATCGGCCTCATCGTCGTGCTCGGCGCGATCGGGTTCGCGCACCGCGAGCTCGTCGTGCGCCGGCTCCAGGGCGTCGGCGGGCCCATCCGCGGCCCGCGCACGACCGCCACGTCCCCCGGGACGACCACCGCCGTGGGTGAGCCGGGCGCGGCGGGAGGCTCCGCCGTCGGGCAGAAGAACGGGAAGGGCGGACCGCAGGCCGCCGCAGAGAAGGCCGCGACGTGGCTGTTCTGGCGGCTCGTCGCGGTCGAGCTGCTCGTCATGGGCGCGGTGTCCGGCGTGGCCGTCGCGCTCGGGTCGACGGCGCCTCCCGTGCCCGACGAGCCGATCGCGCTCCCGACCCCGGCCGAGATCGTGACCGGTCACCCGCTGCCCCCCGAGCCCGACCTCGGACGCTGGTTCTCCGAGTGGCGCTGGGACCTGCTGCCCGCGTTCGCGTGCGTCGCGGCCCTCGTCGTCTACCTGCGCTGGGTCCGGCGGCTCGCGCAGCGCGGCGACAGGTGGCCCCTGGGGCGGACCGTCTCGTGGTGCGCCGGGATCGTCGTCCTGTTCTGGGTGACGAACGGCGGGCCCGCGGTGTACGGCCACGTGCTGTTCAGCGCGCACATGGTCCAGCACATGGTGCTCGCGATGGTCGTGCCCATCTTCCTCGTGCTGGCAGCGCCCGTGACCCTGCTCCTGCGGGCCGTGCCCGTGCGCAAGGACGGCTCGCGCGGGCCGCGCGAGTGGGTGCTCGCCCTCGTGACCTCGAAGTGGGGGCAGTTCTTCGCCAACCCGATCGTCGCGGCGGTCAACTTCGCCGGGTCGATGATCGTGTTCTACTACACGCCGGCGTTCGAGCTCGCGATGACGACGTACGTCGGGCACCTCGTGATGCTCCTGCACTTCACGCTCGCCGGGTACCTGTTCGCGAACGCGCTCGTCGGGATCGACCCCGGTCCTCACCGGCCCGGCTGGCCGCAGCGGCTCCTGCTCCTGCTCGTCACGATGGCGTTCCACGCGTTCTTCGGGGTGTCCCTCACGACCGGGACCCAGCTGCTCGTGCCCGAGTGGTTCGGGCTCATGGGGCATGACTGGGGCATCACCGCGATCGCCGACCAGCAGCGCGGCGGCGGCGTCGCGTGGGGCATCGGGGAGCTGCCGACGCTGTCGCTCGCGATCGTCGTCGCGGTCATGTGGGCGCGGTCCGACGAGAAGGACGCCAAGCGCCGCGACCGCCGCGTCGACCAGGTCGGCGACGTCGAGATGGACGAGTACAACAAGATGCTCGCGAAGATGGCGGAGCAGGACAAGGACTGAGCGGCGCTCCCTGGGTGCCGAGAACGGGGTTGAGGTCGTCATTCGTTGGATGACGACCTCAACCTCGTTCTGAACCGCGGGGTTTCCCGTTGTCGACGTCGTCCACCGGGGGCCCCGGCTACGGGGTCGTCCACAGGGCGTCGTCGGGCGGCGGCACGTGCTCGGCGTCACCTGCTGGGATGCCTCGATGCGCCACCTGTCGCCGGTACCCGAAGAGCTCCTCGTCGTCGCGCGCCGCCAGGAGGGACTGGTGTCGGCGGCGCAGTGCGACGAGCACGGACTTCGTTCGCACCGACGTTCTCGGCTCGTCGAGCAACGGCGCTGGACGCAGGTGACACGTGGCGTCTACGACACAGACCCGGTGCCGCCGGACCGTCGGGAAGGACCGGCGGTCTCGGACCATCGCCGTCGACGCGCCGCCTGGGTCGGTCTCCTCGCCTTCGGGCCGGAGGCGATCGCGGTCGGCCCGTGCGCACTGGCCCTGCTCGGCGTCCAGGGACTCCCGCTGCAGATCACCGCGCAGGCGGCGCTGCCCGGCGGGCGCGCGACGGGTTCACGGGACGGCATCCTGCTGAGGCAGTTCGACGACGGGATGACCGTCACGCGAGTCGCCGACCGGTACGTGGCCACGCCGGACTGGGCGCTCGCCCAGACCGTCCCGGAGGTTGCCCGCCGCTACGCGGTCGCTCTGATGGACAGCGCACGGCACCGGGGCCTGCTCGACGCCCGTGGCCTCGACCGTGCGCACGACATGGCGCGGGGGCGACGCGGGGTCGCCAGGACACACTCGTGGTGGGAGCTCAGCGACCGGCGCTCCGAGTCGCCGCTCGAGACCTTCGCCCGGCTCGACTGCCTCGACGCCGGTGTCCCGCCCGACGATCTCCAGGTGGTGATCTCGGGCGACAGGGGTCAGTTCCTGGCCCGCGGTGACCTGGGCTGGCGCACCCCGGACGGGAGGTGGCTGATCGCCGAGATCGACGGGGCCGAGGTGCACGGGTCTCCCCATGCCTTGTTCGCAGACCGGCGGCGTCAGAACCTGCTCGTCGCGTCGCGAGGCGTCGCGCTGCTCCGTTTCACGGCCCGGGACCTTGCGGTCGTGGGACGGGTCGGAGCGGAGATCCGCACCTTCCTGGACGGAGCACGAGGTTCCGCGCGGTCGAGAACGGGATTGAGGCCGCCATCCGTCGGATAACGACCTCAACCCCGTTCTCGGCACCGACGGGCGGGAGAGCTCAGACCGCGATTCGCGCCCTCGCCCATGACGAGAAGCGGTCCACTACCCACACCAGCACGAGCACCATGAGGATGTAGGTCAGCATCTCGTCGAACCGGAACAGCTTGATCGACTTGTTGATGAGGAACCCGATCCCGCCCGCGCCCACGAGACCGAGCACGAGCGAGGAGCGCACGTTGACGTCGAACCGGTAGAGCAGCAGCCCCAGGAACTGCGGCACGACCGCGGGCAGCACGGCGTGCGTGACGACCTGGGCGCGGCCTGCACCGTTGGTGCGCAGCGCGTCGGCAGGCCCGGGGTCGATCTCCTCCATGGCCTCGGCCCACAGCTTGCCCATGACGCCCGTGTTGTGGACGACGAGCGCGAGCACCCCGGCGAACGGTCCGAGCCCCACGGCGGTCACGAAGATGAGGGCGAACACGACGTCGGGCACGGCGCGGAAGAACGACAGGATCGCGCGCGACCCCTGGTACCAGACCGATCCCGGCGTGCTGCCGCGTGCGGCGAGCACCGCGAGCAGGAGCGAGAGCGGGATGGACAGCGTGGTCCCGAGCAGCCCGATCCACAGCGTCACGAGCGTGGCCTGGAGCCCGGGGGCCACGACGGTCGACCAGTCGAGGTCGGGCGGGAACGCCTCGCCGACGAACCGGGCCATGCCCTCCCAGCCGCCCACGAGCGCGCTGATCGAGAACCCCGTGCCCTGCCAGGCGAGGACGTGCAGACCGAGCAGGACCGCGCCCGCGGTGACCCAGGTCGTGACCTGCCGGCCCGAGCGGTGCGCCGTCGGCACGACGACGTGCGCGAGCCTCTCGGGCGACGGCACCTCGGCCCGGGCGGGCGAACCGCCGCGCGGGGAGCGGGGCGAGCGGGTGGGGGCGGTGGCGGTCATGCGGAGATCCTCGTTCCGACGGTCGTCCGGGTCACGGTCACGGTCGCCGTCTCGGCCGAGTACAGGTGCTCGACGGCGTCGCGCGTCACCGCGTCCGGCGCACCGTTGAGGCGCTCGCGGCCCGCGACCATCCCGACGAGGCGATCGGCGTGCTCGCGCGCGAGCTCGGGGTCGTGGAGCACGGCGACGACCGCGAGGCCCTCGTCGTGCGCGAGCGTCGCGAGCAGCTCCATGACCTGGGTCGAGGCTGCGGGGTCGAGCGCCGACGTGGGTTCGTCGGCCAGCAGGACGCTCGCCCGCTGGCACAGGGCGCGCGCGACGGCGACGCGCTGCTGCTGCCCGCCCGAGAGCTGGCCGACGCGGTCGAGCGCGCGGTCGGCGAGGCCGACGCGGTCGAGGCAGAGCATGGCCTCGGCGCGCAGGTCGTGGGGGAACAGCGACGCGACGAGGGACCGGCGCAGCGGCAGCCGCCCGAGCGCCCCGGCGCACACGTTGTCGAGCACGGTACGTCGTCGCACGAGGTTGACCTGCTGGAAGATCATCGCGACCCGGCGCCTGGCCTCGTGCTGCTCCGCCGCCGAGGTCCGGTGGTGGGGGAGGACCTGCTCGCCGTCGACCCACACCTCGCCCGACGTCACGGGCGCGAGCCCGATCACGGACTTGAGCGTGGTCGACTTGCCGCAGCCGTTGGCGCCGAGGATCGCGACGAGCTCGCCCGCCGCGACGTCGAGGTCCATGCCGTCGACCGCGCTGCGCAGCACGGCGTCGCCGGCCTCGGAGCGTGTGCTGAACTGGACCCGCAGGCCGCGGACGTGCAGACCGGGCGAGCGGACGCCGTCGGGCAGGTGCAGCACGCCCTCGGCCGCGCCGGGCCCGGCCGAGCCGCCCGGCCCGCCGGGCAGCCCCGGCGAGCCCGGCGCGAGCGCGCCGTGGTGTGAAGCCATCTCGAACAACTCCTTGCTGGAGCGGGACGCGAGCCCGCGGGGAACAGGACGGTCGACCGGGATCGCGGCCGACCAGACGAAGGTGCGGTGGAGTGCCGCCGGGGCGCCCCGCCCCGGGGCGCCCCCCGACCGCTCCTCGAGGAGGGTCAGACGTCGTCGGCGGTCAGCTTCAGCGTCTTCGCGAGGTCGAACAGCGGCTGGTACGTGTCGACGTCGACCTCGACGAGCGGGCCCGCCGGGTCGACGTCGAGGAACGCGCCGATGGCCTCGACGTCGGCCGTGTCGAGCGTGAGGAGGGCCTCGCGCACGGCGTCCTTGAACTCCTGGCTCTGCGACCCGGCGACCGTGATGGGGTCGTTGGGGATGGGGTCGGACTCCCAGACCTGGCGGAACGTCGAGGAGTCGAACGTGCCCTCGCGCTCGGCGGTCGCGAGCGTCTGGGAGTTGATCTGTGCGGCGTCGACCTGACCGTTGGTCAGGGCGAGCAGCGCCTCGGGGTGGCCGCCCGCGTAGGTGATCTCGACGTCGGTCTCGGCGAGACCCGCGTCGAGGATCGCGAAGCGCGGCAGGGCGTCGCCCGACGTCGAGCCCGTCGAGCCGAGCGCGAGCGAGTGACCCGGAAGGTCCTCGATGCTCTGGATCGGGGAGTCGACGGGGACCCAGATCCCGGCCGTGTAGCTCGACAGCGAGCCGTCGGCGAGGCCGAACGAGGCGAGGGGCTCGGCGTCGGCACGCTCGCTCGCGAACACGAAACCGAGCGGGCCGAACTGCGCGAGCTCGAGCTTGCCGTTCTCCATGGCGAGGACCTCGGCCGAGTAGTCCTCGACGATCGTCAGCTCGACGGGGCAGTCGAGCTTCTCCGACAGGGCGTCGGCGAGGTGCTGGTAGGCGGGCTCGAGCTTGGCGGGGTCCTCGTAGGGCTCGATACCGAAGCGGATCGCGCCGTTCGGGCACGTCGCGGACTCGGCACCGTCGGTGCTGGTCCCCGCGTCGGCCGTGCCGGTCGAGCAGGCGCTGAGCGCGCCGAGGAGCAGTGCGGTGGCGAGGACCGAGGTGGCCTGGCCGGTGCGGCTGCGGTGCATGTCTTCTCCTGGGGTGGGGGTTTCGCGAGAGAGGCTGGTCTGGGTCGGAGGGACGAGAGAGGGTCGTCCGTCAGAGGAAGCTGTCGAGCACGCGCGGGGCGAGCCCGAGCGCGGTGGTCATGCCGATGCCGGACGTGACCGACACCGCGCGCACGCCCGGCATGGGCGTGACGTCGAGGAACGGTGCGGGCGCGGAGGCGTAGACGCCCTGCCACCGCTCGCGGACCGTGAGGGGGCCCGTGCCGAGGAGCCGCGCGGCCTCGGTGAGCAGGAGCGCGTCGAGGGCCTCGGGGTGGAACGGCCCGGGCGTGGTCGCATAGGCGTGCGTGTCGCCGAGCGTGAGGGTCCCGTCAGGGCGTTGGGTGACCATGAGGTTCACCGCTGCGTCGACCAGGGCGGGGTGCTGGGCCCTCAGGCGCTCGCGGACGGCGGCGGTCGCGGGGGAGTGGCGGAAGCCGTCGTAGCGCAGCAACGAGGTGCCGGTGAAGATCGCGGGGTCGATCTCGCGGGGGCCGCCGCCTGCGCCCTCAGGGGCGTCGACGCGCAGCATCTGGAGAGTGCACCGCTGGATGCCCGCGGCGGTGGCGGTGTCGGGGAAGAACCGGTCCACGTCGTGCCCGACGGCGAGGATCACCTTGGTCGCGACGACGTCGCCACGGGAGGTGCGCACGAGGGTCACGCCGCTGCCAGCCTCGAAGCCCTGGACGGTCGTGGACCAGGCGAGGTGCGCCCCGCGCTGCTCGGCGTACCAGCGGGCGATCGCGGGGACCGCCTCGCGGGGGTCGACGCGGATGTCCTGGGACAGGAACGCGCCGCCGACGACCTCGTCGGGGTCGCCCGGGACGCGGTCGAGGACCTGGTCGCGGTCGAGCAGCAGGACGTGGCCGTCGCGGCCGTGGGCGAAGTCCTCGAGGACCTGCCGCTCGTCGTCGGCGCGGGCCACGACGACGGTGCCGGACTCGCGCAGCCAGAAGTCGGCCTCCTTGGCGAGCTGGATCCAGCGCTCGCGGGCCGCGAAGGCGTAGGTGAGGGCCGTGCCGTCCTGCGCGGTGAAGCAGCCGTGCCCGAAGTTGCGGACCGAGGCGCCGACGGCGCGGTCGTCGCGCTCGACCACGAGGACGGACAGCCCTCGGCCGACGGCCTCGACGGCGTGCGCGAGGCCGACGATCCCGGCTCCGACGACCACGAGGTCGACGCGGGCGGGGAGGCCGTTCCCGGCGGACGGGCGGTGCGTGCCAGGGTGGCCGGCGGGGAGGCTGGGTGTGCGGCCGGACGGGGCCGGGCGTCGAGGTGCTGTGCTGCTCACGACACGGACACTGCCGTGCGGAACGAGCACGGATCAAGCGATTCCGAGACTTGTCCAGACAAGTTTCCGGAGTGTTCACCTGGCGTTGGCGCTCCGTCCGCGGGGTTCATGCGGCCGTCATCGGGACGCCGTTCTCGGTGGGTGGGCGGCCTGTATGGTCAAGTCATGGCTCAGTCCTCGTCTTCCCGCATCGTGCCGTCCCCGGCGGCCCAGCCGGCCCAGCCGGCGTCGGCAGCCCAGCCGCCACAGCCCTCACATGGCCCGCTGCACCAGTACGTGCTGGGCGAGCTGCGCCGTCGGATCGTGTCCGGCACGTACGCGATCGGCGACTCGCTCCCGTCGGAGTCCTCGCTGTGCGCCGAGTTCTCGATCTCGCGCGGCACGGTCCGCCAGGCGCTCGGGACGCTGCGCAGCGAAGGACTCATCGGCGGGGGCCAGGGGCGCCCGCCGGTCGTGCGCTCGCGCGCGGTCCCGCAGCCGTTCGAGACCTTCCTGTCGTTCAGCCGGTGGGCCGCAGGGGTGGGGCGCGTGCCCGGTCAGCGGACCGTCGAGGTCGCGCGTCGCGGCGTGCACGGCGTCGCGGCCGACGCCCTGGGCCTCGAGGAAGGCACGCCCGTGGTCGAGGTCCTGCGCCTGCGCCTGCTCGACGGGGTCCCGGCGATGGTGGAGCGCGACACCTTCATCGAGCCGGTCGGGCGCCTCATCTTCGAGTTCGACCCGGACACCGGCTCGATCTACGACCACCTCATCTCGCGCGGCGCGGACCTGCACGCGGCCCGCCACGTGATCGACGCGGTCGCGGCCGACGAGACCGACGCCGACCTGCTCGAGGTGCCCACGGGCGCCCCGCTGCTGCGCGAGCGCCGCACCACGCGCAACGCGGCGGGCGTCCCCGTCGAGTACGCCGACGACCGCTACCTGCCCGAGCTCGCGGCCTTCACGATCGACAACACCCAGGACACGTCGCTCTCGATGGTCCGCTTCCCGACGGCGTCGGCCGCCGCGGCGTCCCTCGTGTCGCCGACGGCCGGCCGGGCAGACACGGCCCCCTTCTCCGACCTCACCGACGTCGCCACCATCACCGACCCGAACCTGGAGCCCTCCGCATGACCGGCAGCATCACCTCGACCACCGCGCCCGCACCGCCCGCCGCGCGACCGCCCCTCGCGATCGAGCTCGTCGCGCTCGACGTCGCGGGCACGACCGTCGAGGAGGGCGGCGCGGTCTACGACGCGCTGCACACGGCGGTCCTCGAGCACGGGAGCAGTGCGACGTCGTCGGACGTCCAGCACTGGATGGGGGCCGAGAAGCGCGCGGCGATCACCGCCCTGCTCGCGATCGGCTCCGGCGCGTCGGGGGATGCTCCCGACGAGGGGACGGTCGACGCCGCGTTCGTGCGCTTCACCGCGCTGCTCCACGAGGCGTACCGGCTGAACCCGCCGACCGCGATCCCCGGCGCCCCCGAGGCCTTCGCAGCCCTGCGCGCCGCGGGCGTCAAGGTCGCACTGACCACGGGTTTCACGCGCGACGTGACCCGGGGGATCCTCGACGTGCTCGGCTGGACCGTCGCGTCCGGCCCCGAGCAGTGGCTCTCGCCCGAGGTCACGCTCGACGCCGTGACGTGCGCCGACGAGGTGCCGCTGGGCCGCCCGGCGCCCTACATGGTCCACCGCGACATGGAGCGCACGGGTGTGCTCGACGTCGCGCGCGTGCTCGTCGCGGGTGACACGGTGCTCGACCTGCGGTCGGGGGTCAACGCGCGGGCCGGGGCGGTCGTCGGGGTGCTCACGGGCAAGCTCGGTGCGGCGGACCTCGGGCGCGAGCGCCACGACTTCCTGCTCGACTCGGTCGCCGACCTGCCGGAGCTCGTCGCACGCCTCAACCCCCCGGTGTCGCCGGTGCCGAGAACGAGGTATCGGTCGTCCTCGGGCTCAGAACGACCCTGATCCCGTTCTCGGCACCCCGGAGCGCGGCGGCTCAGCCCCGCGTCACGACCCAGCCGTCACCCGTGCCGTGCGTGACGGTCAGCGTGGCGCCCGGGCTCAGGACCCGGTTGGTGAGCGAGAGGTCCTCGGAGCACACGTCGGCCTGGGCGAGGCGCAGGTCCGCGACCTGCACGACCTCGTCGTCGTTGACGAACACGAGGTGTCCCGTGCCGACGTCGACCGTGCTCGGGAGCTCGCCCTGGACGGGGCCGTCGGTCCCGGCGGCCTCCGCGACCTCGGTCGGGTCGTCGCCGGGGCACACGATCACGGCCTTCTGCCAGTCGAAGTGGGTCGTCGAGATGAGGTCGAGGTCGCCGTCCGAGCGACCGGCGGCGACGATCCCGGCGAGCACGGTGTCGTCGAGGTCCTGCGCGGGCTCGGACCCGCACCCGGTCAGGAGCAGCCCGACGGCGGCGCTCACGGTCAGGGCGAGGAAGGGAACCTTGGGCACGGGTCCAGTATGCGCTCGCCGAGCTCCCGGCTGCCGAGCATGCGGTTGTCGCGAGTCGAGCATGCGGTTGCCGTCGAGAATCGGGCCGGCAGCGACGCCCACCGCATGCTCGGCACCGCGAGGGATGCGGGCCGTGGTACGGCGCCGGGGGCGGGGCGTCGTGATAGGACGGTGCAGTGACCACCGACAACGTAGACCCCGCCGCCAGCGCGCCGACCCCCTTCCACGACCTCGACCAGTACGTCGCGATCCCCCGCACGGGCGGCCTCGTGATGTCCCCGGACGGGCGCCGCCTCGTGACGAGCGTGTCGACGCTCGACGCCAAGCGCACGGCGTACGTCTCGGCACTGTGGGAGGTCGACCCGACCGGCGAGGCCCCGGCCCGCCGCCTGACCCGGAGCACCAAGGGAGAGGCGGGAGCCGCGTTCACGGCCGAGGGCGACCTGCTCTTCACCTCGGCCCGCCCCGACAGCGACGCCTCGGCATCGGCCGAGGGCGACCCGACCTCGGCCCTGTGGCTCCTGCCGGCCGCCGGCGGCGAGGCGCGCATCGTCGCGTCGGCACCGGCAGGGGTCTCGGCCCCGCTCGTCGCGCGCAGCGCGCCCGTCCTCTCTCTCGCGGCCGACGTCCTGCCCAGCGCGCGCGACCTGGCTCACGACGCCGAGCTGCGCACGGCCCGCAAGGACAAGAAGGTCGCCGCGATCCTCCACACGGGCTACCCCGTGCGGTACTGGGACCACGACCTGGGCCCGTCCGAGCCCCACCGCTTCGTCGCCGACCTCTCGCACCTGACCGACGAGCCGGCTCGCCCGCTCCCGGCAGCGCCCGCCGACTCCGACGCGGACGACCTCGACCTCCCCGCGGGGCGCGTCGAGCTGCGCGACGTGACCTCCGCCGTCGGACCGGCGCTGCGCGAGCACTCCGCGGACCTCTCCGCGGACGGGACCACGCTCGTCACGTCCTGGTCCGTCGCCGGGCCGGGCGCGTCCCAGCGCTCGATCCTCGTCGCGATCGACACCTCGACCGGCGAGCGCCGCACGCTCGTCGACGAGCCCGGCGCCGAAGCCTCGTCGCCGGTGATCTCGCCCGACGGTGCGTGGGTCGTGTTCGTGCGCGAGACCATCACGACCCCGCAGGCCGCGCCCGAGCAGGGCCTCGCGGTCGTCCCGCTGCGCGCGGGCGACGGCTCGGACGGCGACCCCGACGACGGCGGCGCGAACCACGGCCTGCGCTCGCTCGCCGCGAGCTGGGACCGCTGGCCCACGTCGGCCGCGTGGCTGCCGGACGGCTCGGGCCTGCTCGTGACGGCCGACGACGACGGACGCGGCCCGGTCTTCCACGTCGCGTTCACGCCCGACGGGTCGGGAGCCGACGGCGCGGTGTCGCGCCTGACCTCGGACGACGCGACGTTCACCGACGTCCGCGTCGCCCCCGACGCCTCGGCCGCGTACGCCCAGCGCACGAGCTACCTCGAGCCCTCGCACCCCGTGCGGATCGACCTCGCGGACTTCCTCGCGGCCCCTGCCGGCGAGCGCGCGCCCGTCGCGGCGACCGCGCTGCGCGGCCCCGTCGAGAGCCCCGACCTGCCGGGCACGCTCACCGAGATCGAGACCGCGGCGTCGGACGACGTGCGCGTCCGCGGCTGGCTGGCCCTGCCGCACGGCGCGAGCGCCGAGAACCCCGCGCCGCTGCTGCTCTGGATCCACGGCGGGCCGCTCGGCTCGTGGAACGCGTGGAGCTGGCGCTGGAACCCCTGGATCCTCGTGGCGCAGGGCTACGCGGTGCTGCTGCCGGACCCCGCGCTGTCGACGGGCTACGGGCAGGACTTCGTGCAGCGCGGCTGGGGGGCGTGGGGCGCGGCCCCGTACACGGACCTGCTCGCGATCACCGACGCGGCCGAGGCGCTGCCCGAGGTCGACGAGACCCGCACGGCCGCGATGGGCGGCTCGTTCGGCGGGTACATGGCGAACTGGGTCGCTGGACACACCGACCGGTTCAAGGCTGTCGTGACGCACGCGAGCCTGTGGGCCCTCGACCAGTTCGGCCCCACGACCGACGCGTCCTACTACTGGCAGCGCGAGATGACGCCAGAGATGTCGGCCGAGCACTCCCCGCACCGGTTCGTGGCCGACATCGTGACGCCCATGCTCGTGATCCACGGCGACAAGGACTACCGCGTCCCGATCGGCGAGGGCCTTCGCCTCTGGTACGAGCTGCTGTCGGCGTCGGGCCTGCCTGCCGCGGCCGACGGGAGCACCGACCACCGGTTCCTGTACTTCCCCGACGAGAACCACTGGGTGCTCCAGCCGCAGCACGCGATCGTCTGGTACCAGGTGGTGCAGGCGTTCCTCGCCGAGCGCGTGCTGGGTGAGGCCCCGGGCGAGGGTGCGGCACAGCTCCCGACGACGCTGGGCTGACGGCCGCGGGTACCTGCGGGCTCGCGAGGTAGAACGTGCTGGGCGAGGTAGTGCGCGTCGCGTCCTACCTCGCGCGGCACGTTCTACCTCGGCGGGGCGCCGACCGGTCTGCGACCCGACCTCGTGGTCAGTGCGACATGCGCCGGTGCGGCGGCAGGCGCCGGTCGTGCGCGGCACGGACGAGCTCGACGACCATGAACACGATGATCGACGCGACGAGCACGATGCCGAAGAGCAGGAACCAGTTCGCGGGGCCGGACCCCGTGGGGACGTAGACCGCAGCATCGACGCTGCTGGCGAGCATGAGACCGGACATGTCGACTCCTCGCTGACCGGGGGAGCTCCGGGGCGGAGCCCTTCCTCCAGGATGCACCCGTTCAGCGGTGCTGCACCCGGTGGGATCCCGGCGAGGCCGAGTCCGAGTTTGAGGCCGAGGCCCAGGCCGGGACCGTGACCGTGACCGTGACCGGGACCGGGAACGAGGACGAGGTCGAGGTCGTCCTGGGGAACAGGACGACCTCGACCTCGTGCTCGGCGGGCGGTGGCCTGCCGGTCGGGCAGGCGGGTGCTCGGCTCAGTCGTCGAGCGAGACCTCGCCGCGGGCGACGGACCCGAGCCAGCCGAGGCTCGGCTTGGGGAGGCGCTCGAACGTCTCCGGGTCCCAGCCGATGAGACCGAAGGTCGGCGCGAAGGAGCCCCACTCGTAGTTGTCGAGCAGCGACCAGTGGAGGTAGCCGATCAGGGGCAGGCCTGCGTCGACCTCGGCACGCAAGGCCCGCAGGGCGTCACGGGTGTAGTCGATGCGTCGCGAGTCGTCGGCCGTCGCGATGCCGTTCTCCGACACCAGCACGGGCAGGCCCGTGATCTCGTGGCCGAGCCGCGCCGCCTCGGCGATGGCGGGCGGGTAGTACTCCCAGCCCGTGAGGGTCTTCTCTGCGTCCTCGGGTGCGGGGAGCGGTCCGTCGACCGTGATGCGGGTGCGGGTGTAGGCCTGGACGCCGATGAAGTCGTCCCCCCGCGCGGCTTCGAGGAAGACGGTCTCGCGCGGGTACGCGTACTCCCGCAGGACCTCCTCGGCACCGGGGTCCGCGAAGAACTGCTGCGGGGCGACGGGCCAGCCCACGGGGACGCCCACGGTGCGGACGAGCTCGACCGCTCGGCGGTGCGCCGCGATGAGGTTCTCGGTCGCGACCGGGTCGGGCGCGTGCATGGTGCCCGCCTGGAGCTGCTCGGCGCCCTTGGCCGCCGTGATCATCATGGCGAGGATGTTGGGCTCGTTGATCGTGAAGACGTGCGAGGCGGCGTCCAGCAGCGGGAGCACGCGCTCCACGTAGCGGGCGAAGCGCTCGACGGACCGCGGGTCGGTCCATCCGCCGTCCTCGGCGAACCACCGGGGGGACGTGAAGTGGTGCAGCGTGATGAGCGGCGTGACACCGTGGTCGAGGCAGCACTGGATCATGCGGCGGTAGTGGTCGAGCTCGGCCCGGGAGAACAGGCCCTCGGCGGGCTCGATGCGTGCCCACTCGAGCGAGAAGCGGTAGGACGTCAGGCCCGACTCGGCCAGGAGCCGGATGTCCTCGGCGTAGCGGTGGTAGCTGTCCGCGGCGTCTCGCGACGGCTCGGAGAGGGTCGAGTCGGCCGCGACCTCGCGTGCCCACCAGTCGCTGTTGACGTTGTTGCCCTCGATCTGGTGGGCGGCCGTCGCGGCGCCCCAGACGAAGGGGTCGGGGAAGGTGAGGGGCATGGGGAATCTCCTACTTGATGCCGGTCATGGCGATGCCCTGCACGAAGTAGCGCTGCAGGAACAGGAAGAGGATCAGGATCGGGGTCACGACGAGCACCGAGCCCGCCATCAGCAGGCCGTAGTAGGTGCCGTTGGACCCGACCGAGTAGAGCGAGAGCGCCACCGGGAGGGTGTACATGTTCTCGGTCTGCGCGACGACGAGCGGCCACAGGAAGTTGTTCCACGAGCCGAGGAACGTGAGGATGCTCAGCGTCGCGAGCGGCGGCCCGCACTGGGGCAGGACGATCTTGAAGAAGATGCGGAACTCGCCCGCGCCGTCGATCCGGGCGGCCTCGATGAGCGCGTCGGGGATCCCGAGGATGAACTGGCGCATGAGGAACACGCCGAGCGGTCCCGCGAGGAACGGCAGGACGAGCGCTGGATAGGTGTTGACCAGCCCCATGTTCGACACCAGGACGAACATCGGCACCAGCGTGACGACGCCCGGGACCATGAGGGTCAGCATGACGAGCGCGAACAGCACCTTCTTGCCCGGGAACCGCATCTTCGCGAGCGCGTACCCGACCATCGAGCAGAAGACGATGTTGCCGAGCACGACGGCGACGGCGACGACGATCGAGTTGGTGAAGAACTGGCCGTAGTTGAGCTGCGACAGCCACTTCTCGTAGTTCTCGAGCGTCGGGTTCTCCGGCCACCACGTGATGGGCCGCTGGAGGAGCTCGCCCTGCGTCTTGAAGCTGCCGAGCAGCATCCAGATGAACGGCATCAGCGTGAGCAGGAGCCCGACGACGAGCGCGGTGTACGTGGCGCCGCGCGACCAGCGGATCGGGCGGCGGGCGCGGCGCGGTGCGGGGCTGGTTCCCGTCGGTGCCGGTGCGACCTTCGAGGACGTGAGGGCCATGTCAATCCTCCTTCGACCGCAGCAGGCGGAACTGGACGGCCGCGAGGGCGGCGATCAGGGCGAAGAGCACGTACGCAGCTGCGGACGCGAACGCGTAGTTGCCGTAGCCGAACTGGTTGTAGACGTAGTAGCTGATGGTCAGCGTGGAGTTGACCGGCCCGCCCTTGGTCATGACGAACGGCTCCTCGAAGACCTGGAGGAAGCCGACGGACAGGAGGACCGCACCGAGCAGCAGGGTCGGACGCATGAGGGGCACCGTCATGGAACGGAAGCGGCGCCAGGCGCCGGCACCGTCGACCTCGGCCGCCTCGTAGACGTCCCGCGGGATGGCCTGGAGTCCGGCGAGGAAGATGATCATGAGCGTGCCCATGTTGCGCCAGGCGGCCATGACGATGATCGAGGGCATGGCCCAGGTGCTGTCGTTCAGCCAGTCGGGGCCGTTGATGCCGACCCAGCCGAGCACGGTGTTGACGAGGCCGGAGTCCTGGAGGATGAACCGCCAGACGACTGCCACGGCGACGATCGAGGTCACGACGGGGGTGTAGAAGCCGACGCGGAAGACGCTGCGGAACTTCTCGATGCCCGAGTTGAGGGCGACGGCCAGGGCGAGGCCCAGCGCCATCGTCAGCGGGATGCCGACGACCACGAAGAAGAACGTGTTGACGAGCGCCTTGCGGAAGAGCTCGTCCTGGAAGACCTGGGCGAAGTTGTCCAGCCCGACGAAGTTCACCGCGAAGGGCGTCTTGATGTCACGGACCGTGAGGTCCGAGAACGACATGCCGAACGACGCGAGCAGCGGTCCCAGCATGAAGACCGAGAAGACCGCGACGAACGGCAGTGCGAACAGCCAGGCGACGACGGCTTGACGTCGCCGGTGGACGGCGCCGACCGAACGTCGGCGCCGTCCCTCGGTGGTCGTTGTCATGGCGGAGACTTACCAGCCGAGCCCGAGAGCGTCGGCCTTGGCCTGGATCGTCTTCGCCGCGTCCTCGGCCGTGACCTTGCCGTTGGCGACCTTCTCGGCCTCGGTCTCGATCGTGGCGGAGAGCTCGTCCCAGCTGGGCACGGTCGGCGGGGCGATCGTGTTCTCGAGCTGCTGCTGGAGCACCTGGGTGCGCGGGTTGGACGTCAGGGCCTCGTCGTCCCACGCGCTGGTGACGGCGGGGAGGTCGTTCGTCGCGGCGTACCACTCCTGCTGCGTCTCGGGGTCGGCGAGCCAGCGGACCAGCTTCCAGGCGCCGTCGGCGTTCTTGGCCTCGTCGAAGACGCCGAGGTGCGCGCCACCGATGTAGGAGTCGTTGTTCGCGGTGCCCGCGGGGACCGGGACGGTGGCGACGTTCTGGTCGACCCATTCCTGGCCCTGCATGTCGGCGAGGACGTTGACCATCCACGGGCCGGAGATGAAGGCCGGGTCGGAACCGTCGACGAACGCGCTGTTCTGCGTGTCGCCGTAGCCGGCCAGGGGCGACAGGCCCTCGGTGAAGAACGAGGCGTAGTAGGTGAGCGCGTCGATCATCGCCTGGTTGTCCAGGTCGTAGGCGTCACCGGCCTCGTTGAAGATCGAGCCGCCCGCCTGCGAGTAGAACGGCAGGATGACCTGCGTCGAGTCCTCCGCGTCGCCCATGGGGAGCTGGAGGCCGTACTCGGAGCCGTTCGCCTTCATCGCCTGGGCGAACGCGGTGAGCTCCTCCCAGCTCGTGGGGGCGGCCACGCCGGCAGCCTCCGCGAGGTCCGAGCGGTAGTACATGACGCGGGTCTCGACGTACCACGGCACGCCGTAGTCGACCCCGTCGGCCACGGTCGAGGCGGCGGCTCCCTCGATGAAGTCGTCGGTGTCGACGAGCCCGTCAGGGACGGGCGCGAGGCCCCCCGTGGAGACCATGGTCGGCATGAACGACGTGCCGATCATGATCGCGTCGGGCACGGTGCCGGCGGCGACGGCCGTCTGGAACTTGGTCATGACGTCGGCCCACGGGATCGTGGTGACCTGGACCTTCGCGTCGGGGTTCTCTTCCGTGAAGCCCTTGACGAAGTCGGGGAGCTTCTCGCCCTCCTCGCCCATGGCCCAGACGGTGATGTCGCCTGTCGCGGGCGAGTCGTCCACGGTCGTCGTGGAGCCGGCGTCGGGCTTCTCTGCCGACCCTTCGTCCGCGCGCCCACAGGCGGTCAGTGCCAGGAGTCCGACGATGCCGACGGCGACCGCCTTGCGTCCGAGCTTCATGAGCAATCCTCCTCATCGAGTGTTCGGCTCGATCTCTGAGCCGATGCGAAACTACCATAGCGTGCGCTCGGTTAGTCTTTTCACCAGTGGTGTCCGGCACCATACGGTGGATACCGACAAATGCTGACGAAGGAGACGGTGATGACCGACAGCGGTCCTGGTGCCCGAGCTGCCGACACGACGACCCCGGACGCCCCGCCCCAGGGCCGGTCCAAGGAGAAGGTGCCGGGCACGGCCGACGGGCAACCCCAGGGCAAGCGCCCGGACGGCCGCCTGGTCCGAGGTGAGCAGCGTCGCCGCGAGATCCTGCGGACCGCGGTCGAGGTGTTCGGCGAGCAGGGCTTCCGAGGCAGCTCGCTGCGCGAGATCGCCGCCCGTGTCGGGATCTCCGAGGCCGGCCTCCTGCACCACTTCGGCAGCAAGGCCGGGCTGCTGACGGCGACCATCGAGGAGCGCGACCGGCGTGACCTCGACCGCCGCACCCAGGCGGAGACCGACGGCGCCTCCCTCCTGGCCACGATCCGCGACCAGGTCCGGCGCAACGCCGAGACCCCCGGTCTCGTCGGTCTGCACGTCGTCGTCGCCGCCGAGGCGACCGAACCGAGCCACCCTGCGCACGACGTCGTCCGGGACCGCTACCGGGCGCTGCGCCACCAGGACGACACCCGCTTCCGGGACGCCATCGAGCGCGGCGAGCTGCGCCCCGAGGTCGACCCGCAGGCTATCGGCCAGCTCTTCTCCGCAGTGATGGACGGGCTGCAGCTCCAGTGGCTGCTGGACCCGGAGAACGTCGACATGGTCGCCCTCTTCGACCACTTCGTCGCGCTGCTGCAGCCGGACCAGGGCGCCGCGCGCGCCATCGATGAACAGACGACAGAGCAGGAGTCCACGTGACCAGCACCGCCATGACCGCCCCCCTCGCGGGCACGACGATCGCCTCCGGCGAGATGACCGTCGAGCTCTCGCAGGGCGGTGACGTGCACGCCGTCCGGACCGGCGGGCTCCTCGTCAACCAGTACCTTCCCGGCGAGCACGACCGCATGCCGGGCGGCGTCCTCCTGCGCGCGACCCACGCCGACGGAACCGTCGAGGTCGCCCGGCTCACCGGGTCCGCTCCTGCGGTGACGAGCGTCGAGACCGGCGCCGACCGCGTCGTGTGGTCCGGTGCGGCGCTCGGGCTGACGTCGCGCGTCGCGCTCACCGTGGACGACCGGACCCTCGTGTGGCGCGTCGACCTCACGGCCGGACCGGGCACGGACGCCCGCACGGTCTACGACGTCGTGCACGCCCAGGACCTCGGCCTGGCGCCCCCGGCGGCCGCGCTGTCGAGCGAGGCCTACGTCTGCCAGTACCTGCTCCACCGAGCGCTCGAGCACCCCACCGCGGGCACCGTCCTCGCGAGCCGCCAGACGATGTCCGCGCAGCCGCTGCTGCCGCTCGCCGTCACCTTCCTCGTCGAGGGGGCCGCCGCCCACCTCACAGACTCGCTCCAGGTCTTCACCCCGCAAGCCCGTCACGACGGCGTCCCGCACGGCCTGCTCGGCCCCGTCACCTCGGGCGTGCTGCAGTACGAGTACGCGATGCCGACGCTCGTCTCCCGGCCGCTCGACCTCTCGACGGGCACGACCCAGGTCCACGCCGTCACCGTCGTCGACCTGGACGCCCGCGGGCCGCTCGCGGACACCGTCGACGAGGTCGACCGGTGGGCCACCGGCGCCGTCGCCGTCGCCGCGCAGGAACGTGCCGCGCACCCGCTGCCCACGACCGGCTCGGAGCTCCGCGACGCCCCGCTGCTGTCCGGCGACGCGCTCGACGAGGTCGACCTGCTCGCCGCTCTCGGCCTCGTCACCGAGGACGTCCTGCTGCCGGAGCGCGACGCCGACGGCGCGCTGCTGTCCTTCTTCACCCCCGGCGGGTCGCACGTCGTCGACGGGCGCAAGGAGACCGTGACCGAGCGGTCCCACGGCCATGTCCTCAAGGCCGGGGACGCCGTCCTGCCCACCGACGAGGTGCTGTCCGCGACGGCGTTCGCGCCCGGCGTGTTCGTCTCGCACGTGGTCCTCGGCAACACGACCGCCAACCGCCTCGTGTCCGTCCACCGCCACCACCTCAACCTGCTGCGCAGCAGCGGGCTGCGCGTCCTCGTCGACGACGGCCAGGGCGCCCACCTGCTCGGCGTGCCGTCGGCCCTCGTCCTCGACGTGGGTGGGGTGCACTGGGTGTACGAGACGCCCCTCGGTCGCATCGACGTGCGGACCGTCGCGCACCACCGACGCGACCGCCTCGACGTGAGCGTCCGGTGCGAGCGAGCGCTGCGCGTCACCGCCACGCTCGAGCTCGACGACGAGGCCGGGGGCTGGGTCGCCGAGCACACGTCCGAGGGCGCGGTCCTCCTGCGCCCCGTCGTGGGCGGCGACGTCGACGCGCACTACCCCGAACTGCGCTACGCCGTCACCTCGACCGCGCCGATCTCGACCTCGCCGATCGCCCTCGAGGACGCCGCGGCGCATCGGGTGTCCAGCACGACGGGCTCGGGCGGCCTGACCGTCGCGATCTCCGGATCGCTCCACGGCGACGCCGCAGCGCTCGACCTCCTCGCCCCCGAGCACGCACCCCTCGACGACCTCGAGGCCACGCTCGCGGGTCACCTGGAGACCGTGCGGGGGCTCGTCCGCGGCCTGCGCTTCCAGCCCCACCCCGAGCTCGCGACGCAGGAGCTCGACCTCCTCGTGCCGTGGTACGCGCACGACGCGCTGATCCACTTCCTCGTCCCGCACGGGCTCGAGCAGTACTCGGGCGCGGCGTGGGGCACCCGCGACGTCTGCCAGGGCCCCCTCGAGCTGGCGTTCGCCGGCGGGCGCGAGGACATCGCCCGGCAGATCGTGCTGCGCGTCCTCGCCCATCAGCACACGTGGGGCGGGTTCCCGCAGTGGTTCATGTTCGACGAGTACGCCGAGCGGTACAACGACTCGTCGCACGGCGACATCGTCGTCTGGCCGCTCTTCGCGCTCGCCCAGTACCTCGAGGCGAGCGGCGACCTGGCGGTCCTCGACGAGACGGTGCCCTTCTGGGACCACGCGCACCGCGGCCCCGCCTCCGCGGGGGCGGACGCCGAGGCGACCGTGCTCGACCACGTCCAGCGGATCCTCGACCACCTCGAGACCGACCTCCTGCCAGGCACGTCGCTGCCCGCGTACGGCGAGGGCGACTGGGACGACACGCTCCAGCCGGCCGACCCGCAGATGCGCACCAACCTGGCCTCCACCTGGACCTCCGCGCTGCTCGTCCAGGCAGCCGACCTCCTGGCCCGCACCACGGCCGGGCGCGGCGACCTGCTCGCGCTCTCGGAGCGGGCCGACGCCCTCGCGACCGCGGTCCGCACCGACCTGCGCGAGCGCGCGCTCGTCGACGGCGTCATGGCGGGGTACGTGCGGCACGGCGACCAGGGCGACGAGCTCGTCATCCACCCGCGGGACACGAGCACGGGGATGCGCTACCGGCTCATCCCGATGAACCAGTCGATCATCGCGGGCATCCTCACCCCGGCCGAGGCCGAGGAGCACGAGAACCTCATCCTCGAGCACCTGCACTTCCCCGACGGCGTGCGGCTCATGGACCACCCGGCCGCGTTCGACGAGGGGATCCCGCGCACGTTCCAGCGGGCCGAGCAGGCGGCGAACGTCGGGCGCGAGGTCGGCCTGATGTACGTGCACGCGCACATCCGCTACGCCGAGGCCCTGGCCGCGCTGGGCCGCGGGCGGACGCTCGACGAGCTGCTCCGCATCAGCCCGTTCGACCTCGGGTCCCGTATCGCCCACGCCGCGCCGCGTCAGCGCAACGCGTACTTCTCGTCGAGCGACGCGGACTTCCCCGACCGTGCGAGCTTCGCGCGCGACTTCGACCGGCTCCGCGACGGGTCCGTCGGCGTGCGGGGTGGCTGGCGCGTCTACTCGAGCGGTCCGGGGATCTACCTGCGCCAGCTCGTCCAGGGCGTCCTCGGCCTGACCGAGCAGGCGGGCGCTCTCGTGGTCGACCCGGTCCTGTCCGCGACGGCCGACGGACTCACGGTCGAGCTCGAGTTCGGGGGCCGGGCGCGCACCGTCGTGTTCCGTGTCCGGGACCGGGGCGTGGACCCCGACCGCGGCGCGGGCGTGCAGGTGCGGGCCGGCTCGGGTCCGGACGACCTCGTGGTCGTGCCCGCCTCCCCGCGGACCGGCGACTACCGCGAGCGCGGCGTGGTCGTGGCGCCGGGCGGGCTGGGCGACGCAGTGCTCGTCGAGGTCACCGTGGCGGCCGGGTCGTAGCCGCCCGCCGGTTTCGAGGTCGGGGTCGTCCTGCGCGCAGGGCGGCCCCGACCTCGTCGTGCGACCTGCCCGCCTCGCCCGGCGACGCAGGCGACGGGGCCGGGTGCGCGGCCCGCCTACGCCCGCGCCGCCCGCACGATCTCGGCCGCGAGGTCCGCGGGCCGCGAGAACATGGGCCAGTGCCCGGTCGGCAGGTCGACGTACGTGACGTCGAGCTCGCCGAGCTCGGTGTGCAGGGGCGGCCCGGGGTGCGCCATCGTCTTCAGCACCTCCGAGGGCAGGCTCGTGCAGATCGCGGTCGCCGGGACGTCGAGCCGCGCGGGGTCGCTCACGTGCACCCGGCCGCCCGCGACGCCGCCCGGGTGGGGCACGGCCCGCGCGCGGAACCGGGCGAGCCCGGCATCGTCGATCCCGTCGAGGCTCGACCCTGCGGCCGTGAGCTCCTCCCACGAGGGCAGCGGGATCTCGACCGTCCCTGCGGGCAGGTCGGGGGCGAGCGACGCGCCGTCGACGAGCGGCCCCGTGTCGACGTGGACCGTGCGGCGGATGCGCGCGGGGTCGCGGTCGACGACCTCGTGGATCACGGGGCCGCCGCCGCTGTGCCCCACGAGCACGACGTCCCCGTCGAGAGGCGCGATCACGTCGCGAACCGCCTGGACGTGGTCCTCGCGGGTGAGTCGGCTGCGGTCGGTCGCGACGTCGTCGAGCCCGGGGAGCGTCACGGCGTGCGGTGCGAGGCCTGCAGCCTCGAGGTGGGGGACGACGTCGTCCCATGCCCACGCCCCGAGCCAGAAGCCCGGGACGAGGACGACGTGGACCTGCTGGTCGCTGCTGTGCTGTGAAGTGGTCATGACCCCAGCCTGCCGGGGTGTCGGTGACACCTGTCTGTCACCATTGTTCGAGGGGTTCCGCGCGACGTCCGTCGGCGGTCCCGGACCTGACGGAGGCGGCGCGTGAACAAGACCGAGCGGCTCTACGCCGTGGCCGAGGAGCTGCGTCGTGCCGGCCCCGGCGGCACCACGGGGCCGCGCCTCGCGCGCCTGCTCGAGGTCAGCGAGCGCACGATCAAGCGCGACGTCTCGGCGCTCCAGCAGGCGGGACTGCCCGTCTGGGCACAGGCCGGACCGGGTGGCGGCTACGTGCTCGACCCCTCCGCGTCCCTGCCTCCCGTGAACTTCACTCCGCAGCAGGCGGTCGCGGTCGCGGTCGCGCTCGCCGCGCTCCCGCCCGGCAGCCCGTTCGCGGTCGACGCCGCCACGGCGCAGGGCAAGGTCTGGGACGCGCTCGGTCCGCAGGCGCGCGAGCGGGCGGCGGCGCTTGCGGCAAGGGTGTGGATCGACCACGGCGCCGCGTCCGGGCGCGCCCCGGACGGCGCGAGCCCCCTGCCCGACGGCGCCGCTCGCCCAGGCCTGGACGTCGCCTCGGGGCCGGACGGGTCGGTGGACGACGTGACGGCGGGTGGCGCGGGACCAGGCGTCGCCGCGTCGGGGAACGCGGTGTTCGACGGCGCAGCACCGGGCACCGTCGACGGCGTACCGGGCGACCCCGTGCCGCGCGCCCGGGTGCACCTGCAGGTCCTGCGTGCCGTCGAGCAGTCCCTCGCCCGGTCGGTCGTGCTCGCGATCCGGTACCGCGACGGGCGCGGCCACGAGTCGGCCCGTCGGGTCGAGCCCGTGATCCTGGCGCACACGGCGGACGCCTGGTACCTCATCGCGTGGTGCCGGTCACGGGAGGCCGTCCGCTGGTTCCGCCTCGACCGCGTCGAGCGGGCGGACCTCACGGGCGAGCCGTACGTGCCGCGGCCGGTCGCGGAGGTGGGGACTCCGCCGTCGGGCGCGATGCCCGTGGCCTGAGCTGGTCGCCGCCCAGCGCGAGAACGGGGTTGTGGCCGCTCCGATGCTCAGAACGTCCTCATCCTCGTTCTCGAGGCTGTCGCGAACCTCGTGCGCGCGCGATGATGGCCTCCTGCCGACCCCGAGGAGACCTGCCGTGAGCACCGACCGCACCCGCGCCTTCTTCGACGCCCAGGCCCCGGACCTCACGGTCCTCGACACGGGCAAGGACACTGCGACGGTCCAGATGGCGGCAGCGACGCTCGGGGTCGAGCCGGGGCAGATCGCGAAGACGCTCGCGCTGCGTGACGGCGAGCGCAGCTTCCTGCTCGTGACGCGAGGCGACGCGCGGGTCGACAACGCGAAGTTCAAGGCCACGTTCGGGGCCAAGCCGCGCATGCTCGACGCCGAGAGCACGACCGCTCTGACGGGACAGCCGATCGGCGGGGTGGGGCCGTTCGGGCACAGCGGGCCCGTGACGGTGTACTGCGACGTGTCGTTGCAGGGCTTCGAGACGGTCTACCCGGCGGCGGGCAGCCCGACGAGCGCGTTCGCGATCACGCCCGGCCGGCTCGCGGAGCTCGCGGGGGCGCAGTGGGTCGACGTCAGCCGGTAACCCGGCGGCGGGTCAGAGGACCTTGTCGCCCAGGAGCCGGTTCACGGTGTAGATGTCGACACCGCGCCCGAGCTCGAGCGTGACCTTGCCCAGGCCCGAGAACCACAGGACGAGCTCGGAGTCGAGGTCGATCGTCCCGGCGGTCTCGACCGAGTACGCCTGGATCGTGCTGTACGGCAGGGTCGTGAAGTCCTTCTTCTTGCCCGTCATGCCCTGGACGTTGAGAGCGAGGATGCGCTTGCTCGTGAACGTCACGGAGTCACGGACGCCCTTGAACGCCAGGTAGACCTGCTCGTCGGCGTGCAGGATCTGCTGGAGGTCCTTCTGGGCGCTCGCCAGGTCCCAGGGGTTGAGCTTGACGAACGAGGCGTTGTCGAAGTCGATCACGCGGTCATGCTGCCATGGCCAGGGAGCTGGTCATGACGGACGACACCGCCGAGGCCTCGAGCCAGCGGCGCACGATGCGTGCGTCGGCGGCCCGGCGCACGGGGCTGCGCAGGTTGAGGTGCGCGTAGGCCCGGTGCTCGACGAGGGCGGCGCGGTCGTGGTCGAGGGCCCAGAGGATGGCGCTGCGGATCTCGTCGGTCGAGGGCCGGAACGCGTGGTCGAGGTGCATGATCACTCTCAAGGTGAGGGCCGCGGGTCTCGCGGCGGAGAAACTGTGTACATCTCTCAAGAGGGGCGAACCCGGACTTCATGACGCGACTTTCCGGAAGAAGTTCTCCTGACAGTCTGTTTCGTGAAGCGAACAGCCCTAGCGACACGGTGACGCTCGTCACGTGCGTGTCGGTGGGCCGTGCCAACCTCGACGCATGGACAGGGACGAGGCACGGGAGATCAAGGGGCAGCTCGCGGACTTCGCGCGCGATCTCGCCGCGGGGACCGAGGCGACGGCGAGCGCTGCGCGGCCGGTGGGCGAGGGGGCGCAGGTCGGGCCTGCCGACAGGGACGCCTGGGCACCCACGCTCGCGCTCGGGCTGGCCCCGCGCGAGGGCGGCGGGTACGGCATCGCGGTCCGCTACCGCCTGGGGGTCCCGGCCGTGCGCAGCATCGCTCGACGCGTCGCGTCCGAGGCGGGCCCCGTCGTGGACGTCCGCCGGACGGGGCGGATCCGGGCGCTCTCCCGGTCGACGGGCACCGGCCCACGCCCGCCGGTCGTGACCGCGCTGGCAGCGGGGGAGACCGGCCGGGTGCGGCCGCTGCGCCCGGGGGTCTCGATCGCGCACGTCGACGTCACGGCAGGCACGCTCGGCGCGTTCGTCCTGGTCGGGGACACGTTGCACGCGCTGTCCAACTACCACGTGCTCGCGGGCTCGCCGCGCGCGCAGGTGGGGGACGCCGTCGTGCAGCCCGGCCCCGCCGACGGCGGACGCGCCCCCGCCGACCAGGTCGGCACCCTCGCCGCGACCGTGCCCCTCGCGCCGGGGCGCACCGCGACGGTCGACGCCGCGATCGCCCTGCTCGACGACCCCGACGTCGACCTCGACTACCCCGTGGGCCGCATCACGACCACGGCCGTCGCGCTCGGCGGCGAGACGGTCGGCAAGATCGGCCGGACGACCGCCGTCACCGCGGGCCGCGTCACCGCGATCGAGCTCGACGACGTCGTGGTCGGCTACGGCGAGGACCTCGGCGCGCTGCGCTTCGACGACCAGATCGAGGTCGAGTCGACCGGGACCGGGCCGTTCTCGCGCGGGGGCGACTCCGGTTCGCTCGTGTACCGCGCGGACGGCGTCGCGCTCGGGCTGCTCTTTGCCGGGTCGGAGACCGGGGGAGAGAATGGGACCGGGCTGACGTACGTCAACCCGATCGACACCGTCCTCGCCGCGCTCGACGCCCGGCTCGCGCGCTGAGCCCGCCTCGACCCGCGGCGGACGGTCGGAGGGTGGTACCGGTGGCGAGCATCGAGCAGGCCCGGGAGGCCAAGGCCGCGCTCAAGCAGGCCCTTGCGGGCCAGGACGGCGTGACGGGGATCGGCCTGAGGCACGAGGGGGCGGACGCGGCGGGGCGTTCCGAAGCTGCGAAGGCACAGTCCGAGGCCACCGACACCTGGTGCCTCCAGGTCAACGTCGTCGACGCCGCCGCGTCGGGCGACGTACCGCAGGAGGTCGACGGCGTCGCGGTCGTCGTGCGCGTCACGGGGCGGATCGAGCGATCGGGTTAGGGCCTGTACCGCTCGTACGTGGGTAGCAGCTGCCGGCAGGGCGAGGTCGAGTGCTGCCCGGTGTGCGAGCAGAATGGTCCGGTGACCTCCACGACCCCCCATGCCCGCCTGCCCCGCGTCCGCGCCTCCGAGCTCGTCGGCCGCGGCTGGCTCAACACCGGCGGCCGCGACGTCTCGCTCGCGGACCTGCGCGGCCGGGTCGTCGTGCTCGACTTCTGGACGTTCTGCTGCGTCAACTGCCTGCACGTCCTCGACGAGCTGCGCGAGCTCGAGGAGGCGCGCCGCGACGACCTCGTCATCATCGGCGTCCACTCGCCGAAGTTCGAGCACGAGGCCGACCCGGTCGCGCTCGCCGCCGCGGTCGAGCGCTACGAGGTGCGCCACCCCGTCCTCGACGACCCCGAGCTCGTCACCTGGTCCGCGTACACCGCGCGGGCCTGGCCGACCCTCGTCGTGATCGACCCCGAGGGCTACGTCGTCGCGCAGATGGCGGGCGAGGGGCACGCGTCGGCGCTCGCCGCGCTCGTCGACGAGCTCGTGGAGGAGCACCGCGCCAAGGGCACCCTGCGGTCGGTGGCCGCGGGGGCGGGCGACGTCTACGTGCCTCCCGCGCCGACGTCGGGCACGCTGCGCTTCCCCGCCAAGGCGATCGCGCTCCCGGGAGGCAACCTCCTGGTCGCGGACGCGGGGCACCACTCGCTCGCCGAGCTCGGGCCCGACGGCGAGACGCTCGTCCGGCGCATCGGGTCCGGCGAGCGCGGGCTCGTCGACGGCGGACCGGACGTGGCGCGGTTCAGCGAGCCCAACGGGCTGTGCCTGGTCCCGACCGAGCTGCGGACGTACCTCGACTACGACGTGCTGGTCGCCGACACCGTGAACCACGCGCTGCGCGGGGTGAGGCTCGCCGACGGCCAGGTGGCGACGGTCGCCGGGAACGGGCAGCAGTACATGGTGGGGGCGGTCGACAACGTGCTCGCGGCCGCTGACGGAGGTGCACCGGTCGGTGGGACGCTCGCCGAGGTCGACGGTCCGTTCGGGTCGCGTCTCACGGTCCTCGTCGGCGCGGACGTGCCGGAGCAGCCCAGGCCCGCGGGCCTGCCCGCGTCGATCGAGAGCACAGGCGGAGCGGTGCTGCAGAAGCTGTCGTCGCCCTGGGACGTGGCCTGGGTCGAGCAGATGGGGGCGTTCCTCGTCGCGATGGCGGGCAACCACTCGCTGTGGGCCTTCGACGGCGAGCAGGGATCGATCGACCTCGTGGGCGGCACCATGAACGAAGGTCTGCTCGACGGGCCGCTCGTCGACGCCTGGTTCGCGCAGCCGTCCGGGCTGGCCGTCGGCCCGGACCGGCGCGTGTGGGTCGCGGACTCGGAGACGTCGGCGCTGCGCGTGGTGACCCCGGTCGCCGGGACGGCGCAGGGAGAGGTGAGCACCGCCGTCGGGCAGGGGCTGTTCGACTTCGGGCACCGCGACGGGGCCGCCGACCAGGCGCTGCTCCAGCACCCGCTCGGGGTCGCGCCGCTGCCCGACGGCAGCGTGGTCGTCGCCGACACCTACAACGGGGCGATCCGCCGCTACGTCCCGCCCGCCCCGTCGGTCGTGTCAGGACGAGCGAGCGCTCCGGGCCCCGCTGGTTCTGACACCAGCGTCGGCCAGGTGACGACCCTGGCGACGGGCCTCGCGGAGCCGAGCGACGTCGTCGTGCTCGTGGACGGGGAGCCGTGGGCGCCCGGCGAGGCCGCGGAGGCGGGGGCGCGCGTCGACCTGCTCGTCGTGGAGTCGGCCGCGCACCGCGTCACGCGCGTTGCGCTCCCGGCGACGCTCGCCGGAGAGGTGCTCGACGGCGGCGCGCACCGCACGCAGCGACCCGTCACCGAGGTCACGGCCGGGGAGCTACGGCTCGACGTGCCGTTCTCGCCCGCGCCGGGGCAGAAGCTCGACGACCGCTTCGGGCCCTCGACGCGCCTGACCGTGAGCGCGACGCCGCCCGAGCTGCTGCTCGACGGCGCCGGCACGGGGACAGACCTCGTCCGAGCCCTCGTCGTGAACCCTGCGGTGGGCGAGGGCGTGCTGCACGTGACCGCGCAGGCCGCGTCGTGCGACGTCGTGCCGCTGCTCGACGACGGGACGCCCGACCCCGACGTGTTCCCCGCGTGCCACCTCGCGCAGCAGGACTGGGGCGTGCCGGTGCGGGTCGTGGACGGGGACCCGGGCGATCCCCGGGTGCTGACGCTGCCGCTGCGGGGCTGAGCCCCCGGGGCCACGGCCCGGACATGTCAGAACGAGCGTGACCTCGAGGTCACGCTCGTCCTGACGCCGGCATCACTCCCAGATCAGGAGCTCTTCGCCGCGCGCGACCCAGGTACCGACCGGGGCCAGCGGGGTCACGGCGTCGGGCTTGCCCTCGAGCGCGACGACGGGGCAGACGGCCGAGCGGCCACCCTCCTCGATCGCGGCGGGGTCCCAGGTGACCAGGGTCGTGCCCTGGTGGACCACGTCGCCCTGCGCGACGTGCAGCGTGAATCCCTCGCCCGCGAGCTGGACCGTGTTGATGCCCAGGTGCACGAGCACGGCCTGACCGCTGTCGTGCTTGATGACGAACGCGTGCGGGTGGACCTTGACGATCGTCCCGCTGATCGGGGCCGACACGAGGCCGCCCTCGGCGGAGTCGGGAGCGATCGCGGTACCCGGACCGACGAGGCCCGCGGAGAACACCGGGTCGTCGACGTCCGACAAGGCGACGACGGTCCCGGTGACCGGGGCGAGGACGGTCAGGGACGCTGCAGTCAACGGAGGTCCTCGATGTCCGAGGCGAGGTTGTCGGCCTCGGGACCGACGATCACCTGGATCGCGTTGCCCGTCCGGACGACCGCGATGGCTCCGGCCCCCGTGAGGGTCTTCTCGTCGACCAGGCTCGGGTCCTCGACCTCCACGCGCAGACGCGTGATGCAGGGTTCGAGGTCGAGGATGTTCGCATCCCCGCCGAGGCCCTTGAGGATCTGCTCTGCCTTGCTCATGTCGTGCTCCTTCGTGTGCTGGTGCGGACGTACGTCGAGGTGCCCGCGGACAGCGGGCACGGGGTCACATGAGGTCTGCGAGGTCCGAGGCGATGGTGTCGACCTGGGGGCCGACGACGACCTGGACCACTCGTCCCGTCGTCATGACCCCGAAGGCGCCGGCGGCGCGCAGGGCGGCCACGTCGACGAGGCTCGGGTCCTTGACGAGCGACCGCAGTCGGGTGGTGCAGGGGTCGATCTCCTCGATGTTGCTCACCCCGCCGAGGCCGGCGAGTATCGCGGCGGCCCGTGCTGCATCGGCTGCAGTCATCGTTGCATCCTCTCTGGTGCGTGGGTCCTGGGTAGGGCGTCGGTCGTGCCGGTAGTGGGGCTCATGCGGTCTCGGCCGTCTGGGCCGTCTGGGCCGTCTCGGCCGCGCCGGTCCTGGGCGCGGGCGCGGGTGCAGGCTCTGCCTCGAGCTCCGGTGCGGGGGCGAGCCGGGGCACGATCGTCGGCCGGGCCTCGCGGAGCGGGACGACGACCGAGTACCGGTCGCCTCGGTAGCACATCTGGGAGTACATGCAGGCGCCGTCGTCCGAGTAGGTCTTGCGGTGCGCGCGCAGGACGGCCCGGACGCTCGTCATGGCGAGGATCGCCTGCTCGGCGGCGCTGGCCTCGGCGGCCATGATCGTGTCCTCGCCCCACGTCGGGGAGTGGCCGCGCTCGCGCAGCGCGCCGTACAGGCTGGCGGGGACGCCGTCGTCGAGCAGGTCGGGGGCGAGCGCCACGGGCACCCATGCGCGCTCGACGGCCATGGGCGTGCCGTCCGCGAAGCGCAGGCGCTCGACGTAGTGCACGCGGTCCTCGGGGGCGACGCCGAGGGCCTCGGCGACGACCCGGCCCGCGGGCAGCGTGCCGCTGTCGATGACCTGCGTGCTGGGCACCAGGCCGAGCCGTCGCGCCTCCTCGCCGAACGTCGTCAGACGCATCTCGAAGTCGGTGTGCTGCGGGGCGACGAACGTGCCGCGGCCCTGCTCTCGCTGGAGCACGCCGTCGGCGACGAGGGAGTCGAGGGCCTGACGGACCGTCATGCGCGAGACGCCGAACTTCTCGGTGAGCACGCGCTCGGAGGGGACGGCGTCGCCGATGGTCAGCTCGTTCGCGATCAGGTCGCTCAGGTAGGCGCGCACGATCTGGTGCTTGTGCCCGCCTTTAGGTGCTCTGGCCTGCGTCGTCGCTGCCACGTGTTCCTCGCTCTCGGTCGCCCCGGAGTTGCCGGGGCTTGACACATCATGATGTCTAGACCACTCTGTCCGCAAGTGGTCCAGACAACTATCCCACCACAGACGGTGGCGATGGCTCGGGTTACAGCAACGACGCGCTCCAGGGTCCGGGCCGGCGTCGTGATCAATGGCAGTTCCCAGTTCCAGCGGTGCGATCCGACGGCCTCGGTGGCACCCGATCAACGAGGAGTGAACATGACGTCCGTGGCCGAAACACCCAAGGTGAAGAAGGGGATTCCCGGCTTCGCCCAGCTGCAGAGGGTCGGTCGATCCCTCATGCTGCCCATCGCCTCCCTGCCCGCCGCAGCACTGCTGCTGCGCCTCGGTCAGGCCGACATGCTCGGTGCAGACGGCGCCGCGGGCACCTTCCCCTGGCTGCAGCCCGTCGCCGACGTGTTCGCGTCCGCCGGCAACGCGCTGTTCGCGAACCTCGCGCTGCTCTTCGCGGTCGGTGTCGCGGTCGGCTACGCCAAGAAGGCCGACGGCTCGACCGGCCTGGCCGCCGTCATCGGGTACCTGGTCTTCAAGGGCGTGAGCGACGCGCTCTCGCCGTACGTGCTCGGCAAGCCCGACACCCCGGCCGCGTGGCTGGCCGGCGCCAACCCGGACGCCGTCGCCGCGGCAGGGGACGGCAACTTCCTCGACCTGGTCACGGCGGCCATCACCGGCCCGCCCGAGCAGAAGCTCATCAACTACGGCGTCCTCGGCGGCATCGTCATCGGTCTGACCGCCGCGATCATGTTCCAGAAGTACAGCCGCATCAAGCTGCCGCCCTACCTGGCCTTCTTCGGTGGTCGCCGCTTCGTGCCGATCGTCACCGCAGGTGCCGCCGTCCTCATCGCCGTCGTCGGCGCGCTCATCTACCCCTGGTTCGACGCGGGCTTCACGGCCATCGGTGACTGGGTCACGGGCTCCACGGTCCTCGGGGCCTTCGTCTACGGCACGGCCAACCGTCTGCTCGTCCCGATCGGCCTGCACCACCTGCTCAACTCGCTGCCCTGGTTCCAGTTCGGCAGCTACACCGACACGAGCGGCGCCGTCTGGCACGGCGACATCGCGCGCTTCCTGCACGGCGACCCCACGGCCGGCACCTTCATGACCGGCTTCTTCCCGATCTTCATGTTCGCCCTCCCGGCGGCAGCCCTCGCGATCATCCACACGTCGAAGCCCAAGAACCGCAAGCTCATCGGCGGCATCATGGGTTCGGCCGCTCTCGTCGCGTTCGTCACCGGCGTGACCGAGCCCCTCGAGTTCGCGTTCGTGTACGTCGCCTACCCGCTGTACGCGATCCACGCGGTCCTCACGGGCACCTCGCTCGCCCTCGTCAACGCCCTGGGGATCAAGTCCGGGTTCGGCTTCTCGGCCGGCGCGATCGACTACATCCTGAACTTCCGGATCGCGACGATGCCCCTGTGGATCATCGTGATCGGTCTCGGGTACGCGGTGATCTACTACTTCCTGTTCCGGTGGGTCATCACCAAGTGGAACCTGCGCACGCCGGGCCGCGAGGACGACGACTCCGCGGTCGGCGCCGACCCGACCGCCGACCCGGTCCTGGTCGCCGAGGAGAAGAAGGCGGCCGAGGCCGACCTGTCTCCCGCGGAGCTCGATGCCCGAGGCTCCGATGCCCGAGGCTCCGGGGCGACTGCCGACGGCGGAGGCGGCAGGTGACCTCCGTCCTCGACGGTGTGGGCGTCAGCCCCGGGCGGGGGGCCGGTGTCGTCGTGACGATGCCGGCCCCCGTGCCCGAGCCCGCCGCGGCGACGCTCGGGCCGGACGCGGACGTCGAGGCGGCGGTCGCCGCGATCGACGACGCGGTCCGCAGCGTCCAGGCGGACCTCGCGGCACGCGCCGCGAGGGCGACCGGCACCGCCGTCGAGGTCCTCACGGTCACGGCCGCCATGGCCGCCGACACCACGCTCTCCAAGGAGTCGGCCCGCAAGGTCCGCGACGAGCGGACCGTCCCCGAGCGGGCCGTGTGGGAGGCGGCCGGCGACCTCGCGGCACGCCTCGAGTCGCTCGGCGGCATGATGGCCGAGCGTGCGCACGACGTCCGCGACGTGCGCGAGCGCATCGTCGCGGCCCTCACGGGCCGTCGGGCGCCGGGAGTACCGGATCTCGACCACCCGTTCGTGCTCGTCGCGACCGACCTCGCGCCGGCCGACACCGCGACGCTCGACCCCGCGCGGGTCCTCGCGATCGTCACGAGCGGGGGAGGCCCGACGTCGCACACCGCGATCCTGGCCCGGTCGCTCGGGATCCCGGCGGTCGTCGCGGCGCCCCGGGCCACCGATCTCGCGGACGGCGAGACCGTCCTGGTCGACGGCTCGCAGGGCACGGTCGAGCGCGACCCGTCGCCCCAGGACGTCGCCCGGGTGCTCGACCGCCCGCGCGGTCCGCGTGCGTTCGACGGCCAGGGCAGGACGGCCGACGGCGTGCGGGTCCAGCTCCTCGCCAACGTCGCGGACCCGGCCGGGGCCGAGGCCGCGGTGGCCGCAGGGGCGGAAGGGGTCGGTCTGTTCCGGACCGAGTTCTGCTTCCTGGGACGCACCGAGGAGCCCGGGATCGACGAGCAGGTCGCGGCGTACCGTGCCGTGCTGAGCGCGTTCGGGGGCCGCAAGGTCGTCGTCCGCACGCTCGACGCGGGCGCCGACAAGCCCCTGCCCTTCGTCACGGCCGAGGACGAGCCCAACCCGGCGCTCGGCGTCCGCGGGCTGCGCACCGCCGTGCGCCACCCCGAGGTCCTGACACGTCAGCTCGACGCGATCGCCCAGGCCGCGGCCGCCGAGGAGGCCGACGTGTGGGTCATGGCCCCCATGGTCGCGACCCCGGACGAGGCCCAGGAGTTCGCGGCAGCCTGCCGTGAGCGAGGCCTGGCGACCGCGGGCGTCATGATCGAGGTCCCCGCCGCGGCGATCCAGTCGCGCTGGGTCCTGGAGCAGGTCGACTTCGCGAGCATCGGCACGAACGACCTGACCCAGTACACGATGGCCGCGGACCGGGAGACGGCGGACCTCGCCGCGCTCTCGACGCCGTGGCAGCCTGCGGTGCTCTCGCTCGTCGGCGCCGCGTGCGCGGGCGGGGCCGAGCACGGCCGCCCGGTCGGGGTTTGCGGGGAGGCCGCGGCCGACCCGGCCCTGGCGCCGGTCCTCGTGGGCCTCGGGGTCACGTCGTTGTCGATGACGCCTCGCGCGCTCGGCGACGTCGCAGCCGTCCTCGCTGCGACGACCTCCGAGCAGTGCGCGGCGCTCGCGAAGATCGCGGTGGCCTCGCCGACCGCGTCGGCAGCCCGTGACGCGGTCCGTGCACAGCTGCCCGTGCTGGAGGAGCTGGGACTCTAGCCGTCAGGGCGGTGCTGCCTCACCGTCCACCCCGCAGCACGCAGCCCGTGCCCCCTCGGACGAGGGGGCACGGGCTGCGTGCTGTCGTGCATTGGCCCTGCGTCGCCGTCGAGCGTGACGTCCGGGTCGCGGGATCCGTCACCGGACCGCCCGAACGTCGCACTCGGTGACGGTGCCGGGACGAGAGGGTCAGACCGTCTCGCGCCCGAGGAACTCGGCCAGCGCGTCGAGGGCCGCCTCGGCCTCCGCGCCGTCGGTCTCGGTCGCGAGCACGACCTGGTCGCCTGCCGCCGCGCCGAGCGTCATGACGCCGAGGATGCTCGCGGCGTCCACGGTCTCGGCGCCTTCCTTGGTGAGGGTCACGGCGACGGGCTGCTTGCCCGCCTCGGCCACGAACAGCGCCGCAGGGCGTGCGTGGAGTCCCTCGGCGATGGCGACGGTGACGGTTCGTTCCATGACGTGCTCCTCCTGGAAGTGGTATAGACCAGTCCACTGTAGCGGAGGTGGGTGCGGACGGCGGCCCGGGGTGGGCGGGGCCGTGGCGCGTCCCCGGCGACCCGTGCACGAGGCGAGGCTCCGGACGCGGACGGGAGCGGCGCCGTCGTGCAGGAGGAGCGCGCCGACGGGACCGGGGACCCGACCGCCCTCAGGCCGAGTCCTGCTCCAGGTACGCCACGAGCGACTCCAGGGCCGCGAGCGCGCGGGCGTCGTCCGTCTCGGTCGACAGGACGGCGTCGTCGCCCGGGCCGAAGCCCGGACGCGTCGTGCCGACGGTCGAGGGCGAGGCGGCGTCGGGACGATCCATGCGCACTCCAGTGCTCCGGGCGGTTCGGTCGAGCAGCATCCTGCCAGAGTTCGAGGGGTGCTCTGGACGCCCCTGTGAACACCGCTCACCCGCTGGGTCTAGGGTGTCGGACATGCGTGAAGCGACGACGCCCGACGCCCAGCCGCCCGTCCAGGGCGTGGCCCGAGGGGGTGAAGCAGGCAGGGGCGAGGAGCCCCGGATCAAGGTCACGCTGTCCAGCGCCAGCGTCTACCCGCGCAAGGCGCCGTTCGCCTTCGAGGCCGCAGCCCACCTGGGCTACGACGGCATGGAGGTCATGGTCTGGTCGGACACGACCACGCAGGACGCGAAGGCGCTCGCCAAGCTCTCGGCCGACGTCGGCATCCCCATCCGCAGCGTCCACGCCCCGACGCTCCTCGTGAGCCAGCGGGTCTGGGGGCGTCTGCCCGGACCCAAGCTCGAGCAGACCGTCGACCTCGCCCTGGAGCTCGGGGCGCAGACCGTCGTCGTGCACCCGCCGTTCCGCTGGCAGGGCCTGTACGCGCGCGGCTTCGCGGACCACGTGCGCGAGCTCAACGCCGCCACGGGCGTCACGGTCGCGGTCGAGAACATGTACCCGTGGCGCGGGCGCAAGCGCGAGGTCCAGGCCTACCTGCCCGGCTGGGACCCGACGGACCACCCCTACGACGCCGTGACGCTCGACCTCTCGCACGCCGCCGTCGCACGCCAGAACAGCCTCGACCTGCTCGACGTGTTCGGTGACCGGCTGGCTCACGTCCATCTCGCCGACGGCACCGACTCGATGAAGGACGAGCACATGGTCCCCGGGCGCGGCACCCAGCCGTGCGACAAGGTGCTCGGCGAGCTCGTGCGCCGCGGCTGGGAGGGGGACGTCGTCGTCGAGATCGCGACGCGGCGCGCCCGCACGGCCGCCGAACGCTACGAGGACCTCGCGGCGTCGCTCGCGTTCGCGCGCACCTACCTCCAGCCCGAGCCGCACGCCGAGTACCAGCCGCCGCCCGGCCACGAGCACCGGCACCTGGACGCCTGGTAGGGCCTCGGTGCCGAGAACGGGGTTGAGGTCGTCCCGTCGCCGATGCCGACCTCAACCCCGTTCTCGACCCCGGAACGCTGGCCTGCTAGCCCGCCAGCGCCGCCCTTGCGTCCTTCGCGGCCGTGCTCTGCGCGAACGCGGCGACCAGGATCACGACCCCGGTGACCACGAGGTACAGGCCCAGCAGCACCGTGATGGTCTGCAGTCCGGTCACGGGGCTCACGAGCACCAGGACGCCGAACACGACCCACAGCGCGGCCGTCGCGAGCTCCCAGTCCCAGCCCGGCTCGCGCGTGCGGCGGGCGCGCAGCGCCCCGACCAGGCCGATCACCCCCGCGACCAGCGCCCAGACGCCGACGAGCCGCAGCACGAGGGTCACGCTCGCCGACGGCCAGAACGCGAGGACGAGACCGATGACGATGCTCAGTCCTCCCACGACCCAGCGCCACACCGCGCCCTCGCCGTCCTTGCGCTGCCGCCCGGCCTCGACCAGGAACAGGATCCCCTGGAGGACGGCCATCGCCGCGACGAGCCACGTGAGCCACTGGATGCCGCGGTCCGGCGCGACGAAGAGCACGACGCCGATCACGAGGAACAGGGCCCCGCGCAGGTAGGCCAGGCCCCACAGGCGGCGGGCGATCTTGGTGGTGCGTCCGGTGAGGGACTCGTCCTGCTCGGTCATGGGATCCACCGTCCTCGCGCGGCCGGCCCCGCGGCGGGTCCGTGGGGCGTCGCAGGCCTCGTCCTCGGAACGTAGCGCGCGGAGGCGGCGGGCGCTCGGCGGGTTCTCCCGTCGACAGTTCCCCGCGGTCGAGAACGGGGTGGAGGTCGCTACGGGCGCCGGGACGACCTCAACCTCGTTCTCGGCACCTCGGGGAGGGGCAGGGGGAGGAGAGGGGTGGGGAGGGTCAGGGGCGTTCGTTCGCCCGGTCGATCGTCATCTCGACGCCGTCGAGCAGCCGGTCGAGCGACGCGTCGAACGGGTCGCTCGGCGCGTGGAACCCGCCCGCCTCCCAGATGCGCGTCATGACGGGGTAGCGCTCGACGTCGAACCAGTCGGCCCAGAAGCTGCTCATCGACGTCCAGTACTCGTCGCTGCTCATGCCGCTCGCGTCGTTCTCGACGGACTCGGCGACGGCTGCCCGCGCGAGCCCGCGCACGAACGCGTCGACCAGACCCAGGATCTCGACGACCCGCTCCGCGGACAGCCCGGTGTCGACGAGCGTCCGCAGCCCGGCCTCCTGGGCGTCGAGCACGTGCGGCGCCAGGGGCAGGCGCCACATGTTGGTCTGCAGGATCCAGGAGTGGCGCTGGTACAGGTGCCAGACCTCGCGCGCGTACCGCGACAGCCCGTCGCGCCAGGGGGCGTCGGCCGGGGGGAGGTCGAGCTCGGCGAACGCCCGGTCGATCATGAGGTCGACGAGCTCGGTGCGCCCGGGGACGTACGTGTAGAGGGACATCGCGCCCATGTCCAGGCGGGCGGCGACGCGGCGCATCGAGAGCGCGTCGAGGCCGACCTCCTGCGCGACGGCGATCCCGGCGGTCACGACCTCGTCGAGCGTCAGGCGCGCCTTGCGACCGCGGGTCGGCGGGGCGGGCGGGTCCCACAGGAGCGCGAGGCGCCGGGTCACGTCGGCGGGGCGGGGGACCTGGTCGGTCGGGTCAGGGGCGGTGTCGTCCGCGGACGCGTTGCCCTCAGACGCGTCGACCTCAGACGCGTCGACCTCAGGTGCGTCGACCTCAGGTGCGTCGACCTCAGGCGCGTCGACCTCGGAGCCGGCGAGCGAGGCGTCGAGCGGCGCGTCCGCTGATGAGTCCGGGGTCCGGGCGGAGTCCACCCCGTCGGAGGGGACCGGGGCGACGGTGTTGCTGGCCATGGTGCCTGATCCTCCCACCTCCGCGCTGTGCCGGGAGACCCTTCAATTCCCGTACACCGTATGCTAGCGTGAAAACCTATTCCAGTACACCGTACGCGAGAGGCGTGAGCCATGATCCACACCGAAGGGCTGACCAAGACCTTCCATCGCAAGAAGGAGGTGGTCGAGGCGGTCAAGGGCATCGACGTCGACGTCCACGAGGGCGAGCTCGTCGCGTTCCTCGGTCCCAACGGCGCCGGCAAGTCGACGACCCTGCGCATGCTCACGAGCCTCCTCGAACCCACGTCGGGGAGGGCCGAGGTCGCAGGCTTCGACATCCGCACCCAGCCCGCCGAGGTCCGGTCGCGCATCGGGTACATCGGCCAGGGCAACGGGGGAGGGTTCTCCTACCGGGTCGCCGACGAGCTCCACAACCAGGGCCGCTTCTACGGCATGGCGGCCTCCGAGTACCAGCGCCGGGCCGCGGACCTCCTCGAGGCGCTCGAGCTCGACGGCCTCGGCAAGCGCACGGTCCAGAGCCTGTCGGGCGGGCAGCGTCGCCGCCTCGACGTCGCGCTCGGCCTCATGAACCACCCGCCGCTGCTGTTCCTCGACGAACCCACCACGGGCCTCGACCCGCACAGCCGCGCGAACCTGTGGGAGCACATCGGCGTCCTGCGCGAGAGGTACGGCATGACGATCGTCCTCACCACGCACTACCTCGACGAGGCCGACTCGATGGCCGAGCGCGTCGTCGTCATCGACCACGGCACGATCGTCGCCGACGCCCCGCCCGCCGCGCTCAAGCGCGACCACGCGGACGACGTCGTGACGCTCGTCGTCACCGGCACGTCCGGCTCCCAGGGCGAGGTGCCCGACGACGTCACGCGCGTCCGCGCAGCCCTCGCCCGGGTCGTGGGCGACGCCGGCGCGGGAGGTGCCGACGGGGCCGGGAGTGCCGACGGCACCGATGGCACGAGGCTGCAGGCGACCGTCGGCGCCGGGGGAGACGTCACGGTGACCCTGTCGACGACGCACGGCGCGGACCGTCTGCCCGAGGCGATCGAGTCCCTGCGGGTCGCAGGCCTCTCGGTCCGGTCGGCCGGGCTCAAGCAGGCGAGCCTCGACGACGTGTTCCTCAACCTGACCGGTCGGAGCCTGCGCGAGGAGGCGGCGTGATGGACGAGCAGACGAACCCCGGCCAGGGGGCCGAGCCCGAGGTCGGGCAGGTGGCCGGGCCGACGACCGGGCCGCGCAGCGGGACGAACCTCGGGCTCGACACCCGGACCGCACCACAGGCCACGGCGAGGCAGGCGACCGACCGGCGCTCCGACGTCGGGCGCTCCGGGGCAGCGAAGTTCCTCGGCGACACCTGGGCGGTCTTCACGCGCGAGATCCTCCTGGTCCTGCGCGACCCCTTCACCCTGATCTTCTCGCTGCTCCAGCCGCTGATCTTCCTGGGTCTGTTCGGGCCGCTCCTGACCGGCGCCGTGGGCGGCGGCATGGGCGGACCCGGCGGGTCCACGGCCGCGACGCTCCAGTGGTTCGTGCCCGGCGTGATCGTCATGATCTCCCTGTTCGGGACCTCCATGACGGGCTCGAACCTGCTCTACGAGATGATGACCGGCTCGTACGAGCGCGTCCTCGCGACCCCGCTCGACCGGTCCGCGATCCTCGTGGGCCGCGCGCTCAAGGAGTTCGCGCCGCTCGTGGTCCAGGGCCTGCTCATCGCGCTCGTGTGCATCCCGTTCGGGTTCACGTTCTACCCGCTGCACGCGATCGCGGGGCTCGCGCTCCTGGGCCTGTTCGGGATCGGCGTCGGTGCGCTGTCCTGCGCGCTCGCGCTCGCCGCGAAGAACCGCGAGTGGCTGTTCTGGGGTGTGCAGCAGTCGCTCCTGTTCCCGCTCCTCATCCTGTCCGGCATGATGCTCCCGCTCGAGGCCGGGCCGTCGTGGATGCAGACCGCCGCGAAGTTCAACCCCCTGACCTACATGGTCGACGCCGAGCGCGCCCTGTTCGGCGGGACGTTCGCGAGCACCGAGGTCCTGTGGGGCGTCGTCGCGGCCGCGGTCACGTGCGCCGTCGGCCTGTGGGTCGGCATCCGTCGTACGCGGAAGTCGGTGTGAGCCGCATGGGCAGGGTCACGTTCGACGTCGGGCTGTCCCTCGACGGGTTCGTCGCGGGACCGCACCAGTCCCTCGAGAACCCTCTCGGCGAGGGCGGCGAGCAGCTCCACCGATGGATGTTCGAGGAGCCCGAGGCCAACACGGCCGCGCTCGAGTCCGTCGCGGCACCCACCGCGTTCGTCATGGGGCGCAACATGTTCGCCCCCGGTCGCGGCCCGTGGGACGAGTCGTGGCGGGGCTGGTGGGGCGACGAGCCGCCGTACCACGCACCCGTCTTCGTGCTCACGCACCACCCGCGCGAACCCCTCGTCATGGAGGGCGGGACGACGTTCTTCTTCGTGACCGACGGGATCGAGTCCGCCCTGTCGCAGGCGCTCGCGGCGTCGCGGGACGGGCACGTCGGGATCGCGGGCGGCGCCTCGACCATGCGGGCGTACCTCGCCGCAGGGCTCGTCGACGAGTTCGGGCTGCACGTCGCGCCCGTGCTGCTCGGCGCGGGCGAGCGGCTGCTCGACGGTCTCGGCGGCCTGAGCGTCGAGCCCGGGCCCGTGAGCAGCAACCACCTCGTCACGCACCTGTCGTACCGCGTGGTGCGGGGGCTCGTCGGGGAGTGACGTCGACGTCGAGCGGGCCGTGGCGGAGAAGTGGCGCCTGGACAGGGGGCGGCGCGGGGCGTTGCGACCGCGCGCCGGCCACGCCAGGATGTCCGGCATGACGCCGCCCGCACCCGCCCCCCGTCCTCGTCCCCGCAGCCGTGGCGCCGTGCTCGGCCTCGTGGTCGGGGTGCTCCTCGTGGGCGTGGGGGCGTGGCTCGCGTCGCGGCCCTACTGGTGGACCTCGTTCGGGTGGTTCGCCTACGCCCCGCTCGCGGACACGACGTTCGTGCCGCCGAGGCCGTGGGCGCAGACCCTCGGGATGGTCGCGCTGGGGGTCGGGCTGCTGGTGCTCGGCTTCGTCGCCGGGTGGGTGGTCGCGAGGCGTCGGGGCGGGCAGGCCGAACCGGTCGACCCGCCGAGATAGAGGGCCGCGGGAGAATCGATCCCGTGACCTCTGCGAACCCTCCCTACCGACTGGCCCTCCTCGACCTCGACGGGACGCTGACCGACTCGGCCCCCGGCATCCTGTCCTCGGTCCGCCACGCCTACGCGACCCTCGGGATCGCGCCGCCGACCGACGAGGCCCTGCGGCTGTTCGTCGGACCGCCCCTCGCCGAGACGTTCGCGCTGCACGGCGTCCCGGCGGACCGGGTCCCCGAGGCGGTCGCGGCGTACCGCGACGTCTACGCCGCCGGGCGCATGCTGGAGAACTCGCTCTACCCCGGCATCCTCGAGTGCCTGACGGCGGTGCGCGACGCAGGCGTCCGGCTCGCGGTCGCGACCTCCAAGCCCGAGGTCTACGCGCGCCGCATCACCGCGCACTTCGGGATCGACCCCCTCGTCGAGGGCGTCTACGGCGCGACCCTGGACGGGACGCGTGGCTCGAAGGCGGACGTGATCGCGCACGCGCTCGCGGCCACGTCACCCGCCGACGCGCCGCCGCGCGAGGAGATCGTCATGGTCGGCGACCGGGAGCACGACGTGCTCGGGGCCGCCGCGCACGGCATCGGGTGCCTCGGCGTCTCGTGGGGATACGCGGCGCCGGGCGAGCTCGAGGAGGCGGGCGCCCTCCGGGTCGTGACGACCACCGACGAGCTCGCGCGGGTGCTGCGAGGGGAGTGACGCCGTCGGGCCGGAAGCGACCGAGGGTTGACCTTGACGTAACGTCAACTTCTAGGGTCGATCGTGCTGCCTCACCCGAGGCGTCCAGGGCCCTGGGAAGGAGGACGCATGACCACGCGCACACCGGAACCCGCGACCGACTGGTCCATCCAGGAGATCGCCCGCCTCGCCGGGACAACGAGCCGCACGCTGCGTCACTACGACGACGTCGGGCTGCTCGCGCCCAGCCGGGTCGGGCACAACGGCTACCGGTACTACGACGGGCCCGCGCTCGTCCGGCTCCAGCGGATCCTCCTCCTGCGGGACCTCGGCGTCGGCCTCCCGGCCGTCGCCGAGATCCTGGGGCGGGACGACGAGGAGAGCCCTACCGTGCAGGCGCACGCCCTGCGGACCCACCTGGACGCCCTCCGGGCCGAGCAGCAGCGGCTGGCGCGACAGATCGCGTCGGTCGAGCGCACGATCACGACCATGGAAGGAGGTGGGCGACTCATGGCGGACGACATGTTCGACGGGTTCGACCACACGAAGCACGAGGCAGAGGTCACCGAGCGGTGGGGGGCCGAGGCCTACCGGACGGGCGACACCTGGTGGCGCGGGCTGTCCGCGCAGGACAAGGCGGCCTACCAGGAGCGGACCCGGCAGCTCGCCGCGGACTGGACGGCCGCGGCACAGGCGGGCGTCACGCCCGAGAGCGACGAGGCGCAGGCGCTCGCGGAGCGGCACGTCGAGTGGCTGAGCAGCATCCCGGGCACCCCGGGCCACGGTGGGGCGCCGGTCAAGGAGTACGTCGTCGGGCTCGGGGAGATGTACGTGACCGACGAGCGGTTCGCCGCGAACTACGGCGGCGTCGAGGGCGCGCGCCTGGTTCGCGACGCCCTGGCGGTGTACGCGGACCGGACCCTGTAGGCCGCCGGCGGAGGCCGAGGTAGACCCGTGGGGGGGGGGGGGGGGGGCCGGGGGGGGGGGGCGCCCGCCCCCCCCCCCCCCCGGGGTCTACCTCGGCGGCGCCGCCAGGGAACGCGCCGGCAGGATGATCGGCGCACCGCCGTCGGGGTGCTCGACCACCTCGACCGGGTAGTCGTACACCTCGCTCAGCAGGCCGGCCGTCAGGACCTCGCGAGGAGAACCGTCGGCCACGACGCGCCCGCCGGACAGCAGGGTGACCTGGTCCGCGTAGGCCGACGCGAGGCCCAGGTCGTGCACGACGACGACCACGGCGCCACCGGCCGCCGCGTGGCGGCGCGCGATCTGGAGCACGAGCTCCTGGTGCTTGAGGTCGAGCGCGGCGGTCGGCTCGTCGAGCATGAGCAGCCCGGTCCGCTGGGCCAGGACGCGGGCGAGCGCGACGCGCGCCTTCTCGCCCCCGGACAGCGACGGGAAGTGCCGGCCCGCGAGGTGCGACACGTCGGTCGCGGCGAGAGACTCGGCCACGACCTCGTCGTCGAGCTCCTCCAGGGGCGTCCCGCGCCAGGGCGCGCGACCCATCTGGACCACGTCGAGCGACGTGAACGGGAAGCTGAGGTGGATCTGCTGCATGAGCACGGCCCGGCGCATCGCGAGCTCGGTCGGCGTCCAGGACCGCAGGGGAGCGCCGTCCACCAGCACCGACCCGTCGTCGAGCGGCAGGTCGCCCGTGAGCGCCCCGAGCAGCGAGGACTTGCCCGCACCGTTGGGGCCGAGCAGCGCGCGCACCTCGCCCGCGCGCACCTGGACGGACACGTTGCGCAGCACGGGCGTCCCGTCGAGCGAGAGCGTCGCGTCGCGCGCCTCGGTCACGACGTCGCCGGCCACCGCGACAGAGGGCAGCCGCGACGACCGTCGCCGCCCCGTGACCGCGGTCCGCAGCGACGACAAGAAGCTGCTGCCCTCGTGGCGCGAGTCGAGCTCGACCAGTGTGCGGCTCATGCCCAGCCTCCTTGCCGCGAGCGCGTGCGGCGCAGCAGGTAGAAGAAGAACGGCCCGCCCACGAGCGAGGTGATCATGCCGAGCGGCAGCTCGACGTTGTCGACGAGCGAGCGTGAGACCAGGTCCGCGAGGAGCAGCACCACGGCGCCGCCGAGCGTCGAGGCCGGGATGAGCCAGCGGTGGCTCGGCCCGCAGACCATGCGGACCAGGTGCGGGACCACGAGCCCGACGAACGCGATGATCCCCGTGAACGCCACCCCCGCGGAGACAAGCAGCGCCACGAGGACGATGACGATCTGGCGCAGCCGCTCGACGTCCACGCCGAGGTGGTGCGCGGCGCGCTCCCCGAGGGACAGGAGGTCCATCTGGCGGCGCAGCAGCATCGCGCCGGTCACGCCGACGACCGCGATGGGTGCGACGACCGCGACCGACCCCCACGTGGCCCCGCCGAGGGAGCCGAGCTGCCAGAACACGATCTGCTCGCGCGCGGCAGGGTCGGCGACGAACGTGAAGAACGCGAGCAGCCCGCCCGCGAACGCGTTGACCGCGATGCCCGTGAGCACGAGCGTCACGACCTCGGTCCGGCCTCCCGAGCGGGAGAGCGCGTAGACGAGGAACGTCGTGATCAGCCCGCCCAGGAAGGCCGCGGCGGCGACCCACGTCCCCGACACGAGCGAGCCCGCGGTGACGATGACGGCGCACGCGCCCACGGCCGCGCCCGCCGAGACCCCGATCACGCCGGGCTCGGCGAGCGGGTTGCCGAACACGCCCTGCATGAGCGCGCCCGAGCACGCGAGCGCGGCCCCGACCAGGATCGCGAGGACCACGCGCGGGAAGCGCACGACCCACAGCGTGTTCTCGCCCTGCGGGTGCGAGGGCATGGGGCCGATGTTCAGGCCCATGTGGTGCATGAGCGAGCCGAGGACCTCCGACGGGGACACGGGCACCTGCCCGGTCATGCCGGACAGCACCGTGAGCACGACCAGCGCGACGCCCAGCCCGATCATGAGCCAGGTCGCGGCGCGTCGCCGCGACCTGCCGACACCGGGGAGCGCGTCCTGCGCACCGGTAGCGCTGGGAGAACCAGGCCCGACGGCGCCGCTCACCGGTTCGCCCGGCTCGCCGCCGGTGGTGCTGGTCGGGTGCGGGGTGCGCTGATCGGTGGTGAGGGGGCCCGCGGTGGTGCGCGACGTCGTCGGGCCGGCGGGGCGTGAGGTGGGCGTCACGGGGCGGTCGACCCGGCGTCCGCCGAGTCAGCGGCCGCGCCGACCGCGCTCAGGTCCGGTGCGGGGACGCCGTAGAACGCCTCGACGAGCGACGCGATGGTCTCGCCCGTGCGGGGACCGAACGTCAGGAGACGGCTGCCGTCCATGTCGACCACGCGCTGGCTCTGGCCCGCGGGGGTCTGGGCGAGGCCAGGGATCGCCATCATGGCGTCGAGGCCGCCGCTCGACTCGAGGCCGTCGGTCATGACGAGGTACGCAGCCGGCGCCGCGGCGATGATGGCCTCGCTCGTCACGGGGGCGTACTGCTGCGTGAGGCCGATCGCGGTGCCGGCGTCCTGGCCGCCGATCTCGCGGATCAGGTCGTCGGCGCCCGAGCCGGGGCCGAACAGCATCTTGATGTTGGACCCGCGCAGGTACAGGAACGCGACGAGCGGGTTGCCCGTGTCCGCGGGGACGCCCGCGAGGGCCGCGCAGACCTGCTGGTCGGTGCGCGCGACGAGCGCCGCGCCGGCCTCGGGGACGCCGAGCGTGGTCGCGACCGCGGTGATGCGGTCGTCGATGCCGTCGAGTGTGCGGGCCTCGTCGAAGTAGACGACGGGGATACCCGAGGACTCGAGCTGGGTGCGGGCCGTGTCCGTGAGGAGCGTGGCGTCCGTGAGGATGACGCTGGGGTTCAGGCCGAGGATGGTCTCGATGTTGAGGGCGTGCCCGGCGCCGGTGACCACGGGGACGTCGGCGGCCTCGGGGAAGCCCGTCGGCAGGTCCCGGCCCACGACGTTCGCGCCGAGCCCCAGGCTGTAGACGATCTCGCCGAGCGTGCCGTAGAGGTCGACCGCGATGATCCGGGAGGCGTCGGCGACCGTGACCTGGCGGCCGTCGTGCGACGTGACCGTCACGGGCAGCGTCGGGGTAGGCGCGGTGACGATCGGGTCGATCACGTCGTCGGCGAACGACGCGGTCGTGGGGCCGGTCGGGAACGACGCCGGGTCGACCGTGGCGCGCTGGCCCGTCTCGAGGGCCGCGCACGCGTCGAGGGTGACGGCCTCGGCCTCGGGCTGGGCGGGGGCGGAGTCCGTGGTGGGTGCGGGCGTCGGTGCCGGCGGCTCGTACGGGAGCGGCGCGCAGCCCGCGGCGAGCAGGACCGCGGCGAGCGTCGCGACACCGGCGACGGACGAGCGGCGCAGGCCACGCGTCAGCGGACCGCGTCGGTGCTCGGGGGACGGGACGCGGGCAGGGTGCGACATCACAGGGCTCCAGCAGAGGTCGGCCGCCCACGCGAGAGGGCGGCTTCGGGTAAGTTGAGGCTAACCTACGCAGGCCGCCAGGAGGCATGCCGGTCCCCGAGATCTTCTGTGATCTTGGAGACGTCGGGACGGTCGCGCGCCGCCCGTCGCCCGGCGTCGAGCGGGCGGCGGGCGGGCGGCGGGCGGTGCTCAACGAGCGGTCAGCAGTGGACCGCGCCGAGCTCGGCGAACAGTGCGCTGTTGAGACGGAAGGCGCGCTTGGCCTCGGCGACGGTCTCGGCGAGCTGGGAGTCCGTGAGGTCGAGGGCGTCGAGGCGCTCGCGGTAGACGTCCTTGAAGGGCTTGGCCTTGGGGATCTCGTCGAACGTGTAGAACGCGAGGCCGTCGGGGCCGAGGCCGTAGTGGCGCTCCATCATGCGCTTGATGATCTGGCCGCCCGACAGGTCGCCGAGGTAGCGCGTGTAGGCGTGCGCGGCGTAGGCGGACAGCGACGAGCCGACCTCGAGCAGGCGGGCCACGTAGGCCTCGGTCGCGGGCAGGATGCGGATCTCGGTGGCCCAGTCGGGGCCGACGAGGAACGCGAGGTCCTTCTCGATCGAGGGCGTGCGGGTCAGCTCGTCGAACACGAGCGTCGCGCCCTGGGCATCGTCGCGGATCTGGGCGCTGGCCTGCTCGAGCGCACCGTAGATCGCGTACTGCTGCGCGGCGAGGTCCGTGTAGGCGGCGACGTCGAGCTCACCACCCATGAGCTTCTCGACGAAGCCCGTGGTCTCGGCCTGCTCGTGCTCGGGGCGGGTGCCCTCGCGCAGGCGCAGCGACAGGGACGCGGGTGCGGCATCCACGGGGGGAAGGGTCTCGGCGGTCATCTCAGCGGGCTCCTGCGGTTCGTCGTGTCACGTGCACGACGTCGGCACGTGCGCCGGGTGGTCGGCGCCGGGTCCGCGGTGTGTCGTGACACATCGTCATGACGTCGCGTCAGGAACGATACAACAGTGAGGTGAGGTTTACCTATGCTCTGTGGGGGAGGTCTCACGGAGTGGGCAGGCGGAGACGGAGCCTCACCGCGTGGGCAGCGCGTGCTCCGCGACGTCCTCGGGGTTCGGCAGGCCGTGGAGGAACCGGTACCCGACCGCCGCGACCACGACCGTGAGCCCGCCCGCGACGAGCAGCGGCGTCGTGAGGTCGATCCGGGCGAGCAGGCCGCCCAGCAGCGAGCCGAGCGGCATGGTCCCCCACAGCAGCGTGCGCCACGTCCCGTGGACCCGGCCCAGCAGGTGCCCGGGGATCGCGGCCTGCCGCAGCGACATGACCAGGACGTTCCACACCGACGTCGAGCCGAACGACACCGCGAAGCACACCACGGCGACCGGTACCGTCGGGAAGAACCCCATGACGACCAGCGCGACCGGCCCGACGAAGTTCGCCGCGGCCATGACCGGGCCCGCGCCGAAACGGACCTTGAGCGGGCTCACGACCACGGCCCCGACGATCCCGCCGACGGCCCCCGAGAGCATGAACACCCCGAACCACTGCTCGGGCACGTCGAGCCGCTCGAGCACGAACAGCACGTCGGTCGCGATGGCCGCCGCGAAGAAGAGCGCGATCAGGATGCTGAGGAACCACAGCGGGCGCAGCATGGGGTGGCTCATGATGAAGCGGAAGCCGTCGGTGAGCTGGCGGGCGAAGGTCGCGCGGACGGGCGGGAGGCCCTGGTGCCCCTGGTGGGCCTGGTGCGCCCGGTGGGCGCCGGCCGCGGCGGCGGGCAGGAAGAACGCGAGCACCCCCGCGACCGCGTAGGACAGCGCACCGATCCCGAGCGGGATCACGACGGCCACCGCGAACAGCGCCGACGTCAGGGGCACGGCGAGGAAGTTCTGCACCACGAGCTCGCCCGCCTCGATGCGGGAGTTGGCGCGCGGCAGGTCGGGGCGACGCACGATCGCGGGGACGACGGCCCGGATCGCGCCGTCGTACAGCGTCTCGAGCGCGCCGTACGCGAAGATCACGACGTAGAGCCACCAGATGGTCAGCGTGCCTGTCGCGAACAGGGTGAGGAGCAGGGCTGCGAGCAGGGTGCGGGCGCCGTTGGCGATGACCATGGCGTGGCGGCGGTCGATGCGGTCGAGCAGTACCCCGGACGGGATCGCGAAGAACAGCCAGGGGAGCATCGCGACGGCCGCGATGCCGGCGATGAGCAGCGGGTCGTCGGTGAGGCGGGTGGCGAGGAGCGGCGCGGCGACGCGCGCGATCCCGTCGGCCAGGCTCGAGCTGATGTTCGCGGTGAAGACGTTGGTGAAGGACCGGCCGAGCCCGCGGCGGGCAGGTCCGGCGGGGTGCCCGGGTGGCATCGAGGCGTCGTCAGGGGGGAGCGGGGGGAGGGCTGAGGGCACCGGAAGACTCTAGGCGCCAGTCGGCGCGAGCCCGCGCCGGCCCGACGGCGGAGCGTCGGCCGGTCTGTCGGGTGCGGGGGGCTGGTGCGGGCGCAGGCACGGTGTGCGCCGGGGGCCTCGCGCCGAGGCCGAGACGGGGTGTGCGTGCTGCAGAGCGGCAACACGTGCTGCCACACGTTGTCAGAACTACCCGAGGGGGCCATTGCCGCGGGGCGTCTCCACCGACGTGAGAGCCTGTGACGACCCGGGCCGCGGTGCCAGCCGAAGTGGTTGCACGAGCGGGCAGGGGTCCGGCTGGAGGCAGCGTTGCAGATCCCCGACAGGTCCCGCGGATCCCGTCTGGCCGCCCATGGAGCCGTGTCCACGGCGCTGTCGCTGTGCAGCGACCGCAGGTTGCGTGAGCTCGTGGACGCCGCCACGCCGAACGGCTCGGGCATCGGCGGGGCGACCGCCCTGCTGGAGGTCGAGGGGATCCCTGTCTTCGTCAAGCAGGTGCGGCTCACCGATCTCGAGCGACGACCAGAGAGCCTGCGCTCGACGGCGAACCTGTTCGGGCTGCCGGTGTTCTGCCATGTCGGTCTCGGCGCCATCGGCAGCCCGGGCTTCGGCGCCTGGCGGGAGCTGGCCGTGCACGTCATGACGACGGACTGGGTGATCGCGGGCGAGTTCGAGGGGTTCCCCCTGATGCACCACTGGCGGGTGCTCCCGGACGATGGCCGGCCACTTCCTGAGGAGCTGTCCGACGTGGACCGCGCGGTGGCCTACTGGGGAGAGAGCCTGGAGGTGCGCCGCCGGATCGAGGCCCTCGAGCGGTCCACGGCGAGCCTCGTGCTGTTCCTGGAGTACGTCCCGCAGACCCTGCACGAGTGGCTGGGCGACCGGACCAGGGCCGGTGACGAGAGCGCCGAGCGGGCCTGCGCCCTGGTGGAGGACGAGCTGAGGGCAGGTGTCGCGTTCATGAACGCCCGGGGCCTGCTGCACCTCGACGTCCACTTCGAGAACGTCCTGACCGATGGCGGGCGGCTCTACTTCGCCGACTTCGGCCTCGCGATCTCCTCCCGGTTCGAGCTCGCCCGGGACGAGGTCGACTTCGTCGACGAGCACCGCGACTACGACCGTGCCTTCACCGCCATGTACCTGGTGAACTGGCTCGCCGTCGACCGGTACGGCCACGGACCGGACGAGCGCAGGACGTTCGTGCGTTCGTGCGCGCAGGGTGAGCGTCCGGCGGGGGTGCCGTCCGAGGTCGCGGCGACCCTGGTCCGTCATGCGCCGGTCGCGGCGGTGATGGGGGACTACTCCCGCCGGTTCCAGCGGGAGAGCCGGGTGACGCCCTTCCCGGTCGAGGCTCTCCGCCGGACCGGGGCGTTCGTCGAGCGGGTCCTCTAGACCGCGACGTCCTGCGTCCGGCGTGCCACGAGCGCGCTCTTGCCGCGCTTGCGCTGAGCCGCGGCGAACATCGCCATGAACACGGCCGTGCTCACGAGCGCGGCGATCGCGTTCGCGACCGTTCCGCCGGGCGTCGAGTGCCGGTCGCCGAGCGTGACGAGCAGTGCGAGGTTCACGAGCCAGTGCACGAGGGTCGCGAGCGCGACGCGCTGCCGCACGGTGCCTCGCCCGAAGTGGCCCATGAGCACCGACAGGGCGACGGTCGCGAGCAGGAAGCCCACGATCACGACGGGCCCCGCGGAGAAGATCTGCACGTGCCACACCCCCCACACGAGGCCCGTCACGATGCTCGCGGCCAGGAGCGAGAACCGGTTCTCGAGCAGCGGCTGGAGCATCCCGCGCCACCCGATCTCCTCGCCGGCCGCACCCACGAGGTACGTGAGGAGGAGCAGCACGAACGGCACGCCCGCGGTCGCGTGCACCCCTTCGAGGGGTTCGCCCTGCACCAGGAGCACGGCGACGAGCACGCCCCAGTAGAGCAGGCACGCGGCGAGCGCCAGGACCAGGTGAGCGACGACCTGACGGCGCGGGACGGCGTCGGGCAGAAGGGGGGCGAGGCGCCCGCGGAAGACGGCGAGCGTGACCCCGGCACCGACCGCGGGGCCGAGCTGGACGAGAGCGAGCACCGACGGGTCGATCCCCGAGACCGGCTGGAGGAGGAGCAGCGCGCCCGACGCGACGAACGTCGCCAGGACGAACGTGAGGGTCGGGGCGAGGAAGGCGCGGGGAGCTGGAGTCGGGGCGGTCGAGGTCACGCCGCAGGCTCCCAGCCTGCCGCGCGAGGTGTCAAACCTCAGCCGGCGACGAGCTCCTGCGCACCCACGGCCCGCAGGACGAACGCCTCGGTCGCCTCGATCGCGCGCTCGCGCTGGGCGGGGTCCTCGGGGATGAGGCGGCCCGAGAGGCACGCGTTGACGAGCTGGACCGTGGTGCCGAGGTCCTGCTCGGGGAACTCGCCGCACTCGATGCCCGCGGTCAGGATGCGGCGCAGCGTGTCCTCGACGATCACGGCGTGCTCGCGCAGGCGCTGCTGCGTGCCGCGCGAGAGCACGGTCCGCAGGTCCGGTCCGGGGGCCAGGTGGAAGACCCGCTTGAGCTGCGCCTGCTGGCGGATGTAGGTGCGGAGCTGCTCGACCGGGTCGTCGACGCCCTCCAGCGCGCGCTCCAGCGTCCCGACGTACTGCTCGGTCTCGTGCGTGATGAAGCCGAGGAGCAGCGACTCCTTGTCGGGGAAGTGGTTGTACACCGCGGTGCGTCCCACGCCTGCCGCGGAGGCGATGTCCGCGAGCGAGATCGCGTCGAAGCCGCGGTCCATCATGAGGTTCGAGAGCGCCGCGAAGAGCTTCTGACGGGTCTGTGCGCGGTGCTCGTGGAGCGAACCGCCGATGATCTTCGGCATGCTGACATCATAGGCACTCCTTGTCAGATTGCTAATCCGCGCCGTTCCGCGGCCCAGGACGGCGCGCGCCGAGCCACCTACACTGGCCCCAGGACCGGCAGGACTCGACGAGGGTGTCGAAGGAGGCGATCATGACCGACCCTGCCACCGTGAGCGCCGCCCACGAGGCCTTCCTGAGCACGGGAGCGCTCCCGCCCGGCATCCGTCCCCTTGTCGCGGCATCGTGGCGGCGCAGCGCCCGCAGCGGCGTCGACCCCGACGTCCCCCACCCCGACGTGTCGATGTCGGACGCCGACCTCGGCTCCTACCGGGCCCGGCACCCGCTCGCGCGCGCCATGCCGATCGTGCGCGACCTCCTGGTCGCGGGGCTCGCGGGAGAGAGCGCGGTCGTCGCGATGACGGACGACTCCGGGCGGCTCCTGTGGGTCGAGGGCAGCACGAGCGTGCGCGACGACGTCGGGCGCATCGGCTTCGTCGAGGGTGCGGTGTGGCGTGAGGAGCGTGTGGGGACCAACGCCCCCGGAACGGCCCTCGCGACGGGCCGACCCGTCCAGGTCCTCGGCGCCGAGCACTTCACGCGTCCCGTCCAGTCGTTCAACTGCGCGGCCGCCCCGGTGCGCGACCTGCGCACGGGCCGCGTCCTCGGGGTCCTCGACGTCACGGGCGGCCAGGTCGCGGCGTCGGGCCTCGTGCTGTCGCTCGTACGTGCCTCGGTCGCGGCGGTCGAGCGCGAGCTCGCCGAGCGGGCGGAGCGGTCCGAGCAGTTCGAGCAGAGTGCCACGGGCTCGCGGATCGGCCCCTTCGCCCCCCGCCTCGACGTGCTGGGCGTGTCCAACGGGGTGCTCCGCGCCGCGCCGGGTGCAGCGGCGGGCTGGCCCGCCCCGGGCACCTACGCGACCGCGCCCGACGGCGGCACGCACGCGGCGCCGTCGGGCCGCCTGAGCCTTCGCCACAGCGAGATCCTCCTGCTGCTCGCCGCGTCCCCGCGGGGGCTCGGCGCCGACGAGCTGGCCGTGCTGCTGCACCCCGGAGAGCTCTCCGACGTGACGGTGCGCGCGGAGGTGTCGCGGCTGCGGCGCGCCGTCGGGCCGCTGCTGGGCGGGTCGCGGCCCTACCGGCTCGGGGCGCCCCTGCGCACCGACCTCGACACCGTGCGCGACCTCCTCGCCGCCGGCGACGTGCACGCCGCGCTCACCGCCTACCCGGGCCCGGTGCTGCCGCGCTCGGTCGCACCGGGCGTCGAGAGGCTGCGCGACGAGCTGTCGGCCGAGGTGCGCGGGGCGGTCCTCGCGTCGGGCGACGTCGGGGCGCTGGGGCGCTGGCTCGCGAGCGACGAGGGCGCCGACGACCACGGGGCGTGGCGCCGGCTCGCGGCGCTCGCCGCCCCCGGGACCCCGGCGGCGGCCCGGGCCCGCGCGCGCCTCGCGCTGCTGGACCGCTCGCTGCGCTGACGGCGCGCTCGTTCTGACACCGTGACTGCAACCCTCCTGCAACCCTGCGCTGCGTAACGTCCGGTGCACCCGGGCGCAACGGTGCGCCCCGGGATGTGGACCGCGCCGGACGGCGGGCAGACGGCAGGCGGCGGGCCACGCACGGCACAGAGCACTGCAAGGAGGCAGACGCACATGACCGTCTACGCTGCCCCGGGCACCCCCGGAGCCATCGCCGAGTACAGGTCTCGCTACGACCACTGGATCGGCGGCGAGTACGTCGCCCCGGCGAGCGGGCGCTACTTCGAGAACCCGAGCCCCGTCACGGGCCGCACCTTCACCGAGGTCGCGCGCGGCACGGCCGAGGACATCGACCGCGCCCTGGACGCCGCGCACGGCGCCGCCCGGACCTGGGGGAAGACGACCGCGACCGAGCGCGCCGTGATCCTCAACAAGATCGCCGACCGCATGGAGGCGAACCTCGAGAAGATCGCGGTCGCCGAGACGTGGGAGAACGGCAAGCCCGTGCGCGAGACCCTCGCGGCGGACATCCCCCTCGCGATCGACCACTTCCGCTACTTCGCGGGCGCGATCCGGTCCCAGGAGGGGTCGATCTCGGAGATCGACGAGGACACCATCGCCTACCACTTCCACGAGCCGCTGGGTGTGGTCGGGCAGATCATCCCGTGGAACTTCCCCATCCTCATGGCGGTGTGGAAGCTGGCCCCGGCGCTCGCTGCGGGCAACTGCGTGGTCCTCAAGCCCGCCGAGCAGACGCCCGCGTCGATCCTGTTCCTGATCGACATCATCGGGGACCTGCTGCCCCCGGGCGTCCTCAACGTGGTCAACGGGTTCGGGGTCGAGGCGGGCAAGCCGCTCGCGTCGAGCCCGCGCATCCGCAAGATCGCGTTCACGGGCGAGACCACCACGGGCCGGCTCATCATGCAGTACGCGAGCCAGAACATCATCCCGGTCACGCTCGAGCTGGGCGGCAAGTCGCCCAACCTGTTCTTCGAGGACGTGGCGCGCGAGAAGGACGACTTCTACGACAAGGCCCTCGAGGGGTTCACGATGTTCGCCCTGAACCAGGGCGAGGTGTGCACGTGCCCGTCGCGCGCGCTCATCCAGACGTCGATCTACGACCAGTTCCTGGGTGACGCGATCGAGCGCACGAAGGCCGTCAAGCAGGGCAACCCGCTCGACACCGAGACGATGATCGGCGCGCAGGCGTCGAACGACCAGCTCGAGAAGATCCTCAGCTACATCGACATCGGCAAGGCCGAGGGGGCAAAGGTCCTCACGGGCGGCACCCGGGCGGAGATGAGCGGGGACCTCGCGGGCGGCTACTACGTGACGCCGACGATCTTCGAGGGCAAGAACTCGATGCGCATCTTCCAGGAGGAGATCTTCGGCCCGGTCGTGGCGGTCACGGACTTCGCCGACTTCGACGACGCGATCACGGTCGCGAACGACACCCTGTACGGCCTGGGCGCGGGCGTGTGGTCGCGCGAGGCCAACATCGCCTACCGGGCGGGCCGCGAGATCCAGGCGGGCCGCGTGTGGACGAACTGCTACCACGCGTACCCCGCGGCGGCCGCGTTCGGCGGGTACAAGGGCTCGGGCGTGGGCCGCGAGAACCACAAGATGATGCTCGACCACTACCAGCAGACCAAGAACCTCCTGGTCAGCTACTCGGCCACGAGGCTCGGCTTCTTCTAGGCCGCGCCCGCCGTCGTGGGCGGGGCCCGAAAGCAAGGCCCCGCCCGCTCGTCCAGTCAGCGGCTCCGCCGTCCAGTCCGCCACGAGGGGAGAAGGATCATGCCCGACGACGTCACGTCCGGTCCGCAGGTCGCCGCACCGGGGGCGGGGGCACCGTCGCCCGGCGAGGTGCGGCCCGACCGGGTGGCGCTGACCCCGGCCGCGGCCGAGCTGCTCGCGCGCCTGCGTGTCCAGTACGGCGAGCTCATGTTCCACCAGTCAGGGGGGTGCTGCGACGGCTCGTCGCCCATGTGCTACCCGCAGGGCGAGTTCCTGACGTCGGAGGCCGACGTGCACCTGGGCGACCTGGTCGTCGTCGACCCGTTCTCCGAGCTCGCCGAGCCCGAGCTCGCCGACGTCGCGCTGAGCGGTCCCGCAGGGCCGCTGGGCATCGGGATCGTGCTCGACGGGGGCGCGGACGCCGTCGATCCTGGGGAGGCGACGTTCACGGTGCCGTTCTGGATGAGCCGCAGCCAGTTCGAGTACTGGAGCCACACGCACCTGACGGTCGACGTGGTGCCGGGGCGCGGGTCGGGGTTCAGCGTCGAGGCGCCCGAGGGGGTGCGCTTCATCATCCGGTCGCGGCTGTTCTCCGACGACGAGTCGGCGGCGCTCGCCGGCCAGGTGCTCTGAGGCTCTGTCGGAACGAGCGTGGTCCCGGGTGCTCGCGGGGTCTGACGCCGATCACGGCGAGGATCACCCCCCGACCGCTGCGCCCGGTGCGCCACCCCGTGGCAGTGTTCGGACCATGAGCACCGAACGGTTCCGACCATGACCACCGACGCGCGGCCGCGACCCCGGGTCCCCGGCAAGGTGGTCCTCGCGTGCCTCGCCGCGGCGCTCGGCGGCCTGCTGTTCGGGTTCGACACGTCGGTAGTCAACTCCGCCGTCGGGGCGCTGAGCGAGCAGTTCGAGCTGACCGCGAGCATGCGCGGCATGGTGGCCTCGCTGTCCCTCCTCGGGTGCGCCGTGGGGGCCTGGTTCGCCGGGTCGGTGTCGGAGCGGCTCGGCCGCGTGCGCGTCATGCTGCTCTCCGCGCTGCTGTTCGGTCTGTGCGCCGTGGCCGCGGCGCTCGCCCCGTCCGTGGCCGTGCTGCTGCCGGTGCGGCTGCTCGCGGGCGTCGGGATCGGTGCGGCGTCGGTCATGGCGCCCGCGTACATCGCCGAGATCGCCCCGCCGCGCTCGCGCGGGCGCCTGGGCGGGCTGCAGCAGCTCTTCATCACCATCGGGATCTTCGTGGCGCTCGCCGTCGGGCTGGCGATGTCCCGCGCTGCCGGGGGCGCCGTGCACGACCTCTGGGCCGGGCTCCCCGCGTGGCGCTGGATGTTCCTGGTCGAGCTCGTCCCCGCGGCGCTCTACGGGCTCGCCGCCCTGCGCCTGCCCGAGTCGCCCCGCTATCTCGTGGGCCGGGGGCGCGAGGTCGAGGCCCAGCGCGTCCTGCAAGGGTTCACGGGCCTCGGCGACGACGAGGTGGACGAGGAGGTCGACCGGATCCGCACGTCGATCGGCGTGCACGCCACGACCTCGCTCCGGGACCTGCGCGGCCCCGCCCTGGGGCTGCGGCCCATCGTGTGGATCGGCCTGGGCGTCGCGGCCCTCATCCAGCTCAGCGGCATCAACGCGGTGTTCGTCTACTCGACGTCGTTGTGGGAGTCGGTCGGCTTCACCGAGTCCGAGGCCCTGACGATGTCGCTCGTGACCGCAGGGGTCAACATCGCGGTCACGGTCGTGGCGATCGGCCTCGCGGACCGGTTCGGGCGTCGCCCCATGCTCGCGGCCGGGTCCGTGGGCATGGCGGTCGCGCTCGCGGTGACGGCGTTCGCGTTCGGGCAGGCGACGACGTCGGCCTCGGGCGAGCTGGTCTTCCCCATGGCGTGGGCCATGACGGCCCTCGTCGCCGTCAACCTCATGGTCGTCTCGTTCGGGCTCACGTGGGGGCCGCTCGGCTGGGTGCTGCTCGGGGAGATGTTCCCGCCCGCGATCCGGGCGACGGCGCTCGCGGTCGCCACGGCTGTGCAGTGGTTCGTGAACTATGCCGTGACGAGGTCGTTCCCCGTGGTCAGCGAGGCGTGGGGGCTGCCGGCGACGTACGGGACGTTCGCCGCGGTCTCTGCGTTCGGGGTGTTCTTCGTGCTGCGGTTCCTCCCGGAGACCAAGGGACGGTCCCTCGACGAGATGGGCGACGGGGCCCGGGCGGCATGACGCTCAGGACATCACCCTGTCGTACTCTTCCCAGGGGTCGTCAGCGGCTCGTAGCGTTGAAGCCGAGACCGGGGAGGACCGATGTTCACGCAGGTCGTCGTGCACCGTCCGCGCCCCGAGTTCCGCGACGTGACGCTCGCCTACCTCCAGCAGGCCGCCCTGATCACCCGGACGGTCACGGGGCTCGTGCAGTCGGCGGTGTGGTCGGAGGGCGACGACGAGCGCCTGGTCCTCACGACGACCTGGGAGTCGTCGGAAGCCTTCACCGCGGGCGAGGACGCCCTGTTCGACCTGTTCCAGAGCGTGCCGTTCGAGGAGTGGATGCTCGAACCGCTCGACGTCCTCCTGCTCGACGAGATCCCGCCGCCCGCCCCGCAGGAGTGAGGCCCACGGGCTGGACCGGGGCTTCCGTGCCGCGCGACGGGGACCTAGCATCCCGTCATGACGACGCCTCAGCAGCCCGGCCAGGCCGATCCCTCCGGTATCACCCCTGACACCAAGGACTGGACCTGGGTCCTGGACCGCCCGTGCCCAGAGTGCGGGTTCGAGGCGGGGACGTTCGACCCGGACCGGGTGGGGTCCGCGGCCCGCGCGACGATCCCGCGCTGGCAGGACGTGCTCGCTCGCCCGGACGTCGCGGTGCGCCCCGACGAGCACACGTGGTCCCCGCTCGAGTACGCGGCGCACGTGCGCGACGTGTTCGCCATCTTCGACGTGCGCCTCGCGTCGATGGTCGAGGGCGACGACCCGCTGTTCGCGAACTGGGACCAGGACGCGGCGGCGCTCGCGGGCGACTACGAGCACCAGGACCCGCAGCTCCTCGCCCGGGAGATCGCGATCGCGGGCGACCGGGTCGCGGGGCGGTTCGACGCCGTCGGGCCCGACGACTGGGAGCGGCCCGGCCGCCGGTCGAACGGTTCGGTCTTCACGGTGCGCACGCTGGGCCAGTACTTCCTGCACGACGTCGTCCACCACCTGCACGACGTCGGCGCCCCGACCTCCTGACGCGCCTGACACCGGCCCGAGCCCGCACCCGACCCACGCCCGTAACCTCCCGGCATTCTGGGCGGTCCTCGACGCGCCTAGCGTCACGTCATGACGCTTCCTCCGACGGGGTGGGTCCCCGACCTGTACCGCAGTGACCACCTGCTCGCGCTGCCGCGTTCGCGCGGCGTCGCGCTGCCGGGGATCGAGGCGCTCTCGAGGGCCTGGTTCCCGGAGGCCGGCTGGGTCAGCGAGCCGACGAGCGGTCCGGCGGAGCGCCCCATGGCGGGCGCGCGCTTCCGCGGCGTGGTGCCCGACGACGTCCGTCGCCCCGGGGTGCTCCGCCTCACCGAGGGCGTCGAGGTCGTCGGGCCGTTCGTGGTGCTGTCGCCCGGCGCGCAGGGGCTGGGCCTGGCCTCCTCGGCCGCCGAGGTGTGGGCGGTCCGGGTGGCGCGCTCCGCACGGGGTAGGGCTCCGCTCGACGTCGAGGACCGTGACGGCCTCGGGCGGGTCTTCGCGGCGGGGCTCCCCGAGGAGCTGGAGCTCCGCGTCGTCCGGTGGGCCGTGGCGGCCGCACGCAAGGTCGGGGGCAGCGTCGCGGTCGACGGCACGCAGGTGCTGACGCCAGACCCCGCGCGGGGCGTCGACCTGACGTTGTTCAGCGCGCACGCGCTCACGCCCGAGTCGGCCCTGGGGGTGCTGCGGACCTTCGTCCCGGGCGCGCACGTGTCCGGGGTCGAGGAGCGGGCGGACCGGCTGATCGACTTCGCGCTGGTCGGGGAGACGCCGTACGACGGCGTCGTGCAGGTCGTGGTGCAGAAGGTGGACAGGGTGCCGGCGTCGTTGGCGCCGCTCGACTGGCGTGAGTACGGCCCGTTCGCGTACCGGCTCTCGTGGCTCCCGACCGACGTCTACGAGCTCGACGTCGAGGAGCCGTCGGGCCTGCACCTCATCGCGCGGGCCCGCATGCGTGCGTCCGTCGCCCGGCTCGCCGCGGTGCTTCAGGGCAGGGTCCAGGGCGTCCTGGTCGACGACGGCGGCTTCGAGGTGTCGGCCGCGGAGGTCGAGGAACGCATCGCGGCGGAGAGCACGGCGAGGTTCTGGGTGTGAACTGTCCCCAGAGTTATCCACAGATTCTGTGCACAAGCCTGTGGGTAGACACGGGAGGACAGGGATCTCGTTGTGGACGAACCTGTGGTGAACGGGCCCGACGAAAAAGGGTCCGTCGACCTCTTGCACGGGTGGCCCGAGCAGGACTAGAAACGTCACTATCGGCTTCGACGGGTACGGCAGCAGCCCCCAACGACGCCCTCCCGCACGGGAGGACGGACCGGCAAGGACGCTGGAACCACATCCCCCGAGAGCCCCAGGCTGACCGGAGAACGGTGAGACGTCCCGCGGGTCCCAACACCCCGGGCTGCGGGTGACGACGCAGGTCCCGACCGGAACCGGAAGGCCGATCGTGAGAGGCGCCTTCCAGGAGAACAGGACGAGCACCCGCTCGTCGTGGGGAGGGTGCCGAGCCGCGACGTCGACGCGGAGCCCGGCCGGACCGTCAAGGTCCGGCCGCCTCAGGGCACACGGTCATCAGCGAGGCTCCCGGCCCCCGCCGGGAGCCTCGCTGAGCGTCCGGATGCTCCGTGGCGGGCCCCCGGCCGCGGGCGAGCCTAGGCTCGTCCCATGAGCAACCTCGAGACCCGGCCCCGCGAAGAGGTGTGCGCCGCGGGGAGCCACGCTCCGTCGTCGGGCAGCCTCGTGGACGGAGGACCCGCGGGCCGCACGCCCGTCGAGATCCTCGACCACCGCCAGGTCCCGCTCGGCGGGACCCGCGCCATGGACGTGCGCCGCACCCTGCCGCAGCGCGTCCGCTCGCTCGTGGGCGCGTGGTGCTTCCTGGACCACTACGGGCCCGACGACGTCTCGACGTCCGACGGCATGCAGGTCCCGCCGCACCCGCACACCGGACTCCAGACCGTGAGCTGGCTGTTCGAGGGCGAGATCCTGCACCGCGACTCGGTCGGGTCCTTGCAGACCGTGCGGCCGGGCGAGCTCAACCTCATGACGGCCGGACGCGGCATCTCGCACTCGGAGGAGTCGCCTGCGGGACTGCGCCCGCCCCTGCTGCACGGCGTACAGCTCTGGGTCGCGCTGCCCGGCGACCGGCTCGGTGACGCGCCGTTCTTCGAGCACCACGGCGACCTGCCCGTGTGGAGCGGGCCGGAGGGCGAGCGCGTCCAGGTGCTCGTGGGGTCGCTGAGCGCGGGCGGCGTCGGCCTGCGGTCGGCCGCGACGGTCTTCACACCCCTGGTCGGGGCGCAGGTGGACCTGCCCGCGGGGGCGTCGGTCGAGCTCGCCGTGGACCCGGGGTTCGAGCACGCGCTGCTCGTCGACACGGGAGACGCGTCGTTCGAGGGGGTGACCGTGCCGGTCGCGTCGCTCGGCTACGTCGAGCCGGGACGCTCGGTGCTGACCGTCTCGGCGGGGGAGGAGCCCGTGCGCGCGGTGCTGATCGGCGGTGAGCCGTTCGCCGAGGAGATCGTCATGTGGTGGAACTTCGTGGGCCGCTCGCACGACGACGTCGCGGCCGCGCGTGCGGACTGGATGGCGCAGGTCGAGGTCAGCCCGGCTGCCCTGGAGGACGGTGCGGCTGCGGCGCCGGTCCCCGTACCCGGGGACGGCGGCACGCGCTACGCCCCGGGGGCGTCCGGCCGCCGGTTCGGGGAGGTCGTGGGGTACGACGGCGGGCCGCTGCCCGCTCCGGTGCTGCCCGACGTGCGGCTCAAGCCGCGCAGGCGACCGATGTGAGGCGAGTTCGGCCGGGCGTGCGGTGGTCCCCGGTACGACGCCGTACCGAGGACCACCGGGCGACCGTGCCGGGCGCGTGATCCGATGCCCGTCGATGGGGTATCAGGTCAGTCGCCCGACGTGGAGGCCGTCGTCGCCGTCAGCGACGCTCCTTGCTGGTGCGCCTAGATGAACTTCGCCGACTTGATCCTGTTGTCCCAGTTGACCGAGGTGTGGTTGAGACCGTTGCTCAGCATCGGGTCCTGCCACTGTCCGCCGCGGGCCGGGTTGTTGAGGGTGAACGACAGGCCGGTGTAGTTGGCGCCGTCGTAGAACCGGGCGATGCTGGTGTTTCCGTTGTTGACGACGGAGCTGATCGAGCTGGGCCCTGTCCCGAGGTTGACGAACTGCTGGAAGTACGCGTTCGGTGCCCCCGGGAAGCTCTCGCCGTTCCACATGCAGGCGTATCCCGCGGCGCAGTCGGAAGCCGCTGCGCTGGCCGAGGTCGCGCCTCCGACAAGGAGGCCGGCGGTCAGGAGAAGTCCGACGGGTGCGGCCTTCAGAAATCGCTTGTTCATTTGATCCCCTCTGCTGGGCAAAGTCACGGTTTGTGGCTTTGCGTTACGCCAGGTTAACGGGACCGTGCGTTCGGGGCCACTCGAAAGCGCGGGTGAATGTCGTCCGAATTTCCAACCACATGGTCGTGTTTTGTGTCCTTCTCGCGGAAAGGCGTGCTTTTCCGGGGTTGGAGCGTCTGTCACGAGAAAAAGCTTCCACGCGTGCGGTTTCTTTCCTCGGGAGCGGTCGACGAGCGGAATTCATGCCGTGCGCCCGTCGGCGAGGCTGAGCGTGGCGCGGCCGGCGGGCGACCGTGACCCCGGAGCGGGGGCCGGCTCGACGGCGTCGAGCGAGCGCCTCAGCTGCCGCCGCGCTCGGGTGAGGCGCATCGAGTAGGCGGCCCGCGAGCACCCCAGGATGCTCGCGGCCTCGCTCGCGGTGAGCCCGTCCCACGAGACGAGCGAGATGACCGCTCTGTCTGCCGGGTCGAGGCGCGTCCAGGCGTGACGCAGGTCGATCGACATGTCCGAGAGCGTCGTCTCGTCCGGGACGAGATCACGCTCGCCTCCCACCCGGCGCTCGAGTCGTCGATGCCGATCCTGTGTGCGATGTCCGCTCGCAAGGACGTTGCGCGTCACGCCGAAGAGCCACGGCCGCATCTCCCCCAGAGGAATGCGACCCCAGCTGCGCCACGCCACCGCGAAGACCTCTGACGCGAGGTCCTCCGCGTCATGACCGTCCGCGCGTCGACGCAGGTAGGCCAGGACGTACGGGTACGCCTCGCGGTACATGGTGGTGAACTCCAGCTCGACGTTGTTGTCGTGGTGCACGTCAGGACCGTATTGCATCTCCGTCGAGATGCGCGTCAGGGCCGTGCGGCGTCGGCAGGTTCCGGCGGCTCCGGACGGCTGGTCAGCCCAGCTCGTCGATCACGGCGTCGATCCCCTTCTCGTACTCCGCATAGGCACGCCGGGTCGCGTCGAATCCCGCGCTGTCCTGGCCGATCGCCGCGAGCTCGCCCTGGGCCCGCGCCTGCAGTATCGCGTCGTCGTACCCCGCTTCGGACCGGCAGCGCGCATCCGTCACGGCGACCTCGCGCTCCCGCTCCGACAACGGAAGTTGGGGCTCCGGGGTGCCTCCGCCGGCGTCACCCGTCAGTCCGGTCACCGAGGGTGACGGCATCTCGAGCGGACTTGTGGGCAGATCGACGACACCGGCGGGCTCCATGCACGCGCGCCATGCGGCGATCGACTCCTGAACCCCTTCGTCCTGGTCGACCGTCTCCCAGCCCGCTGCCTCGACGGCGGTCAGGTAGTCGTGCGGGACGAGACCTAGCCGCTCGTCCGCCTCCTGGCCGCACGCGACCATCGCGTCGTGCATCGCGGAGGTGATCTCGACGTCGTCCGGGACAGCCGTGTCCGGCCCCGTGGGGAGACGCAGATGCGGGTACCCCCACTCCTGCGCGATCTGCTCGTCGAAACGGAGCTGTCCAGTGCGCTCGTCGAACAGGAGCGGCTCGCTCCCTGGTGGCAGCGGAAGGTACTCGACGACACCTTGCAGGCACTGCTGCGCGAGAAGGTCACGGGCATACCCGTCCCGCGGGTCCTTGAACTCAGGGACCAGCTCGTAGACGGGGCTGAGCGTCGCCGACGTCTCGTCATAGCCGTAGCGCGTCGCGGTTTCTCGGGGGTCTACGTCGTCGTCGCCAGCCGTGCAGCCCGACAGGGTGGTGGCAACGAGCAGCCCGGTGACCAAGGTGCTGAATCGCGCAGCGCGAGGAGAAGGTCTCATACCGAACTCATGGCGCCGAGGGGGCCGAGTGCAACAACAGAAAGCGAGCTCTCGGGAAATGTCCGGAGAGGTTCCCCGGCTCCTCCGACCGGCGGGTCGGTCTCGGCGTGTCGAGCGGTGCTGCCGCATGGCTCCCCGGTTATTCTCGTCGGTTTGCCTCGATCCTTTCCCAGGGGGCGCAGTAATTGAAAAGCGGATCAACGCATCGCCGGACCCGCGTCATCGGTCAGCTGACGAGCTGGTGTCGCCGCGCGGATGTTCTCGGATCGCATCCGTCATGCCGGCACGTGCGTCACCGCTTCGTCCCCGGCCGCTCCGACGGGTCCCACCCGGGCCGCGGCTCGCGGGAAGCCACCGAAGCGTCGCGTGAGCGGTACACGATGTAGGGCCGGAAGATGTACGGCACGGGCGCCGAGAACGCGTGCACGAGCCGCGTGAAGGGCCACAGGACGAACAGCAGGTTCGCGGCGACGATGTGGAGCTGGAAAGCCGCGGGCACGCCTTCCATGAGCGCGGGCTGCGGCTGGAAGTACCAGAGGGACCTGAACCACGGCGAGATGGTCTCGCGGTAGTTGTACCCGTGGTTCTCGGCAAGGAGCTGGGTCTGGACGGTCGCCCACGCGCCGAGCAGGATCGACGCGGCGAGGAACACGTACATGACCTTGTCCATGCGCGTGGTCGCGAGGAACACCGGCCCGGTGGTCCGCCGCCGGTAGACGAGGATGAGCAGCCCGGCGACGAGCGCGAGCGCCGCGAGCGAGCCCATGTAGGTGGCCACGAAGTGGTACGCGCCCTCGTCGATCCCGACGGCCTCTGTCCACGACTCGGGGATCACGAGCCCCAGGACGTGCCCGAGGATCACGAACAGCAGCCCGAAGTGGAACAGCGGCGAGCCGAGCCGCAGCAGCTTCTTCTCGTAGAGCTCGCTCGACCGGGTGGTCCACCCGAACTTGTCGTAGCGGTACCGCCACACGGACCCGACGACGAACACCGCGAACGTCACGTAGGGGAAGACGACCCACAGCAGGATGTCTCCCGTGCTCGCTCCGGTCATCGTCGTACCTCCTCGGGCGGCGCCCCCGTGGGCGCGAACGGTTCGAGCGGCCCCATGGCAGACAGCCCGACCATCTCGGTCGGCGGCCCGGACGTCACGAGCTCGAGGTACCGGCGCTCGGTCTCGGCGTCGAGCGGGGGCAGGGTCAGGCACACGGCCTCGACCACGAGCGCGTACGGGCTGGACGTCGCGGCGAGGGCGGAGCGCAGCACCTCGATGCCCTGGCGGTGCGAGCCGAGCAGCCCCGCGGCGATGCGCTCCTCGTCGCGGGTCCTGGCCCGGGCGGAGAACTCGAGGGCCATGGGCAGGTAGTCGGGGAGCTCCTCGCCGTCGACCTCCCACCCGGCGGCGCGGTACGCCTGCACGAACCGCACGAGCGCCATGCCGCGCTTCCGCGTGTCCCCGGCCGCGTAGTACGACAGGTACATCGAGCACTTGCGCTTGAGGTCGAACGTCGCGACGTAGCGCGCCTCGAGCGCGGCGGGCTCGCCGGCTTCCAGGTCGTCGAGGAACGCGCAGAGCCGCACCTGCACGGGGTCGGGAAGCTGCCCGACGACGTCGCGCACCTCGTGCGCCGCGGCGAGCGTCCTGGCGTCGGGGTAGTCGAGCAGGAGCGAGGCGGCCATGTGCGTCGTGCGCCGCTGCGCGGGCGTGGCCCGGACGGGGGCGAGGGGCTCCAGGAGGGGCGTGCGCGCCGTCGGGCGGGGCAGGAAGGTCGTCGCCGGGGACTTCGTGAACAGGCCCATCATCGGGCCGCCGTGCCGTCGCCGGACGTGTCCGGACCGAGGCCGTCCGAGCCACCGGGAGACCCCGGCGGGAACAGGCCCGGGGGCCGGCCGTTGCCGTCCCAGTTGAGCAGGTTGACGCGCCCGGGCGTCGAGGGACCGTTGGGGGAGTCGGCCGTCTGCCGGGCCTGGAGCACGTGGAAGTTCTCGACCGCGACGGGCACCGGGGTCCCGCTCGACGAGCCGAACGGCCCGGCGCCGCCCATGCCGCCCATCCCGGGGCCGCCGTCGAAGTCGAGCGAGCAGCTGATCTCCTCGAGCTCGCGCGCGATCTCCTGGTGGGCGGTCGGGATGACGTAGCGGTCCTCGTACTTGGCGATCGCGAGCAGGCGGTACATCTCCTGGATCTCGGTGCCCGTCATGCCGACCGCACGGGCGATGGCCTCGTTGGGCTCGTCGCCCAGGTTGATGTCGCGCATGTAGGTGCGCATCGCGGCCAGCCGGCGCAGCGTGCGCTCCACGGGCACGGTGTCGCCCGCGGTGAACAGGCCCGCGAGGTACTCGAGCGGGATGCGGAGCTTGGAGATCGCCGCGAACAGGGTCCGCGGGTCCTCGCCGTCGTTGCCCGACGAGCCGACCACGTCGACCACGGGGGACAGCGGCGGGATGTACCAGACCATGGGCATGGTCCGGTACTCGGGGTGCAGCGGCAGGGCCACGCGGTACTTCTGGATGAGCGCCCAGATCGGCGAGGCCTGCGCTGCCGCGATCCAGTCCTCGGGGATGCCTTCGGCGCGCGCGGCCTCGACGACCGCCGGGTCGTGCGGGTCGAGGAACACCGAGCGCTGGGACTCGAGGAGCTCGTGCTCGTCCTCGACCGCCGCTGCCTCGGTCACGCGGTCGGCGTCGTACAGGACCAGGCCCAGGTAGCGCAGGCGGCCCACGCACGTCTCCGAGCAGACCGTGGGCAGGCCCACCTCGAGTCGCGGGTAGCACAGCGTGCACTTCTCGGCCTTGCCGGTCTTGTGGTTGAAGTAGACCTTCTTGTACGGGCAGCCCGTGACGCACATGCGCCAGCCGCGGCACTGGTCCTGGTCGACCAGGACGATCCCGTCCTCGGCCCGCTTGTACATGGCCCCCGACGGACAGGAGGCGACGCACGCCGGGTTGAGGCAGTGCTCGCAGATGCGCGGCAGGTAGAACATGAACGTCTGCTCGAACTCCGAGGCCACGTGCTCGCTCATGTGCGCCAGGATCGGGTCGTCCTGCATGGTCTCCTTGGACCCGCCGAGGTCGTCGTCCCAGTTGGCCGACCACTCGATCTTCATGTCCTCGCCCGTGAGCAGCGACTTCGGCTTCGCGACGGGGGTGTGCGGGCCCTGCGGGGCCGAGAGCAGCATGTCGTACTCGTACGTCCACGGCTCGTAGTACTCGTGGATCGACGGGAGCTTGGGGTTGGAGAAGATCGTCGCGAGCTTCTTGGCCCGCCCGCCCGCGCGGAGCTTGAGCTTGCCCCGCCGGGTCCGGACCCAGCCACCCTGCCACTTCTCCTGGTCCTGGTAGGTCCGGGGGTAACCGAGCCCGGGCCGCGTCTCGACGTTGTTGAACCACACGTACTCGACCCCCGTGCGGTTCGTCCACGCCTGCTTGCACGTCACCGAGCACGTGTGGCACCCGATGCACTTGTCGAGGTTCATGACCATCGACATCTGAGCCATCACACGCATCAGTACGTCACCTCCTGCGAGCGGCGGCGGATCGTCGTGACCTCGTCGCGCTGGTTGCCCGTGGGCCCCAGGTAGTTGAACGCGAAGGCGAGCTGCGCGTAGCCGCCCACGAGGTGGCTCGGTTTGAGCAGCACCCGGGTCAACGAGTTGTGGATGCCGCCGCGCAGGCCCGACGTCTCGGCGAGCGGGACGTCGATCGTGCGGTCGGTCGCGTGGTGCATGTACACCGTGCCCTCGGGCATGCGGTGCGAGACCACGGCCCGCGCCACGACCACACCGTTGCGGTTGTACGCCTCGATCCACTCGTTGTCGCGCACCCCGATCTTGTCGGCGTCGCGCGGCGACATCCAGATGTTCGGCCCGCCGCGCGACAGCGAGAGCATGAACAGGTTGTCCTGGTACTCCGAGTGGATGGACCACTTCGAGTGCGGCGTCAGGTAGCGCACCGCGACCTCGGCCTGGCCCTCCGAGCCCGGGTAGCCGCTCGGTGAGCGGTCGCCCAGCGGCGGGGAGTCGGGGAACAGGCGGTGCATGTCGAGCGGCGGCCGGAAGATCGGCAGCTGCTCCCCGAGCTCGGTCATCCAGTCGTGGTCGAGGAAGAAGTGCTGGCGGCCGGTGAGGGTGTGCCACGGCTTGAGCCGCTCGACGTTGATCGCGAACGCCGTGTACCGCCTGCCCCCGTGCTCCGAGCCGGACCACTCGGGAGAGGTGATGACCGTCGTCGGGCGGGACTGGACGTCCGGGAACGTGACGCGCTTGCCCTGCTCGTCGCGCGCCAGGTCCGCGAGCTCGACGCCCGTGCGCCTCTCGACGTGCTCGAAGCCCTGGACGGCGAGGCGCCCGTTCGTCGTGCCCGACAGCGCGAGGATCATCTCGCACGCGTGCGTGTCCTTGTCGAGCCGCGGGCGCCCCGCCGCGGGGCCCGAGGGCACGAGCCCGTTCTTCTGCCCCAGGACCCGCACCTCCTCGCCCGGCGAGAACTGCACGCCCTTGGTGACCATGCCGAGCTTCTCGGTGAGCGGACCCAGCGAGGCCATACTGTCCGCGAACGCCGGGTAGTCGCGCTCGACCACGACCAGCTTGGGCATGGTCACGCCCGGGACCAGGGGACGGGACGCGGACCCCGCGCCCGAGTCGACGATCGTGCCGTGCGGCACCGACATGGCGTCCGGGGTGTCGTGCAGCAGGGGCGCGGCCACGAGGTCCCTGCGCACGCCCAGGTGCTCGACCGAGTACTCGCTGATCTTCCGCGCGATCGTGTGGAAGATGTCGAAGTCCGTGCGGGTCTGCCACGGCGGGCTGATCGCCGGGTTGAACGAGTGCACGAACGGGTGCATGTCCGTCGTGGACAGGTCGTGCTTCTCGTACCAGGTGGCCGCGGGCAGCACGACGTCGGAGAACAGCGTGGTGCTCGTCATGCGGAAGTCGAGGGTCGTGAGCAGGTCGAGCTTGCCGCGCGGCGCCTCCTCGGCCCACTCGATCGAGCGCGGTCGCCGCGCGGGCGCCGACTCGTCCGCGAGCACCGCCGAGTCCGTCCCCAACAGGTGCTTGAGGAAGTACTCGTTGCCCTTGCCTGAGGAGCCCAGGATGTTGGCCCGCCACACCGTGACGCAGCGCGGGAAGTTCTCGGGCGCGTCGGGAGCCTCGACCGCGAACCGGAGCGCGCCGCTGCGCAGCTCGGAGACCACGTAGTCCGCGGGGGCGACGCCCGCCGCCTCGGCCTGGTCCACGAGGTCGAGCGGGTTGCGGTCGAACGTCGGGTAGCTGGGCATCCAGCCACGCTGCGCCGACTCGACCAGGCAGTCGGCCGTGGTGCGGCCCGCGAACATGCCCGAGCCCAGCGGTGTCGCGAGCGCGTCCGCGGGCAGCCCGTCGTAGCGCCACTGGTCGGTGGCGACGTACCAGAACGCCGTGCCGATCATCTGGCGCGGGGGCCGCGACCAGTCCAGGCCGCCCGCGTACTGCGCCCACCCCGTCACGGGCCGGCACTTCTCCTGCCCGACGTAGTGCGCCCACCCGCCGCCGTTGACGCCCTGGCAGCCCGTCATGGTCGTCAGCGCGAGCATGGCCCGGTAGATCGTGTCGGCGTGGAACCAGTGGTTCGCTCCGGCGCCCATGATGATCATCGAGCGCCCGCCGGACCGCTCGGCGTTGTCCGCGAACTCGCGTCCGATCCGCGCGGCGGCCGCCGCCGGGACCCCCGTGAACTGCTCCTGCCAGGCGGGCGTGCCGGGGGAGTCCGCGTCGTCGTAGCCCGAGGGCCAGTCACCGGGCAGGGCCAGGTCCTCGCGGTTCACGCCGTAGCGCGCGAGCAGCAGGTCGAACACCGTGGTCACCAGCTGCCCGCCCACGCGCCGCACCGGCACACCGCGCGTGATCGATCCCGCACCACCGGTGTGCCTGCCCGTCTCGCCCTGCTCCGGGTCGGGGGACAGGTCGAAGCGCGGCAGGTCCACACGGACGCTCTCGACCCGGGTGCCCCCCGGGCCCGACGGCGCCGCTCCCGTCCGCGGGTCGGGCCCGGCGGTCGTGTGGCCGTCCGCGACCGACAGCAGCGGCACGACGCCCTCCAGGTCGAGGTTCCACTTCCCCTCGTCGGCCTCGCCGAACCGGTGGCCCAGGGTGCCGTTCGGGATCACGGGCGAGCCGTCCGCGTCGAGCAGCACGGGCTTGAAGGCCGCGTTCGCGGCGCTCGCGGCCCCCGGCAGCACGTCCTCGACGAGGTCGGCCGCGGTGAGGAACTTGCCCGGGACGTAGGTGACGTCCCCCTGACGGGGAGCTGCGCCGTCGGGCCCCGACGAAGCCGACGCCGGGCTGGGCGTGAGCGTGACCAGGAACGGCGAGTCCGTGTACTTCCTCAGGTAGTCCACGAACGGCGCCGTGCGACGTTCCACGTGAAACTCCCGCAGGATCACGTGGCCCATCGCGAGGGCCAGCGCGCCGTCCGTGCCGGGGTGCACCGCGAGCCACTCGTCGGCGAACTTGGTGTTGTCGGCGTAGTCGGGCGAGACCACGATCACCTTCTGACCGCGGTAGCGCGCCTCGGCCATGAAGTGCGCGTCGGGCGTGCGGGTCACCGGGATGTTCGAACCCCACATGATGCAGTACGACGAGTTCCACCAGTCGGCGGACTCGGGCACGTCGGTCTGGTCGCCGAACACCTGCGGGGACGCGACCGGGAGGTCTGCGTACCAGTCGTAGAACGACAGCATCGCGCCACCCAGCATCGAGACGAACCGGGCACCCACGCCGTGCGAGACCATCGACATCGCCGGGATGGGCGAGAAGCCGGCGATGCGGTCCGGGCCGTACGCCTTGATCGTGTGCACGTGGGCAGCCGCGACGATCTCCGCGGCCTCGTCCCACGACGCCCGGACCAGGCCGCCCTTGCCGCGCGCCTGCTTGTAGGCGCGTGCGGTCTCCGGGTCGCCCGTGACCTCGGCCCACGCGCGCACGGGGTCGCCCGTGCGCGCCTTCGCGTCACGGAACGCCCGCAGCAGCACTCCCCGTACGTACGGGTAGCGGACCCGCGTCGGGGAGTACGTGTACCAGCTGAACGCCGCGCCGCGCGGACAGCCTCGCGGCTCGTACTCGGGCGAGTCCGGCCCGACCGACGGGTAGTCCGTCTGCTGCGTCTCCCACGTGATGATGCCGTCCTTGACGTACACCTTCCACGAGCACGACCCGGTGCAGTTCACGCCGTGCGTCGAGCGCACGACCTTGTCGTGCGACCACCGGTCCCGGTAGAACACGTCGCCCTCGCGGCCCCCCTGGAGGAACAGCTGGCGCAGGTCGGGCGAGACCTCGCCGCGGCGCAGGTGCTTGCCGAGCCGCAGCAGGGCGTCCTCACCGCTGCCACCCGGGGACTCAGGGCGTGGGGCGTCCGCGGCGCGGGCGTCGGTGCCCGGGCCGGGGACGGTGGACTGCGACATGCGACCTCCTGGGGCGAGCAGGACCGTGCGTGTACGTTCGTCTGCCTCGCAGTATGCCCACGTCCCGCAGGGTTCTGCCCGGGGAGCGGGGCCGCGTCGCCCGGTGCGCCGCGATTGTCTACGGTGCTCCCATGACCACGTTCGACGGGCCCCACGCCACCTTCCCGCTCGCCCACCTGCCCGTCACGGTCGTCACGGTCTCCGACCGCGGCTCGCGCGGCGAGTACGTCGACCGCTCGGGGCCGCTCCTGGTCTCGCTCCTGGAGACGGGCGGCTTCGAGCGCGTCACGACGCGTCTCGTGCCCGACGGCGTCGACCACGTCCGCGACGCCCTCGCCTCCGCGCTGGCCGAGGGGGCGCGGCTCGTGATCACCACGGGCGGGACGGGCATCGGCCCGCGCGACCTCACGCCCGAGGGGACGGCCGAGGTCGTCGACCAGGAGCTGCCGGGCGTCGCCGAGGCGATCCGGCGGCGCGGGGCGACGGTCGTGCCGAGCGCGGTGCTGTCACGGGGGATCGTGGGGACCGCCCGGGGGGCGCGCGGGCTGCGGGCGTTCGTGGTCAACCTGCCGGGCTCGCCGGGCGGCGTGCGCGACGGCTGGTCGGTGCTCGAGCCGCTGCTGCCGCACGTGTTCTCGCAGCTCGCGGGCGGGGACCACTGATCCGTCGCTGCCGAGGTGCTGAGACGTTGAGACGTTTGAGTGCATGATTCGGCTGCGACACGCCCGGCGTGTCGCAGCCGAATCATGCACTCAACGGAAGTGGGGACAGTCAGCCCCCCGCGAAAGGGGGCAGGACGTCGACCTGTTCGTCGGCCGTCAGCGCCACCCCGTGGTCGGCCGTCCGGACGCCGCCCACGAGCACCGAGCAGCGCGGCAGCACGTCGGCGAGCGCGGGGTGGCGGGCGGTCATGGCCGCGAAGAGCTCCCCGACCGAGGCGCCCGGGAGGGACTCGGCCTCGAGCCCGGCGGCCTCGGCCGCGCCGGCGAAATAGCGGACCTGCGGCACGTCACGCCCTCTCGGGGGCCGCGGGCTCGTGGCGCGTGGTGTCGGCGTCCACAGCGTCCTCCGTGACGGCCTCGTCGAGGGTCGCCTCGACGTCCCACGCGAGCGCGAGCTCGGTGGCGCGCTCCATGGCGTCGAGGCCGGGGTGGTCGGCACCTTCCCCGGCGGACAGTCCGGCGACGTACCCGGCGATGAAGGTCGTGAGCGGGGCCGCGGGGCGTTCGACCCGGTGCGCGGCGTCCCGCGCCAGGTCGAGGATCGCCCCGATGTCGACCGCCTCACGGTCGAGGTCGAACTCGTCGACCAGGGCGTCCACCCAGCGCTCGAGGTTGCTCATGCCATGCCTCCCGAAGTTCGGTGCGGGTCGTGACTCTCCAGTGCCGTACCGTGCGCGGCGTGCGTACGTCTCCGCATCCTGCCACGTGTCCACGTCGGTGCTCAGACCGTCCACGTCCTCGACGCGGGTGAGTTCCATCCCTGAGACGAGGCGGCGCACGGGGGCGCCCGCCAGGCCGCCCTGTGCCGGGTCGTCCGCGAGCCGGGCCACGGCCGCGTCGAGGGCCGTGCGGCGGTACAGCCCGACGAGCCACTGGTCGCGCCCGTCGTGCGCGAGGTGGACTCCGTCGATCTCCCCGTGGCCGCCGGCCGAGGAGCCTTGCGCCGCCGCCACGAGCAGCGGCACGGCCTCCGCAGCCCGCGGCACGTCGCAGGCGAGGAGCAGGACCCAGGGCGCTGCGCCGTCGGGCAGGGCGGCGAGGCCCGCCGCGGTCCCCGCGACCGGACCGCCGAACGGCGGGTCCTCGCGCGTGAGGACGTACGCGCCAGAGGCCAGGTCCTCCGGCCCGACGACGACCGTCGCCCGGGCTGTGCGGGTCGCGGTCAGCACGTGGTCGAGCAGGCGCGCGCCCGCGACGACGAGCTGCGGCTTGGACGTGCCGAGCCGCTGCGCCCGCCCGCCCGCGAGCACGACCGCGTCGAACAGGGGCCCGCTCACACCGGGCGCACCCACTCGCCCGACTTGCCGCCCGTCTTGGACTGGAGGCGGACGTCGGTGAGCTCGACCGACTTGTCGAGCCCCTTGACCATGTCGACGACCGCGAGCCCCGCGACCGCGACCGCGGTGAGCGCCTCCATCTCGACCCCCGTGCGGTCCGCGGTGCGCACGGTCGCGCTGATCTCGACGCCGTGGTCCTGGACGTCGAGGTCCACGGCCGCGCCGTGCACCCCGATGATGTGGGCGAGCGGCAGCAGCTCGGCGGTCTTCTTGGCGCCCTGGATGCCCGCGATGCGCGCGACCGCGAGCACGTCGCCCTTGGGGACCTCGCCCGACCGCAGGGCCGCGACGATGTGCGGACCGCACCGGACGACGCCCGTCGCGGTCGCGGAACGCACGGTCGGCTGCTTGAGGGTGACGTCGACCATGCGGGCGTGGCCGCGCTCGTCGAGGTGGGTGAACTCGCTCATGCGATCACCATGACACGCACGACCTCGCCCGGCCCAACCGCCTCGACCTCGGGGGGGACGACCGCGATCGCGTCGGCCCGCGTGAGCACCGACACGTGGTGCGCGCCGGGCCCGACCGGTGCGACGCCGTCGGCCCCGACGAAACGCACCGGGAGGAACTGCTGCCGCCCCGCGGGGGAGCGCCAGCCCTCGGTGGCGACGCGTTCGACGAGCGGCTCGACGGGCTCCGGGTGGCCCGCGAGGCGGCGCACCGCCGGGCGGACGAACGCCCTAAACGACACGTACGCGCTCCCCGGGTTGCCGGGCACGCCGAGCAGGGGAGTGCCGCGCCAGCGGGCGGCCGCCTGCGGCTTGCCGGGCTGCATCCCGACCGCGACGAGCAGGACGTCGGAGCGACCTCGCGTCGTTGTCGGCACCGCGTCCTCGGGCCCGGTCAGGACCTCCTTGACGACGTCGAACGCCCCCGCGCTGACCCCGCCCGAGGTGACGATCAGGTCCACGTGGGGGGCGACGTCGTCGAGCACCGCGCGCAGCGCCTCGGCCGTGTCCGGGACCGCGCCCACGCGCACCGGGACGCCGCCCGCGTCGCGCACGCACGCTGCGAGCAGGAGCGAGTTGGAGTCGGGGATCTGGCCCGGTCCGGGCGCCGTCCCGACCGGCACGAGCTCGCTGCCCGTCGAGAGGACCGCGACGCGCGGGACGCGGTGCACCGGGAGGGTCGCGTGCCCCGCCGAGGCTGCGGCCGAGACGAGGCGCGGGGTCGTCGGGGCGCCCGCCGCGGCGACGAGGTCGCCGACCGCGACGTCCTCGGCGCGGTGGCGGATGTTGGGCCTGGACGGCTCGTAGACCTCGATCCGCTCGTCCGGGGGCGCGCCGGGCACGAAGCGTCGCGTCGAGGTCCGCTCCACGGGCACGACGACGTCGCACCCGTCCGGCACGGGGGCGCCCGTCATGATGCGGACGGCTTCGCCGGTTGCGCCGGAAGCGCCCCGTCCGGCCGCAGGGGCGGCGGAGGGGGCCGCCGCGATGTCGCCCACGACGCGCAGCGTGACGGGGGAGTCCGGGGTCGCGGCCGCGAGGTACGTGCCGCGCAGCGCGTACCCGTCCATGGCCGAGGCGTCGAAGCGTGGGACGTCCAGGAGGGACCGGACGTCCTCGGCCAGGACGCGCCGGGCCGGGGCGGCGGTCGCGAGCTCGTCGAGCGTCACGGGCTCCGCGGCCAGCGGGGCGACCAGCGCGAGGACGTGGTCGCGGTACTCGTCGACCGTGATCCCGGCAGGTGCGGGGCTGCCCGTCCTGGCGGAGCCCCACCGGTCCACGACCCGTGGTGCTTCCGACGGCTGGTCCAGGGCGTGGGGGTCCATGGGGACACCGTAGGCCAGCCGCCCGTCGGTCAGACCCGCGTCGCGACCGCGAAGACCCGCCGGAACGCGAGCGGCGTCCCGTACGGGTGCGCGGGGTACGCCGTGCGCAGCGCCTCCTGGAGGTCCGCGACGAACGACGGGCGCAGGGCCTCGGGCAGGGCGTCGAGCACCGGGCGGGCGCCCGTCGCCGCGATCCAGGTGAAGACAGGGTCCTCGCCCTGGAGCACGTGCACGTAGGTGGTCTCCCAGGCGTCGACCCGCCAGCCGGGCCGAGCCAGGTCGTCGAGGTACTGCTCGGGGTCGAACCCTCTCGGTCGGGCGACCGAGGCTGTCGACGCCCGGTACGGCTCGCGTCCCGCGACCTCGCGCAGCGTCACGTGGCTCGGGGCGTCGTGGTTGCCGGGGACGGAGAACGCGAACGACCCGCCGGCGGCGACCATCGAGGTCAGGCGTGGCAGGAGGGCGCGGTGGTCGGCGACCCACTGGAGCGTCGCGTTGCTCACGACGAGGTCGACGGGGGCGGGAGGCTCGAACGTGCGGAGGTCGGCGAGGGTGTAACGCCCGCCCGGGTCGTCGCGCCGGGCCCGGTCGATCATCGCGGGCGACGAGTCGACGCCCAGGACGTCGGCGTCCGGCCACCGGTGGTGCAGGGCCCCGGTCAGGTGACCGGGTCCGCAGCCGAGGTCGACGACCGTGCGGGGCGTCCCCGGCACGCGGGCCAGGAGCTCGACGAAGGGCCGCGACCGCTCGTCGGCATAGCGCAGGTAGCTCTCCGGGTTCCAGTCCGCCACGACACACTCCCTCTTGATGACAACAGTCTTGACATCAAGATATAACGGAGCGGGTCGTTCAGTCGCGCACGCCGCGCCGTACCGGCCCCAGCGTGAACAGCAGCGTGAGCAGGGCCGTCAGCGAGAGGGCCGCGAAGCCCAGGCCGTAGTCCCCGTTGAGCTGGTACACCGCACCCATGATGAGCGGCGGGATGAACCCGCCCAGTCCGCCCGCCGCCCCGACGAGCCCCGTCACCGCACCGACCTTGTCCTGCGGGGCGACCTTGGCGACGAGCTCGAACGTCGCGCCCGACGACGCCCCGAGGCCCACCGCGAGGCCCAGGAACGCGATGGTCCCGACAGGCACGAGGCTCGGCTGGAACGCGACGACCGCCGCGAGGACCGTGACGAGCGCGAAGCAGACGACCGACACCGGGATGCCGCCGAACCGGTCCGAGAGCGTCCCGCCGATCGGACGGCACGCGACCGCGAGCACCACGAACCCGGCCGTCCGCGCGGCGGCGTCGGCGGCCGTCAGGTCGTAGGCGTTCACCAGGAAGGTCGGCAGGTACACGCTGAACGCCACGAAGCCGCCGAACCCCACGGCGTAGAGCCACGAGAGCTGGAGCGTCGCCGGGAGCCTGAACGTCGCCCACGTGCGTGCCAGGAAGTGCCCGTGCGCGGCCGGTGCCCGACCCGGGGCGTCGCGCACGAGGAGCCACGAGGCGACCGCGTACACCGCCAGGACGCACGCCACGAGCACGAACGGCGCGCTCTTGCCGTACGCGTCGGTGATCCGCACGGTCGTGAACGCCGAGATCGCGGTGCCGCCCATCCCGATCCCGAAGATCCCCAGCGCCGTCCCGCGCCGGGCGGGGGGATACCAGGCGTTGACGAACGGCACCCCGACGGCGAACGCCGTCCCGCCCAGCCCCAGGAAGAAGCCGCCCAGGATGAGCAGCGGATAGCTGTCCGCGACGAAGCCGATGAACAGGACCGGGACGATCGTCGCCGCGCTGACCAGCGGGAACATGATGCGTGCCCCGAAGCGGTCCGTGAGCGCGCCGACCGGGATGCGCCCCAGGGAGCCCACGATGACCGGCACCGCGACGAGCACCGACTGCTGGACCGCCGACAGGCCGAGCGCCTTGCTGTACGCGCCGCCGAGCGGGCTGACGAGCGCCCACGCCCAGAAGTTCACCGCGAAACCGATCGTGGCGAGGACCAGCATGAGCGTCGCGGACCCGCCGGACCGGGCGCTGCCGGTCGGGGCGGCCGCCCCGTGCCCGGCGCCGGGGGACGTCACCGGCGCGGCTGCTTCGTCAGGATGCGTCACTGTGACTCCCGGGGGTCGGTCGCCCGTCCTCGGGCGAATCGGTGGAGCTCGAGATTCCCGCCCGACCCACGCTATCCGCGCAGGTGACGTGTCGCGCGGGCTGGCGAAGACGCCGTCGGGCCCTAGCGTGGTCCCCACGTCCCGCCCGCGCTGCACCACGAAGGCCCCTCCATGACCCTGCTGTTCCTCGGCGTGATCCTCGTCAACGTCTTCGCGTTCGCCCTGATCCTCCTGCGCGCGCCCCTCTTCCGCACCGAGGTCTACCGGCCGATGCTGCTCAACGTCGGGCTGTCGGTGCTGCCCGTGTTCGTCCTGACGTTCCTGATCGTCGGGGACCTCGCGCTGGGTGCGGCCGGCGCGCCCTCGTGGCTCGTCGCGACCATTGCGGGGGTCGGCCTGGCGATCTGGCTGCTGCTGCTCCCCAACGCGGGCTATCTCGTGACGGAGCTCAACTTCAGCCACCGCAAGGACGACGAGCACGTGCCGCTCTGGTTCGACATCGTCGCGGTCCTGACCCTCGCGATGTCCGGCGTGCTCAACACCGTCGTCAACATCTTCCTGGTCCAGATGTTCTACGCCGTGCTGCGCTACCCCGAGGACCTCAAGCCCTTCCTGCGCCCGGCGTCCTGGCTCGTGGTCGTCGTGATCCTCGTGCTCGTCTCGTTCGGGATCTACCTGGGCCGCTACATCCGCTTCAACAGCTGGGACCTGATGCACCCTGTCGGGTTCCTCCGGAAGTTCTTCCGCTACTTCCGCGAGCCCGGCAAGGTGCGCGACGCACTCCTGTTCACCGGCCTCTACACGGTGTTCTTCGCGCTCATCTACCTCGTCGTGATCGGGTCGATCCTCGAGACCATCACCGCTGTCACGGGCTGACGGGACGGACCGCTTCCCGCAGTCGGCGATCTGCCCTACGCTCGCCGGCGGCCCGCGAGATCCACACGTTCCGCGGGCGCCGGTTCATCGGCGCCGCGCACAACGGCTTCCTGCGGCGCACGCTCGACGCCCAGGTCCAGGCGCCCGCCTGACAGGTCTACCTCGGCGTCGGCGGTGCGGACGGCGGCGCGACCGAGCCGCGGATGACCAGGTGGAGCGGCAGGACCGTGCGGGCGGGCTCGGCGACGTCGTCGGGGGCGTCGGCGCCGCGACGGGCCATGGCACGTTCGAGGGCGTCGACCGCCGCGAGGGCGAGCGCCGCGACGGGCTGCTCGAGCGTCGTGAGCTGGGGCCGCAGCCACTGGCCGATGCGGATGCCGTCGCAGCCCACGACCGACAGGTCCTCGGGGATGCGGATGCCGTGGAGCTCGGCGGCACCGAGCATCCCGACGGCCACGATGTCGCTGCCCACGAACACCGCGGTGGGGGCGTTCCCGGGGCGCGTCAGGTAGGGGAAGGTCGAGGCACCGAACTGCTCGGTGTACGGGCCGTGGCGGACCAGCTCGGGGTCGACCGTCAGTCCGGCGTCGGTGAGCGCGTCGACGTAGCCGCGCTTGCGCTCCTGGGTCGTGGAGAGCTCGGGCGGGCCGGCGACGTGCGCGATCCTGCGGTGCCCCTGCTGGATGAGGTACCTCGTGGCCTGGTAGGCGCCGCCGTAGTTGTCGACGGTCACGGTGTCGACCGCGAGGTCGAGGTCGATCTCCTCGTCGATCACGACGACGGGCAGCCCGTCCTCGACGGCGCGGGCGAGGCGCTCGTCGGTCCGGCTCATGCCGAGGTAGATCAGGCCCCCCAGCACGTCGCTGCCCCCGATCAGGGGGCTCAGCCCGCCGTCGCGCTCGCCGTGCTTGCCGGAGACCGCGACGACCAGGGGGATCTGGCGTGAGGCCGCGAGGTCGGCGCACTCCTCGGCCAGGGTCGTGAAGAACGGGTTGGTGAAGTCGGGCACGACGAGCGCCACGACGCCCTGCCCGGCGTCGGTGCGCGCGTGCGGTCCCGCTCCCGGCCGGGCGGTGCGGACCCCGCGGTTCGCGGTGGCGCCGCGGTAGTCGAGCGCGGCGACCGCGGCGTCGATCCGGGCCGCAGTCTCGGGCTGGACGTTGAGCTGGCCGCGCAGGTAGCGGGAGGCCGTCGACGTCGAGACGCCTGCGTGTTGCGCAACTTGCGTCAGTGTCATCGTCGCCACCTCTCTGCTCGTGCCCCGGCCGTCGGGTGCCTCCCGAGCCTATCGCTGCGCCGGTGCCGGGCGGGCCGTGAGTCCGTGGGGACCGCGGATTCCCGGGGCCCGTTGGTGCGGCGGCGGCCCGGCGACGGGTGTCTCGTCGCTGCTCGGTTGACACCAGGATGCCGTGCGCCTAGGTTGTTGCGCAACAGCAACACAACATTGCGCAACGTCGCCGATGTGCGGCCGAGCCCGAACCGTCTTGAGGAGAACCGCATGAGCCGCGTGCTGCTTGCCGGAGAGTCGTGGATCAATGCCGCGACGGACTACAAGGGCTACGACGCCTTCCCGCACGCCCAGCTGGAGATCGGCTGCGCCAAGCTGCTCGAGGCGCTCGCCGCCGAGGGGCACGACGTCACGCACCTCCCGTCGCACCTCGTCGCGACCGACTTCCCGTCGACGCTCGAGGAGCTCGACGCGTACGACGTCGTCCTCCTGTCGGACATCGGCGCCAACACCCTCCTGCTCCCGCCCGTCGTGTTCTCCGAGGGACGTCCCTTCCCGAACCGCATCAAGCTCCTCGCCGAGTGGGTGCGCCGCGGCGGCGGCCTCATGATGGCCGGCGGCTACCTCAGCTTCCAGGGCTTCCAGGCCAAGGCCAACTACCACGGCACCGCGGTCGAGGCCGTCCTGCCCGTCGAGATCCTCCCGTACGACGACCGCGAGGAGACCCCCGAGGGCATCAGCGGCGTCCTGACCGACGTCGAGCACCCCGTGACCACGGGCCTCGACGCGCAGTGGCCCATCCTGCTCGGCTACCAGAAGCTCACCGCCAAGGCCGACGCGACCGTCCTGGCGACGATCGAGGGCCGCCCGCTCGTCGCGGTCCGCACCGAGGGCGAGGGCCGCACGCTGGCCTTCGCGTCCGACATCTCCCCGCACTGGGCCCCCCGCGAGTTCATGGAGTGGTCCGGCTACGGGAAGCTCTTCGGCCAGGCGATCACCTGGCTCGCAGGCTGATGAGCGCCCACCCCGAGGGCGGGGTCACCCCCGCCCTCGCCCCGCAGGTCGCGGCCTCCCCGGAGGTGACGGTCGTCGGCAGCCTGAACATGGACATCAGGCTGACCGTCGACCGGATCCCGCGCTCGGGCGAGACCATCAGCGCGACCGGGCTCAAGCGCTCGCCCGGCGGCAAGGGGGCCAACCAGGCCGTCGCCGCCGCACGCCTGGGCCGTCGCGTCGCGATGGTGGGCGCCGTCGGGGACGACGACGCGGGCCGTGCGATCACGGCCCGTCTCGTGGCCGAGGGACTCGACGTCGCGTCGGTCGCGGTGTCCGAGCAGCCCACCGGCACCGCCGTGATCCTCTGGGAGCAGCCCGAGTCCACGATCGTCATCGAGGCGGGCGCCAACGCCGACGTCGACGAGCAGTTCGTCGACTCGCGCGACGCCGCGGTCCGGGCCGTCGCCGACGCGCAGGTCGTCCTGTGCCAGTGCGAGACCCCGCTCGGTGCGCTCGCCGCCGTCACGCGCCTCGCGACCGGCACGACGATCCTCAACCCGGCCCCCGCGGTCCCGGTCCCCGCCGAGATCCGCGACCGGTTCGACGTCCTGGTCCCCAACCGGTTCGAGCTCGCGACCCTCGCGGGCGCGCCCGAGGCCCCCGAGACCCTCGCCGACGTCGTGGCCATGGTGCGAGGGCTCGCCTTCCCGGGCGACGTCGTCGTGACCCTGGGGGCCGACGGCTCGGTCGTGGTGCCTCGCGACGGCCTGCCGACCCCCGTCCCGGCCGTCCGCGTCGACGCGATCGACACGACCGCCGCGGGCGACAGCTTCTGCGCGGCGCTCGCCGACGGGCTCCTGCGCGGCGAGGACCTCGTCGGAGCCGCCCGCTGGGCGGCCCGCGTCGCAGCCGTCACCACCACTCGCGACGGGGCCATCGAGTCCCTGCCGCTCGCCGACGAGGTGCCCGCCGCACCGCAGGACCCCACGCCGGAGCACTGACCCTCACGACCCGTCCGACCGCACGACCCCCACCCAGCACCACCCGCACGACCCCCACCCAGCCCGACCACTCAGCGTCGACCCAGGGCTGGCCGTTCGATCGGTCCACCGATCCGACGTACCGTCGAAAGATGAAAGGCACGGCCAAGCAATGAAGCACACCACGCCGGAGACGGCCTCCCGCTCGGGAGGCGCCCAGACGGTCGCCCCGTCGCAGCGCAACAAGGTCAAGAGCACAGCGACCGCGCTCCTCGTCCTCGCGACCGTCCTCGCCGGAGCCCTCGGCCCCATGCAGGCCGCGGTCAACGGTCAGCTCGGCAAGACGATCGGTGACGGCCACGCGGCCGCCCTCATCTCGTTCGGCACGGGCCTGGTCCTGATGTTCGTCATCGTGTTCGCGCGCCCCGTGACGCGGCGCGAGGCGCTGGCGATCCCGAGCCTCATCAAGGGCCGCACGATCCCGTGGTGGAACTTCCTCGCGGGTCTCTGCGGCGCCGTCATCGTCCTCTCGGAGGGCGTCACGGTCGGTGTCCTGGGCGTCGCGACGTTCCAGATCTCGCTCATCTCGGGTCTGGTCATCTCGGGCGTGATCTGCGACCGCCTCGGTGTCACGGCCTCGGTCAAGCAGCCGCTCACGTTCTTCCGCCTCGCGGGCGCGGTCCTCGCGATCGTCGCGACCGTCATCGTCATCTCGCCGAACTTCTCGACCCCGCACACGATCGCCCTCGCGATCATGCCGTTCGTCGGCGGTCTCCTCGCCGGCTGGCAGCCCGCCGGCAACGCCGCGGTCGCCGACGCCACGGGTTCGATGCTCGTCTCGATCGGGTGGAACTTCCTGGTCGGCTTCACGGCCCTCGGCATCGCCTACGGGATCCGCGCCATGACCTCGGGCGTCGACTTCCAGCTGCCGCCCACGTGGTGGATGTACCTCGGCGGCCCGCTCGGCCTGCTCTCGATCGCGCTCATGGCGCTGCTGGTCCGCGGCCTCGGGCTGCTGCTCCTGGGCCTCGCGTCCACGGCAGGTCAGCTCGTCGGTTCGCTCCTGATCGACTGGGCCGTCCCGTCGCTCGGGCACACGATCTACGCGGCCACGATCATCGGCACCGTGATCGCGCTCGTCGCGGCGGTGATCGGCATGATCCCGTCCGGGAAGTCGACCGAGGCGCCCGCCGGGAGCGGTGACGCAGGAGTGACCGCCGCCGTCGGCGGTGGTGAGGCAGGAGAGGTGAGCCCGCGATGAACATCACGCCGGCCGGATTCGTCCAGACGGTCACCGGACGCGTCGCCGTGGCGGACCTGGGACTGACCCTGCCCCACGAGCACCTGTTCAACGACCTGTCGGGGGTGCTCGACGCACCCAGCTACGAGTTCTCCCGGGCCGTGGTCCGCGAGCCCGTGTCCGCGTCGGTCGCCTGGGCGCTGCGCCAGGACCCGTACTGCTGCGCCGACAACATCGCCGACAAGCCCGTCGCCGCGGTCGAGGCGGAGATCCGCAGCTTCGCGGCCCTGGGGGGACGGACCGTCGTGGACGCGACGTCGAGCGAGGCGATCGGGCGCAACCCCGAGCGCCTGGCGGACGTCGCGAGCCGCACGGGCCTCAACGTCGTCATGGGCGCGGGTGCCTACCTCGAGAAGTTCGAGGGCGAGCGCATCACGGCCCAGGCCATGGACGCACAGGCCGCGGCGATCTCGCGCGAGCTGTCCGACGGCGTGCGGGACACGGGCATCCGGCCCGGCGTGATCGGGGAGATCGGCGTCTCGCCGGACTTCACCGCGGGGGAGCGGGCGTCGTTGCGGGCCTCGGCCCTGGCGCAGCTCGAGCACCCGCACGTCGCGATGCAGATCCACCTGCCCGGCTGGCAGCGTCGCGCGCACGAGATCCTCGACCTCGTGCTCGACGAGGTGGGAGTGCGACCCGAGAAGGTCGTGCTGTGCCACATGGACCCCTCGGCCGAGGATCCCGAGTACCAGCGGGCCGTCGCGGAGCGGGGGGTGTGGCTCGAGTTCGACATGGTCGGCATGGACATCACCTACCCCAAGGAGGGCGTCTCGCCCGACCCGCACACCACGGCGGGCGCGGTGCACCGGCTCATCGAGGCGGGGTTCGCGGGCCAGGTGCTCATGAGCCACGACGTGTTCCTCAAGCAGATGTGGGTGCAGAACGGCGGGAACGGGTTCGCGTACGTGCCCACGGTCTTCACCGAGATGCTCGCGCAGCGTGGGGTCGAGCGCGAGGTGCTGCGCCGTCTGACGCACGAGAACCCGGCGGCGATGCTCACGGCGTGACGGCGACCGGTTGACTGGGTGGCCGCGAGGCCCGGTTCCCCCCACCCGGCCCGACGACGGGGCGAGCGTCGAGCGGTCGGCGCGCCACGTCGTCGGGCCGGTGGAAGAGTCGGCCCATGCGATTCCGGACGGCGATCCTCCAGAGCGGCAAGACGGCCACCGGCATCCCCGTGCCCGACGACGTGGTCGCCGCGCTCGGCGCGGGCAAGCGCGTCCCCGTGCGCGTCACGGTCGGCGGGCACACCTACCGCAGCTCGGTCGCGCCGTACCAGGGCCGGTTCATGATCGCGCTCAGCGCGGAGAACCGGGAGGCCGCCGGGGTGTCGGGCGGGGACGAGGTGGACGTCGAGATCGAGGTCGACGACGCACCGCGCGAGGTCGCCGTGCCCGACGACCTCGCGGCAGTCCTCACGGTCGAGGCGCGCACGGCGTTCGACGCGCTGTCGTTCAGCCGCCGGCGCGCACTGGTCGAGCCGATCGAGGCCGCGAAGACCCCTGAGACCCGGCAGCGGCGCATCGACAAGGCGGTCGCGGAGCTGGCTCCCGGCACGTAGGGCCCTCGACGTGGAAGGCGCTGCGCGAGGCCCCTACTTCGAGCCCGAACCCGCCACGCCACCCAGCAGCGCGAAGGCGCTCTCCGCGGTGTCGACCAGCACGGTCGGGCTCGCGGTCACAGCCGGGTCGGTGGCCGCGAGCTGCACGGTCACGACGTAGCTGCCGCCCTCGGCATCCTCCGCGAGCCACGATCCGGCCAGCACGCCCGGCGCGCTGCCACCCTTGAACGCGACGTAGGGCCACGCCTCGGCGTCCACCTCGATGCCGGGGTTGACCGAGAGCACCTCGCGCACGATGGGGTCCTGCTCGCCGCGCTCGTGCAACCAGACGTGTGCGGCGCACAGGTCCGACGACGTCGCGAACCAGTCGACGTCGTCCTGCCAGACGGGCGTGGTCACTCCCGCAGGGTCGACGTCGAGGGGGCCGCCGGGCAGCGCGTCGAGCATCGCGCGGCGCTCCGCGGTGCTTGCCGCCCCCCACGCGGAGGCCTGCGACGGCGTTCCCCAGGCGATCGCGAACGCGTCGCGGGTCGTGAGGAACGGGGTGTTGAGCGACGGGTCCGCGTGTCCCAGCGCGGCCTGCGCGCGTTCGACCGCGTCGCGCCCCACGGCCTGGACCAGCAGGTCGGTCGCGGTGTTGTCGCTGATCGAGATCATGAGCCCGGCCGCCTCACGCACCGTGACCACGGTGCCCGTGGGCGCGTCCTGGAGCTGGCCCGCGGGCAGCGACCGCACGTCGTCGGTCACGGTGAGCGCGTCGTCCCAGGTCAGCGTCCCGGCCTCGACGGCCTGCGACACAGCGCCCAGCACGTAGAGCTTGAAGATCGAGCCGAGCGGCAGCACCTCGTCCGCGTCCGAGCCGCCGGGGGCCTCCTCGACCGGCCGGCACGTCCCGTCGTCCAGGACCTGGGCCACGAGCAGCGAGCTCCGCGCGTCCACGGCGTCGAGACGTTCGCCCAGCTCGTCCCAGCTCTCGGCGGGCTCACGGTGCGGGTCGTCGCCCGGGCCGAAGAACAGGGTCTCGATGCGGCTGTCCGCGTCGACCCCGATCTGCATCGTGAAGAACTGACCGCTCGCGCCGACGATCGTCAGCGCGGCCTGCTGCTCGCCCGGGTCGACCGCGTCGACCGAGACCGGCACCCACTCCTGGTCCGCGCGGAGCTGCTCCAGGACGGGCACGAGCTGTGCGGCGGGCACCTGGTCCAGGAACGACCGCGCGAACCGCCGCTCGAGCGTCGCGGCGTCGGGGGACGCGTCCGCGTTGAGCACCTCGAGGGCCCACCCTGCCGCCTTGCCGACGGTCCCGCCCGGCAGCGCGACCGCGGTCGGTGCCACGTTCGGCGTGGGTGACACCTCGGAGCCGGGACCGGTCGACGAGCACCCGGTCAGTGCGAGCCCCGCGACGAGGAGGCCTCCTACGAGGGACGAGCGGCGGCGTCGGGCAGCAGAAGGGGAGGGCATCGGGACACCCTACGGAACACCCCTCGCACGGCGGGGGCGGACCCGCCGGGGCCGCCCGACCTCGACCTCAGGACGCGCGCGCGACGAACCGCTTCACGACCCGCTTGGCCTCGCGGCCCGCGAACCGGCGCGCGAACACGCTCGCAGCGGCCGCCGCGGCGGCGAACGTCACGGCGCTGATGATGCCGACCTCCGGGTCGTCCAGGTCCTTGGGTGCGTCGTGCCCCGTGGCCTTGGCCCACGCGTAGCTCACGGCCTTCTGCGCGATCCAGCCCGCGGCCAGCGTCAGCGCGACGGTCGTGACCTTCTCGGCGAGGGTCTGCTCGTTCTCGGCCATGTGTGTTCCTCCGGTGAGGGTGAGGCGGGCGGGGTGGGACCGCCGTCGTTCCCGCAGGCCCGACGGCGAAGCTCACGTCCCACCGTAGCCGTCCCCGGGGCCGGGCACGCCCCGGGCGACGTCACACGCCGGAGCCCTGTCTGCGGCGTCGGGCCGCGGTGTAAAGTCGCAGGTGAACGACAGGGGAGCGCCGACCGCCCGGGAGACACCGGGCAACGGGCGCTGAGAGTGCGGACCACCGCAGACCCTCGAACCTGATCCGGTTAGCACCGGTGGAGGAAGTCGGGCTTCTCTAGCCTCGCTCACGGGACCTCCCGTGCGCGAGGTCCCCCTCCTGTGACGTCCAAGGAGGACACGTGAACACCATCAGTACCCGCCGCACCACCCCCCGCAGGCTCGGCCTGGGGCTCGTCGGCGGGATCGGCGCGCTGGCCCTCGCGGCCTGCGCAGGCACCACCGACGCGGGATCGGGCGAGAGCGGGTCGAGCGCCGCGAGCAGCACCGTCACCCTCGTCACGCACGACTCGTTCAACGTCAGCGAGGACGTCCTCGCCGCGTTCGAGAAGGAGTCCGGGCTGACCGTCAAGCAGGTCGCCCCCGGCGACGGCGGGGCGCTCGTCAACCAGCTCGTCCTCACCAAGGACTCGCCGCTGGGCGACGTCGTGTTCGGCATCGACAACTCGTTCGCGACGCGCGCGATCGACGAGGGCGTGCTCGCGCCCTACACGCCCGAGGGCCTGGCCGACTCGGCCGCGCAGTACGCGATCGGCGACGGCGCGCTCACGCCCGTGGACCTGGGCGACGTGTGCGTCAACGTCGACCACTCCTGGTTCGCCGACAAGGGCCTCGCCGAGCCCGTCACCCTCGACGACCTCACGAAGCCCGAGTACAAGGACCTGCTCGTCGTCACCAACCCCGCGACGTCGTCGCCCGGGCTGTCGTTCCTGCTCGCGACCGTCGGCGCGTACGGCGAGGACGGCTGGGAAGGCTACTGGGCCAAGCTCAAGGACAACGGCGTCAAGGTCGTCGACGGCTGGTCCGACGCCTACTCGGTCGACTTCTCCGGCTCCGAGGGCAAGGGCCCTCGCCCCCTCGCGCTGTCCTACTCCACGTCCCCGGCGTTCACCGTGTCCGAGGACGGCACCTCGACCAGCACGGGCGCGCTGCTCGACACCTGCTTCCGCCAGGTCGAGTACGCGGGCGTGCTCGCCGGCGCCGAGAACCCCGAGGGCGCCAAGAAGCTCGTCGACTTCCTCGTGAGCGACGCGTTCCAGGCCGACATCGCGGACAACATGTACATGTACCCCGCGAACGCGGACGTCGCGCTGCCCGAGGGCTGGGCCCAGTTCGCGCCGCTGTCCCCGAAGCCGTTCGAGGTCGCACCCGCCGACATCACGGCGCACCGCGACGAGTGGATCAAGGCGTGGACGTCGACGGTGATCGGCTGAGCATGATGCCCGTGAGCCGCGGCGTGCCTGCGGCCGTGCAGCGCGGCGGGCGGGTCCTCCTCTGGGGGCTCGCCGCCGGGCTGCCGCTGCTGTTCCTCGGGGTGTTCTTCGCGTGGCCCGTCGTGACCCTGGTCGCGCGCGGGTTCGTGACCCAGGACGCTGCCGGCGCCTCCTTGGATCTCTCCGGCTTCGCCGAGGTGTTCTCCGAGCCGCGGACCTGGCGCATCATCGGGCTCACGCTGTGGCAGGGCGTCCTCGGGACCGTGGTCTCGGTGCTGCTCGGCGTGCCCGGCGCGTACGTGCTGTACCGGTGCCGGTTCCGGGGGCGCACGTTCCTGCGGGCGTTCGTGACGGTGCCGTTCGTGCTGCCGACCGTCGTCGTCGGCGTCGCGTTCCGGTCGCTGCTCGTCGAGGGCGGGCCGCTCGGGTTCCTGCGGCTCGACGGTACGTTCGGGGCGATCGTCCTGGCACTCGTGTTCTTCAACTACTCCGTCGTGGTCCGCACGGTCGGCGGGCTCTGGGAGCACCTCGACCCGCGCGCGGAGGAGGCGGCCCGTGCGCTCGGCGCCTCGCCGTGGCGTGCGTTCCGCTCGGTGACGCTGCCGTCCCTGGCCCCGGCCATCGCGTCCGCGGCGTCGATCGTGTTCCTGTTCTGCGCCACGGCGTTCGGGGTCGTGCTCGTCCTGGGCGGCATCCAGTACGGGACCATCGAGACCGAGATCTGGATCCAGACCACCCAGTTCCTCGACCTGCGCACAGCAGCCGTGCTGTCCGTGGTGCAGCTCGTGGTCGTCGTGATCGCGCTGAGCGTCGCGAACCGGACCCGCTCCCGGCGCGAGCGCGCGCTCAACCTGTCCGCCGCGACGTCCGCCGCCCGGCCGTTGCGCCTGCGGGCCGACGCCGTCCCGCTCGCGGTGACCGCCGTCGTCGTGCTGGGTCTGATCGCGCTGCCGCTCGTCAACCTGCTCGTCCGGTCCTTCCAGACCCCCGCCGGGTGGAGCCTCGCGAACTACGCGAACCTCGGCACGACCGGCGGGCGCAACGCCCTGACCGTGACCGTGTGGGAGGCGACCGCGAACTCGTTGCGGACCGCGGCGCTCGCGACGCTCATCGCGGTCGTGATCGGGGGGCTCGTGGCGCTCGTCGTCTCGCGGCGTCCCCGGTCCCGCACGGGGCGGCGTGCGATCAGCGCGCTCGACTCGGTCTTCATGCTCCCGCTCGGAGTCTCGGCCGTCACGGTCGGGTTCGGCTTCCTCATCACGCTCGACAAGCCGCTCGGCCTCGACGTGGACCTGCGGACCTCGGGGCTGCTCGTCCCGATCGCCCAGGCCGTCGTCGCGATCCCGCTCGTCGTGCGGACCGTGCTGCCCGTGCTGCGCGCGATCGACCCGCGCCTGCGCGAGGCGGCCGCGACCCTCGGGGCGTCGCCCGCGCGCGTGTTCGCCGCGGTCGACGGGCCCATCGCGGCCCGGTCGCTGGGCCTCGCGATCGGGTTCGCGTTCGCGGTCTCGCTCGGCGAGTTCGGGGCGACGTCGTTCCTGGCCCGCCCCGACACCGCGACCCTCCCGGTCGTGATCTTCCGGCTCATCGGGCGGCCCGGCGCCGAGAACTACGGCATGGCGCTCGCCGCGAGCGTCGTCCTCGCGGTGCTCACCGCGACGGTCATGATGGTGGCGGAGCGCCTGCGCGGCGACCGCTCGGCAGGAGAGTTCTGATGGACGGAGCCCAGGTGGTGGAGCGAACGACCGGTGGTCCCACGGCGTCGCGTGACCCTCACGACGCGTCGGCCGGCCGGGGGCTCGCGGTGCGCGACGTCGTCGTGCACTACGCAGACCCCGCGTCCGGCAAGGGTCCCGGCACGACGGCGGTGCGCGGCGTGAGCCTCGACCTCGCCCCGGGCGAGGTGCTCGCGCTGCTCGGCCCGAGCGGGTGCGGCAAGTCGAGCCTGCTGCGCGCGGTGGCGGGGCTCGAGCCCGTGGCCGCCGGGTCCGTGTCCTGGGACGGTCGTGACCTCGCGGGCGTGCCCGTGCACCGGCGCGGGTTCGGCCTCATGTTCCAGGAGGGGCAGCTCTTCCCGCACCGCGACGTCGCGGGGAACGTGGAGTTCGGGCTGCGCATGGCGGGCGTGAAGCGACCGGCCGCGGCGGGACGGGTGGCCGAGCTGCTCGACCTCGTCGGGCTCGTGGGGTACGCGCAGCGACCCGTCGCGACGCTCAGCGGCGGCGAGCGCCAGCGCGTCGCGCTCGCCCGTGCGCTCGCCCCAGAGCCGCAGCTCCTGCTGCTCGACGAGCCCCTGTCCGCGCTCGACCGCGGGCTGCGCGACCGGCTCGCGGGCGACCTGCGGGCCGCGCTCGTCGCGACGGGGACCACCGCGCTGTTCGTCACGCACGACCACGACGAGGCGTTCACCGTGGCCGACCGCGTGGCCGTCATGGACGCGGGCCGGCTCCTCCAGGTCGCCGCGCCCGAGGACCTGTGGCGCGCGCCCGCGTCGCGGCGCGTCGCCGAGTTCCTGGGGTACCAGGCGTTCGTGCCGGTGCCCGTCCCCGATGAGGTGTCAGTACGCGCGAGAGACATGGCGCCCGCTGCTGCTGACGACTCGGTGACCGTGGGCGGCTCGGTGGGCCGGGGAGCCTCTGCGGGCCAGGGGGCGCTGCTCGCGATCGGCCCGACGGGGCTCGTGCTCGCGGCCAACGTGTCAGCACGAGCGAGCGATGGGAACCTCGCTGGTTCTGACAGGTCAGCGGGGTGGACGGGCACCGTCGTGCGCAGCACCTTCCGCCGCGGGCGCACCGAGGTCACGGTCGACCTCGACCTCGGTGCGGGGACGCAGCGCGTCGTCGCGCTCGGCTCGCCGCCCGGCGGCGCCACGGCACCCACGCCCGACGGCGTCACGCACCACCCGCTCGCGCCCGCACCGGGGGAACAGGTCCGGGTCGTGCTCGACCGTGCGGGCTGCGCGGTGGTCCCGGGCTGAGCCCGGGCGCCGTGGCCGAGAGGTGACGGGCGGACTCATGATCCGTCGGTCGCTCGGTCGCTCGGTCGCTCGGTCGCTCGGTCGAACATGCGGTCGGCGTTCGGAATGACGCCGAAACCGACGCCAACCGCATGCTCGCCGTCGGTAGGGGGGGCGAGGATGCGGTCGGGTTCCCAGGGCATCGGTGGTTCCCGCCCTGCGACCGAACCGCTCCCGCGTTAGCGTCGAAGGATGAGCGACGCCACGATCGACCACGTGTCCGACCACACCGAGGAGCACGGCGGCAAGGCCGCGAAGATCCTGTACCGGCCGTTCGGGCTGGCGAGCTCGATCATCGGCGGACTGATCGCCGGCCAGGTGTTCAAGCAGGTCTACAAGCGGGTCTCCCCGGGCCACCGCAAGGACGCCCCCACACCGCTCCAGTCCGAGTACCCGCTGCGCGAGATCCTCATCGCCTCGCTCATCCAGGGAGCGGTGTTCTCCGGGGTCAAGGCGCTCATCGACCGCGGCGGGGCGCGGGTCTTCCAGAAGTGGACGGGGGAGTGGCCGGGCGACTGACCGTCGCCGCGCTGGCGTCGCGCACGAGCGCCGCGCGCTGGGCCTGCGGCGCTGAGCCGTCCGGGACCCGCCACACGGAGAGCCCGACGGCGGCGCGCACCTGCGCGCGCCGCGAGCCCCTTCGCGTGCCACGGTGGGACCAGGGACCGATGACTTCGCGGCCCGGTCCTGGTCCAACCGTCGTACCGGCAGCCTCCGAAGGGACCCATCATGGCCAAGCTCGTCTCGACCCTGTTCATCTCGCTCGACGGCGTGGCAGAGATCGACCCCGCCTGGCACTTCCCGTACTTCGACGAGCACATGGGCGCCGCGGTCGACGAGGACTACTCGGGCGTCGACACCTTGCTCCTGGGGCGCGTCACGTACGACAGCTTCGCGGGCGCGTGGCCGGGGCGCGAGGAGGCCGGGGAGGAGGACGCCGTGTTCGCGAAGCGGCTCGGCGACGTGCGCAAGATCGTCGCGACCCGCGGTGACGCGGACCTCGGTTGGCGCAACACCGAGCGGATCGACGGCGACCTGGTCGAGTCCGTGACGACGCTCAAGGAGACCCCGGGGATCGCGAAGGTCCTCGTCGCGGGCTCGCTCTCGGTGGTCCGCCAGCTCCTCGCCGCCGGGCTCGTGGACGAGCTGAGCCTGCTCGTCCACCCCGTCGCCGCTCGCAAGGGCGAGCGGCTCTTCGACGAGGGGGAGCCGATCTACCCCCTGCACCTGCTGCGCTCCGAGGTCTTCCCCACGGGGGTCGTGCACCTGGTCTACGGTCCGAGCGCCTTGCCGGGCAGCGAGGACTACGACGACGTGAAGGACAAGGTGCCGGGCGGCGCGGAGGGCTGACCACCCGTTCGGCCGGGGCGCGGGGCGCGGGGCGCGGGACACGGGGCTCCGGGCGCGGAGTGTCCCCGACGGCGTGGCGCCCCGCCCTCGGGCCTGGAACACGTGGGACCGACGGCGTGGCGCCGCGCCCCGCCGTCGTGCCTGGAACACGTGGGCCGCGTCCGGCCGCGTCTCGACCGGACAGCTACCGACCATATGGTTGGATTTGACCGGTGAACTCGTTGCGGAGGCATGTCCTCACTGTTGTCCTGCCCGGTGTGCTCGGTGCGACCCTTCTGACGGGGTGCGCGTCACCCGCGGACGCCGGCGGCGAGGGCCCGGCGACCGACGCTCCCGCCCCCGCTGCAGCCACGGAGACCCCGTCGGCCTCTGGGGCGTGCGACCTGATCGGTGCCGACCAGGTGACCGCGCTGGCCGGTCAGTCCCTCGACGGCCCGGTCGAGACGACGGTCGCGGGCAACGTCGAGTTCCCCGCCTGCGTGTGGGGCGACCCGGCGGGCGCCACGGTCCAGGTGTCGCGCATCCCTGCCGAGGACTGGGCGCAGCAGCTGCCCGAGATGCTCCAGCAGCTCGAGGCCACCGGTCTCGTCGACGACGCGGAGAACACCCGCAAGATCCGCGAGGCGTCCGCGCTCGTCGGCACGGGCGAGAAGCTCGACGCGGTGCAGGCGTGCGAGGTCTTCTCGACGACGATCGAGATCGCGGGCGGCGAGCCGGGCCGGACCGAGACGGTCAACATCGTGCCCTCGCTCGAGGACCCGCAGGCGCTCACGGGCCAGTCGTGCCGCGACGGGATCTTCTCCTCCGTGCTCGTCATGAAGGACGGGATCACGGGCGCCGCCGAGGAGGTCGCGGTCGTCGAGCAGGCCCTCGCAGCGGTGGCGGCCCACTAGCCCCTGCCCCCCTGCCCCCCCCTGCCCCCCGGCGAGAACGGGGTTGAGGTCGTCCGGGAAAGCAGGACGACCTCAACCCCGTTCTCGACAGCCGGGAGACGAGCCAGTCGTCAGCTCCGCTGGTCCAGGTACCAGCCGATGAGCGCCTGCGTCGAGGGGTCCTGCTCGGCGAGCGCGCCCGCGTCGCCGGCGACGGCCGGCGCGATCTCGTTCGCGAGCTTCTTGCCGAGCTCGACGCCCCACTGGTCGAACGAGTCGATGCCCCACACGACGCCCTGGACGAACGTGATGTGCTCGTAGAGCGCGATGAGCTGGCCCAGGACCGAGGGCGTGAGCGCGGGCGCGAGGATCGACGTCGTCGGGCGGTTGCCCGAGAACACGCGGGCGCTCACGAGGTCCTCGGCCGTGCCCTCGGCGCGGACCTCGTCGGCGGTCTTGCCGAACGCGAGGGCCTTGGTCTGCGCGAAGAAGTTCGCGAGGAACAGCGAGTGGACATCGACGGGAGCGTCCGAGCCGGCCGCGTCGTCGGTGAGCGGGTGCGCCGGGTTCGCCACGGCGATGAAGTCCGCGGGGATCAGACGCGTGCCCTGGTGGATGAGCTGGTAGAACGCGTGCTGCCCGTTGGTGCCGGGCTCGCCCCAGAAGACCTCGCCGGTCTCGGTAGTGACGGGCGACCCGTCCCAGCGCACGGACTTGCCGTTGGACTCCATGGTGAGCTGCTGCAGGTACGCGGGGAAGCGGTGGAGGTACTGCGCGTAGGGCAGCACGGCGTGGGTGTGCGCGCCGAGGAAGTTGACGTTCCACACGTTGAGCAGGCCCATGAGCGCAGGCACGTTCTGGGCGATCGGGGTGGTGCGGAAGTGCTCGTCGATCGCGTGGAAGCCTGCGAGGAACTCCTCGAAGCGGGCCGGGCCGATCGCGATCGCGAGCGACGTGCCGATCGCGGAGTCGACCGAGTAGCGGCCGCCGACCCAGTCCCAGAAGCCGAACGCGTTGGCGGGGTCGATCCCGAACGCCGCGACCTTGTCGAGGGCCGTGGAGACCGCGACGAAGTGCTTGCCGACGGCCTCGGCCCGGGCCGCGTCGTCGGCGTCGTCAGCAAGAGCCTCGACCGCAGCCAGCTCGGTCCACAGCCAGTCGCGCGCGAGGCGCGCGTTGGTCAGGGTCTCGAGCGTCCCGAACGTCTTGGACGCGACGATGAAGAGCGTGGTGCGCGGGTCGAGGCCCGCAGTCTTCTCGGCGACGTCGGTCGGGTCGATGTTGGACACGAAGCGGACGTCGAGGTCCTCGGCCTTGTAGGGCAGGAGGGCCTCGTAGGCCATGACGGGGCCGAGGTCCGACCCGCCGATCCCGATGTTCACGACCGTGCGCACGCGCTCGCCCGTGATGCCCTTCCACTCGCCCGAGCGCACCTTGTCGGCGAACGCGTAGACCTTGGCGAGCTCGGCGTGCACGTCGGCGTCGACGTCCTGGCCGTCGACGACCAGCTCCGGGGTTGCCCCGGACGGGCGGCGCAGCGCGGTGTGCAGCACGGCACGGTCCTCGGTCACGTTGATGTGGTCACCGCGGAACATGGCGTCGCGGCGCCCGACCAGGTCGACGTCGTCCGCGAGGCGCACGAGCAGCGCGAGGGTATCGTCGGTCACGAGGTTCTTCGACAGGTCGACGTGGAGGTCGGCGGCGTCGAACGTGAGGCGGCCGGCGCGGCCCGGGTCCTGGGCGAACCAGGTGCGCAGGTCGGGGGACAGCGCGGCCTCGTGGGCCGTGAGGTCGGCCCAGGCGGGAGTGGTGGTGGCGTCGATCGGCGGTGTGCTCGCAGTGCTCACGATGGTCTCGCTGCTCCCTGGTCGGTGGGGGTCGTGGGGTGTCGCGGGGTCTTGGCCGGACCCGACAACCGTAGGCCGCGACCTGCACGGTTGTCCTGGCGGCTCACGGTGCGAGCGGTTGTGAGGTGCGCTGCCGGACAACCGTGCACCCCCGACGCCTCGGCCCGCTAGGAAGCACGAGGTAGACCTGTGCGCGCGAGGTAGAGCTCCGGGAGGTCTACCTCGCGCGCACAGGTCTACCTCGGCGTAGCGGCGGTGGGGGGTAGGGGGCCAGCGGGCTACGCCAGTCGCTTCCGCCACACTGCCGCGACGCCGACGGGCTCGAAGCCGAGCGCGACGTTGATCGCGAGCATGTGCTCGTTCTCCTGGGCGTTCCACGTGTTGATGCGTCGCTCGCCGGGCCGGCGCTCGGTGTAGGCGCGCAGGTTGGCGACCTTGACGAGCATCCCGAGCCGGTGGCCGCGGTGCTCGCGCAGCACGAGCGTGTCCTCCTGGAAGGCGAACGGGACGTCCGACACGGGGATCTGGAGCACCGAGAACGCGGTGAGCGTCCCGGTGGGGACGTGCTCGGCCACCGTGACGAGCACGTGCTGGTGGCGCCCGGCCATGTCGGCGAGATGGGAGCGGACACGGGCCGCGTCCCACGGGCTCTCCTCGACGTCCAGGTCTGCGGAGGGGACGTCCGTGCTCATGCGGGTCCAGAGGATCGCGACCTGGTCCTGCCATGCGGCCGGCACCTCGTCCCACCAGGTGTGCAGGCGGTAGTCGCTGCCCGCGGCCCGTGTCGCCTCGTGCTCGAGCGTGTCGAGCCGTGCGGGGTCGACGGGCACCCGCAGGACGGAGGCGCGCTCGACCTGTTCGAGCGCGTAGCCGTGCCCCAGGGCGAAGCGCGCCCCCGGGGAGTCGGCCGGCACCCTGCCGGCGCCGGTGGGGGCGTCGAGGGCGCCGGGGCCGGGAGGGGGCTCGGGAGAGTGGTTGCTCGGCACGATGACGGTGGTGCGCCCGTCGGCGCGGGCGATCTCCTCGGCGCGGGCCAGCAACGACTCGCCGATGCCTCGGCCTTCGAGCGTGGGCCGGACCATGAGCGTGACGTACGCGAGGTGGGGGTTGGCGTCGGTCGCGAGCCACACGATCGCGGCGCCGCCCACGTCCTGCGGCCTGGGCGCGGCCTCGCCGCCCGGCGTTCCCGGGCCGGTCGTTCCCGGTACCACCGGCTCGGGGAGCGCGAGGACCAGGACCTTGCGCTGGTACTCCTGGTGCTGGAGCGCGCCGAGCATCACGGGCAGCGGCGCCCACCAGTCGGTCCAGCCCCAGGTCGCGAGCTGCACGTCGTGCTCGATGTCGGTGTACGCCCGCACGGCCCAGACGTCGGGGTGGTCCAGGGCGGGCGGGGTGGGCGGCGCGTCGACCGTGCGCCACGTCGTGGTCGGCGGTGCGGGCGGTGGGGTCGGGCTCGCCGTCCAGGGGTCCTCGTGGCCAACGGCGGTGTCGGTGGTCGTCATGCGTCCACCCTGGCGGGCCCCGGCCCGGCCTCGCCACGCATTTTGCGTGCCTCGCGGACGGGCACCGTCACGCCAGCCGCAGCTGCCACTCCGCGGTGACGCTCGCGACCTCGAACCCGAGGGCCTCGTTGATCGCGAGCATGTGCCGGTTCTCCTGCGCGTTCCAGGTGTGGATGCGTCGGGACGAGGGGCGCACGAGGGCCAGCTCGTCGAGCACCGCGATCTTGACGAGCGTCCCGAGGCGGTGGCCGCGGTGCTCGCGCAGGACGAGGGTGTCCTCCTGGATGACGACCTCGGCGCGGTCGTGCGGGTAGGAGACCATCGTGAACGCGGCGAGCCGTCCCGACGGCACGTGCTCGGCCACCGCGACGAGGTATCCCTGGCCGCGGTCGGCGAACGACTGCGAGGCGACGCGTACCCGGTCGGCGTCCCACGGGTCCTCCTCGAGGTCGAGCCCGCCGCTGGGGGCGTCGGTGCTCATGCGGGTCTCGAGGACCGCGAAGTCGTCGATCCACGCCTCGGGGACGGTGTCCTGCCAGAGGTGCACGCGATAGTCGTCGCCCGCGGCGGCACGGGCGGCGTCGCGCAACGGGTCCACGACGTCGGCGCGGGGAGGCAGCGTGATCGTCGACTGCCGCATGACCTGTTCGAGCGCGAAGCCGCGCGAGAGCGCGAAGCGCGTGCCCGGGTCGTCGAGCGGCACGCGACCGCTGCCGGTCGGCGAGTCGAGCGCCCCGGGGCCGGGAGGGGGTTCGGGGGCGTGCGCAGAGTCGGACAGGAGCACGGTGCGCCCGGCGTCGCGCGCGATGCGCAGGCACTCCTCCCAGAGCGCCGCCCCGATCCCCTGGCCGCGGTGCGCGGGGGCGACCCCGACGTACACGATCGCGACGTGCGTGTTCCCCTTCTGGGGAAGGCCGACGAGCCCGCGCCCGACGACGTCGCTCGCTACCGGGACCTGGTCCGGTCCGCCCGTGGACGAGCCCGCGGCCCCGTCGGTCACGGCGACGAGCCGGACGTTGCGCTTGTACTCCTGCTGGGCCGTCATCGTGACGAGGACGGTCGCCGCGTCGAGACCGAGGTCGGCGTGCCCGTGGATCTCCCGGTCGATCGTCTCGCCCACGCGCGCGGTGCCGTGCACGGCCCACGCCTCGGGTGCGTCGAGCGAGTCCGGGACGGGGGCGCGCAGGACGCGCCACGCCGTCGGGCCGGAGAGCGATGCCGGAGCCGCGGCCTGCGACGGGCCGCTCACGCGCCCACCCGCTTCTGCCAGCCGGCGTACGCGCCCGCGGGCGCGAAGCCCAGGTCGACGTTGATCGCGAGCATGTGGTCGTTCTCCTCGGCGTTCCAGGTGTGGATGCGCTCGGTCGTGGGGCGTCGGGCGGCGAGCTCGTCGAGGTTCCGGACCTTGACGAGCATCCCGAGGCGGTGGCCGCGGTGCTCGCGCAGGACCAGCGTGTCCTCCTGGAACGCGAACGACGGGTGGTCCTTGGGGTAGGCGAACACGGAGAACGCGGCGAGCGTGCCCGACGGGACGTGCTCGGCGACCGTCATGAGCAGGCCGTCGCCCTTGCCCAGGAGCTCGTCGATCCATACGCCGACCCGCTGCGCGTCCCACGGGTCCTCGCGGTAGTCGATGTCGCCGTTCGGGGCGTCGGTGCTCATGCGCGTGAAGAGCGTCCCGACCTGCTCGCGCCACTCGTGCGGCACGTCGTCCTCCCAGACGAGGGGGCGGTAGTCCGGTCCCGCGGCGTCCCCTGCCTGCGCGCGCAGCCGGTCCAGGAGGGCGGGTTCGACGGGCAGCGGCAGGATCGAGTGCCGCTCGACCTGCTCCAGCGCGTAGCCCTTGCTCCGCGCGAAGCGGGGCCCGGGGTCGTCCGCCGGGACGCGCCCCGCACCGGTCCGGGCCTCGAGGGCGTGGGGGCCGGGCGGGGGCTCGACGCCGTGCTGGGTGTCGGTGAACAGGACGGTGCGGCCAGCGTCGACGAGGATCTTCTCGCCCGTCTCCCACAGCTCCGTGCCCAGTCCCTGGTGGCGGGCCGCCGGGCGCACCTGCACGTACAGCTCGCCCAGGTGTTCGTTGCTGCTCGTCATCATGAGGACGAACAGGTGGCCCAGCACGTCCTGTGGCCGGGGTGTCTCGGGTGCCTCCGCGCGGATCGCGACGAAGCGCTGCTTGGTCGCGTACTGCTGGTTGTCCATCCCGGCCAGGATGTCGCGGGCCTCGTTCGCGAGGTCGTCGTAGCCGTGGGCCTCGATCATGACCTCGGCCTCGATCTCGGCCACGCCGTGGTACGCCCACGCGTCGGGGGAGTCGAGGTCGGCGGGGTGCGGGGCCCGGGCGATGCGCCAGGTCGTCGTCGACTCGGTCGGATGGCTCATGTCCTCAGCGTCTCGCGCGAGGCGCGAGCGGTCCACGGGTTTTCGGGGTTTCGTGGGTGGCCGGCGCGGCCCGGGGGCCCCGGGCCGCGCCTCGTCAGGACGCCCGACGGCGCAGCGTGCGTCAGGCCTTCGACCTGCGTCCCGCGATGAGTCCCCAGATCAGCAGGACGACGAGCGACCCGACGAACGCCCAGAACCAGGTCGAGAACGACCAGAACTCCTGGTTGGGGTCCGAGCCGAACGCCCGGCCGATGAACCCGCCGACGAACGCGCCGACGACACCGACGATCAGGGTCACGACCCAGCCGCCCGCAGCCCTGCCGGGCATGATGGCGCGGGCGATCGCCCCCATGATGAGTCCGATCACGATCCACGACAGAAACCACATGGTCCACTCCGTTCGTCGAACGAGCTCGCCGGCCGACGACACGGTCGAGGCCGGACCGGCACCGTCGCCGGTCGGTTCCACCGTGGCACGGACGGGCCGGACACGCACGGCGATAGGGGACGATCCGCGCAAGGGTCTCGGGGCTGCTCCCGTCCGGAACCGGGTCCCGGGCAGCCGCGACGCCGGCGGCACGTGGGGGCGGCGCCGTCGGGCCGGGCTCCGCTGCGGTGGTCGGCGGGTCGCACCGGACCGTCGCGCGACGTGCGCCGCCTACGCTGGGGTGGTCCGACGTCGGGAAGGGAAGTGAGCATGCGGGTCGACAGCTGGCTCTGGGCGGTCCGCCTGACCAAGAGCCGTTCGGTCGCGACGGCCGCGTGCCGTGCCGGGCACGTCAAGGTCGACGGGGTGCGCGTCAAGCCGTCCGCGACCGTGCGCGTCGGCAGCACCGTGACGTACCGCGGGGGCGAGCGCGAGCGGATCGTGGAGGTCGTCGAGCTGCTCGCCAAGCGGGTCGGGGCACCCGAGGCCGCGAAGGCGTACGTCGACCACAGCCCGCCCGTGCTGCCGCGCGAGGCCGTGCCGTTCGTGCCCGTGCGCGACCGCGGCGCGGGGCGACCGACCAAGCGGGAGCGGCGCGAGATCGACAAGCTGCGGGGGCGCGAGCTGCCGCCGGTCTGATCTGCTGCGGCGAGACGGACCGGACCACCCGTCTCGCTCGGCCCGCCCCGGGCGGCGCCGCGCAGCACGACGCCCGGGCCTCCTGGTGTTCCAGGCGACCCGGGCGCGGTTCTGGTGCGGTGTCGGTCAGCCCCTTGTCCCCAGGGCCGACCGTTCGGTGCTCACGTCAGCAGGCGCCGAGGTCCTTCCACACGCCCCACTGGCCGCTCGTGCCGGGGTTCTCCCCGGTGTTCCACCACTTGGCCTCGTAGGTCTTGTTGTTGTAGGAGACGCGAGCGCCGCCCGTGTAGACCGAGCCGGCCGCCCAGGCAGGAGCCGTGCAGACGCCCGTCCCGGTCGTGCCGCCGGTGGTCCCGCCCGTGGTGCCACCCGTCGTCCCACCGGTGGTCCCGCCGGTCGTGCCACCCGTGGTGCCACCTCCGTTGACGGTGAGGTCGACGCAGTTGTAGAACGCGTTGACCGTGTTGGACACGTTCCAGCGAGCGAGGATCGTGTGGTTGCCCGAGGGCAGGTTGGTCAGCGTGTGCGAGATGTTGCTCGGGGGCTGGGCGCCGCCCTGGCTGAACGTCTGGTGCAGCTTGCCGTCGACGAAGTACTCCCACGTGCTCGTGTTGTGAGCCGCAGTGAGCTTCCACTGGAACGTCACCGTGCTGCCGACGCTCTTGCGCGGCCACGGCTTGCTGTTGTCGTCGAGGATCGAGAACCCGCTGCCGCCCGAACACTGCATCGAGCCCTTGGGCGCCTCGACGCTCTGCGGCTCGTACTTGACGCCGCCGCAGTCGAAGGACGTGGCACCGGTCGCGCAGTTGTCCTGCCTGCTGGGCGGTGACGTGATCCATCCGTGTGCCGAGGCGGCCGGGGCCAGCACGACAGGGGCCGCGATCGCGGCGACACCGAGGACGGCGGCAATCATTGCCGCGCGTAGTCGTCTCATCTTTTCTTCTCGCTCTCCATGGCAGTCGGTAGGGCCCCATTGCCGGGCGACCTACACATGTCGAATCGGACAACTTCGACGCTATGCAATGAAATCGGCATGCACAATCCGGTGAAGCACGTAGGGGGTCCTACGTAGGGCGCGAGAAATTCATTCGACCGGGAAATGGAAAAAGCGACGCCGGGTCAGGAATTCCTGACCCGGCGTCACCGGTATCACGCGACGACCAGCGCGTCACGCGTCATGCGGTCCTCAGCAGGCGCCGAGGTTCTTCCAGGGGCCCCACTGCGCGGTGGCGTCGGGCTTTTCGCCCTTGGTCCACCACTTGGCCTCGAAGAGCTGGCCGTTGAGCGAGACCTTGGCGCCACCCGTGTAGGCGACGGCCGTGTCCCAGGGACCGGCCGAGCACTGAGGCGTGCCCGTGGTGCCGCCGGTCGTGCCGCCGGTCGTGCCGCCCGTGGTGCCGCCGGTCGTGCCGCCGGTCGTGCCGCCCGTGGTGCCGCCGGTCGTGCCGCCCGTGGTGCCGCCCGTGGTGCCGCCCGTCGTGCCACCACCGGTGACGGTGAGGTCGACGCAGTTGTAGAAGGCCATCGGGGTGTCGGCGACGTTCCAGCGAGCGAGGACCGTGTGGTCGCCGGCAGGCAGGTTGGTCAGCGTGTGGGAGATGTCCTTCGCGGGCTGCGCGCCGCCCGAGCTGAAGGTCTGGTGGAGCTTGCCGTCGACGAAGTACTCCCACGTCGTCGTGGCGTGGTTGGCCGTGAGCTTCCACTGGAACTTCACGGAGGAGGCGACCGTGGTGCGCGGCCACGGCTTGCTGTTGTCGTCGAGGATGGCGTAGCCGCTGCCACCGCTGCACTGCATGGAGCCCTTGGCGGCCTCGACGCTCTGCGGCTCGAACTTGATGCTGCCGCAGTCGAAGGACGTCGCGCCGGTGGCGCAGTTGTCCTGACGGCTCGGCGGGGAGGTGACCCAGCCGTGCGCGGAGGCGGCGGGGGCCAGCACCACGGGGGCAACAATGGCGGTGGCGCCGAGCACGGCGGCGATCATTGCCGCACGTAGTCGTCTCATCTGCATCTCGCTTTCGTTGTGGTGGACGGCGAGACACAAGGCCTCGGGTCCACCTCGACCAGAACGCTGCGACGCTAAGCCAGAGGTCGTTGAGTCTTCAAACAGCGGTGCGGCGTAAGGGGAAACACGTATGTGTGCGAAGCGGGTCCGCGAAACGGCGTCCTGGTGCGCCTGGTGAGCGCCGCCGTCGGGCAGATGAGAAGCAGGTGAGAGGGCGCTCGCCCCGAATCGTGTGGAGAACACCTAGTGGGACAGATCGGTCCATAACACGCCTGGTCGCCTCTGCGCTCGTCGAACGCTCGCACGGTGGGTCCGAGGCCCTCGCCCACCCGGGCCCGGGGGACGAAGGTCCTACCTCCCAGGGACCGTCGTCCGTGGTTCCCGAGAGCTGTCCTCAGGGACGCTGAGAGCATGTCGAACCACGAAGAGAACCTGACTGCTGCCGTCGTCTTCGAGTCGATGTTCGGGAACTGTGAGAGGGTCGCCCGGCAGATCGCGGCCGGCATGGCGACCGGTGTGCCGGTGAAGGTCGTGGACGTCGCGGACGCGGTCGCCGACCCGTCGATCCTGGACGACGTCGCGCTCGTGGTCGCCGGCGGTCCCACGCACTCCATGTCGATGAGCCGCCCCGGCACCCGGGCCGAGGCCGTCCAGCGTTCGGGCGGGACCGTGCCTGCGCGCAACGTCGGCCTGCGCGAGTGGTGCGTCGCGCTCCAGGACCGCTCGGACGAGCACGGCCCCCGGTGGGTCACGACGTTCGACACCCGCACCGCGCTCGGTCGGGCCATCCCTTCGTCCGCCTCCCGTGCTGCCGCGCGCATCATCACGCGCAAGGGCTACGAGATGCTCGTGCCGCTCCGTTCGTTCCTCGTCGAGGACGCGGCCGGCCCCCTGGTCGACGGCCACCTCGAGGAGGCGTACGTGTGGGGCGAGAAGATCGCCGCGGCGTTGCGCGCGCAGGTTCCGGTCGCCGTCTGAGACGGTGTGCGGACGGTCGTCCGCAGCTGAGCACGGACGGGGAAGACGGGCTCAGCCGCGGTGGCCTCGCCGCTGTCCGACGATGCCGCGTCCCCAGGTAGGGGACGCGGCATCGTCGTGCCGGCAGCGCCTGCTTCGGCGAGGATGGTTCCTTGGAACCAGGCTGAGGAGACGACGCGATGACGAAGTACCTGATCTCGTTCCCGAGCGGCGCCATGGACGTCTCCGCGGAGGACCTGCCCGCGGTCTCGGACGCGTCCCACGCGGTCGTGGAGGAGGCGAAGCGAGCGGGCGTCTGGGTGTTCGGCGGGGGGATCGACGAGAGCGTCCCGCCCGTCCTGGTCGACGGGGACGGCACCGTGACCGCGGGCACCTACCCGCAGACGAGGCAGATCGAGGGCGGGTACACGGTCCTCGAGGTGCCCTCGCGTGCGGAGGCGCTCGAGTGGGCCGCGAAGATCGCGGTCGCCTGCCGGTGCGCCCAGGAGGTGCGGGAGTTCCAGCTCGACCCCGCCGGCTGACAGGTCCGCCCACGCGCTCGGCCGCACCGGACGCACGGTGCGCGCGCCGTCAGGGCAGCGTCGGGTCAGCGCTGCGCGTGCGTGCGAGGCGCGTCGACCGGCTGCTGCAGGAGGCCCGTGACGATGTCGAGGATCGCGGAGTCGTCCAGCCCGAGCTCTCGGCCGCGGGAGACCATCTGCGTCGCGAGGTCGGCGAACGACCGCTGGTCCGCGACCGACGACCGTCGGTGCGCGGGCGCCGTGACGACCGTCCCCGTCCGTGGACGGGACGAGACGGCGCCCGCCGCCTCGAGCTCCCGGTAGGCGCGCTGCACCGTGCCGACCGCGACCCCCAGGTCCCGGGCGAGGTCACGTGACGAGGGCAGCCGGTCACCGGGGTTCAGCGTCCCCAACGACACGAGCGCCGCGACCTGGGTCCTGATCTGCTCGTAGACGGGGACGGGGGAGTCCAGGTCGACCGTGAGGGTCCTCATGCCTGAGGAGCGGGCGTCGCGGCCGACGCCCCCGACACGGAGGGCGTGCCGGGCACCGTGGGAAGGGCTTGTCGGGCGAGCACCGAGAGCCCGACGACGACCGACGTGATGCCGATCGCGGACCCGACAGCGAACACGAGGACGGCGGCTCCCGTCCGGTCGACCCCGAGCAGGGCGAGGGCCGCGGTGAGCATGACGGCGGCCGATCCCAGGCCCGTGAGGAGCTGCGTGCCGGCCAGGACGTGGGCGGCGCTGAGCCGACGCAGCGAGTCGTCCTCCTGGGCCGTGGCCCCGCTCACGACGCCGCGCCGGGCGATGAGACGCAGCACGCCCAGCACCCCGAGGGTGATGACACCCAGCATGCCGAGCAGCGGCCCGGCGTAGGGCCAGCCGGGGTACGGGCCGGACGAGGCGGTGACCCATCCGTCGACCGTGACGAGGAGCGGTGCGTCGACCGAGCCTCCTCCTTCACCCGCGGTGAGCCCGAAGACCACGAGGGCCGCGGCCGTGAGCGCTGTGGTCGCGAGGAAGAGGGGCAGTCGCCACTCGCCGAGACCGTGGGCGGTCCGTCGGGCGAGCGGAGCCGTGCGGACCGCGCCCTGGGGACGGGGCCAGGCGAGCTCGCCGATCGCGCGGACCGCGAGGACCATGACGACGGCGATGAAGGGCGAGAGGGCGACGAGCAGGCCGGGGGTGGTCGTGACGCCCGTGAGGCCCGGGAGCGTCGCGGGCGAGACCACGTAGGCGATCAGGGACAGCGCGACGATGCCGGCGACGAGGGACGTGGTCCGTTCGTGCCGGAGCGCGGCGTCGAGCACGGGGCGCTGGGGGTGGCGCCGGGACCGGACCACGTTGGCCGCCGCCAGGACCGCGGCGGCGAGCGCGCCGAGTGCGGCGAGGGCGACGAGAGACAGACCGGTCATGTGGGCTCCTCCGAATGGATCAATGAATCAGAGTATTGACTCATTGGGCTCGGGTTGTCCACCCCGATACCGTTGGACGGCTCGCCGGGAGCCTCCCGGAGGACCACCAGCCGTACCGCCGGCCCCCAGCCAGCGGCCCCACCAGCGGCCCCACCAGCGACCCCACCAGCGGCCCCGCCGGACAGCCACGCCGCGGGGACTACCCGCGACGGGTGATGCGACGCCGCCCGCACGCCGAGGACCGTGGGAGGACCAGCCCGACGGCCACAGGAGAGCACCATGAGCGACACCGCCCCGCCGACCGCCCCCGACACCGTGGTCCTCGTCCACGGCCTGTGGATGACGCCGCGCTCCTGGGAGCACTGGGTCCCGTACTACGAGGCCAAGGGTATGCGCGTGCTCACCCCCGGCTACCCGGGCTTCGAGATCGAGGTCGAGGCGTTGCGCGAGAACCCGGACGTGATCGCGAGGCTCACGGTCCCGGAGACCGTCGACCACCTCGCGGGCGTCATCGAGGGCCTCGACCGGCCGCCGATCATCATGGGCCACTCGTTCGGCGGCACCCTGACCCAGCTCCTGCTGGCTCGCGGCCTGGGGGCGTCGGCGGTCGCGATCAACGCGGCCCCGACCGAGGGCGTGCGGGTCAACCCGCCCTCGCAGATCAAGTCGCTCTTCCCGATCCTCAACAACCCCGCCAAGGCGCACCGGGCGGCCGGGTTCACGCCCGAGCAGTTCCACTACGCGTTCACCAACACGCTCTCGGCGGAGGAGTCCCTCGAGGTGTACGAGCGGTACCACATCCCGGCGCCCGGGAGCTGGGTATGGGCCTACGGGCTCATCGCCAACTTCAAGCCGGGCAAGCAGGAGACGTGGGTCGACTACGACGCCGACCGGGCGCCGCTCCTGTTCGTCACGGGCGGCGAGGACCACATCATGCCGCCCTCGGTCAACCGGTCGAACGCGCACAAGTACCAACGGTCGCCCGCCCTGACCGAGGTCCTCGACCTCGAGGGACGGTCGCACTGGACGTGCGCCGAGCCGGGCTGGGAGGCCGTGGCCGACGCCGCGCTCGACTGGGCTCTCGCCCACGCCCGGGCGCCCCAGGGAGCGGGGGAGCCTGCCTGACCCGGCCGCCGGGGCGCCCGCCCGAGCAGCCGACGGGTCCGCCTACCGCGGGACGGACGTTCCGCCGTCGGGCGTTCGCAGGGCGTGCGCCAGCTGACGACGAGACGTGACGCCGAGCTTCCGGAACGCCTTGCGCAGGTGGTAGTGCACCGTGTGGGTGCTGATGAACAGGCTCGCGGCGATCTCCGCGTTCGTCGCGCCCGTGACCGCCAGCTCGACCACGGTCTGCTCCTGCGCGGTCAGCCCCGTCGTGGGTCGGTCGCGCGGGGCGGGCGCACGACCGGTGACGGCGCTCAGCTCGCGCCGGGCGCGCGCCGCGAACGGGTCGGCGCCCATGCGCTCGAACAGGTCGAGCGCGGTCGAGAGCGCGGCGGCGGCCTCGCGGCGCCGCCGCCTGCGGCGCAGCCACTCGCCGTGCAGCAGGTGCGCCCGGGCGAGGTCGGCGACGGACCGGGTCCGCGACAGGTGCCCGACGGCGTCGCGGAAGTGGGCGTCCGCCTCACCGTCGGGCGCGAGCAGGGCCCGCGAGCGGGACAGCACGCCCAGGCCCCACGGCGCCCCGCTCGCGAGCGTGACGTCGGCGAGCCGATCGAGCGCCCAGCGGGCGACGTCGTCGTGCCCGCTGCGGACGGCCGACTCCACGAGGTCCGGCAGGACGCGCGTCCCGACCTGCATGAACCCCTCGCGCGCGACGACGGCCACCCCCTCGAAGGCGGCGGCGTGGTCGCCCGCCGCGAGATCGAGCAGCGCGCGCGCCGTCCGGGCCAGGCTCACGGCCCCGCCGATGCCGAGATGGGCCGCGGCACGCTCGGCGTCGTCGATCCGGTCGCGCAGCGCGGGAGAGTCGGGGCCGTGCCACGCGAGCAGCTCGGCGTTGGCGAAGACGCGCGCCTGCTCGGGGCTCAGCCCCACGGCCTCGCGGAGCTCGTGGACCTCGGCCAGCAGGCGGTCCGCCGAGTCGAGCTGTCCCACGACGGTCTCGCACAGCGACAGGACCCACAGCACCGAGTCGAGGGTCGGGAGGGCGCCCGCGGCGCGGGCCTGCGCGGCGGCCTGCCGCAGGAGAGCGTCCCGGGCCGCGTCGTCCCACAGCGCGGTCGTCGCGGCGACGGCCAGGAGGCCGTGCCGCCGGAAGGTCTCCGACGACGTCGCGCCCGGCTCGCGCATCGCGTCGACCGCGGACCGGAGCGCCTGGACGCACCGCGCGTCGGGCATGGTCGCCAGGGCGGACAACGCGCTCAGGAGCGTCGGGGCGAGGTCGTCGGGCCGGTCGCCGGTCGTGGGAGTGACAGCGCCCTCGTCGGCTGTGCCGGTCCCGCTGGTACCGGCCGGCCCGGCCGCGCCCAGGGCAGCCGCCTGGCGGGCGAGGTCCGCCAGGACCCCGTCTCCCGCGGCCGACTCCGCGGCGAGGATCTCGCCGAACGCCGCGAGGAGCGCGTCCCGCGCCGCCGTCGGGTCGGAAGCCCGCAGGGCGCGAGCGGCGCGCAGGAAGAGAGCAGGACTCTCGGCAGCAGCTCGTGGCGCACCCGCGTACTTGCGGGCCACGGCCCGTGCCATCAGGCTCCGCGCGAGGACGTCGGGCGTGAGCGAGGCGTCGTCGACCCCCTCCAGCAGGGCCAGGGCCCGGACGGGCGAGCCCGCGAGGGACGCGGCCTCTGCTGCCGACACCGCCCGCTCGTCCCGCCGGGGTCCCGGCGCGGTGAGCTCCACGGCCCGCGCGAGGAAGGCTGCTCGGGCCGCGTAGCCACCCCGGGCGTGCGCGCGCACGGCACCCGCCTCGAGCGCGACGGCGGCCGCCTCGTCCGGACCGGACGTGGCCGCCGACAGGTGCCAGGCGCGCAGGTCGACGTCCACCGCGCGGTCGGTCACGTCCGCGAGCGCCGCGTGGGCCGCCCGGCGCTCGCTGCCGGTCGCCCCGCGGTAGACGGCCGACCGGACGAGGGGGTGGCGGAACATGACCCGGCCGTCGACCGAGACGAGGCGGTCCTGCTCGGGCGGGGCGGACGCGTCGTCGGGCAGCCGCATGGTCGCCGACGCCGCCGCGACGTAGGCGACGTCGCCCGTGGGCTCGGCCGCCGCCAGCAGGAGCCAGCGGCGGGTCGCGGCCCCGTACGCCCCGGTGAGGCGCTGGTAGTGCTCCTCCAGGTGGCTGCCGACGGGCAGCGGCGCACCGAGCACCGCGCGACCAGCGAGCTGGGCGGCGCTCAGCTCGTCGCTCAGGTCGAGCAGCGCGAGCGGGTTGCCGCCGGTCGCCGTGACGATCGAGTCCGCCACCTGCGGGTCGAGGGCGGTGCCCACGCGTCCACGCAGCAGCGCGAGCGCCTCGTCGCGCGCGAGCCCGGCGAGGTCCACGGTGGGCAGGTCGGCGAGGGCGGCCTCGCCCGGCGTCCCGGTCCGTACCGCCAGGACCAGGGCGACCTGCTCGGCGTGCAGGCGACGACCGACGAACGCGAGGACGTCGAGCGACTCCCGGTCGAGCCACTGGGCGTCGTCCGCGAGGACCAGGGTGGGGGCGTCGTCGGACAGGTCGGCGAGGAGCGAGAGGACGGCGAGACTCACGAGGAAGCGGTCCGGTACCGGGCCCGACGACGTCCCGAGCGCCACGCGCAGCGCCTCCGCCTGGGGAGCGGGCAGGGTCTCGATCCGTGCGGCCCGGGGGAGCAGGGCGCGCTGGATCGCGGCGAACGGGAGATCCGCCTCGGTCTCGGTGCCGACCAGGCGCAGGACCGTGAAGTCCTGGGCTGCTGCGCCCGCGCGTCCCAGCAGCGTGCTCTTGCCCGTCCCGGGCTCGCCCCGCAGGACCAGTACCCGGCTCTCCCCACGGCGAGCGTCCGCCAGGGTGGCGGCGAGGAGCCGCTGCTCGCGCTCGCGGCCGACCAGCGCGTCAGGAGAGGCGGACATGGCACCACGCATCCCTCGAGCCCCACCGGAAGGCTCGGTCCACGGCACGGCGAGGTCGGCGACCCTCAGCGGGACACTATCGGCTCGGGCGGGCCACGTCACCGGGAACGACCCACCGGAACGGCGAGGCCACCGGGAACGGGTGACCGGAGCGCGGGTGCGGCGGGGCGGGCCGACGTAGCAGCGGATGAAAAATGCGGGCCATCGAGCCGTTGCCGTCACACGCGCGGTCCCAGCGTGTCTTTCCCGGGTGATCGGCCCTGAGGGGCCGGCGCGGGCCGTCGAGGGAAAGGAGGCCGTCGAGTGGGACGCTACGAGGAACGTTGGTGGGAGGGGCACGCCCACCTCGTGCAGTTCGTCGCCGAGCACGGGCACCCCCGGGTCCCCGTGAGCCACCGCACCGAGCCCGACGGGTTCGCCCTCGGCACGTGGGTCAAGGTCCAGCGTCGTGAGCACTCCCTCGGGACCCTGAAGGACGAGCGCCTGCGCGCGCTGCGCGAGGCCGGGTTCGCGTTCGAGGTCCGGCACCCGCTCAAGCAGTGGCAGCGCAACGTGGACCGGCTCGCCGCCTTCAAGGACGAGCACGGGCACACCCGCGTCCCGTACTACTACGAGACCGCGGACGGGTTCGGGCTCGGGGCATGGGTCGGCCGCATGCGCCGGCGCCGGGCGTCGGGCGAGGTCACGGACCAGCAGGTGGCGGACCTCGACGCCGTGGGGATGGACTGGACCCTGGCGCTCGAGACGTCGAAGCGCCGCAGCCACCGGGCGTTCGCGGCGTTCGTCGCCGACCACGGTCATGCGCGGGTGCCCGACCCGTACCGCACGAGCGACGGGTTCGACCTGTCGGGCTGGGTCGCGCGGGTGCGCCGCGACCGGCGGGCCGGGCGGCTGTCGGCCACGCAGGAGCGCGAGCTGCGCGACCTCGGGTTCGAGTTCCCGAGCGTGCCGGACGCGGCCGACTGGGATGCTCACCTGGCGTGCCTGTCGAGGTACGTCGCGCGCAACGGCCCGGACATCTCGACGACGTTCGAGTGCGACGACGGGACCCGCCTGGGGCACTGGGTGTCGAGCCAGCGCGCTTCCCGGGAAGCGGGCACGCTCTCGGCCCGACGGGTCGCGCAGCTCGACGACCTGGGGTTCGTCTGGCACGCGCGCGACGAGGAGGACGGCCTGTGGCGCGAGGGCGTCGAGCTCCTCGCGCGGTACGTGGAGGAGCACGGGGACGGTCGGGTCCCCGGCGACCACGTCGCCCCCGACGGGACCCCCCTGGGCGCCTGGGTCGCCCGACGCCGGTGGGAGCACCGTCACGGCCTGCTGCGCGCCGAGCGCGTCGACGAGCTCGTGGCGCTGGGCTTCGAGTGGACCTCGACGCAGCCGACGGGAGCGACGCGCAGGTCCGACGACCCGGCCTTCCGCGCCTGGGTGGACGCGCTCGAGACCTTTCGGGTCGAGCGTGGGCACTGTCGTGTGCCGGCGGGCTTCGTGAGCCCGGACGGCAGGAGGCTGGGCGACTGGGTCGCGTACGTGCGCGCCCGGCACGCCAAGGGACTTCTCGCGCAGGGGCGGGTCGAGGTCCTCGACGGGCTCGGCTTCGAGTGGCGGGTCCGGGACAACGACGCCCTGTGGCGCCAGGGCGTCGAGGCTCTCGGGTCCTACGTCGCGGAGCACGGGCACGCGCGCGTGCCGATCAGGCACCGGCGGGACGACGGGTTCCGGCTCGGGCAGTGGGTGCGCAGCCGACGCAGCGAGGGGACGGGCGGGAGGCTGAGCCCCGAGCGGGTCGCTGCGCTCGACGCGCTGGGCTTCGTCTGGGACCCGACGGCGCCCGCGACCTGAGCGGGAGTACGCGTGGTGCGTTGGTGGGTTGAGACCGCCGTCGGTTCTGCAGCGTCAGACGTACTCGACGCCACCCAGCGTGCGGGCCGCGCACCCAAGCTCTACTACTCGACCCTCCGGGGCTCCGATGTACGTACGTGACATGAAGTCGACCTCGGGTCGGCGCTGGTGCCCCGACTGGTGGCGCCACGCCCCTGAAACCGTCTACCGGCTCGATGGGATCTGGCGGGCCTGGGAACACCTGCGTCGTGACCGCGAACGGACACGCACCTGAGCGTCCTCATGGCCTGAGACGGTCGTTTCCGGCAGCGCAAGCACGACACGCATCGTCAGTCTCCGCGCGCCTCCCGGCTGCGGGTCCCACGAAGAACGACACCGAGTGCGATGCCTCCAACGATCAGGGCAGGGAGACCTCCATAGAGCAGTCCTTGACCCAGGCTTCCCTGCGACGCGGCGGTGATCGTCGTGAAGAGGACGACCACGACAACGAGCGCTACGCTCGCGCGACGGACCCGATGTGCACTTGCACTGGTGGCATGCATTCCTCTCTCCTTCCAGGGGGATCGATCAGCCTGGCGATGCGACGCACCTGGTAGAGGTTCCGATGGGCTTCACTCGGTACTCGAGGTACGGCAGGGATCCGGTACAGATGCCTCCGCGGTCGTTGATCCATTGCGCAGCCCCCGTCACTGCGACCGTGACAGCCGCGCACTGCTACCAGCACGCGCTGGTCACTCTGGTTGAGGTAGAGGTAGAAGCCCCAGCCCACACCGACCGACCACGCCGGCGTGATCTGTCCCGGAACCGGTGCCGGCTTCTCCAGGACGATCGTGGACCCCGTTCATCGACGGATCTCCCTCGGCGTGAGCATCCGGGCGCGGGTGTGTCCGCAGACCGGGCTGTACCTGGCCCGGGCGATCCCTACGTCGGACACGTCTCAGCGCCAAGCGGGTCGCGCCGGTGCGCCCGAGCCGGTGCTGCGGCGCCTCGAAGTCCAGGGTCCCCTCACGCCAGATCACGATCTCGCCGGCACAGGCTCGCGCACCGGCTCCCAGCCCGGCCCCTCTGCCTCGCGCCGACGCTCCACGGCGGCAGCCTGGCCGTCCCAGATCCGGGTCAGGACGTTACCTGTGCGCCGGGCGAGGATGGTCGTCATGAGGTGCACCGGTGAGACCGGCATCAGGCTCCCGGTGTCGAACCGGACCACGGGTCGCCCGGTGTAGATGAACGCCGGGTCGTGGTCGATCGACCATCCGCCACCCGCAAGGCGCAGGTACGTCTCCCCGATGTACCGCGTCGAACCGTCGAGGAAGTCCGTGTCGTTCTCGTCGATGAACGCTCTCTTGTCGGGCCACCTGTCGAGGATGTACCGCTCGAGCGAGACGAGGGACTCCCGGGTGTACCCGCCGCTCCACTCCCGCGGGGTGATGAAGTCCTCAAACCGCGCCAGACGCGGGTGCATCGCCTGGAGCCAGGACGCGAACAGCTCGTCCTGCTCGAGCGTCATCGACTCTCCAGCGGGGCGGTGTTCGCCTGGGCGTGCGCAAGGCACCGCTCCAGGAGACCTGCGCGTGCCTCGCCGGCCGCTTGGGCGCTCTCGGTGATGCTACGGCCCTTGTGGCTGGGCGTGGTGACGTCGAGCTCGGGCCGGGCGAACAGTACGTCGTAGAACGGGGCGAGTTCTTCGTCGGAGAACTTGAACGTCCGGGCGAGCGTCTGCAGCGGGGTTCCCCACCGGTCGCCGGTGTCGGCGTTGATGTCGGCACCGCCCTCGAGCAGGCGGGCGAGCAGCGCGGGCTCGGCACCGAAGTCGTGCGACGTCGCGCTGAGCAACACGTGCAGCGCGTTGGTGCCGCCGGAGGTCGCGGCCGGGTCGGCGCCGTCGTCCAGGAGGCGGCCGGCGATCGCAGCGCGGGAGGCGGGCTCGGGGTTGCGCAGGGCGTACATGAGCAGCGTCGTGCCCTGCCCGTCGGCCCAGTTCGCCAGGGACAGGTCGTAGTCGGCGAGGAACTCGGACTCGCTCTGGCGCACGCTGCGGTAGACCGCTGGGTAGCTCATGGAGCCATGATCACAGGCGCGTCCAACACGGTGGGTGTGGTGTTCCAGGACCTCAGTGTGCGGGGCATGCCTGGGCCGGTGGAGTGCAGGAACCAGGATGGCAGCAACCGGGCCTTGAGAGCTTCGGGCAGGTAGGGGGTGGGTAGGTTCTTGAACACGGCTCGCAGGGCCAGGGCGGTGCGTTGGTCGAAGTCCCCTCTTTCAGGCGCACCGCGGGAGCGTGTACCTCATGAGCGATTTCGCCAGTGGATGTACACGTCGGGGTCGCCGCCACTCTTGACCCACAAATCCAGCAGCTCGGCACGGTCCTGCTCCGACGGAGGGCCGGACATCTCGTACGCCTGGATCGAGACGAACTGGTCAGGGAACCGGTCAGTTGTCAGGTCGCTGACCTCGAGTCTGATCTTCGAGAACGGCGCATCCGCGGCGTTGATGCCGGCCCACTCCGACAGGCTGGCGACGAACTGCGCTTGCTGATCGAATCCCTCCTGGGCGATCGCCCCGAACGCCCAGGACCCGATCCATGCACGATCCTCGGGCCCCGTGAACCACACGTCTACCGTGGGGACATCTTCCGGATCGTCCTCGATGACGAGCGAGCGCACCTCGTCCAGGATCTCCGTGGCGTCCTCTGCGGAGACACCCTCTTCCGCAGAGACGCGGATGCCACTGCCGGCGACATCCGCGTACGTCACCCCGTCGACGGTCGCAATGGACTCCTGGAGGCTCTCGCGGCGTTCTTCCAGAGACGGCGCACATCCGGCGAGGGCAGCGAGTGAGAGTGCAGCGAGCAACATCGTGGCAAGACGGCGCATCGTCCCATTCTCTCTGACGCGGACGGTCGTGTGAGACTTGAGCAGATCGCGGCGCACGACCGTGCGACGGACGTGGTGGACGAATACACAGAGGGCGACTGATGATGCGACGCGTGGCTCTCGGTGCCGCAGGAGTGAGTCTCGCCGGGCTGCTGCTGACCGGATGCTCCCCGGCGGGTACGTCTACCCCGGGGACGCCGCCGCCCGCAGCCGCCGAACAGGCCGACCCGAACGCCGAACCGGCCGATCCCGCAGCCGTGGTCGAAGCCGTAGAGGCCGCGCTTCCTGAATCCCTGCAGGTCGAGGTCGAATCGATCCCGGATGGCCTCACCCGCGGATGGTCGATCAGCGCGGAGGTGCCGCTGGGCTACGTCGTCACAAGCGGGACTTTGCGGACGGTGCTGGTAGCGGCGTGGGAGGCGTCGCCGGACGCCAAGCCTGCGTTCGTCGCGTTCAATCCATGGTCGACCTACGAGGGCAAGGAAGGCGCGATCGACGCCCAGCGCGCCGCCGACGAGCTCGGAATCGACTGGAGCCCGAGCTTCACAGTGGGCGTTGACGTGCCCGACTACGAGATCGAAAAGCTCGCCGCTACCTGAGACCGGGGCAGCGCTCGTCGCCGATGGGGTGCGCTTGGTTGCGTCTCTGCGCCCGTCCCGGTTGCCCGACGGTGCGGCCCGCGGCGGCGGACGCGCGGGCCCGGAGACGGCGGATGCCGACCGCCCCACGAGGGGCGACCGGCATCCGCCGTCCGCGGGCACCCGGCCCGCGGGCGCCCGGCCGTCAGTCGACCGTGACGGCGTCGAGCACGGGGAGCCTGGCTGCGCGCAGCGCGGGCCACCCGGCGGCCAGGACCCCGACGAGCACCGCGATGCCCACCATGGTGCCGAGCCCGGACCACGGGATCACCAGGTCGGTGAAGCCCGTGCTCGCGAACACGGTCGGCATCCCGGCCGCGAGGCCGACGCCCACCGCGAGACCCAGCACCGTCCCGAACACGGCCGTGAGGACCGACTCGATGACGATCGTCCCGGCGAGCTGGGACCGGCCCAGCCCGACGGCCCGCAGGAGCCCGATCTCGCGCGTCCGCTCGATCACGGACAGCGCGAGGGTGTTGACGATGCCGAGGATCGCGATGACGATCGACAGCCCCAGCAGCGCGTAGAGGATCGTGAGCATCTGGTTCACCTGGCTCGCGAGGGACGAGATGAACTCCTCGTTGTCCATGACGGACACGATCATGTACGGCTTCGCGGCCGCGGTCACCGCGGTGTCGAGCTCGTCCTGGGACACGCCGTCGGCGGCCTGGAGCAGCACCATGGTCGCCATCTCGGTCGGTGCCGCGGAAAGCTCGGCGAACACCGTGTCCGGCACGACGACCGGCACGCCCAGGGCGGGCGAGTCGAAGATCGAACCGATCGTCACGTCGGTGCTGCCGAGCTGCGTGCGCAGCGTGAGCTCGTCGCCGAGCTCCCAGCCCTCGTCGGCCGCGGTCCCCTTGAGGACCGAGACCTGCCCGTCGGCGAGCGTGTCGAGGCTCCCCTCGACGGTCTCGGTGTGCCACGTCCGGCCGAACACCCCGGGGTCGACCCCGAGGACGAGCAGCGGGGCGGCGTCGGCGGCGTCGCCCGAGGACTCGCCGACGAAGTACCGGTCGGCCGTCATCGGGTCGACCGTGCCGACCTCGGGCAGGTCGGCGATGTCGCTCACCGCGCCGGAGGGGACCGTGCCGGTCGCGGACTGCACCACGAGGTCGGCGAGGGACTCCTCGGTCACGATGTTCTTCATCGACGCCTGCATGGACGCGGCCAGGACCGAGGCCGCACCGACGAGCGACATGCCGATCATGAGCGCGCCCGCGGTGCTCGCGGTACGGCGGGGGTTGCGGGTCACGTTGCCGCGCGCCAGCGTCCCGAGCGGCTTGGCCCACGCGACGAACGGTGCGGACATGACGCGCAGGACGCCGCGCGCGACGACGGGGGCGAGGATCAGGGTCCCGACGACCACGCCCACCGCCCCCAGACCCAGGAGGCCCCCGGTGCTCGCGGTGTCGTCGGCCGCGGCCTGCACGACCGCCAGGACGACGGCGCCCGCACCGGCCCCGGCGACGACCGCGCCGACGATCCCGCGGATCCTGAGCGACCCGGCCTGGGCCGGGGCGTCGTCCCGCATGGCCTCGACGGGGGCGACGAGCGCCGCGCGCCGCGCGGGCAGGGCCGCAGAGGCGACCGAGACCACGATGCCCAGCACGAGCGAGACCACGATCATCGACGCGGTGACGGGGATGTCACCCGTGAGGTCCATGCCCATGGTCTCGAACAGTGCCTTGAGGGCCGTGACGAGGCCGAGCCCGCCGAGGATGCCGAGCGCGCCGCCGAGCGTGCCGATGATCGCGGCCTGGACCAGGATCGAGGTGAACACCTGGAGCGGCGAGGCCCCGACCGCGCGGAGCAGCGCGAACTCGCGCTGACGCTGGCGGACCGTCATGGCGAACGTGTTCGCGATGATGAACCCGCCGACGAACAGCGAGATCCCGGCGAAGACCAGCAGGAACGTCTCGATGAAGCCCAGTATCGACGCGATGTCCTCGCGGGCCTCGTCGCGGGCGACCTCACCGGTGATGACCTCGACGGGCTCGGTCGGCGACGCGGCCTCCAGGGCGCTCGCGACGTCGTCGCGCAGCTCCTGCTCGCTCACCCCGTCCTCGGCGAGGACCGTGATGGCGGAGACCGTGCCGTCGGGCGCGAACGCCTTCGCCGCGGTGGCCTCGTCGAAGAACACGATGCTCGCGCCGGCCATCGAGGCGCCCATGTCGACGATCCCCGTCAGGGTCGCCTCGGTGATCTGTCCGGCGACGACGATCGTCGTCGTGTCGCCGACCGCCAGGCCGCTGGCCTCGGCCGTGCCGGCCTCGAGCAGGAACTCCTGGGGGCCCGACGGCGCCGCGCCCTCCACGAGCGGGGTCGCGGGGTCCTCGGCCCGGTAGGCGAGGCCGAACGTCGGCGCGCCCGTGGTGGGCGGCGGGGTGCCGTCCGCCCCGACGAGCACGAGCGGACCGGTGTAGTCGGCGAAGGCGTGCGCGACGCCGTCGGCCTCCTGGATCGTGTCGGTGAGGTCTGCGGGGACGGGGTTGCGGACCGCGCCCGCGCTCGCGTTCGCCTGGGTCAGGGCCGAGGACTCCTCCTCGCCACGGACCAGGACGTCGGCCGACGAGCTGTCGACGATCCCGTCGAACGTCGCGGACAGCATCTCGCGCAGCGAGAACGTGCCCGCGACGAACGAGACGCCGAGCACGACCGCGAGGATGGACATCCCGAGACGCACGAGGTGCGCACGGACGTTGCGCAGGGCGACGCGCAGCATCAGGCGGCCGCCTTCTTGCGCGTGAGGGAGCCCAGGACCTCGAGGACGGAGTCCGGGGTCGGGTCGAGGATCTCGTCGACGATCCGCCCGTCGGCGAGGAACAGGACCCGGTGGGCGTAGCTCGCGGCGACGGGGTCGTGCGTGACCATGACGACCGACTGGCCCAGGTCGTCGACCGACTCGCGCAGGAACGTCAGGACCTCGCGCGAGGACGTCGAGTCCAGGTTCCCGGTGGGCTCGTCCGCGAACACGACCGACGGCCTGGAGACCAGGGCGCGCGCGCACGCGACGCGCTGCTGCTGCCCGCCGGACAGCTCGCTCGGGCGGTGCCTGAGACGGTCCGTCAGCCCGACGGCGTCGACCACCTTCGCGAGGTACGCCCGGTCCACGGGCTTGCGCGCGATGTCGAGCGGGAGAGTGATGTTCTCCTCGGCCGTGAGCGTCGGGACGAGGTTGAACGACTGGAAGACGAACCCGAGCCGGGTCCGGCGCAGCTTCGTGAGCTGGCGCTGGTTCATCGTGGAGACGACGAGGTCGTCGACGACGACCGTGCCGGCCGTCGGGGTGTCGAGGCCCGCCATGCAGTGCATGAGCGTGGACTTGCCCGAGCCGGACGGACCCATGATCGCGGTGAATCGACCGCGGCCGAAGTCGACGTCGACGCCCGCGAGCGCGTGGACCGCCGTCGGGCCCTTCCCGTAGGTCTTGACCAGGCCGCGCGCGGTCGCGATCGCGTCGGGGGCGGAGGGCGGGGTGCCGCCGGCGGTGGCCGCCGGGACGGTGGCCGGGGCAGGGGACGGGGAGGGCATGGCGGGACTCTCTCTCGAAGGGTGCGCGTGCGGACGGCGACCCGGTCGAGGGGGAGTGTCGTGGTGGTGGGGACCGCCCACGCCTCGCCCCTTCGAGCCGCTGTGCCCATCCTGGCGGCGGCCCGGTCGGCGGAGCATCGGGGATCTCCCTGAAAGAACCCTGAACGTCACCCGAGGGCGTACGGCGTCCGACGTACGGCGTCCGAAGGCCGTCGGAGCGCCGGGACCGTGCGGAAGGCGCCCGGCGACGTGCGGCTACGGCGTCGGGGGGACGCTCGGGTCGACGGGCGGCGCGGGGTCGACGGGCGGTGCGGGGTCCGTCGGCGGAGCCGGGTCGGTCGGGGCGGCCGGGGCGTCGTCCTTGGGCTCCTTGGGCTCCTTGGGAGCCTTGGGGGCGGGCGGGACGCCCACCATGTTCGGGTCGGGGGCCGGGAAGCCCACGACCGGCGAGCCCTCCAGCGCGGTCTCCATGAAGGAGCGCCACGTCGGGGCTGCGAGCGTCGACCCGTACCAGCGCTGCTGGTACTTGCCGTTGATCGTCATGCGGCTCATCGAGACGTCGCTCTCCGCGTTGCCGATCCACACGGCCGTGACGATCTGGGGCGTGTACCCGATGAACCAGGTGTGGTTGTTGTTGTTCGCCGTGCCGGACTTGCCGGCGCTCGGTCGCGAGAGCTGGGACTTCTTGCCCGTGCCCTGTGTCATGACGTTCTGGAGGGCGAAGGTGACGGTGTTCGCGATGTTCGGGTCGAGGGCGTTCGGGTTGCAGTTCGCGGACGGGACGGGCAGCTCGCTCCCGTCGGCCCCGACGATGCGGGTGATCGCGATCGGGTCGCAGTAGGACCCGCCGCTCGCGAACGTCGCGTACGCGGCGGCGAGCTGGAGCGGCGAGGAGTTTTGCGTGCCGATCGTCATGGTCGGCATGACGTGGATCGCGGACGCGTCGCCCGTGATCTCGGCCGTGCGGGACGGGCGGAGCCCGATGTTCCACGCCATGTCCCGCACCGCGCACAGGTCGAGCTGGGACTCCATCGTGGCGTAACCGGTGTTGACCGAGTTGAACGTGGCGCGCAGGACCGGGATCTCGCCCTGGTCGGTCGAGCCGTCCGAGTTGCCGGGCGACCAGGGGATGCGGTCGAGGCGGGCGCACGAGGCGTGGAAGTCACGGTTCGGCACGAATGTGCGCTTGTTCGCGTTGACCGTCTGGTTGAGGGTGTGCCCGGACCGCAGCCACTCCGCGAGGGTGAACACCTTCCACGTCGAGCCGGGCGAGAAGCCCTGGGACGAGCCGTGCTTCTGGTCGGCGTTGTAGTTGACGGCCGTGGTGCCCGGCGCGGGTTCGCGCGCGACGTCGTAGGGACGGTTCTGCGCCATCGAGAGGATCTTGCCGGTGTGGGGCTCGAGCGCGACGATCGCGTCCTCGATGCCGCTCGGGTCGCCGGGTGGGACGGCCGCGGTGATGGTCGCCTCGGCCGCGGCCTGCATCCGCGGGTCCAGCGTCGTCGTGATGTCGAGGCCGCCGCGATAGAGCAGCGCCTGGCGGTCCGCCTTGGTCTCCCCGAACGTCGGGTCGGAGGTGATGACCTTGGTGACGTAGTCGCAGAAGAAGGCGGCACCTCCGGCCGTCTGGCAGCCTCCGGCGACGGGCTGGACCACCAGGGTCGCGGGCAGCGGGGTCGCGACGGCCTCGTCGTGCTGCTGCTGGGTGATGTAACCCTGCTGGAGCATCTTGCTCAGCACGCGGTTGCGGCGCTTCTCGGAGTCGACCGGGTTGGTCACGGGGTCGTACTTGGTCGGGGCGTTGGTGACACCGGCGATCGTGGCGGCCTCGACGACGCTGAGCTCGGAGGCGTGCTTGGAGAAGTAGTGCAGCGAGGCGGTCTCGACGCCGTAGACCCGGATGCCGAACTGCGCGATGTTGAGGTAGCCCTGGAGGATCTCCTCCTTCGACATGACGGTCTCGAGCGAGATCGCGAGCTTGGCCTCGCGGGCCTTGCGTCCGAGGGTGTCGTCGCGGGCCGCGCGCATCGCGACCGGGTCGTCGTCGCGCACGGCCTGCTCGATCAGGACGTTCTTGACGTACTGCTGGGTCAGGCTGGACCCGCCCTGGGTGTCGCCGCCCGTGAAGTTGTTGACGGCCGCGCGGGTCACCCCCTCGGGGTCGATCCCGCCGTGCTCGTAGAAGCGGTGGTCCTCGATCGCGACGACCGCGTCCCTCATGGGTTGGGAGACCTGGTCCAGGGGGACGACGATGCGGTTCTCCTGGTAGAAGGTCGCGAGCAGCGTGGTGCCGTCGTTGGCGTAGACACGGGACTGCTCGGCGAGGGGTCCGGGGACGAGCTCGTCGGGCAGCTCGTCGAACATCTTGGTGACGTCCTCGGTCACGGTGTTCGCCCCCGCGGCGAGGGGCAGGAGGAGACCAGCCGCGAGGACGCCCCCCACAGCCGACACGAGCAGGAAGGCCATCAGGAGCGCGAGCGCCTTGACGGCGGAGGTCTGCTGACGGGGTCGTGTGGACTGGCCCATCTGCCGACTGTACGTCCCGAGTCCCGAGGCGGCTCGGCGAGCGGATTTCCGTTGCCGGGGCGTGACCTGGGCGGTGCGGGCGGGGTCCGCGCCGCCGCATCGTGTGCAGCTGAAGGGTTGCGCCCGGGGAGAACTTAGTGCAACTCTAGAGTTGCACATCCTGTTCGAGACCCGGCACGACCCGAGAGAGGAACGACCATGACGACCACCGACCAGCAGGCCTCGATCGACACCGAGGCGTTCCAGGTGACCCGCACCCTGATCGTGCACGCCCCGCCGTCCAGGGTGTGGGCCGCCCTCACGCGCGACGACCTGATCGCCCGGTGGTTCGGCCAGGAGGCTCACCTGCCGGACCTGCGAGTGGGCGGTGAGGGGACGTTCGGCTTCGACGGCTACGGACACTTCGCCGTCCGCATCGAGGAGTACGACGAGCCCACGGCCTTCGCCTTCACCTGGACCAACCAGGCCGGTGCCGAGCTGCGCCCCGACAGCTCGACCCTCGTCCGGTTCACGCTGACCCCCGAGGGTGAGAGCACCGTCCTCGCCGTCGTCGAGTCCGGGTTCGAGCGTCTCGGCGACCGCGCCGAGAGCGCGATGACCGACAACCGCTCGGGATGGACCGAGGAGCTCGACGAGCTCGTCGCGTTCGTCGAGGGGCCGGGATTCCCGGCGGGGGACGCCCCCGTCGAGAGCGTCGCGCGCTCCGCCGACGGCCCCGCGGCGTGAGCACGGAGACGCTGGCCCCCGTGTTCGCGGCGCTCGCCGACGACACGAGGTGGCAGATCCTGCAGGAGCTGGGACGTGCGGACCTGTCGGCGTCCGCGCTCGCGACCGTCCTGCCCGTGACTCGGCAGGCGATCGCCAAGCACCTGGCCGTGCTCGCCGAGGCCGGGCTGGTCGAGCCCGTGCGCGTCGGGCGCGAGGTCCGCTACCGCGCGATCGGGTCCCGCCTGGGCGAGACCGCCCGGGCGCTCGACGCGATCGGTGCCGAGTGGGGCCGCCGCCTCGCCGCGATCAAGCGGATCGCGGAGGGATAGGTGGTGCCGGCCGGTCCGGTGGGTCGGCCGGCTCGGTGCCCAGCATGCGGCCGGCGTCGCGATTCCGCCGTTGCGCGACGCCGACCGCATGCTCGAGGAACGCCGACCGCATGCTCGGCAGCGGTAGCGTGGGCGCGTGCCACTCACGCTCTGCGTCCTGCTCTGGGCCGTCGACGGTCAGGTCGACCCCCTCACGCGCTACGAGGACGAGGTCCTCGCGCTCGTCCCGGTCCACGGTGGCCGGGTCGCCTCACGGGTGAGGAGCGTGCCCGGCGAGGATCCGGCCGTCCCCGCGGAGGTGCAGGTCATCGAGATGCCCGACGACGCCGCGCTCGCCGCGTACATGGCCGACCCCGCCCGCGTGGCGCTCGCGGACGTCCGGGACCGGGTGGTCGCACGGACGCAGATCGTGAGAGTGGAGCCGGTCGCGGACCGAGGGTGACCGTCGGCTCCGTCGAGGGTGACGGCCGGACCGGCCGAGGGTGACCGGTCCGCGCTGCCGCCGTCGTCAGACCCGCACCTGCGACGTGTCGCGGCGCAGGTAGCCCCACGCCAGGACCGCGCAGACGACGCCGTTGACGAGCCCGGCGAGGACGTCGGTCAGCGAGTGCATGCCGCGGTACAGCCGCGCGAAGCCGACCGCGAACGGGACGAGCACCGCGAGGACCGTGAGCACGACCCGGAGCGCGGGGTTCTGCACGCGTTGCGCGAGGAGCGCGAGCGTCAGGTAGAACGCCGTGGACGCGCCGGTGTGCCCGCTCGGGAAGCTCGACGTGGGCGGGGCGTGGTCGAGCATGTCGACCTCGGGGCGTGTGCGGCCCACGACGAGCGAGGACGTGAGGAAGATCAGGGCCTGCAGCGACACCGCGAGCGCGGGGACCAGGGCGAACCACCACTGCCGGGTCCGCCACCAGATGAGCGCGACCGCGAGCACGCACGCCCCGATGATGAACTCGGTCATCCCGATCGCGGACAGCATCTCGGTGACCGTGTCGAGGAAGGGCGTGCGGGCCTCGACGAGGGCCTGGTTGACCCCGGCCTCGCCGGGCAGGTTCTCGAGCGGACCCTTGATGAGGAACCCGAGACCCACGATCGCGACCCAGAGTGCGGCGCCCGGCAGGAACGCCCGCAGCGCCAGGTCGCGGGCGACCTCGCGGCCCGTCGGGCGCGAGGTGTCGAGCTCGTAGCGGTGGACGAACGGGTGCACGGGACCTCCAGGCGTGTCGGCGCGCGCCGACCTGTGGGCCGGGCGAGTTCCCGGACATTACGTGCACACGGGACGACTCGCACGGCGAGGCGCTCGGGGCGCCCTGGGTAGGCTCGCCCGATGCACCCACCCAGTCATGTCCTCGAGGCGTTCGGCGCCGTCGGACCGGCGACGAGGCTCGACGGCGGACGCGGCCGGGCCTGGCGCGTCGGAGACACGGTGCTCAAGCCGCTCGACGTGCTCCCGGCCGAGCTCGACTGGATGCGGGACCATGCGCCGTCCGGCAGGAGCGACCTCCGGCTCGGCCTGCCGCTCGCGAGCCGGTCGGGCGACCTCGTCGTCGACGGCTGGACGGCGTTCCCGGCCCTCCCGGGCGAGCACGTCGCGGGCAGGTGGGCGCAGATCGCGGACGTGGCCCACCAGTTCGCAGCAGTGTTCGACGGCGTCGCTCGCCCTGGGTTCCTCGACGAGCGGACGCACGCCTGGGCACGGGCGGACCGGCTCGCCTGGGGCGAGGATGCGGCGGAGGTGCCCGACGACGTCCCGCACCTCCCTGCGCTGCTCGCGGCCCGGCGGGTGGTCGCCGAGCCGTCGACGATCGTCCACGGCGACCTCACGGGCAACGTCCTGCTCGACGACGACCTGCCGCCCGCGGTGATCGACCTGACGCTCTACTGGCGGCCGGTGCGGTACTCGGTGGCGATCGTCGCCGTCGACGCGGTCTGCTTCGAGGAGGCGCCGTCGTCCCTCCTCGAGACGATCGACGCTGGGGACGGCTTCGCGCAGCACCTCGTGCGAGCGCTCGTGTTCCGTATCGCGACGGACTGGTTCAACGAGCTCTCGCTCGACGTCGACGACGTCTACGCGGCGACCGTGGCGCGGGTCCTCGACCTGGCGGCGCGTGGGCGCTGAGGACGCCTCCCGGACGGAGGGGTCAGCAAGCGTCGGCGGTCGTCACCCGAGAGTCACGCAGGACCACCGCGACGGTGCCCCCTGCGATCGCGAGGACGGGACCGAGCACGAACGACGCGACCTCGGCGGGCATCAGTCGACCGGCCGTCCCTCCCTCGTCCGCCGCGACGCCTTCGACGTAGCCCGTGTACGCGCCGGCCGCGAACAGCAGTGCTCCGGCGACGATCGCGAGCCAGCACAGGGCGAGAACGCCCCGTCGCAGACCTGGTGTCATTTCGTCTCCCCTTCTCGACCCCGCGGCTGCTGGAACCGTAACGCAAGGGCGTGGCCCGCCGTCGGGCAGGCCTGGAGCGCGGCGCGCGCGGCTGCGAGGATGCCTGGATGGCTGACGCGGAGACCTGGGACCTGCTCGACGAGCAGGGCGCCCCCACCGGGGAGGTTCACCGCCGAGGTGACCCCAGATGGCCCCCTGGCCGCTTCCACCTCATGGTGGCGACGTGCGTCGTCCGGTCCGACGGCCTGGTCCTGCTGACCCGCCGCGCCGCGACCAAGACCTTCCCGTTCGCGTGGGAGATCCCCGGCGGCAGCGTGCTCGCGGGCGAGACCGGTGCCCAGGCGGCCGTGCGCGAGGTGCGCGAGGAGACCGGGCTCGTCCTCGACGAGCGCGCGCTCGAGCGCGTCGGGAGGGGCGTCGAGTCCGCGTCGTTCCTCGACGTCCACGTCGCGACCGTGCCCGGTCGTCCACGGCTGGTCCTCGACCCGGCAGAGGTCGACGCCGCCGCCTGGGTCACGTGGGCAGACGTCGAGGTGCACCGCGCGGCAGGGCGGATGCCCGCTCCCTGGGTCGGATGCTTCGCCCCGCTCTGGCCGGACCTCGCCCGGAAGGTGGCGGAGGCGGCGGGACGAAGGTGATGACGGCCCAGCCTCGTTGCACTGGGGGACGACCTCCGGTTCAATGCTGGCAGCGAGCGCCAGCGCTCTGAAATGCACGATCGAGGAAGCATGGTGGGGCAATGACGGCCGAGGGGCTCGCGCTCACAGATGGACCCGGCTGGGTCGATCACTCCACTGACCCGATCATGGGCCTCTTTCCTCTTGCCGTGGAGCAGTTCCTGAACGCTGCGGTGGCAGTCAACGCCCCCGGTGTGACGACCGTGACGAACGCGGCTCGGTACTACCTGCTTCACCCGTTGGTCGCGGACGAGGCCGATCGGCGTGGCATGGATGGTGCCTGTGCCATGGACTTGCTGCGTCGGGTGGAGGTTGCGTTCGCCTTGATCTGCATGGCTCATCAGGGCCAGCCCGATCACTTGGACTGGTACCCGGCGGCGCACGGGCGTGATCGTCTGCTCGCAATGGCGAGACGAGGGAAGATCGACCTCGCCGTGGCTGCCGGAACAGGCGACGGTAGGTACGCCAACTCCAGGTCCGGCTTCCTTGGCCCTTACGTCGGATCGGAGGTGAGCCTCGGTCTCCTCGGGCAGGGAGGTCGAGGCCCCTTCAGTCCAGGTCCGGCGTACGACCGCTCTGTCGTTCATGGTGAGCTTGGCGCAGTACTGGAGCTTGCCACCTCGTCGACGCTCGAGTTCGCCGACCTCCTTGACTTCAGCTCGTTGTGCCTGTGCAAGACTGCGAACTCGGACGATGGAGGCCTCCTCGCGCGCCGTTTTGCCGGACGAGCCGACGAGCGCGGCACCGTCGCTGGGAACATCGGGCAGATCATGCGGTTGCTGGGCATCGCGATGTCTGAGGCCGAGATCCGGGACCGGGACGACCTTGGCAACTTTGTGATGTACAGCCCCGTGGTAACCCAGCACAGGCAGAGCACTGACCACTGGTTGCGATGGCGTGGCATCCGCACCCGGATGTCCTCCGTGAACGCATGGCGTCAGATCTTCGCCCACGTGTGTCGCTACCTGACCGCTGGGCCCCAGACGATCAGTCAGATGGGAGACCGTTTGGCCACGGAACTGCCTGGTGGCACCGTCGGCGCCTTCGTCGACGGCCTCCCGGCCGTGGCTGACAAGCAGGGCGTCCCGCTTTCGGCTGAGCTGGACGTGACGCACCGACCGGCTCCAGAGACACATCTCGCGACGCTCGCGCTTGGTGCGAGGCGGTTTGAGGCGCTCGATGCCGCCAGCCCGACCCGCTTGGGACTCGTCGGCCCGCCGGGTCACCGCTTCGAGTCCGAGGAACTATCGCCGCAGTGGGTGTCGAACGCTCTTGACGATTGGCGATCGCAGTCGATGGGCGAGTTCGCGAGGTGGCTGACGAGGGTCATGGTCAATCGCGCGCACCGCGTGACCATGGCCAAGTCACGCCAGCGTCGCGATGGCCGCTTTTCGATGCCTTTGCGCATCGACGTCCAGGACGACCTCGTGTGGAAGCACTGGGGTGAGGCGACGACCGAGCCGTCGATCCGGTGGACCCAGCTGATGTCGATGGGACGACAGACAGGGATCTTCGAGGTAGCCGAGGACGGACTGTGGACGGTGGGGGCTCGTGGTCACCTCCTCGACTGACCCGACGGTCGGCCGCTTCGCCAGGGTCTCGTCGCTGCGGTCTTACCTGTACGCACTGCCCGATCTGAGGGACCGGCCCTATTCCGAAGCGCTGTTCACGACGTTCAACGTCGACCTCGGCTATTTCGAAGGCCACATCCTCGGCCCGGCCCGTGCCAGCGGAGCGGCAGTGACGGTGATCGCTGACGGCGCGCAGTACGAGCCGGACCCGCGCGCCGTCCGTGGAGCAGGAAGCAGCTATGCGGTCGGCGTCGTCGACTTGCCGACAGCGTTCCACCCCAAGGTCAGCGCGCTGGTCGGCCATGACCGCTTACTGCTCGCGATCGGTTCGGGCAACCTGACGACGGGCGGCTGGTTGGGGAACGATGAGACGCTGTTCATCGCGCAAGGCACGACGGCGACTGGTATTCCTGCGATCGCGGGCCAGGTGGCAAGATGGTTGAAGTCGATCGAGACGCTCCGTGTGAGCAGGGCTGGGCGTGCGGGAATCGAGCGGACCCGACTGGCGATCGAGCGTCTTCTCACGTCGAACGAGGTCGTCGACACGAATCACAGACTCGTCACGACGTCGAGCGGCCCGATCCTCGACCAGCTCCCCGACGGGCAGGTCGACGAGCTGTTGCTCCACGCGCCGTTCCACGACGACAAGGGCACAGCCCTGGGAGCCCTGCTGGACCGTTACCGGCCCAGACAAGTAAGCATCGCCGTCCAGCCCGGACGAACCATCATCGACCCGAATCCTCTCGCTGCAGCGGCACGCTCCCGTGGCGTTGATCTGACGTGGCACGACGCGGGTGGCACCTATCGCCACGGCAAGCTCATCGAAGCCGTGTCGGGCGGCCGCCGATGGGTCTTGACGGGCTCGCCGAACCTTACTGGGGCGGCACTGTTGCGGCAGCTTGGTGCAGGTGGCAACTGCGAGGTGGGGGTCGTTGCGACGACCGATCGATCGCTCTATCCCGGGGAGGGGGCTCCGCTCGCTGTCGGTGACGTTCCCTCGCGAAGGATCCTCGTGGCGCCAGGGGAAGTGTCTCGCTCCTCGCAGCACGTTCCCGTCCTCCTTGGAGCAACGCTCGACGGCGAAGCGATCGTCATCGAGCTGTCGCGACCCGCACCGTTTCCTGTCACCGTCGAGGTCAGTGAATTCAGTGACCTACCTGAACGCTCCAGCGTGCTAGGCCAAGTACCTGCTGGTGCCACCGAGGTTCGAATCGAGGTCACGCGTGAGTTCGGAGCACGATCACGGGTACGCATCAGCTTCGAGTCGGACGGTGACCGATACCGCGGACCCTTGCACTTCCTCGCTGATCCGCATGCGATCCTGCACCGCGTCCCGTCTCGTCGCTCGTCGAGCACCAACTCCGATGTCGACTGGCGAGCCCTCTTCGGAGACGACGCACTGCTGCGGGACTGGACCCGCACCTTGGACAAGGTCACCCGCGAGCAGCGTGTGCTCCCGGCCGTCGGGTCACGCCCTACGTCGAGCGCCCAATCAGCTGCGATCGGGAAGAGAGGCAGAGGCCGCACGTTCGACGACGAAGAAGGCTGGGCACAATACTCAGTGGACGCGATCGCCCGACTCGGGCCGACGCTCGCCCACGAGACGTCCGGCGGGCTGATTCTTCCCCAACTCGCGACGCGCGCTCGAACCACGATCAGTTCGAGCGACCCCATCTGGGCCGACACGTTCGATGCCGACGAGTCCAACTTCGACGACTCACAGACGGCGGAAGACCTTGACGGGGACCGCGCACCCGAAACGGACACGTCCGGCCCGGCCGACCTCGCCACGCCGCAACTGAAGCAACGCTTCCGGTCGTGGGTGAACAGCCTCGCCACAACGGTGGCCGAACGTCCTGCACTGGACCGAATGGCTATCACTCGGATGCTGCTCATTGCGTCGCTCGTCCACGTGTGGGACGAGGACGTCGCATGGTTTCATCCCCTCTATGCCGCGACGCAAACCCTTTCGCGTGACGACGTCCCCGCTCGGATCTCTCCGGCCGCGGGAGCTCTTTCGGCCGTCTGTCTGTATCGCCTGAACCAGGGAGCATCGCCAGATCGACGGACGGGGACAGGGTTGCACTATGTGCAGCTCGTCGAGCAGCTCCTACCTCTGATCGCGGCACGGGACACCGGGCACGTCTCTAGCATCGTCTACAGCGTCTTCGGCACGTCCGCAGTCGCAACTCACCCTCAGGATGTGCTCGACCTGATCGAAGGCATCCTGGACAAGAACCCATGGTCCGAGATCGTCGAGTCCATCCAGCGCACACACCCTGACTGGGACGTCGAGCTCATTGAGGGAACGGTCAACATCGAGTCGCGCAGCGGGTCGCACTTCAAGATCGCTGCCGCCGCCCTCGAGCTCATGCCGAGGGGCCTCTCTGCCGCGATCCGTGTGACCTCCGGGCGACAGCTCGAAGAACGCGTGTATGCCCGCCACGGAGACGTGCTTGTCCTTCAGGACCGACTGGGCACCAGGTTGGTCTGGAAGACATACCGGCTCAGCAGTCTGGTGTCCCCGTCCGTCATCCAGGGCAGCCCCGACGCCGAGGCGCGGGCTCGAATCGACGGTGCGCCCTGGTCTGGCCTCTCAGCCACCGCGCGCACAGTGCTCGATGCTGCCGGTGTAACCGTGTGACCGTCTAAACGTGCGTCTCCACCAGCGACTCCACGCCGTGAGCCCGTCTGCCACGACGTGGCCCGGCCACCACCGCCCGCGAACGGCTGGTCGGTCTCATCGTTCCCGGTCTCGCACCTGCTGACCGCGCTTCGGTCCGGGCCGTGCGGATGCCGGACGCTCCGCGCTACGAAGCGTGTGCCAACCGCGTCCGAAACCGTTCGGCCCACCCGTCGTCGGTCCCGCCGGGGGACAATGGGTGACAACACTGTTTGCCAAGACGAGGAGTCCTAGGTGCCCCAGGGAACTGTCCGATGGTTCGACGCCGACCGAGGTTTCGGCTTCATCGACCTCGGGAACGAGGCGGAGGACCTGTTCGTGCACGCGTCCGAGATCCTCGACGACGACGGACCGCGGGTGCTCCGTGAGGGGCAGACCGTCGAGTTCGAGGTCGGGGAGGGAGACCGTGGACCGCAGGCCCGCCGCGTCCGCGTCACGGGAGACCGGGCCGCCGACGCGCCCCTGGGCGTGCTCGGCACCGTCAACTGGTACGAGCCGACCAAGGGATATGGGTTCGTCACGCCCGACGGCGGTCGCGGCGAGATCTTCGTGCACAGCACGGCCATCGTCGGGGGCGGCGTGATCTCGGAGGGCCAGCGGGTGGCGTTCCTCGTCGTCGACGGCGAGAAGGGGCCGCAGGCGGACCATCTGCTGCCGCTCGGGGCCGAGGCCGCGCAGCCGGCGTCGGACGGCGCGGACGGCACGGTCTCCTGGTACGACGACGTCAAGGGCTTCGGGTTCGTCGCTCCCGACTCGGGTGGCGACGACGTCTTCGTCCACGTCAGCGCGCTCGGCTCGGGGCTGACCGAGCTCTCCGAGGGAGACCGCGTGACGTACGACGTCGTCGACGGCGACAAGGGGCCGAACGCCCGCAACGTGCAGCTCGCCCGCGGCTCCGGAGGTGCGCGCGGCGCCACGGACCGTGGTCGGCCAGGCCGTCCCGCCGCGTCCGGCGGGCCGGTGCGCGGAGGTGAGGGCACCGTCGCGCGCTACGACGAGGAGCGCGGGTTCGGCTTCATCACCCCCGACGACGGGGGCCTGGACCTGTTCGTGCACGTGTCGGTCGTGCGGGGCACCGAGGTCCTGGAGGAGGGCGACCGGGTCCGGTACAAGGTGCGTCAGAGCGACCGGGGACCGCAGGCCGACGCCGTCGAGCTGGTGTGAGGGAGACGACTTCGTGAGCGAGAGGCCGGCCGGTTCCAGGCGAACCGGCCGGTCACCCGATCGGGAATACCCCGCCCTACCCCATAGTTGAGCCTAGTGGACTCAAGTTTCGGACCCCTTCGCTTGCGCGACGCCACGGACCGGCATAACTTGAGTGAAGACGACTCAACCGGCAGTCGGGTGGAGACACCCAGCAGGGGAAGGTCCGGACGTGCGCGCCACCACGCGCCGTCGGGCACGGGAACCTCCGCGGGCTGCCGCACGGACGACACCACACGCAGCAGAACAACGGAGGCACGAACATGGCACGAGCGGTCGGAATCGACCTGGGCACCACCAACTCGGTGGTCGCCGTCCTCGAAGGTGGAGAGCCCACCGTCATCGCGAACGCCGAGGGCGCTCGCACGACCCCGTCGGTCGTCGCGTTCTCGAAGACCGGCGAGGTCCTCGTCGGCGAGATCGCCAAGCGCCAGGCGGTCACGAACGTCGACCGCACCATCACGTCGGTCAAGCGCCACATGGGCACCGACTGGTCGGTCGAGATCGACGACAAGAAGTACAGCGCGCAGGAGATCTCCGCGCGCGTGCTCGGCAAGCTCAAGCGCGACGCCGAGGAGTACCTGGGCGAGCCCGTCACCGACGCGGTCATCACCGTCCCGGCGTACTTCAACGACGCCGAGCGCCAGGCGACCAAGGACGCCGGGCAGATCGCAGGCCTCAACGTCCTGCGCATCGTCAACGAGCCCACCGCCGCCGCTCTGGCCTACGGCCTGGAGAAGGGCAAGGAGGACGAGCTCATCCTCGTCTTCGACCTCGGTGGTGGAACGTTCGACGTCTCCCTCCTCGAGGTGGGCAAGGACGAGGACGACTTCTCGACCATCCAGGTCCGCGCGACCTCGGGCGACAACCGCCTCGGTGGCGACGACTGGGACAACCGCATCGTCGAGCACCTCATCCAGCAGGTGAAGAACAGCTCGGGCGTCGACCTGTCCAAGGACAAGATCGCGCTCCAGCGTCTGCGTGAGGCCGCCGAGCAGGCGAAGAAGGAGCTCTCGTCCGCGACGAGCACCAACATCTCCATGCAGTACCTCTCGATGAGCGAGAACGGCCCCATCCACCTGGACGAGAAGCTCACGCGCGCCCAGTTCCAGCAGATGACGCAGGACCTCATCGATCGGACCAAGGCGCCGTTCCACGCGGTCATCCGCGACGCCGGCATCTCCGTCAGCGACATCGACCACATCGTGCTCGTGGGTGGTTCCACCCGCATGCCCGCCGTGACCGAGGTCGTCAAGGAGCTCACGGGCGGCAAGGAGCCCAACAAGAGCGTCAACCCGGACGAGGTCGTTGCCGTCGGCGCCGCGCTGCAGGCCGGTGTCATCAAGGGCGAGCGCAAGGACGTCCTCCTGATCGACGTCACGCCGCTGTCCCTGGGCATCGAGACCAAGGGTGGCGTGATGACCAAGCTCATCGAGCGCAACACGGCCATCCCGACCAAGCGCAGCGAGGTGTTCTCGACCGCCGAGGACAACCAGCCGTCCGTGCTGATCCAGGTCTTCCAGGGTGAGCGCGAGTTCGCCCGCGACAACAAGCCGCTGGGCACGTTCGAGCTCACGGGCATCGCCCCGGCCCCGCGCGGCCTGCCGCAGATCGAGGTCACCTTCGACATCGACGCGAACGGCATCGTCCACGTCGGCGCGAAGGACCGCGGCACCGGCAAGGAGCAGAAGATGACCATCACCGGCGGCTCCGCGCTGCCGAAGGAGGACATCGACCGCATGGTCAAGGAGGCCGAGGAGCACGCGGCCGAGGACAAGAAGCGTCGCGAGGAGGCGGAGACCCGCAACCAGGCCGAGTCCTTCGTGTACTCGACCGAGAAGCTCGTCGCGGAGAACAAGGAGAAGCTCCCCGCCGACGTCGTCACCGAGGTCGAGGCCGACATCGCGTCGGTCAAGACGGCCCTCGAGGGCACGGACGCGGACGCCGTGAAGTCGGCCCACGAGAAGCTCCTGGCCTCGAGCCAGAAGATCGGCGAGGCGCTCTACGCGTCGGCCGAGCGTGAGCAGGCGGCGGGCGACCAGGGCGCCGCTGACGCGGACGCCGCTGCGGCCGCCGGTGCGACCTCGGCTCCCGACGAGGACATCGTCGACGCCGAGATCGTGGACGAGGACGACAAGAAGTGACGAGCGACGCGCAGGGCCCCGAGGAGCTCGGCTCCGAGGACCAGCCCTTCCACTTCACCGACAAGCGCAAGGTGACCCCGGAGGGGCGGCCCAAGGAGGCTGCCCCCGAGGGGGCCGCCGGCTCGGCGGGCAACGACGCCGAGCAGGACCCGCTGGCCGGGCTCGACTTCGAGCCCACCGGATTTGACGGCGACGACACCGTGGATCCAGCCCTGCTGGCTGCGCAGTCCGAGGCAGCTGCCCACCTCGACGCCCTCCAGCGCGAGCGGGCCAGCTTCACCAACTACCGCAACCGGTCGCTGCGCGACCAGGAGGCGGCGCGGGTCAAGGGCGTCGAGGACGTCCTGGCCGCGCTCCTGCCGGTCCTCGACGACATCGACCGGGCGCGCCAGCACGGCGAGCTCGACGGTCCGTTCGTCGCGATCTCCGACAAGCTCGACGCGAGCCTGGCGAAGTTCGGCGTCGAGCGGTACGGCGTCGTGGGCGAGGAGTTCGACCCGACCGTCCACGAGGCGCTCATGCACCAGGTGGACCCCGAGGCCACGTCGGCCACGGTCAACATGGTCATCGAGCCGGGCTACCGGATCGGCGAGAAGATCGTGCGCGCCGCGCGCGTCTCGGTCGTCGGACCGGAGTAGAAACGGAGGTGGGAGCCAGGTCCTGCGGGCCCCGGCACCCACCGGACCCCGGATGCCCGACGGCGGAGCGCACCTTCCTCGCGAAGGTGACCTCCGCCGTCGGGCCCCCGGGAGCACGACCACTATCGATGTAGGCAACACCACCGGCCCCGGGGCCGGTGAGACCCATGAGAGGAGGCGCCTTGACCGGTCAGGACTGGATCGAGAAGGACTTCTACGCCGCGCTGGGCGTCCCCAAGGATGCCGACGACGCCGCGATCAAGAAGGCGTACCGCAAGCTGGCCCGTACCTATCACCCCGACCAGAACCAGGGTGACGCGAAGGCCGAGGCGAAGTTCAAGGAGATCGGCGAGGCCTACGCGGTCCTGTCCGACGCCGAGCAGCGCCAGCAGTACGACGCGATCCGTGCCATGGCCGGCGGGGGCGCCCGCTTCTCGGCAGGAGCCGGCGGACCCGCCGGCGGGGCCGGAGGGTTCGAGGACATCTTCGGCGGCATGTTCGGCGGCGGCGGCGGCGGTGGCGGGGGAGGCCGCGTGCGGTACTCCACGCAGACCGGCGGGGGCGGCGGCTTCGAGGACATCCTCGGGTCGATGTTCGGCGGCGGGGGAGCCCAGACCGGGTTCCGCCCCAACGCCGGCTACCAGCGCCCGCAGCCGGGGGCCGACGTGCAGTCGTCGGCGACCCTCGGGTTCCGGCCCGCGGTCGAGGGCTCGACCGTCAACGTCACGACCGAGGGCCGCACCATCACGGCCCGCATCCCGGCGGGTGTCCGTGACGGCCAGAAGATCCGGCTGCGCGGCAAGGGACGCCCCGGCGTCGCGGGCGGTGCCCCCGGCGACCTGGTCATCACGGTCCACGTCACGCCGCACCCCGTGTTCTCGGTCGACGAGAAGCACAACCTGCGCCTGACCGTCCCCGTGACGTTCGCGGAGGCCGCGCTCGGCGCGACCATCGAGGTCCCGACGCTCGACGGCAAGCCCGTCAAGGTCAAGGTGCCCGCGGGCACGCCGTCGGGCCGCACGCTGCGCGTCAAGGGCAAGGGCGTCAAGACGGCCAAGGCGACGGGCGACCTGCTCGTCACGATCCAGGTCGTGGTGCCGCAGAAGCTCTCGAAGGCTGCCAAGGAGGCCGTCGAGGCCCTCGCCACGGCGACGGACGGCGAGAGCGACGTTCGCTCCGACCTGTTCGGGCGCGCGGCCGAGTAACGGACCGACCAGGCACGAGGAGCAGCGAGGAGGACAGCATGGCCAGGAACGAGGCTCCCACGGGGAGCCAGATCCCGTTCAACGCGTACGACGACGCCCCCGTGCTCGCCATCTCGCAGGCCGCGGCGCTCGCCGGGATGCACCCGCAGACCCTGCGCCAGTACGACCGCCTGGGCCTCGTGACCCCGCGCCGCACCATGGGGCGCGGCCGCCGCTACTCCCAGCGGGACGTCGCCAAGCTCCTCGAGGTCCAGCGGCTCTCCCAGGAGGAGGGCATCAACCTCGCGGGCATCCGCCGCATCCTCGCGCTCGAGGAGCAGGTGAGTCGGCTCGAGGCCCGCCTCGACGCCCTCGCGACGCAGCTCGAAGGAGGGCGCGTGTTCGCGGCCGGGGTGAGCGGCGACGTCGTCATGGTGCCGCGAGGCCGGCGCGTCCGGCGGACGACGGCGGACCGGGGCGCGGAGCCCGGCCGTGGCGGCGGCCAGGTCGTCGAGTCCAGCGAGACGCGGGCCCTCGTCCTGTGGCGCCCGGGCCGAGGCTCCTGACCTCGGACGGTGCCGCGAGGGACCGCACCAGGACATTCGCAGAATGGCTTTACGTGCGGTCCGTGTGACGTAAAAACGGCGGAATTCCGCCGAAGTGAGTGAGGCCTTGCTTCCTATACAGGGGCCGTTTCAAGGAATACCGTGAAGGAAATGCACGGTTGAACGCCCCTGTCCTTCGAGCAAGGAGAAGTCCCATGAGCAGCCTGATGGAGATGCCCCAGGTCGTCGAGTGTTCGATCGACGGCTGCGGATACAACCACGAGCACGGCTGCCACGCCGGTGCCGTGACGATCGCCGCGCACGGCAGCGAGGCCGAGTGCGCCACGTTCATCCCCCTGACCTCCAAGGGAGGGCTGGACAAGGTCATCGCCCACGTCGGTGCCTGCCAGCGCGGGGAGTGCGCCCACAACGAGTCGCTCGAGTGCAACGCCTCGGCGATCCGCGTCGGAGCCGGGCCCCAGGGCGCGGACCACGCGGACTGCCTGACCTACAGCCCCCGCTGACCCTCGCGCTTCCCCCCCCAGCGCGATTCCCCACGACGCCCCGCTCGTCCCTCGCCGGACGACGGGGCGTCGTGGTGTGCGGGGGCGGCTCAGCGCGACAGGTCGTGGAGCATCTGCGCGGCGTCGGCGTGCTGCGCGGGAAGGGGCTCGACCCAGATGCGAGGCGGGCGTCGCAGGATCGCGGTCACCCCGAAGGTGAGCGCCGTGCGCTCGATCCTGTGCCGCAGCTCGGCACGTACCGGACCGACGTCGGCCGTGCGGGCGCAGAGCGCGGCGTAGATCCCGCCGCCGAGCGTCGCGACCGGGTGCCCGAGGCCGAACGTCTCCGTCAGGACCTTGCCCATGGCCGCGGCGCGGGCGACCTTCTGCCATCCGTCGATGCGTTCGATCGCGACGTCCACCAGGACGAGGCAGTGCGTCGCGGACGCGGGGGTGCCCAGGCGGTCGGCCTGACCGTAGGTCTCCTGGAGGCGCTGCACGAGGTAGGGCACCGTCACGAGGCCCGAGCGAGGGTCGGTCGTGGGCGGCGCGCCGGGAAGCAGCTCGTTGCCGACGGCCCACCCGGTGCTGACTGCCCGCAGCACGGTGACGTCGGGGGCCGTGCCCCACAGGTCGAACAAGCACGAGAGGTCGTCGATCGTCTCGCCGATGCTGATGCCGTCACGGCCGCGGGCCTCGCCGAGCCTCTCGGCCGCAGCGGCGGGGCACCGGGCGTCCGTGAGCGCCTCGACGAGCGCTTCCACGGCAGGGTGGTACCAGTCGCCTGGCCGCAGCCAGACGCTGTTCGTGCTGGCCGCCTGCCACTCGTCGAGCAGCGAGGCGACGGCTGGCTCGGGGTAGCCAGGTCGTAGGTCCATACTCATGAGACGTCCGAGGCCGGTGCTCATGACGCGACAGCGGCCGTCCGGTTTCTCTTTCATCCACTCGACACACCGACGGACATGCAGCACATTCCGTCGGTTCTGTCATCCTGACAGACGGACAAGACGGGCGAATCCGCGGTGAGACGTAGATAACACCACCGAATTTCCCGTCTAGGATGAACGGGAGGGCCTCACCTGCTGATGAGGCGGAGTCAGAGGCGGTAGGGGCATGACGCAGGTCGACACGTCGAGGGACGACGCCCCGACGAGCGATGCCGAGCTGATCACCGCCGTCCGCGGAGGTGACTACGCGGCGTTCGGTGCGCTGTACGAGCGGCACGCCGCGGCGGCACGCACGGTCGCGCGCCAGTACGTGCGCTCGGGGTCCGACGCCGACGACATGGTCTCGGAGGCCTTTGCCAAGGTCCTCGGCATCCTGCAGTCGGGGGGCGGGCCCGACGTCACGTTCCGTGCCTACCTCTTCACCGTCGTCCGGCGCCTGTCCTACGACCTGTCGAACGCGGGCCGACGCACGCAGCCCACCGACGACATCGAGACGTTCGAGAGCGCGTTCGGGCCCATGGCCTCGACCGAGGACCCCACGCTCCAGGGCTTCGAACGGTCCGTCGTGACCAAGGCCTACCAGGGGCTGCCGGAGCGTTGGCAGGCCGTGCTCTGGTACACCGAGGTCGAGGAGATGAACCCGGCCCAGATCGCCCCTCTGCTCGGGCTCACGGCCAACGGCGTCTCGGCGCTCGCCTACCGTGCCCGGGAGGGGCTGCGCCAGGCCTACCTCCAGCAGCACCTGACGGGCGCGAGCAGCGCAGGGTGCGAGAACGTCAACCCCCTCCTCGGCTCCTACGTCCGTGGTGGGCTCGCGAAGCGGGAGACCGCCAAGGTCGACGCGCACCTCGAGGAGTGCGGCGAGTGCCGGGCGCTCGTGCTCGAGCTCGGCGACGTCTCGCACGGCATGCGCGCCGTCATCGCCCCGCTGGTCTTCGGGGTCGCTGCGCTGGGCCTGGTCGGGACGGCTCTCCCGCTCACGGGTGGTGCAGCCGTCGGGGCCGGTGCCGCCGGTGCGACGGGGGCCGCGAGCGGTGCGAGCGGCAGCGCGGGGAGCGGTGCGGCCGGGGCCTCTGGTTCCGGTGCCGCCGGTTCCGGAGCCGCCGCAGGTGGCAGCGGGGCTGCGGCCGGTACCGGCGCCGCCGGAGGGGCTGCGGGGACGGGGGCCATGGGAGGCGCTGCGGCGGCCGGTGCGGCCGCCACGAGCGGTGGGCTCGGCGCGGCTGCGGCTGTCGGCGCGAGCGCCGCGGCCGGCACGGGGGCAGCTGCTGCGGCCGGTGCGACCGGCCTGGCGGCCTTCATCGCCGCATCGCCTCTGATCGCCGCCGCAGTGGGGGTCGTTGCGGTCGCGGCCGTCGGTGCGGGCGTCGTCGCCGTGTCCGGTGGCTTCTCGTCCGAACCGCCTCCGAGTGCGGGCGCCAGCCCCGACCCGTCAGCCTCGACGTCGCCGTCGGGCGCTCCCACGAGCGCTCCGACGGGCGAGCCGTCGGCACCTCCGAGCGGGGACCCCACGTCCCCGGCGAACACCGTGCCGCTCGCTGAGGCGCCCGCCGACACGAACCCCGCAGCGCCGGCCTCGAACGGCGACGCGGCCGCAGGTTCCGGCACGGCGCCGGCCGGTCAGGGCGAGCCGACGACGCCCCTCGTGCCGCCGACGTTCCCGTTGACCCCCGTCGCCCCCGTCGTCCCCGGTCCGGATCCCGTCGTCCCCGTGGACCCGCCGACCCCGGCGTCTCTCGACCTTGCGTTCGCGCCCCTCACGCTCGCTCCCCGGGACCCCGAGGACCTGACGCTCACTGCGTCCAACTCCGGCGGCACGTCCGCCGAGGAGGTCGTCGTCGACGTGACGCTCCCGCCGAACGTCTCGGTCGTGACCTCCGCGGTCACCGCGGGCCGGGGCGTCGTCCCGACGATCCGGCTCGCGGCGCTGCCGTGCGGCCCGGCGTCGCTGCAGGCCGACGGGTCGTCGCTCGTCACGTGCTCGGTCGGGGTGCTCTCTCCCGGAGAGACGACGGACCTCGTCATCACCGTCCAGGCCTCGCGCGGCGGGACCTACACGTTCGGTGGCACGGTGCACGGCAAGGGCCTGACCCCCGTCAAGAAGGAGTACGTGCCGGCGCCCGTGCCCTCGTACGGCGCCGAGATCGACCTGGTGACGCCGACCGTCGGCCCGCTCGTGAACCCTGGCGCGACCTCGGTCCGGCTCACGGCTCGCAACACCGGTGACGTCGACGCCCAGGGCGTGGCGTTCTTCGTGGGCGACCTGCCCGCAGGCGTCACTGCGAAGCCCCTGGACTCCGGGTGGACCTGCTCACCGGGGGACGCCTCCCTGAGGTGCACGCCGACTGGCGGTGCGGCCCTCGTGGCTCCCGACGGGAGCCAGACATACGGCCCGCCGGTATCCCTCGACGTCCTGCTTCTCGCGGGAGACGGGGCCGAGGCGACCACGGCCGGGCTCTCGTTCTCCGCGACCACGACCTCGGCCGGCCGGACGCTGAAGGACTCCGCGAGCGCAGAGCTCACGGTCGGCGAGCCCTGGGCCGGTGCGGACAAGGTCGCCGCCGGTGCCACGTTCGCCGCCCAGTGCGTCGACGGCGCCGCGACGGTCGTGCTGAAGGGCGTCGCCAACACGACGTCCTACGACGACCTCCGGGTGACCCTCGGCGTCGACGACGCGAACTCTCGGACGGCGTCCCTGCCCCGCGGTGCCACCACGCAGCTCGAGGTGCCTCACGACCTGCGCGTCCCGAAGGACGCCTCGGCGTCCCTGACGCTCGTGACCACGGTCGACGCGCGTGAGTTCACGCGGAAGGTCCCCGTGGCCGGCGTCCCTGCCAAGGACTGCTTCGTCCCGCAGTGGCTGTCGGGCGCCGACGTCACGACGCACACCAGCAACGAGGCGGGATCGGTCCGTCTCGAGGCGGTCGTCACCAACTCGACCGGTCGTCCTCTGGCGATCCAGGTCGACGACATGACGCCGGTGGGCGCAGAGGAGGCCTCCCGAGGGACGGCCATGATCGACCCGGGCGAGAGCGCGACGTTCTTCCGGTCGACCGGGGAGCAGGCCCTCGCCTCGGGTGACGTGGTCGTGCGTCAGCACCTCTCTGTCCCCGACGCCGACGGGGACCCGGGCGAGTACGACCAGCACCTCACGGTCGGCCATGCCGGGGCACGGATCGCGCCCCAGGCGGCGGCGCCCACGGTGGGCCAGTGCGTGTTCGACCTCGGGTCGCGGACCTCGGTCGCCGACGTCGTGTTCTCGTTCGACAACTCGGCCTCGACGCTGCCGGTCGAGTTCGACGTGGCCGGTCAGGACGGTCTGCGCACGGTCGTCGCCGCGGGCGAGAAGGCGACGGTGACCGCACCCGGTCTGCTGCGCGGGCTGGGTGCGCACGAGTTCACGGTCCTGGTGGACGGTCGGGTCGCCGAGTCGTTCACGCTCCATGGCGAGAGCTGCTACGTGCCGCAGTGGTCGCAGGAGGTGTCGGTCGCTGCGGAGAACGTGGGTGGTCAGGTGCGTCTGACCGGCACGGTCGTGAACACGACGGCCGAGGCGATGGACGTGCGGATGCTCGCGCCGGCGGGCCTGGGCACGAAGGACTCCGAGAAGGTCACGCTGGCCGCGGGGCAGACGGGCTCGTTCACGATCGACACCGGCCGCCAGTCCCTCGACGCAGGGAAGGTCACCTTCCGCCAGTACCGGTGGGTCACGGAGACCGGCGCCACGGGCAAGGGGTACCAGGGTGAGGTCGTCGCCACGTTCGACCGCGCGGTGATCGCGCCGAAGGCCACGGTCGCGGCCGGGCAGTGCGCCTACGACCCGGCCGCGCACGCCTCCGCGACCTCCGTGTCGCTCACCTTCGACAACTCGTCCTCGACGTTGCCGGTGCAGTTCACGGTCGCGGGCCGCGACGACCTCGCGCAGGTCGTGGCCCCGGGCAAGGTCGTCCCGGTCATGGCGTCGGCCGGGTACCAGGGCGCCACGTTCACGGTCTCGGCCGACGGACGGCAGGTCGCGAGCCAGTCGATCCCTGCGGCGAGCTGCTACGTCCCGAGCTGGTCGGCGACGCAGAGCGCCCGTGCGGAGGCGGCCGACAAGTCGGTCCGTATCGTCGGCACGTACACCAACACGTCACCGGGCACCGTGCGGGTGCGCATGTACTCGCCGACGTACGGCTTCGCGGGAGCGGCCGTCGACGTCCCGGCCGGGGCCACCCAGGAGTTCTTCCTGCCGACCGGCGTCACCCGGCTCCCCGCCGGGACCGTCCAGTTCCAGCAGTCGGTCACCGCTGACGGGGTGGCCCGCAGCAACACCGTGACCGCCAAGTACGAGGCCGCGCGCTACGACGTGTTCGCGCCGACGGTGGGCCCCCCGATCCTGGGCGTCTGCTACTTCGAGGACAACGAGCAGCAGTCGTACCGGCCGGTGACGTTCGTGTACGACAACATCGCCTCGACCGCGGCCGTCACGTTCCACGTCGAGGTGAACGGTGTGGTCGCGCCCGAGACGCACCGGGTGGTGCAGGACCAGAAGCGGGTCCAGCTCAAGGTGCCGAACGTGCCCGAGCGCGGCGCGACGTACCGCGTTGTGGCAGACTCCGGCCACTCGTGGACGTTCGAGGTCGCGGGGCAGACCTGCCTGCCGACCTGGCACTGGACCGAGGCCTACCGGGTGGGCGACCGCGTCGCGTACGAGGGCCGGAACTACATCGCGACGGCGTGGAGCGTCTCGGTCGTCCCGGACTCCGCGTTCGGTGCGTACTTCTGGCGCGACGAGAGCCGCGGCTGAGCGACGGCTCGGCGCACGACCGACGAGGAGGGGCCCCGGTGCGACGCCGGGGTCCCTCCTCGTCGGTCCGGACGGCCGAGCTCGCCGCGTCAGTCCCTGGGCTGCGCTGCCCGGGGCTCGCCCTCGACGGGCACCGCGAGAGGTGCGAGGTGGTAGGACGCGAGGTCCGTGGCCGCGGTGGGTGCGCTGCCGTCACCGAAGGGTGAACCGCCGAGCGCCTCGCGCCCGTGCGGTATGAGCCAGCCGGACAGGTCGGGGCCGTCGGGCACGATCCCGCTCGGGTTGAGCTGGGAGTGCACCCGGTAGTAGTGGTGCTTGATGTGCTCGAAGTTCACGGTGTCGCCGAACCCGGGCGTCTGGTACAGGTCGCGTACGTACCCCCACAGGACCTTGTCCTCGGTGATCTTGTTGCGGTTGGTCTTGAAGTGCCCGTGGTAGACCGCGTCGAACCGCACGAGCGTCGTGAAGAGGCGCACGTCTGCCTCGGTGATGTGGTCGCCGACGAGGTAGCGGCGCTCGGACAACCGGTCGGAGAGCCAGTCGAGGCGCTCGAAGAGGATCCCGTACGCCCTGTCGTACTTCTCCTGCGAGTCGGCGAACCCGGCGCGGTACACGCCGTTGTTGACGTCGAGGTAGACCTTCTCGGCGACGTCGTCGATCTCGTCGCGCCACGCCTCGGGGTAGAGGTCGGGGGCGCCGGGCCGGTGGTACGCGGTCCACTCGGTCGACAGGTCGAGCGTGATCTGCGGGTAGTCGTTGGTGACGAGCAGGCGCGAGGGGACGTCGACGATCGCGGGCACGCTCACGCCGCCGTCGTCCTCGGGGTCGCGCGCGAGGTAGTGCTCGGCGAGGAAGTGGGAGCCGAGCTCGGGGTCGACCCCGTCACGGTCGAGGGTGAAGCGCCACGAACGGGAGTCCTGGATCGGGTCGACGACGCCCAGCGAGATCGCGTTCTCGAGCCCGAGCAGCCGGCGCACGATGATCGAGCGGTGCGCCCACGGGCACGCGAGGCTCGCGACGAGCCGGTAGCGGCCGGGCTCGACGGGCCACCGGCCGTGGTCGTCGCCCTGCCCACCGGGCGCCGAGGTGCTGTCCGCGGCAATACGGTCGGTGAAGTGCGGGCCGCGGCGCTTCCAGCCGCGGGGGACGGGATTCGAACCGGTGGTGTCGCTCATGGACCGAACCTACGCCGAGCCCCTGGTGTCCGCAGCGACCGGGGTCACGGGGCGAGTGTGACGTCCGTCCGGACCGGGCGCAGCCGGGAGCCGACCACCCGGGACGTGCCGTCGTCGTGCGCCTCGACGAGGACCGTGACGGTCTGCGTGACGGTCCACGCCGACAGGCGGGCACCGGGCGGGACGGTCCCGAGCGCGCCGGTCGTCGGGGTGGGCGCGGTCCACCCACCGGTGAGCGTCACGGACTGCGTGCACTCGACCGATGCGAGGGCGAAGACCCCGTCGGCGGACGCGAGCCAGGCGGCGTCGGGGGCCTCGTACGCGCACGAGCGGTCCTCGGTCCCGCTCTCGGGGGTCAGGTCGGCGACGGGGAAGCCCTGGGTGTGGGCGGTCCCGAGCTGGTCGGCGTCGGCGACGTCGAGTGCGGGGGCGGCCTGGCCGGTGCGGGCGAAGGCGAGCACGTCCTCGAGCGCGGCGGCCCCGCGGGCGAGGGCACCGTCGTCGGGCCCGACGGCGGAGCCCCCTACGAGCGAGGGTTGCGGGAGGGCTACGGCCGGGTCGGTCGCGAGCTGGTAGGTCAGCAGCCACGGCGCGTCCGCGGACGCGCGCGTGAAGAGCGTGGACTCGACGAACTCGCCGTCCGACGCCGCAGGGTCCCCGGGTGCGCGCAGGGAGTAGAACCAGTCCGCGGTCCCGGCCGCCGGGGCGGCGAGCGTCCCCGGCACCGACGTGTGGGGTGCGACGGGAGCCGCTGCCTGTGCGGTCTGTGCGGCGAAGGCGAACGTCGACGACCGCAGGACGGGCCCCGCCTCGATGGTCGCGAGGGCGCCGCCGTCGCGGGCCGCGTTCGCTGCGTTGCGCGTCGTGGAGAGCGAGGCGAACAGCGTCGTGGCCGCGTCACGGGTGATCAAGGGCTCGCGCACCTGCGCGGGTACCGCGGCGACCTCGGTGCCCACGCATCCCGACAGGAGGCCGACCGAGGCGACCGCCCCGATCAGGCCCGCGAGGGGACGGGCGACAGGACGGGGCGCAGGCACGGCGGCGGAGACCTCACAGGACGGGGCGGGCGGACGCCCTCATCCAACCCTGCCGGGGGCGCTCGACCAAACTCGTCGCGCGCCCGTCCGGCGGGGTTCGTGCTGCCGGGCCGGACGGGATCCCCCCACGAGACCACGAGCGTGCGACCCGGCAGCACTGGTCCTCAGGCGGCGTCCCCCGAGCCCCTGAGGACGACGTGGGTCTGCGGGTCGAACCGGTAGCCGAGCCCGCGGACGGTCGAGATGACGTGCTGGAGCCCGAGCTTCTCGCGCAGGCGGCGCACGTGGACGTCGATGGTCCGGCTGCCGTCACGCACCGCGTCGGCACCCCAGACGGTCGACAGGAGCTCGTCCCTGGTCACGACGCGGTGCGCCGACCGGGACAGGTGCGTCAGGAGCTCGAACTCCTTGTGGGTGAGCCGCTGCTCGGAGCCGTCGACGGTCACGCGGCGGCTCGCCGGGTCGATGACGACCCGCGGGAACGGCGACAGGGCCGCGAGCCGGTCGCGGAACGCCTCGACGTCGCCGAGCGGGGCGAGGTCCGGTGCAGGGACGGGGATCTCTGCCCGGCGGGCGGCGCTGCGGCCGCGCGCCTTGCGGCGCCCTTCGTCGACGAGGTGCTCGTGGCGGTCCGTCGCGGGCTCCGACAGGGTCAGGGCCGTGTAGGTCTCGGCCTCGGGCAGCCACTCGCGGGCCAGCTCGCCGAGGGCCTCGGCGAGCTCGACGAGCTCGGCCTGCGGGTGCTCCCCGGTCGCGGCGTCGACCCCGACGTACAGGACGAAGCCGGGGTGGGTGCGACGGTGGGGTGCGTGCGGGCGAGGGGTCTTCTGGGTCAGGGTGGCCATGAGATGCTCCAGGGTTCCCGCTCGACGGCCTGGGCCGGAGCGGCGCCGACGACGGTCGGCAGGGGTTGTCAGGGGGCTGAGGGAGTCAGGCCGGACAACAGACGCTGGAGGGCACGCTGACGCTCGGACGCCGGTCGGCGCCTCGGCAGGTCAGCGAGGAGGTCACGTGGCGAGCATGGCAGCGACACGGGGGGTCGCCAAGGGCAAGCGCCAAGAATCTCACGGGGTGAGACGCGAATATGGGACGGACGCGACGCCGTCGGGCATCGTGGGCGCGGGCGACGCGGCGGACCGGTCACCCCGCGCCCACGAGGGCGCTGGTCTCAGACCACGCCGTAGAGGCGGTCGCCCGCGTCGCCCAGGCCCGGCACGATGTACGCCTTCTCGTCGAGCCGCTCGTCCACCGCGGCCACGACGAGCTGGACGTCGACACGGTCGCCGACCGCCTTCTCGAGGACCTCGATGCCCTCGGGGGCCGCGAGCAGGCACACGGCCGTGACGTCGCGCGCGCCGCGCTCGAACACGTAGTCGATCGCCGCGACGAGCGTCCCGCCGGTCGCGAGCATGGGGTCGAGCAGGAACACGTGGCGACCCGTCAGGTCGTCCGGGAGGCGGTTCGCGTAGGTGACCGCTTCGAGAGTCTCCTCGTCGCGCTGCATCCCGAGGAAGCCGACCTCGGCCGTGGGCAGCAGGCGGGTCATGCCCTCGAGCATCCCCAGGCCTGCGCGCAGGATGGGGACGACGAGCGGGCGCGGCTCGGCGATGCGGACCCCGACCGTCGTGGTGACCGGGGTCTCGACCTCGTGGGGCTCGACCCGGACGTCCCGCGTCGCCTCGTAGGCCAGCAGGGTCACGAGCTCGTCCACCAGGAGGCGGAAGGTCGGGGAGGCGGTGTCCTTGTTGCGAAGGACGGTGAGCTTGTGGGCGACCAGCGGGTGGTCGGCGACGTGCAGGCGCATGGTTCGAGCGTACCGCCCGGTAGCCTCGGGAGCATGGTCCCCGACGACGTCGCCCCCGCCGCAGAGCCCGGTCCCGTCGGGCTCGACCTGCCCTGGGCGACCGGAACGTTCCCGCCCGACACCGTCGCGGCCCGCCGCGCGGTGTGGGACGAGCTCATGGGGCTCGCGCTGCACGAGGCGACCCACGCCCTCGCCACGGGCGACGTGCCCATCGGGGCGCTCGTCGTCGGGCCCGACGGACGGCTGCTCGGCCTCGGCCGCAACCGGCGCGAGGAGATCGGCGACCCCACCGCCCACGCCGAGGTCCTCGCGCTGCGCCAGGCCGCGGCAACGCTCGGCTCGTGGCGCCTCGAGGGGTGCACGCTCGTCGTGACGCTCGAACCCTGTGCGATGTGCGCGGGGGCGACCACGCTCGCGCGCGTCGAGCGCCTCGTGCTCGGAGCGTGGGACCCCAAGGCCGGCGCGTGCGGGTCCGTGTGGGACATCGTGCGCGACCGCCGCAACCCCCACCGCGTCGAGGTCGTCGGCGGCATCCGCGACGTCGAGTGCGGCGACCTCATCCGGGAGTTCTTCGAGACGCAGCGCTGAGCGGCCCACGGACCGCCGCCCGGCCCTCGGCCGAGCCGCCCGCCGACGTCAGAGCCTGTCCGCGAGCTCCTCGAGCGTCTCGGACACTCCGGCCTCGAGCTTGATCGTGGCGAGCGGGTCGCCCCGGGTCGCGCCGCGGTTGACTATCACGACGGGCTTGTCGGTCTTCACCGCGTGCTTGACGAACCGGAGCCCGCTCAGGACGGTCAGCGACGAGCCGGCGACGAGCAGCGCGTCGGAGGCGTCGACCATCGCGTAGGCCCGCTCGACCCGCTCGCGCGGCACGTTCTCGCCGAAATACACGATCTCCGGCTTGAGCATGCCGCCGCAGAACTCGCACGCGGCGGGCACGAAGTGGGCGGTCGACTCGATCACGGCGTCGGCGTCGGGGGCGGTCTCGACGTCGTCGAGGTCGCCGATGCTCTCCAGGAAGTGCGGGTTGAGCTCGGTGAGCCGGTCGGCCAGGTGCTCGCGCGAGATGACGCGCGCGCAGGACAGGCAGATCACGCGGTCGTAGCGGCCGTGGAGGTCGATGACGTTGCGCGAGCCCGCGTCCTCGTGGAGCAGGTCGACGTTCTGCGTGATGATCCCCTCGAGGACGCCGCGCTCCTCGAGCCGGACCAGGGCCTTGTGCCCGGCGTTGGGGTGCGTGCGGTGCACGCGCTGCCAGCCCACGTGGTTGCGCGCCCAGTAGTGGCGACGGAACGCCTCGTCCCCGACGAACTGCTGGTACGTCATGGGGTTGCGGGGCGGGGAGTCCGGCCCGCGGTAGTCGGGGATGCCGGAGTCGGTCGAGATGCCCGCGCCCGTCAGGGCGGTGAGCCGCTTGCCGCGCAGCAGGTGGACGACGTCGTCGATCGTGGGGCCGGTCGCTGGGGTCTCGGGGGTCTGCGGGGGCACGATCCGAGCGTACGACGGCCGCAGGAGCGGTTCCACAAGGAGCGGTGTGAGGTGCGGCGCCCGGGTGGGCGGGGGCGGGACGGGTGGACCGGGCGCCCTTGAAGTGCGCCGAGGACATGCCGCGGAAAAGCACCGAGTAGGACACCCGTCCAAGGGGCAAATCGGGCTTACCGCTCAACACGCCCTCGCATTGGTTAAGACCCTTGGCAAAGGTTCCTTTCGGGTCTACTGTGCGAGGCGTCCGAACAAAGTTCCGGGCGTGCCCGGAGGAGAGCAACGAGGCCCTCACATGCAAGACACACCCAGACGCCGGCTCGCGCCGGTGGCGATCGCCGCAGCCGCGGTCCTCGCCGCATCCGTCGTGGTGGCACCGGCAACCCAGGCCGCCACCACTGCCAAGCCCGCCGCGACCTCGTCGTCCGCAGGCCCTGACGACATCAACGGCTACCGCAGCGTCGGCTACTTCATGGCCGACGGCCCGATCACGCGCAACTTCCACGTCGCGAACCTCGTGTCGACCGGCGCGATCAAGGACCTGACCCACCTCAACTACGCGTTCGGCAACGTCACGACCGACCTCGTGTGCGACATCAACCAGGTGCCCGGCGAGGGCGACGCGCAGAACGACTTCCTGCGCCTCGTGCCCGCCAACCAGTCCGTCGACGGCAAGGCCGACAAGGCCGGCCAGGCGCTCGCGGGCAACTTCAACCAGCTCCGCAAGCTCAAGGCCGTCAGCCCCGACACCAAGATCCTCGTGTCGCTCGGCGGCTGGACCTGGTCGGACAACTTCTCCGAGGCCGCGTCCACGGCCGAGGGGCGCACGAAGCTCGTGAACTCGTGCCTCGACATCTACATCCGGGGCAACCTGCCCCAGATCGGTGACAAGGGCGGCCCGGGTGCCGCGGCCGGCATCTTCGACGGCATCGACATCGACTGGGAGTGGCCCGTCACCGGGGGCGAGACGGCGAACGCCCGCCCCGAGGACAAGGAGAACTTCCTGCTCCTCATGGAGGAGTTCCGCACCTCGCTCGACGCGCTGGGCGCGCAGGACGGCCAGGACTACCTGCTGACGGGCTTCGCCCCCGCGGGTGGCTGGAACGCCGGCCAGGGTGGATGGCTCGACCCGCGTCTCTTCGCGGTGGTCGACTTCCTCAACGTCCAGGGCTACGACTTCCACGGCGGCTGGGTCCCGAACAAGACCGGCCACCAGGGCAACCTGCACCCGGACGGCACCGAGAACTGGGGCCTCGGCCTCGACGGGGCGATGGGCATGTACGTCAACGCGGGCGCGGACCCGCAGCAGCTCAACGCGGGCCTCGCGGCCTACGGCCACGGCTGGTACGGCGTCGCGGACGGCAGCGCGGGCTGGAAGCCTGCCGCGGGCTACATCGGCACCAAGACGTACGCCGAGCTGCGCACCGTCGGCAAGGCGTACTTCGACCCGAAGATCGGCGCCTCGTGGCGCTACGACGGCGACCAGTGGTGGAGCTACGACGACAAGGCGTCCGTGAACGCGAAGGCCGAGTGGCTGGCGGTCCAGGGCTACGGCGGCGCCATGTGGTGGGACCTCACGGGCGACTACAAGAACGAGCTCGGCTCGACCCTCGGTGCGACGCTGCGTGCGTCGACCCCCGGCCCGCAGGTCGGCGCGCAGTGCGCCGCCCCCTGGTACGGCTCGGGCGTCTACACCTCGGGTGACGTCGTCTCGCACGACGGCGCCGAGTACAAGGCCAAGTGGTGGACGCGTGGCACGGCCCCGGCCGCGACCTCGGGCAGCCCGTGGCAGAAGATCGGCCCGTGCGGCACGGCCCCCGTGGTCGAGGTCGTCAAGTGCGCCCCGGCGTTCTCGCTCGAGGCCACGTACTCGGGCGGCGCGGTCGTCTCGCGTGCTGGCGTGAACCACACGGCCCAGTGGTGGACCCGTGGCGAGGTCCCCGGGAGCGACGTCTGGGGTGCGTGGGACGCGGGTCGGCCCTGCTCGGTCTGACACCTGCGTGACCGTCCCGGGTCGGTCCGGGACGGGTCAGGGGCGCCGCACCTTCGGGTGCGGCGCCCCTGACGCGTGCGGGGAGAGGCGCCCGACGTCGTCACGCGCCGCTCGTGGTCGTCCCGCCCGAGGTGTCGGTCGAGCCGTTCGAGCCGGGCCCGCGGCCGCCGCCCATGCCGCCCATGCCGCCGCCCGCGAACTCGCCCGCGACGGCTTTCGCGGCCTGCGTCGTGCCGTCGGTGGTGCCGTCGGACGAGAGCCCCGTGCCGTCCGGGGTGCCGAGCGTCCCGCCGGTCTCGAAGAGGTAGGTGGCTCCCGTCTCGATCTCGGGCGACGAGTAGACGACGTTCTGCGTGTCCTTGGTGACCTCGTAGGACACGAGGGTCGTGCCGTCCTCGGCGAGGACGTGGACCACGGTCCCGGCCGCGGCGCTCTGGTCGAGGTTCGCGGCGACCCAGCCCTGCGACGAGTCGGTGTCGGGGGCCACGGCCATGCCCGAGCTGCCCGCGGCGAGCAGCGTGCCTCCCGAGACGGTGAACGTGCCGTTGACGTCGAGCGCGCCGTTCCCGGCGTTCGTCGGCCCCTGGACCACGGTGGTCCCGCCGGTGATGTCGAGCGAGCCGTTGCTGTCCAGGCCGTCGCCGCCCGCGTCGACCACGAGCGTGCCGCCCGAGATCGTGAGCGAGTAGTCGCCCGCCGCCTCGCCGCCCGGTGCGCCGCCGCCCTGGCCACCCGCCTGCCCGCCGGGGGCTGCGCCGTCGGGCATCTCGCCGGACGGCATCTCACCGCCGGGCCTGGCCGGGGGAGCGCCGGCCGTGCCGTCGCCGGGGACCGTGCCGTCGGGCAGGGTGGGGCGCTCGCCGTCGGCCGGGGGAGTGAAGTCGCCGGGTGCCTGGCCGTCCTGCGGTGCAGGGCCCTCCTGCGCCGTGCCGGTGCCCGTGGTGTCGGTGCTGCTCCCGCCCGCGGCGTTCACGCCGTCGTCGGACGCGGTGATGTGGACGTCGCCGCCCGCGAGCGTGATCGTGGCCCCTTCGAGGCCCTCGACCGACTCCGAGACGGTGAGGGTGCCGGCCGTGATCGTGAGGTCGCCGTCGGCGTGGACGCCGTCGTCGCCCGAGGCGAGCGTGACGTCCCCGCCGGAGACCGACACGGCACCGTTCGAGTGCAGGCCGTCGTCCGCGGCGGCGGCGTCCACGGTCGCGCTGCCGCCGACCACGACCCCCACGTCGCCCTTGATGCCCTTGGCCGAGGCGTCCTCGGCGACCTCCGTGCCGGGCCCGCCCGCCGCGGCGATCTTCACGGTCGCGTCCGCGACGATCGCGTCGGTCTCGGCCTGGACGCCGTCGTCGCCCGACGTGACGTCGACCGTCCCGCCGAGGATCGCGACGTAGCCCATGGTCTCGTCGTCGGCGTTCGTGGACTTGAGGCCGTCGGCCGCCGCGGTCACGGTGACCGACGCGTCGCCGGTCACGACCAGGTAGTCCTTGCCGCGGACGCCGTCGTCGCCCGCGTCGACCGTGAGGTCGCCCCCGGCGATCACCAGGCCGTCCTTGCTCACGATCCCGTCCGTCGCGGCGCTGACCACGTCGAGGGACCCGGTGCCGCCGATCGTGAGGTCGGCCGAGGAGAACAGGGCTGCGTCGGGCTCGTCGGTGCTGCCGTCAGTCTCGGTGTCATGGTCGGGGTCGACCGTCGTCCCGGTCGCCTCCAGGTGGTTCGTCGAGCGGTCGGCAAGGACCACGACTGCGGTCGCGGTGTCCTCCACGACCAGCGCAGAGGTGGTCGAGGACGTGACGCTCGCACCGTCGAGCACGAGCCGCACCACGCCGTCGCCCGACGACGCCACGACGAGCTGCCCGTCGGTCAGCTCGCCCGTGACGCGGTAGGTGCCGGCCTGGGTGATCGTGACGGTCGAGCCGTCGACGGTCACGCCGTCACCGTCGGCCTGGGCCGAGTCGCCGTCGAGCGAGAGCGCGACCTCCTCGGACTCGTCCCACGAGAGGTCCGCGTCGTCGGCCCCCGAGGAGTGCGGGTCGGCGTTCGCGGCCATGGCCTCCTCGGGGGTCAGGCCCGCGACGGCGGTCGACGCCGTCGTGGCCGCAGCGGCGTCGCTCGTGGTGGTGCTCGTGCCCGTGTCCGCCGAGCAGCCGACGAGCGCGGCGGCCGTGAGCGTGGCGGTCAGGACAGCGGTCGTGACGGTGGTGGGTCTACGGAGTCGCATCAGGTGCTCCTGTCGGGAGAGGTGGTCAGGGAGGGTTCGACCCAGCGGCGGACGACACGTCGCCACGGGGTGCTCGGCAGGTCGGGGCGCAGGACCGCCAGACCCGTGCCGTACTTGGAGATGCGCTGCGGCCGGTGGCCGCTGCGCCAGAGCAGGTGGTCGAGGCACGACGGCGTCGACCCGGTCTTGGTCTCGACGACCACGAGGTCGGGGACCGCCGCGGCCCGGCCCGCGGGCGTGCCCTCGTCGAGCAGCCACGTCAGGCCTGCGTCGAGCGTCGCGCGAGCCGCGGGCGCCCCGGGCCTCGTCCCGGGCAGGAGCAGCGTCGTCCGCCGGTACCTGGTCACGAGCCCGGCCGCGAGCGGCAGGTCGGCCGCCTCGGGGATCGCGGCGGCGTCGAGCGTCGCGGACACGAAGCGTCGGCCCTCGCCCAGCTCGCTGCGGCCTGCGAGGTCGTGCGTCACGCGGTCCTTGACGGTCGAGCCGCGCGCGGCCCGCGTCTTGACCTCGAGCCACGCCTCGCCCGAGTCGAGGTACGTCCGGGTGCGGACCTTGAAGCGCCGCCGACGACGGTGCGCCGCCAGGTGAAAGCTCGTCAGGTCCGGGGTGTCGAAGTACACCGACTCGTACGAGAACTCGCGACGGCCGTCGACGTCGAGCACCCGCACGCCCGGCTCCCGCTCGGCGAGGTCCGCCAGGACCGCCCGTGCCTCCGCGCGCCGCAGGACGTACTTGCGGTCGATCCGCGTCTGGAGCGACGCCGAGGCGACGAGCTCGTCGAGCGACACGGGGGAGAACCCCGCGTGCGGCGCGACGAGGGTGTCGGGCGCGGCGCCGTCGGGCAGGAGCGTGGTCATGCCGACACCCGGGGGGCGGGGCGGGCTGCCGCGACGTCGCCCGCGCTGCTCGCCGCGACGCCGCCGCCCGGGGCGACCTCGAAACGGACGTCGACCAGGGTCGTGTCGTTCACGAGGTCGAGGCGCTGGACCGACGCCGAGTGGACGTGCGCCCCCAGGAGCTGCTCGAGGTAGGCCACGAGTCCGGCCTCGTCGGGGAAGGCGCGGTCGAGCAGGACGACCTGGCTGCGGTGGCGGCGCAGCAGCCGCGGGTGGTCCGCGACCGCCATGACCACGAGGATCAGGGCGCTGCCCGCGACACCGAGCCAGCCCGCCGTCGCGCCGAGGCCACCCAGGAGACCCAGGGCGAGGGCCGCGAAGTAGTACGCGACCTCGTGCTGGCTCAGCTCGGTCGACCGCAGCCGGATGATCGACAGGACACCGAAGAGGCCCAGACCCAGGCCTGCGCCGACCGTGCTGCTCGCGAGCGTCGCCGCGACCGCCAGGACGCCCACGTTCACGCCCAGGTAGGCCACGACCAGGTCACGGCGCCGATGACGCGGGAAGTAGAGGCCGAACGTCAGGACGAGCACGGCGACCAGGTCGACGAGGTACAGCGCGAGCTGTGGGGGCTGGGTCACGGGTGACCTCCAGGTGACGGGGAACTGAACTCCTCCATGGAGCCGTCCGAACCTGTGAGGTCGCTATGACACGGGGTAGGTGGGGATGTGAGTCTGCGGTGCCCGTCGCCGAGCCTGCGGTGTGCCTGTCGCCGAGGTAGACCCGTGTGGGCGGGGGAGGGCGACGGGGGGGGTACCAAGCGCCCACCGGGGTACCGACGGCCCCGAGGCCGGCCCCCGCGGGCCGCGGTACGCGCCCCCATGG
>NZ_JBBCXG010000006.1:0-317635 GCF_037145535.1 Oerskovia sp. USHLN155
CACTGGGGCGTGGCGTACGAGGCGTCCTGACGCGGTGCCGGACCCGGTGCCGGACCCGAGGTGGGTCAGGCAGCTCGACCGAGCCCCCCCCCCCCCCCCCCCCCCCCCCCCCCCCCCCCCGGGGGCGCCCCCCCCCCCCCCCCCCCCCCCCCCCCCCTCGGGTTCGGCGTGAGAGGCGCGTGACGCGTCAGGCGACCTGCGCCGGGACGTTCGCGACGCCGTCGGGCAGGAGACGGCGGCCCAGCACCTTCTCCGCGTAGCCCGTGCGGTCCAGGTACGGCGTGATGCCGCCGTCGTGGAACGGCCAGCCCGCGCCCAGGATCATGCACAGGTCGATCTGCTCGGGGCCCTGGACGACGCCCTCGTCGAGCATGTGGCCGATCTCCGTCGTGAGAGCGGTCAGGACCTGATCCAGCACGCCCGCCTCGTCGAGGGCGCCCGGGCCGCCGGCCTCGCCCGTGCCGAAGTACGCCTGGATCGCCGGGTCGACGCTCGCGGGGATGCCGCGGGCCGGGGCGGGCAGGACGACCTTGGTGCCCTCGGCCACGAGCTTCTCGAGCCCGGGGGAGGACGGGAAGCGGTCGCCCAGGTCCTCGCGCAGCGACGTCAGGACGTGCAGGCCCACGGCGGGACCCACGAGGTCGAACAGCGCGAACGGACCCATGGGCAGGCCGAGCGGGCGCAGCGCGCGGTCGGCGACCTCGACCGAGGTGCCGTTCTCGACGGCCTCCACGATCTTGCCCAGGAGCAGCACCAGCAGGCGGTTGACCACGAAGCCCGGGCGGTCGGCCACGCCCACCGCGGTCTTGCGCAGGGCCTTCGAGACCGCGAACGCCGTCGCGAGGGCCTCGTCCGAGGTCTTCTCGGCCCGGACGACCTCGACGAGCGGCATCTGCGCGACGGGGTTGAAGAAGTGCAGCCCCACGACCCGCTCGGGGTGTGCCAGGTCCGCGGCCATCTCGGTGACCGACAGGGCCGAGGTGTTGGTCGCGAGGATCGTGTCGGCGCCGATGATGCCCTCGAGCTCGGCGAAGACCTTCTTCTTGAGCCCCAGGACCTCCGTCACGGCCTCAATCACGAAGTCGCAGCGCGAGAACTCCGTGATGTCCGTGGTCCCGTGGACCGAGGACAGCACCTTGGCCCCCACGTCCTTGGTCATGCGGCCCGTCGAGACGAGCTTCTCGACCGTCGTGCGGACGTAGTCGAGCCCGTGCTGCACGCGCTCGGCGTCGAGGTCGCGCATCGTCACGGGCACGCCCAGGCGCTGCGCGAACAGCAGCGCGAGCTGGGCCGCCATGAGGCCCGCGCCCACGATCCCGACCGACGTGACCGGGCGGGCCAGCTTCGGGTCCGGGGCGCCCGCGGGGCGCTTGCCGTGCGAGACGAGCTGGAAGGCGTAGACGCTCGCGCGCATCTCGTCGGACATGATGAGGTCCGCCAGGGCCTCGTCCTCGGCGGCGAAGGCCTCGTCCTTGGTCGCGGTGCGAGCCGCGGCCAGGAGGTCCAGGGCCCGGTAGGGCGCGGGCCGGGACCCGTGCACGACCGCGTCGAGCTGCTTGCGCGCACCGGCCACGACCGCGTCCCACACCGGGGCGGGGTCGAGCTCGCGGCGCTCGACGACCGTGGTGCCGCGCACGACGTCGGCGGTCCAGCGGATCGAGGACTCGAGGAAGTCCGGCGCCTCGAACAGCGCGTCGGCCAGGCCGATCTCGAAGGCCTCCTTGGCCTTGAACGGCTTGTTGGCGCTCGGACGCGTGAGGATGACGTCCATGGCCTTCTCGATGCCCACGAGGCGCGGCACCAGGTAGGCGCCGCCCCAGCCCGGGACCAGCCCGAGGCCGACCTCGGGCAGCGCGAGCGCGGGGGCGTCGGTCGCGACCGTGCGGTAGTCGCAGTTGAGCGCGACCTCCAGGCCGCCGCCCAGGGCCAGGCCGTTGACGTACGCGAACGTCGGGACGCCCATCTCGCCCAGCAGGCGGTAGGCCGCGTGGCCGCCGCGGCCCAGCTCGAGCGCCTCGTCGCGCGTGCGGACGCCCGCGACCTGCGTGAGGTCGGCGCCCGCCGCCAGGAAGTAGGGCTTGCCCGTGACGGCGACGGCCGCGATCTCGCCGCGTGCGGCGCGGGCCTGGAGCACGGTCAGTGCGGCCGTGAGCTCGGCGATGCCGCCCGGCCCGAGCGTCGTGGGCTTGGTGTGGTCGAGGCCGTTGTCGAGCGTGAGGAGCGCGAGCGTGCCCGCACCGTCCGGCAGCTCGACGTCGCGGACGAGGGAGTGGGTCACGCGCTCGGCACGGGGCGCGGTGGTCTGGGTGCTCATGGGTCAGTTCTCCCCGTTCGTCTCGTCGGTCGTGTGGCCGGAGTAGTCGGCGTGGTGCGGGTTCTCCCAGACGACCGTGCCGCCCATGCCCAGGCCCACGCACATCGTGGTCAGGCCGTAGCGGACCTCGGGGTGCTGCTCGAACTGGCGCGCGAGCTGAGTCATGAGGCGCACGCCCGACGCCGCGAGGGGGTGACCCACCGCGATCGCGCCGCCGTACTGGTTGACGCGCGTGTCGTCGTCGGGCATGCCGAAGTGGTCCAGGAACGCCAGGACCTGCACCGCGAAGGCTTCGTTGATCTCGAACAGGCCGATGTCCTCGATGCTCAGCCCGGCCTGGGCCAGGGCCTTCTCGGTCGAGGGGATGGGGCCGATACCCATGACCTCGGGGTCGACGCCCACGTAGGCGAACGACACGAGGCGCATGCGGGCCGGCAGGCCGAGCTCGGCCACGACGTCGCCCGCCGCGAGGAGCGAGACAGCGGCACCGTCGGTCAGCGGGGACGCGTTGCCCGCGGTGACCTTGCCGCCGGGGCGGAAGGGCGTCTTGAGGTGCGCGATGTCCTCGACGGTCGTGCCCGGGCGGGGCAGCTCGTCGGCCGTGGCCAGGCCCCAGCCCTGCGCCGGGTCGCGCAGCGCGACCGGGACGAGGTCCGGCGTCACGTCGCCGTTGGCGAGCGCCTTGGCGTACTTGGCCTGGCTCGCGACGCCGTACGCGTCCGCGCGTTCCTTGGTCAGGTGCGGGAAGCGGTCGTGCAGGTTCTCGGCAGTCGCGCCCATGACCAGGGCCGTCGAGTCGACGAGCCTCTCGGCGACGAAGCGCGGGTTGGGGTCCGCGCCCTCGCCCATCGGGTGATGGCCCATGTGCTCGAGGCCGCCCGCGAGGGTCACGTCCTGGGCACCGATCGCGATGGCCGACGCGGTCGTGGTGACCGCGGTCATGGCGCCCGCGCACATGCGGTCGATCGCGAAGCCCGGGACGGACTTCGGCAGTCCGGCCAGCACGGCCACGCTGCGCCCGAGGGTCAGGCCCTGGTCGCCCGTCTGGGTCGTCGCGGCGAGGGCGACCTCGTCGATCCGCTCGGCCGGGAGCTCGGGGCGGCGGCGCAGCAGCTCGCGCACGGCCTTCACGGCGAGGTCGTCGGCACGGGTGTTCGCGTAGATGCCGTCAGGGCGGGCCTTGCCGAACGGCGTGCGCACCCCCTCGACGAAGACGACGTCGCGGACGGTCCGGCGCGAGCCCGAACCCTTGCTGGCCACAGTCATGGCTTCTCCTGATCTGGACGGCGGTGTCCCTGAGCGTCACCGCTCAGCGTTGGTACAGGCTACCCGCGGTACCAGGAAAATGCACGAAAGTGTGAGACCGAGTATCGGCAACGAGCGACGGACCCGCTCGACCACAGGGGTTCGAGCGGGTCCGTCAGGGTTCGTCGGGCGAATGTCCAGCGATACGCAGTCTCGCGCGATCCGGGCGCGCTAGCCCCGCCAGGAGCTGTTCTCAGCTGCCGCCGCGCAGCTTGCGCACGACCTTCTTGGCGGTCGGCAGGCCCTTGTTCCACGCCGTGTACCACATCGAGAACGGCACGTCGATGCTCCCGACCAGCTCGTCCTCGTGGGACGCGAAGCCGCGCTTGAACGTCGAGATCCCGTCGTTGAGCAGCCCGTTGACGTCGTAGCGCACCACTCCGCGGTCGCGCATCGCGTTGATCGCGTACCACTTGAGGCCGTAGTTGGCCCGCAGCCGCTGCCCCTCCTCGTCCATGCCGCCGTACAGCTCGAACGACGTCCGCGCCGAGGCCGCGAACCACACGAACGAGACCGGACGGTCGTGCGGGCCGCCCTCCGCCGAGCGCGCGAAGGCCGCGAACACGGGGGAGTGCTCGCCCAGCTCGTCGAACACTCGCTCGTAGTACGAGTCCTCGTGCAGGCCGAAGCCCGCGCGCTCGGCCGTCTGGCGGTACAGGCGCAGGCAGGCGGCGAGCTCGCCGCGCGTCGTCACGGGGCGGAACTCGAGGTCCTCGCGCTCGGACTTGCGGATGTACTGGCGGGTCTTCTTCGCCATGTCGGACATGAGCTCGTCAGGCGTCTTGCGCAGGTCGAGGATCAGCGTCGTCGGGTAGAGCACCGGGTTGACCGCGGGGGCCGCACCCTCGAGCTCGAGCGACGTCCCGGCGTCCCAGTCGGGCTCGAGCGTGATGCCCACGCCGCCCACGTTCTTGCGGCACCACTGCACCACGGCCTCGGTCACGGCCGAGCGCGTCGCGGGATAGCCGACGCCGTCGGGCATGACGACCGGGCCGCGCGGGACGTAGCTGAGCGCCTTGAACTGCGCGGGGAGCGAGCGGACCAGGACCTGGGCGAGGCCCAGCACGGTCCCGTCGGGGCCCGCGACCTGCAGGCGGCGGGGCGTCCAGGCCCCGGCCCCCTTGACCTCGCCCCACCCCCAGAGCTGGAGCGGGTGACCGCCCATCGCGAGCACCTGCTCGTCCCAGGCGGCGCGGTCGGTGATCGTCGTGACGGTCAGGGTGGAGGACTCGGACAACATGCCCCTGACCTTACCGGCGGGGAGAAGCCCCGGACGACGGCGTCGTGCCACCCGGGACGGTGGGCTCAGTCCGTGCTCGGGCCGCCCTGGTCCCCGCCGTCGTCCGCGCGGGTCGCGGCCCCCGTTCCCGTCGCGGGTGCAGGACGCGGGACCGACCCGGGGTCGGCGAGGGCCGCGGCGAGGGGCTCCGCCACGAGCCCGACCTGCCACTCGCGGGCACCGCGCCCGCGCAGGAACTGTGCGACGTGCTCGGTGTCCAGCGGCGTGGGCGGCGTCCAGCACACGCGACGCAGCGCGTCGGGCTGCAGGAGGTTCTCGAGCGGGACGTCGTGCTCGTCCGAGAGGCGCTGCACGACGGCGCGCGCCGCGTCCAGGCGACGTGCGGCCTCGGGGTCGCGCTCGGCCCAGGCGCGCGGGGGCGGCGGGGCGTCGCTGCGGGGCCCGCGCGAGCTCGGCAGGGCGTCCTGCGGCAGGGCCAGGGCCTTGTCGATCGCCTGCTGCCACGACGCCGCCCGGCGGGCCGTGTTGCGTCCCGAGAACGCCGGCAGCCGGACGAGCTCGGGCACCGAGCGCGGCATGGCCTGGGCCGCCGCGACGATCGCACGGTCGGGCAGCACCCGGCCCGGGGCGATGTCCCGACGACGGGCGTTCTCGTCGCGCGCCTCCCACAGGCTGCGCACGACCGCGAGGCTGCGCGGGTTGCGCAGCGCGTGCACGCCCGACGTACGACGCCACGGCTCCTCGCGCGGCGGCGGCGGGGGAGCGGTGCGCACGGCCTCGAACTCCTGCGCGGCCCACTCGGCCTTGCCCTGCTCCTCGAGCCGCTCGCCCAGGATCTTGCGGAGCGGGATGAGCACCTCGACGTCGAGCGCCGCGTAGCGCAGCCAGTCCACGGGCAGCGGGCGCGTGGACCAGTCCGCGGCCGAGTGCTCCTTGGCGAGACCGAGGCCCAGGACCTCCGCGATGACCGCGGCCAGCCCCACGCGCTCCATGCCCAGCAGGCGGGCCGCGAGCTCGGTGTCGAAGATGCGGGCGGGGTGCAGGTTCTGCTCGGCGAAACCGGGCAGGTCCTGCGAGGCCGCGTGCAGGATCCACTCGGCGTCGCCCACGGCCTCGCGCAGCGGCGAGAGGTCGGGGACGCCGATGGGGTCGATGAGCGCGGTCCCGGCACCCTCGCGGCGGACCTGGACGAGGTACGTGCGCTGGCCGTACCGGTAGCCCGAGGCGCGCTCGGCGTCTGCCGCGACGGGGCCTGAGGCCGCCGCGAACGCCGCGACGACCTCGGCGAAGGCGTCGGGGGTGTCGATCACGGGGCCGACGCCGTCGGCGGGCTCGGTGAGCGGGATCACTGACGGTGCAGCCGGCGCAGCCGGGGCAGCGGGGGCGTCGGACGTCGCAGGCGCGTCGGACGAGCGCGCGACGGGCGAGTCCTGCGCGCCGGCCTGGTCCGGGACGGACGCCGCGCGGGCACCGCCGCGGCCGTCGGGCGCGTGCGAGAACGAGGGGGTGTGGGCCGAGCTCATGGACCCACGGTATTGCGTCGCGAGCGCAACGACGTCACGCCGTCCGGGAGCGGCGGCAGACCGGCGGCCGTGCACAGCAGCGTGGACCAGGCGTCCAGGTGGGGTCCGAGGTCGGTCGAGAGGGGCGTCCACGAGGCCCGGATCTCGAGGTCGACGCCGTTCGCCTGGCCCGCGAGGGCGCCGAAGCTCTCGGACAGGACACGGGTCACGGTGCCGCCCTCGGCGAGCGCGTCGACCCCCGCGTGGTCGAGAGCCTCCTCGAGCCAGGTCCATGCGACCTCCCCGAGGAGCGGGTCGGTGGCCTGCTCGGGGTCGAGGGTCGCACGCACGAGCGTCACGACCCGGAACGTCCCGTGCCAGGACTCCTGGCCCGCCGGGTCGTGCAGCACGATGAACCGGCCGCTCGCGAGCGCCTCGCCCGCGGCGTCGGTCCCGTCGACCTCGCCCGTGAGCGCCAGGGCGAAGGGCGCGATGCGGCTCGGAGCCGTGACCTCGCGCAGCCTGACCTCGGGGCGCACCCGGCGGCGGCCGATCGACTCCAGGGCACGCAGGAAGTCCGGCGGTGCCTGCGGTTCTCCGGACTTGATCACAGCGGCACAGTACGAGCAGATGTCCACATCCTGGAGGTAAGGCGCGCGGAGGAGATCGAATCGTGATCGCCGGACTAGGCTGTCCTGAGTGTCCGCCGGCGCTCGTCGTCGGCTCGTCTCGCCGGCGTCCGGGACTCCTGCTCGCCGGTGCCCGCACCTACCCCGAGGAGCACAGCAGATGTCAGCCCGCGCACAGATCGGCGTCACCGGACTCGCGGTCATGGGCCGCAACCTGGCCCGCAACTTCGCCCGTCACGGCTACACGACCGCGGTGCACAACCGCTCCTTCGCCAAGACGCAGTCGCTCATCGCGGACCACGGCAGCGACGGCGACTTCATCCCTTCCGAGTCGATGGCGGACTTCGTCGCCTCGCTCGAGCGCCCCCGCAAGGTCGTCGTCATGGTCAAGGCCGGCGCCGCGACCGACGCCGTGATCGCCGAGCTCGTCCCGCTCCTCGAGCAGGGCGACATCATCATCGACGCGGGCAACGCGCACTTCCCCGACACGCGCCGCCGCGAGGCCGAGCTCAAGGAGAAGGGCCTGCACTACGTGGGCACCGGTGTCTCGGGCGGCGAGGAGGGTGCGCTCAACGGCCCGAGCATCATGCCCGGCGGCGCCCCCGAGTCCTACGAGACCCTCGGCCCGATCCTCGAGGACATCTCCGCCAAGGTCGACGGCGTGCCCTGCTGCACGTACGTCGGTCCGGACGGCGCAGGTCACTTCGTCAAGATGGTGCACAACGGCATCGAGTACGCCGACATGCAGCTCATCGCCGAGGCGTACGACCTCCTGAAGCAGGGCCTCGGCGCCTCCGCCCAGGAGATCGGCGAGATCTTCGCCGAGTGGAACAAGGGCGACCTCGAGTCGTTCCTCATCGAGATCACGGCCGACGTGCTCCAGCACGTCGACGCCGAGACCGGCAAGGCCTTCGTCGACGTCATCCTCGACCGCGCCGAGCAGAAGGGCACGGGCCGCTGGACGGTCCAGAACGCCCTCGACCTGGGCGTCCCGATCACGGGGATCGCCGAGGCGACGTTCGCCCGTGCGCTGTCGGGCTCGGTGCCCCAGCGCACCGCAGCCGTGGGCGTGCTGCCCGCCGACGCCGGCACGTGGGAGATCACGGACCGCGACGCGTTCGTCGAGGACGTCCGTCGCGCGCTGTACTCCTCGAAGGTCGTCGCGTACTCGCAGGGCTTCGACCAGATCGCCGCGGCGTCCCAGGAGTTCGGCTGGAACATCGACCGTGGGGCCATGGCCCGCATCTGGCGAGGTGGCTGCATCATCCGGGCCCGCTTCCTCAACCGCATCACCGAGGCGTACGAGCGCGACGAGAACCTTCCGCTCCTGCTCGCCGACCCGTACTTCACGCAGACCGTCGGCGAGGGCGTCTCGTCCTGGCGCCGGGTCGTGTCGCAGGCCGCGCTCAACGGCGTCCCGACGCCCGCGTTCTCGTCGTCGCTCGCGTACTACGACGGCGTGCGCGCGGAGCGTCTGCCCGCCGCGCTGATCCAGGCGCAGCGCGACTTCTTCGGGGCGCACACGTACCAGCGCGTGGACAAGCCCGGTGTGTTCCACACCGAGTGGTCCGGTGACCGCAGCGAGAGCGCTGAAGGCGACGCGTGAGCCGAGGGGTGACCCGGCCGGCTGTGGTGCACCCCATCATCCTCGGGGGTGATGCGGGTGCCTACAGCCTGGCCCGCGCTTTTCACGAGGCGTACGGCGTGCACAGCACCGTCGTCTCGATCGTCTCGACCCGGAACATGCGGTACTCGCAGATCCTGACCAACGTCATCGAGCCCCGGCTCGACGACCCGGAGGTCATGGTCGCCACGATCCGTCGGCTCGCTGCGCAGGCCACGGCCCCTGTCATGGTCGTCACGTGCACCGACTGGTACGTCCGTGCGCTCTCCGAGCAGCGGGCCAAGATCGAGGACGTCGCGGTCGTGCCGTACACGAGCGTGGACCTGCTGGACCGTGTCATGGACAAGCAGCGCTTCTCCGAGCTGTGCCACGAGCTGGGGGTCCCGCACCCCCGCACGGTCGTGCGCCGCGGGGGCGAGCAGGTCGGCGAGCTCGGTCTGCGGTTCCCGATCGTGGCCAAGCCGGGCGACAACGTGGCCTACCACCACACGTCCTTCGCCGGGAAGCAGAAGGTGCACCACCTCACGGACGTCTCGCAGCTCGAGTGGCTGCTGCGGGTGGCCGGCGAGGCGGGGTACCGCGAGCCGTTCATCATCCAGGAGTTCGTCCCGGGCAACGACTCGCAGATGCAGATCATGACGACGTTCTCCGCGCAGGACGGCACCGTGCGCATGGCACACGGCGGCCGCGTCCTCATCGAGGAGCACACCCCGGGGACGCTGGGCAACCCGGCGGCCATCCTCACCGAGGTGCTCCCGCAGGTCGAGGCCGACGCGCGTCGCCTCGTCGAGCACCTGGGGTGGACGGGGTTCGCGAACTTCGACATCAAGGTGGATCCGCGCGACGGTCGGGCGCACTTCTTCGAGCTCAACCCGCGCACGGGCCGGTCGAACTACTACCTGACCGCGAGCGGCATCAACCCGGTCACGTACTGGGTGGGGGAGCACCTGCAGCAGGGGCGCACCCCGGATCCCCGGCGCGTCCCGATCCTCTACCGGATCGTGCCCGGCCCGCTCCTGAAGAAGTACCTGCCGAGCATGAGCGACCCCACGGTCGCGCCCCGGCTCAAGAAGGTGCGTCGCGTGGCGCACCCGCTCAAGTACAGCCGGGACCGCGACCCGCGGCGCTCGCTGTGGGTCTGGCTGTCGGAGCTCAAGCAGTACAAGAAGTTCGCCCAGTTCTACCCGGTGTCGGCCGCCCAGGCGGCCGCGCACCGGCAGGGCGGCGGGGCGTGACGCAGCCCGGCGAGCCGTCGACGCTCGCGGGGGAGGCGCCGTCGGGAACGACGGCGCCTGTCCCCGCCCCGGTGACCCCGGCCCCGGTCGGGGTCATCGGGGGCGTCGGGCCGCTCGCGACCGCGTACTTCCTGCAGCTCGTCGTCCAGCTCACGCAGGCCGAACGGGACCAGGACCACCTGGACATGGTCGTGCTCAACCACGCGACCATCCCGGACCGTACGGCGTTCATCCTGGGCCGCTCGGCCGAGGACCCCGCGCCTGTCCTGGCGAACGACGCGCGGCGGCTCGAACGCTTCGGGGTGTCGTTCCTCGTGATGCCGTGCAACACGGCGCACTACTTCACCCAGCAGGTGATCGACTCGACGAGCGTGCCGCTCCTGTCGATCATCGACGTGACGGTCGCGGCGGTGCGCGAGCGGCAGCCGGGGCTCACCCAGGTGGGGCTCCTCGCGACAGAGGGGACCGCGACGTCCGGCGTCTACCAGGACGCGTTCGCGGCCGTGGGCGTCGAGACGCTGCTCCCGGACGCCGCGGACCAGGCGGTCGTGAACACGATCATCTACGACCAGGTCAAGGCCGGGCAGCCGGTCGACATCGACGCGCTGCACGGGGTCGCGCAGCGGCTCCATGCCCGGGGGGCCGGCGAGATCGTGCTCGGCTGCACCGAGCTCTCGGTCGTCGCGGCGGACCACGCGCTGCTCGACGACCCGGTGTTCGTGGACTCGATGGACCAGCTCGCGCGGGCCACGATCCGCCGTGCAGGTCACCGCGTGCGCGAGGGCTGAGGCGCACGGCCGGTGCGACGGTGGCATGACGAGAGGGTGGGACGCCGGTGCGTCCCACCCTCTCGTACGTCGTGGCCCGGGGCCCGGCGTCAGCCCAGCTCGCTCGTGCCCGAGTACAGGTGCAGGACGGGCACGTGCAGCTCCTCGCGCGCCCGCGAGGCCCAGTCCTGGTGGAACGTGTCCTCGACCGCGTGCGGGTACGTGACGATCGCGATCTCGCGGACGTCGCCGGCCGCGACGGCGGCGCGCAGCGCGGGCAGCGGGTCGTCCTCGGTCACGGCCCCCTCGGCCTCGCGGCCCGCGGCACGCAGCTCGGCGACGCTCACGTCGAGGCGCTCCTGCGCCGTGGCCGTGGCCTGCGCGTGCGAGGGCTCCTTGCCGAGCACCTCGTCCCACGCCTCCTTGAGCTCGCCCACGCTGAGGTGGTCGATGATCGCGGAGACGACGTTGCGCTCGGTGTCGGCGGGCACGAGGACCCGGTAGGCGAGGGTCTCGTCGGGGTGGAGGGACAGGATGTGCTCCACGTCCACGGCGGCGAGGGTGTCTTCGGTCAGGACGAGGATGGTGTCGGTCACGGGACCAGACTAGCGACCGTCGTCACCGCAGCGCCCATCGGGCCACCAGCGTGCCGTCCGCGTGCAGGAGGTGGGCGAGACGGGGGTGCACGATCGGGGCGCTCGCGGCCGGGCCGTCCGGGCTGCCGGTCTCACGCTCGGCGCGGACGCCGGCGGGCAGCGGCGGCAGCCCGCCCACGATGCGTCCCGGTCCGGGGCCCACGAGCACTGGCGTCGTCGTGACGCACAGCTCGTCGAGCAGGTCGCGGGCCAGGAGGTCGGCGAGCAGGTGAGGGCCGCCCTCGCACAGCACCCGCGCGAGGCCCTGGTCGGCCAGGGCTGCGAGCCCGGCGCGCAGGTCGGGTCCGGGCGTGGGCGAGGGGAGGTCCCGGGCGGTGAGCGGCGCACCCGGGGGAGCGGCGTCGTCGGGCCCGACGACGAGGATCCGGTCCGCCGGCACGCTCGCCCGCGCGACGCTCGCCCCGTGCTCGCCCGTGACGACGAACGGCGGGCGGTCGCCCCCGGCGAGCGAGGCGGGCAGGTGCCCGCTGCGCGTGACGACCGCGAGCTCGAGCGGTCCGCGGCCCGCCCGCAGGTGCTCGAGGCCGCGCGGGACGTCGAGCGCGGTGTAGCCCTCGGCGCGGGCCGTGCCCGCCCCGACGAGCACGACGTCCGCGAGTGCCCGCAGCACGCGGAAGACGCGCCAGTCGGCCGCGTCGTTGATGGTGCCCGAACGGTGGTCGGGGCCCCAGGCCCCGCCGTCGACGCTCGCGACCATGTTCGCGCGCACGTGCGGCCCGGGCGGTGAGGCGTAGAACGCGGCCAGCGCCTCCTCGTCGGGCGCAGGCTCCAGGCGGGTCCCCGCGAGGTGGCCCGAGCCTCCCGGTCCGAGCAGGACGTCCAGCGCGGGCAGCGCAGGGGTCCGTGGGCCCAGGGACGGCGGCGGGGGCGTGGGCGTGGTGACGTCCGACACAGCACTCATCCCGCCAGGCTAGTGCGCGTAGGCTGGATCCTCGTGACTGCTGCGCCTCCCGATCTCGCCGGGAACACGTCCGACCCGTCGACCCCGCCGCGCGTGCGAGCCCTGGCCGACATCCGGCCCGTCGTGCCGCCCACCCGCCTGCTCGCCGACCTCGTGCCGCCCCGCCACTTCGCGGACGCCCGCTTCTCGACGTACCGGGCGAACCCGGCCTACCCGAGCCAGGGCTCGACCGTCGCGCGTCTCGAGGAGGTCGGTGCCCAGCTCGCGCCCGGAAAGGTGCGGCGCGGCCTGTTCGCGAAGCGCAAGGCGGCCCCCGCGATCTACATGGACGGCGGGTTCGGCGTCGGCAAGACGCACCTGCTGACCTCCCTGGCCCACGCCGTGGGCCCCGACGCGGCCTACGGGACGTTCGTCGAGTACACCAACCTCGTGGGTGCACTGGGCTTCCAGGCCACGGTCGACGCCCTCGCGACCAAGCGCCTGGTCTGCATCGACGAGTTCGAGCTCGACGACCCGGGCGACACGGTCCTCATGTCCCGCCTGCTGCGCGAGCTCGCGGACCGGGGCGTCGCGCTCGCCGCGACGTCCAACACGCTGCCCGGCTCGCTGGGCGAGGGGCGCTTCGCGGCCGAGGACTTCCTGCGCGAGATCCAGGCCATGGCCGCGCGCTTCGAGGTCATGCGTGTCGACGGTGAGGACTACCGCCACCGCGCGGTCGTGACCGAGACGCAGCCGCTGCCGGCCGACGTCGTGGCGCGAGTCGCCGCGTCGCACCCGGGCGCGACGCTCGACTCGCTCGACGAGGTCCTCGACCACCTGCGCGGCGTCCACCCGAGCAGGTACGGCGCGATGCTCGACGACGTCACGCTCGTCGCGCTCACGGGCGTGCACCCCGTCACGGAGCAGTCGGCCGCGTTGCGGCTCGTCGTCCTGGTCGACCGCCTGTACGACCGGGACGTCCCGGTGCTGCTCGCCGACGGCGTCGCCGCCGACGGCGGTCCCGGCGCTGAGGGGGGGACGAGCGGGGCCGCGGTCTCCTCGCTGTTCACCGAGGAGATGCTGCGCGGGGGCTACCGCAAGAAGTACTTCCGGGCGCTGTCGCGCCTGGGCTCGCTCGCCGAGGACGGTCGCGCGCTCACGCGGACTCCAACCGCCTGAGCTCGGTCGCGACGTCGAAGTCGGCGGGCGGCCACCCCAGGTCCAGGCGGCGCAGCGCGTCGAGCACGAGCTCGGAGACCGCGATCCTGGCAAACCACTTGGCGTCCGCCGGGACGACGTACCAGGGAGCGACCTCGGTGTTCGTGCGTTCGATCGCGGCCTGGTAGGCCTCCTGGTACGCGGGCCACCTCCGGCGCGCGTCGATGTCCCCCGGGTTGTACTTCCAGTGCTTCTCGGGGCGCTCCAGCCGCTCGCGCAGGCGCACCTTCTGCTCGTCAGGGGACACGAACAGCGCGACCTTCACGACGGTCGTGCCGGCCTCGACGAGCTCGGCCTCGAACGCGTTGATCTGGTCGTAGCGCGCCTCCCAGACGTCGGGCGGGACGAGCTCGTCCACGCGGGCCACGAGCACGTCCTCGTAGTGCGAGCGGTCGAAGACGCCGAGGTAGCCGGGGTCCGGCAGCGCGCGACGGACGCGCCACAGGAAGTCGTGCTCGCGCTCCTCGGCCGTGGGCACCCCGAAGGACGTGTGCTGGACGCCTTGCGGGTCCACCAGACCGATGACGTGCCGCACGATGCCGCCTTTGCCGGCGGTGTCCATGCCTTGCAGCACCAGCAGGACGGAGCGGTTCCCGCCGCTGCGTCCCTCGGCGAACAGCCGCTCCTGCAGCTCGGAGAGCTCGTCGGCGTGCGCGTCGAGCAACCGTTCGGCCTGCTTGCGGCCCTGCGACCACCCCGGTGTGGAGGCGCGGTCGAACGCCGCGAGGTCGAAGCCACGCGGGGCGCGCAGCGCCTCGACGGGTGGTACGTCCCAGGCGGGCGACCGCTTGTCACCGGCCTTGCCGCGTGCGCGGCGTGATGCCGGGTCGACGAGGGCCTCGTCGGACGGTGGGGCCGGTACGGCGGAGCCGGACGAGTGCTTTCCCATGCGGCGAGACTAGTCAGCGAGACGTGAGGACGACAGCGGAACGGGCTCCGACGTGCACGGAGGACCCGCTCGGCGTCGCCGCGGGAGCGCTCGACGCACGGTCCGGGCCGCCCGGGAGGCCGCCCGGCGTGCTCTCCTCGGCAGGTGGCCACTGCGCGGTCACGCGCCACGCTCGGCGTGAGGCGGGCAGGAGCGTGGTGCGCGGCTGCGTCCCGATGTTGACCGCCGTGACCAGCTTGCCCCGCTGCACCAGGACGACCCCGCTCGGCCCGCGGTGCACCAGGCGAGGCGTGTCGTCGGGGACCGTGCGGCGCAGCGCGAGGAGCGTGCTCCACCACGCGTGGAGCCGGCCGGAGACGGGGAGCACGAGGCGCGGGACGAACGCCGAGGCGAGGACGAGCGCCGCGGCGAGTGCGCGGGCGTCGTCCCCGCCCTCGGCAGCGGCGTCGGTCGTGACCTCGACACCCTCCCCGGCCGTGCAGGCCGGCGGGGCCAGGCCGATCATGATGCGGTCGGCGTCGGGGATCGTCAGGAGCCGGCTCAAGGCGCCGAACCAGGCAGGATCCGTGGCGCGCGCGCTCCTCAACAGCTCGTGGAACGCGTCCTCGACCTCGTGGACCCACACCTGGCTCAGGCCGCGTCCGCCCTGCTCGGCGGGGACGAGCAGGCGCGGGTCCTGCGTGTCGCACTCGCCCACGAGGCGGACCGGACGCTGGTGGGTCGTCGTCGCGGCGTCGGCCGTGCGCGCGACCTCGACCAGCACGTGGACCGGCGAGGCGTCCGCCAGGTCCTGGACCCGGGCGATGCGCAGGGCGTCGACGTGGAAGTCGTCGAACCACCGCCTGGCGCTCGACGTGATCCAGTCGTGGACCTCGCGGCTGCCCGCACGGTCGAGGTTGATCCTGCGGCCGCTCGGCAGGTCGGCGGGTGGCGGTGCGGGTTCGTCGGACAGCGGTGGGCCCGCGAGGTAGCCGTTCAGCGTCGGTCGCAGCCGCGTGCGCTGGGGCGAGAGGTAGGGTGCGAACGACTGGAGGAAGATCGCCCCCGGTGCGGCACGGTGGTAGGCCACGCCCAGGGAGACGCCGAGCCCGCGGGCGTGCGCGGCGTCGACGAAGCGCTGCAGGGCCCGGGGCCCGCCGAACTCCTCGCACACGGTGTACAGGTGCGGGCACACGACTCCCGCGACCGATCCGATCGTGTGGAGCTCGACGACCGCGACCCCCAGGTCGACGAGCTCGTCGAACCGGTCGGCGGCGGCGTCCAGGGTGCCCTCCGGGGTGAACGTCGCGACGTCGATCTCGAGGACCGCGCCCTGGGCGGCCGGGCCGGTCCACGCGGCGTCGGTCCAGGTGAACGTCGGGTCGAACGACCGGCTCCAACCCAGGAGGCCGTGCGGCTGGCGAGGGCTGCGGGGGTCGGGCAGGGGGCGCCCGCCGTCGACCGAGAAGGCGTAGTCGGTGCCGGGGGCCAGGTCGTCGTCGGCGCTCCACCAGCCCGGGAGGTCCATCCCGACGAGGCGCAGGGGCCGGCGCTCGGTCCGCGTCCCGGTCGGGACGTGGTCGTCCGGGGTGACGCCGGCCTCGCGGGGGAGGACCACCTCGAGCGTGCGGGCCTGCGGCGCCCAGACGACCGGGCGGGGGCCGGGGACCGTGAGCGTGGGAGCAGGGTCGGGCGGTTTGGTGATGTTGCGGTAGCGCGACGTCATACGGCATGCACCTCGCCGGCCTCCCGGACCAGCAGGACCGTCGCGAACGAGGCGACCGTGATCCGCTCGCGCGCGGCGTGCACGGAGGGCTCGGGCTCACCGGGGGACTCGGTGCGTACGAGCGTGCGCCACCGTTCGCCGTACGCGGCGTCGGGTAGCGTGAAGTCGAGCGGGGAGTCCGAGGCGTTGAGCAGCAGCAGGAACGAGTCGTCGACGATGGGCTCGCCGCGGCGGTCGCGCTCGGGCAGGTCGTCACCGCCCAGGAAGACCATGACGGACCGGGCGTAGCCCTGGTTCCAGTCGGTCGTGTCCATGCGGCTGCCCGAGATGTCGAACCAGTCGATGTCCGGGATCTCGCCCTCGGGCGTGCCGGCCGGTCCCTGGAAGAAGCGGCGGCGGTGCAGCAGGGGGTGCGCCCGCCGGATCCCGACCATGCGCCGGGCGAACGCCAGCAGGTCGCTGCGCTCGTCGTCGAGGCCGTCCGGCCCGCCCCAGTCCACCCAGGTGATCTCGTTGTCCTGGCAGTAGCCGTTGTTGTTGCCGTGCTGCGTGCGCCCGATCTCGTCCCCGTGCGAGAGCATCGGGACGCCCTGGGACAGGAGCAGCGTCGCGAGGAAGTTGCGGCGCTGCCGGGCCCGCAGCGCGCGGATCTCGGGGTCCTCGGTGGGCCCTTCGACGCCGCAGTTCCACGACCGGTTGTGGTTCTCGCCGTCGGCCCCGCCCTCGCCGTTGGCCTCGTTGTGCTTCTCGTCGTAGGACACCAGGTCGGTGAGGGTGAACCCGTCGTGGGCCGTGACGAAGTTGATCGACGCGATGGGCTTGCGTCCCGTGTGCTCGTAGAGGTCCGAGGAGCCTGTGAGGCGGCTCGCGAACTCGGGCAGCATCGCGGGCTCACCGCGCCAGAAGTCACGGACGGTGTCGCGGTACCGGCCGTTCCACTCGGTCCACAGGGGCGGGAAGCCGCCCACCTGGTAGCCACCGTCGCCCAGGTCCCAGGGCTCGGCGATGAGCTTGACCTGGGACACGACCGGGTCCTGCTGGACGATGTCGAAGAACGCCGAGAGCCGGTCGACCTCGTGGAACTGGCGGGCGAGGGTCGCCGCGAGGTCGAAGCGGAAACCGTCGACGTGCATCTCGGTGACCCAGTAGCGCAGCGAGTCCATGATGAGCTGCAGCACGTGGGGGGAGCGCATGAGCAGCGAGTTGCCCGTGCCGGTCGTGTCGAAGTAGTGGGCCTCGTCGCCGTCGACCAGCCGGTAGTAGGCGGCGTTGTCGATCCCGCGGAACGACAGCGTGGGCCCCAGGTGGTTGCCCTCGGCCGTGTGGTTGTAGACGACGTCGAGGATGACCTCGATGTCGGCCTCGTGCAGTGCCTTGACCATGGCCTTGAACTCCATGACCTGCTGGCCGCGCGTGCCGTACGCCGTGTAGCCGTTGTGGGGCGCGAAGAAGCCGATGGTGTTGTAGCCCCAGTAGTTCGACAGGCCCTTGGCGACGAGCCCGGGGTCGTTGACGAACTGGTGGACGGGCATGAGCTCGACCGCCGTGACCCCGAGCGCCGTGAGGTGCTCGATCACGGCCGGGTGCGCCATGCCCGCGTACGTGCCGCGGAGCTCGTCGGGCACGTCGGGGTGGCGCATCGTCATGCCGCGCACGTGCGCCTCGTAGATCACCGAGTCGTGGTAGTCGCGCTGGGGCGGGCGGTCGTGGCCCCAGTCGAAGAACGGGTTGACCACGACCGACGTCATGGTGTGACCCAGCGAGTCCTCGGTGTTGGTCGGAGCAGGAGGGCCCGACGGCGTGGGCGGGGCGGGTGGCGCGTCCGCGTCCTGGGCGTCGCCCGGCTCGTCCGCCGCCGCGTCCGGGGCGGGCTGACCGTCGGGGTGCGCGGCGTCGTCGGGCACCTCGCCGAAGCGGTACGAGAAGAGCGACTCGTCGCCGTCGACCTGCCCGTCGATCGCCTTGGCGTACGGGTCGACGAGCAGCTTCGACGGGTTGCACCGGTGACCCGACGCGGGGTCGTAGGGGCCGTGCACCCGGTAGCCGTACCGCGTTCCCGGGCCGACCCCCGGCAGGTACACGTGCCAGACGTGCGCGTCGACGTCCTCGAGCACGACCCGCGTCTCCAGGGGACGGCCCTCGGCGTCGGTCTCGTCGCCGATCAGGCACAGCTCGACCTTCTCGGCGACCTCGGAGAACAGCGCGAAGTTGGTGCCCGTCCCGTCGAACGTCGCGCCCAACGGATACGGTCGCCCTGGCCAGGTCTGCATGGGTCGACCTTTTCATCCCGCGGGCGTGTTGTCGCCCACGGCACGCCCCGACGGGTGTGCGGGGGATCACGGCCGGGCGGACGAACCGGGAGGAACGGGCTGCTCTCCAGGCCCGACGGCGGCGCTCGCCGCCCGCGATCGGCGTGCGTCATGGCGGGACGCACGGCCTGCCACGCCTGCCGAAATAGTGTGCCAAGCGCGGACGGCCACGCTGGGCCGACCGGACGCACGGCTCACCCGCCGGCCCTGACGGGCCGAGGAGAGCCGGAGGTCGGCGCGGGATCGTGCAACGAGCCGCCGGACCTGCTAGACCGGAGGTATGAGCAGCACGAGCGAGCACCGCACGCCCGACGCGGTCGACCTGAACGAGAGCGACGTCTCGTCCGCACGCATCTCTCCGCGTACCCGCATCCGGCTCGAGGACGAGGCGGACGCCGACGTCCGTGAGGGCGGTGACGCCTCGAAGGCCCCGCACTCGCTCTCAGAGGCGGAGCGCCAGCCGAGCGACGGCATGTCGAGCGGACGGTCCTGGGACGACCCCGACGAGCTCTGACCTGTCGACCGGGTTCCGGGGCCACCCCCGGCACCTGCTGGTCGGCGGGGGAGGGCCCGGTCAGTCGATCGTGGGCAGTCGGTCCCGGTCGACAGCGACGAGCCGCGGCATGCCCGCAGGGGCGACCTTGCTCAGCGCGACGTAGCGCGCCTCGGCCCGGTGGAGCCGGATGTGCTCGTCGAGCGACCAGTCCGGGCCGTTCGTGAGCTGCATCCCGCACGAGCAGTCGATCGTGACGTGCCCCTCGGCGGTGCGGCAGACCTGGCCGATGGTCACGTGCGACGTGTGCGCCTGGGCCTTGGCGCGGCGCATCGAGGCGCTGACCGGCTCGGCGGTGACGGGTTCGTTGACGCGGGAGTCCACCCGTCGAGCCTAGACGCTGCCGGCCGGGCCGGTGGAATCAGTGCTCGTGGGCCAGGCCCAGGGCGTGCGCACGCTCGTGCTCGGCCTCGGCGGCCTCGCGGGCCGCGATCCGGGCGCGCACCTCGGCGCGGCGCAACGGCGGGACCGTGCTCGGTGGCTGCCTGCGGTCCGGCAGGTCCGCGAGGAGCCTCGTGACGGTCTCGGCGATCTCGGCGACCGCGGCGTCGATCGGACCCCGGGTCGAGGCGCTGACGGACTGGACGCCGGCGACCTTGCGGACGAACTGCAGGGCCGCGGCCTGGATCTCCTCGTCGGTCGCCGGGGGCTCGAGCCCGCGCAGGGCGGTGATGTTTCTGCACATGCTCCCGACGCTACGGGGCACCTGCCGGACCTTCAAGGGGTGGGCGCGTCCCGCCGTCGGGCCGCGCGGGGCGACCCCGGGCGAGCCCCGCTTCCTGGGGCCGCCCGTCCGGGGCGGCCCCAGGAGCGACGGGCTACGTCGTCCGCGCGTGCTTCTCGATGAACGCGGTGATCGCCGTCTGCTCGGCGGCGACCGCGGCGAGGTCGGGCTTGAACGGGCGGCCGTCGAAGTACCGCGGCTGACTGCCCTCCGGTCCGTGACAGGCGTCGATCGACGTCCGCCACTTCTCGGCGTGCTCACGCCACTCGACGCGGTCGACGATCGCGGGCTCGGTGAACCAGACGTTCCACGTCAGCAGGTTCCCCGGTGCCAGGAGGTTCCCCGACGACAGGTTGAACACGGACATCACGAGCTCGTTGAAGTCGTCGACGAGCTCGTCACCCGTCAGGGCGACGGGCGCGATCTCCGCCGCCAGGTTCGCGACGGCCCAGGCCGTGTCGTAGTGCTCGGCGAAGGGTGGGACAGGGAACCAGTCCGTCTGCCCCGAGCGCCCGGGCAGGACCGGCTCGGACGGCTCGCCGTGCCGATGGATGGGCACCCGGATCGCCTGCTTCTTGTCGGCGGGGAACGGTCGACCGGTCGTCGAGAAGAGGTCCCACAGGAGCTGGACGAGAGGGCTCTGGACAGCGCTCGGGCTGAACCAGATCTTGCCCTCGACCGTCAGGTCGGCTGCGACCGTCCGGCTCGGCTCGTCGACCCACCCGCGCTGCCCCGTCACGGAGACCTCGATGTTGAGCGTCCCGAACGACGGCGAGCACGCGCCCTGCTGTGGGCAGATGACGGAGTACACCCGACCGGCGTTCGTGTACCCGACGCGCGAGATGTCCGGGGCGAACATCTGGTAGGCGCGCGAGTCCGGCGTCCCGGGGACCGTCTCCCAGCTGAACTCCGGCCACAGGACCGCCTGCTGGCGATCGAGCAGGTCGATGTTCGCCATGTTCTCCAGCAGCGGCAACGACGAGAGGTCGGGATCCGGGTAGGCGAAGGCCGGGTTCGACTCGGCGAAACCGCCGACCCATCCGGGCGGGACGGGCTTGTTCTGGTCAGGTGTCACGTTTCTGCTCCTCGGTAGCTCGACTCGTCCGGCGGCACCCTGCCGGCCGGACCTGAGGAGGGTGATTCCCCAGGCAGTGCCCCCACGTGCGGCCGTGGATCACCGAGCGTGCCCTTCCCGGTGGGTGGCCCGCGCTCGGTGCTTCGGTGCTGGAGTCGTGCCCTGGCGTCGTCGACAGGGGTGCTCCGCGTCACACCGTCCCACGGGTGGTCGCACCGTGCGCGGCGAGAAGGGCCGGGTCTCAGATGCTGACGGGGCAGGGGCTCGTCGGGCGCAGGGAGCGGTGCCGGACGCCGGTCGTGGCCGACGCCTCGTGAGGTCGCGAGCATGAGAAAAGGCCGTCCCGGTGGGGGACGGCCTTTCGTGGTGGTGGGCGATACTGGGATCGAACCAGTGACCTCTTCCGTGTCAGGGAAGCGCGCTACCGCTGCGCCAATCGCCCAGGGCTGATCTGCGAGAGAACAGCGCAAGGGGGTACTGCTGTGCTGAGAGGTGGAGATGGGATTCGAACCCACGTGCACGGCTTTGCAGGCCGCTGCCTCGCCTCTCGGCCACTCCACCAGGTCGAACCCGACAGGTCCGAAGACCTATCCGAGCGGACGACGGGATTCGAACCCGCGACCCTCACCTTGGCAAGGTGATGCTCTACCACTGAGCCACGTCCGCGCTGCCGACCTCGACCGGATCTCTCCGGCGTTTTTCGGCGCGTCACAGACTCTAGCCGACAGATGGGGCAAGAGTCCAAATAGCCCCAGGTGAGAGGGGTGGAGGGCCTGGTTCTCGCGAGTCGCTGCCCGTGGAGGGGGTGAAAGGGGCCGTCCGGGGGCTCGGTCGACGCGGAGTCGCCGCGCGAGGCCGCCGCCGGCAGGTTTACGTCGGCGGGAGCAGCGGCGTGGGGCCGGTGTCACAGGCCTGGCGGCACGGGTCTGGCCGTGCAGGTCCGGAACGTCAGAAGCCCGGGAACGACGAAAGGCCGTCCCGGTGGGGGACGGCCTTTCGTGGTGGTGGGCGATACTGGGATCGAACCAGTGACCTCTTCCGTGTCAGGGAAGCGCGCTACCGCTGCGCCAATCGCCCAGGGCTGATCTGCGAGAGAACAGCGCAAGGGGGTACTGCTGTGCTGAGAGGTGGAGATGGGATTCGAACCCACGTGCACGGCTTTGCAGGCCGCTGCCTCGCCTCTCGGCCACTCCACCAGGTCGAACCCGACAGGTCCGAAGACCTATCCGAGCGGACGACGGGATTCGAACCCGCGACCCTCACCTTGGCAAGGTGATGCTCTACCACTGAGCCACGTCCGCGCTGCCGACCTCGACCGGATCTCTCCGGCGTTTTTCGGCGCGTCACAGACTTTAGTGGACCGAAGCGCCGGGCGTCCAACCGGACGGGCCGCCCCTCGGGGATCGGTAGCGTTGTCACGTGCCAGCTCAGCGATGCCAGAACCCCAGGACCCGCGAAGTTCCGCGGCTTCCTGACGATCCGTCGACGCGGGGCAGGTGGGGCGAATGAGGCGCGGGTCACGCTTCGACGCCCCGCGCGAGGCAGACGGACGGCGCGGACGCCGACCCTCTGACCTGCACGGAGACCACGAGACGGCCAGCACGGCCAGCACGGCCGGCACGGCCGGCACGGCCGGCGTCGCCGTCGACGCACCTGCCGTGGCCGGGGCCGGGTTCGCGTCGTTCGCGGGCCGACACGGCGCGGGCGTCGTCGAGTGCATCGACCTCACCGTCGACTCCGCGCGTCTCGCCGAGGGGCTCTGGTTCGTCGTGGCCGACTTCGAGGACCCGGCGCACGGCGGTCGGGCGCGTGCGTGGCGCTTCGCTCACCACGGGAGGACCGAGGCCGACCTGCCCGCAGACGCGACGCCGTCGGGCGGGGAGGGTGACTGGCGTGGGCCGGGGCCCGACGCCTGGCGCAGCTCGCTGTCCCGCGACGAGTACCAGGCCGCCGTGGCGGCCGTCCGCCACGCCGTGCACGAGGGCGACGTCTACCAGGCGAACATCTGCCGCGTGCTGGCCGCGCCCCTGCCTGCAGGCGACCGCGAGCCCGACGCCCGGGCCCTTGCGCGCACCCTCGCGGCCGGCAACCCTGCCCCCTACGCGGGCGCGATCCACGTCCCCGCGGTGAGCGGCGTCGACCCCGTGTGGGTCGTGACGGCTTCCCCCGAGCTGTTCCTGCGGCTCGAGGACGGCGTGCTGTCGTCGGGGCCCATCAAGGGCACCGCGCCCACGGTCGACGGCCTGCGGGAGAAGGACCGCACCGAGAACGTCATGATCACCGACCTCGTGCGCAACGACCTGCAGCGGGTGAGCGAGCCGGGGTCGGTCGAGGTCACCGACCTCCTGGCCGTCGAGGCGCACCCGGGCCTCGTGCACCTGGTCTCACGCGTGCAGGGGCGCGTCACGGTCGAGGAGGACGCCCCGGGCGGCCTGTGGGGGCAGGTGCTCGACGCGACGTTCCCGCCCGCGTCGGTGTCGGGGGCCCCCAAGTCGTCGGCGCTGCGGATCATCCGCGAGCTCGAACGCGGACCCCGCGGCCCGTACTGCGGAGCGGTCGGCTGGATCGACGCCGACACGGGAGAGGCGGAGCTCGCCGTCGGGATCCGGACCTTCTGGTGGACCGACGACGAGCTGCGCTTCGGGACCGGCGCGGGCATCACGTGGGGGAGCGACCCGGCCGAGGAGTGGGCCGAGACCGAGCTCAAGGCTGCGCGGCTCGTCGCGCTCGCGTCGGGCGCGCCTGCGGCAGACTGAGGTCATGTCGATCGTCGTGTGGGTGGATGGGTCCTTCGTCGAGCCGCGGGAGCGCGCCCTGAGCGCGCTGGACCACGGCGTGACCGTGGGGGACGGGATCTTCGAGACGTGCGCCGTGTACGGCGGTCAGGCGTTCGCCCTGACGCGTCACCTGCGGCGCCTGGGGCGGTCCGCGGCAGGCATGGGCCTGCCGGCGCCCGACGAGGCGCGCATCCGCGACGGCGTCGCGCAGGTCCTCGCTGCGGCCGGGGAGAGCGCGGGGCGCCTGCGCATCACGGTCACGGGCGGGTTCGGGCCCATGGGGTCGGGGCGCGACGACGGCGAGGAGACGATCGTGATCGCCGCGGGCCCGGCCTCGCCCGGTCCGACGTCGCGGGCCGTGCGCTCGCCCTGGGTGCGCAACGAGCGCTCGGCCGTGGCCGGCCTCAAGACGACCTCGTACGCCGAGAACGTCGTCGCGCTCGCCGACGCCGTCGCGCGCGGGGGGGACGAGGCGATCCTCGCCAACACCGTCGGCGACCTGTGCGAGGGCACGGGCGCCAACGTCCTCGTCGAGGTCGGCGGCGAGCTCGTGACGCCCCCGCTGTCGTCGGGCTGCCTCGCGGGCATCACGCGCGAGCTCCTCCTGGAGTGGGCTGCGGAGGACGGGCTGCCGGTCCGCGAGGCGACGCTCCCGTTCTCGGTCCTCGACCGGCTCGTGCCTGGCCCCGACGGCGGAGCCTCCTCCGGCATGGGCCTCGCCCTCGCGGGGAGCGTGCGCAACATCCAGCCGGTGGTCTCGCTCGACGGTGTCGCCGTGCGTGCCGGGGAGCTGTCGCTCGCGGCGCGCGAGCTGTTCGACCGGCGGCGCAGGGAGCACATGGACCCGTGACGGTGTGGTGCGCGGCGGCCGAGGCCCGGGATCCGGCCGCTGCGGGCCCCGCGGCGCTACGCTGGGGGAGTCCCGTCGCGGCGGGCTGGGAGGCCGGCCCGGAGGCCAGTTCGCGATCTGGGTCGAAATACGGCTAATATCTTCCAGGACGCACGGCCGGACCGAGAGGTTCAGTCGCAGCGGGCGATTGGCGCAGTGGTAGCGCGCTTCGTTCACACCGAAGAGGTCACTGGTTCGAACCCAGTATCGCCCACCGAAACAGAAGGCCCTCGATCAGCGGAAACGCTGGCCGAGGGCCTTCTGCGTTGTGCAGCGTGCGAGGAACGTACGGAGAGTTCCGCCCGGCCTGGCCGACGACGGTTGCCTCCCGAGCACCCGTGGCCGGGTCAGGTCGCGGCGGGTGCGAGCGACTGCTCGGCGCGCTCTGCGCTGCCGGTGGCGAGCCCACGATCGATCGCCCGGCGTGACACGAGCCACATCACGACGGCGACGAGGAGCACGGCCGACTCGGAGACCGTCAGCGACCAGACGATGCCCGAGAGCCCGAACCAGAGGTTCCCGAGGATCACGATCGGGATGAAGAGGACGCCCTGCGCCAACGAGATCACGATCGCCGGGGTAGCGCGCCCCGTGGCCTGGAAGAGCGAGGTGAGGAGTCCGGTGAACCCGTTCATGACCATCGCGACGAGCTGCGCCGTGAGGATCGTGACGCCGACCGTGAGCATCGAGGGGTCGGTCGAGAAGGCGGAGAACAGGGGCTCGCGGAAGGCGAGCACGGTCGCCGCCGAGACCAGGGAGATGCCGCCCACCGCAAGCGCGGAGACGCGCACGGCCGAGCGGAGACGGTTCCGGTCGCCCTTGCCGTACGCGTAGGCGAGCAGCGGGAGGACACCGAGCGTGACGCCCATGACGAGGAACTCGGGCACCTGGGCGATGCGGACCGCGACGCCCATGGCGCCGAGCGCGCTGTCGCCGTAGGCGACGGCGAGGTTGTTGAGCACCAGGGACGTCACGATCAGGAAGGACGCCTGGAGCAGCTCGCTCACACCGACGCCGAAGACGGGCTTGAGCACGGAGGGGGAGAGCGTGAACCAGCGCGGAGCGAGGCTCGCGTGCTCGCTGTTGCGGTGCAGCCAGAGGGCGAAGTAGGCGACGAGGCCGAGGTTCGACAGGCCCATCGCGAGGGCCGCGCCGGCGACGCCCTGGTGCAGCACGAGGATGAGCAGGACGTCGAGAACGACGTTGGCGATCGTGGAACCGATGAGGCCGACCATGACCTGGCGGGCGGCACCCTCGGCGCGCACGAGCTGTTCGAGGCAGAACGCTGCGGTCAGCACCGGCACGAAGGCGAGCATGACGCTCACGTAGGCGTTCGTCGCGGGCGCGGCAGCGGCGTCCGCGCCCAGCAGCGATACGAGGGGGTGCAGCAGGAGCAGACCGAGGCCGCCGAAGACAGCCCCGGCGATCACCGACCCCCAGAGGGCGAACGACGAGACGTGCTTGATCCTGCCGGCCTGCGCCGGGTCGCGGTCCACCGCGCCGAGCATCCGGGAGACGAGCGCGCCGCCGCCGACGCCGAACACGCCGCCGATCGCCATGACGAGACCGAGCAACGGTGTGCCGAGCGTGATCGCGGCGAGGAGCGCACTGTCGTGGAGCGAGCCGACGAAGCCGGCGTTGATGACGTTGTAGACCGCGCCGACGATCATCGCGGCCGCCATGGGCACGCACAGGTGCACCAGGGCGCGGACGACGGGCGCGGACGCGAGGTACCAGTGATTGGTGCCGACGTCGTCCGTCGTCACCGTGGGTTCGAGGGTGCTGGAGCTCATGACGGCTCCTTTCGGGCAGGGTCGAGCGCGCGTCGGCGGGCGCCGACGCGGCGAGGTGGAAGGGGTGGTCGGTGAGGGGCGAAACGCCCTCGCGGTTACGAGCGGGTGGGCTGCGGCAGCTCCGCGGTGATCTTCGTGAGCAGGGAGAGCAGGGTGGCCCGTTCCTCGGGGGTCAACGGGGCAAGGATCGTCTCGTCGGCCTGGGCCATCGCGACGTCGAAGCCGGCGATGAGCTCGGTCCCCGCCGGTGTGGCGAAGACGCGCTTGCGGCGTTCGTCACCGCTCTGCGTGCGGCGCTCGATGAGTCCGCGGCGCTCGAGCCCCTGCAAGAGGCTCGAGACGCTCGCCGCGCTCGTGCGGCTGACCGCTGCGATGTCGCGCTGGATCGCACCCGGATTCTGCACCAGGTAACCGAGCACGAAGGCCTGCTCGTGGCTCAGGTCGCGCTCGCGGATCCAGTCCTCGCCGACCTTGCGCTGGGCCCATCCGATCCAACGGACCAGCTCGAGGCTGCTGGAAAGTCTGATGCCCTGTTCGCTCATGGTTAGAAGGCTAATGATTTGAGCCCTAACTGTCAACCATCGAACTGATGCTCGCGCGGTCCCCGTCACCGACGGCCCGGTGTCGGCGTCGACGGTGACCTCTCCCTGACGACCGCTCAGCCCTCCCCCGCGCCCTCTCGGCCCGAACCCGTTCCCCGCGGCCCCGCCCCCTCCGTACGTTCGCCGTGTCACCGAGCGCTCGACCGAGATCGCTCGACCAGCACACGAGGAGACGACATGAGACGGCGCGGGAAGATCGCCTGGGGGATCACGGGAGGCGCCATGGCGCTGCTCCTGGCGGGAGCCGGAGCGCTGGCGTACGCGAACCGTCCCCTCTCGCGGGCGCAGGTCGACCAGGCCGTCGAGGAGCGGCTGCGCGACGCCGTCGCGGGCGACCCGACGCTCTCCAACGCGTTGCTCACGGTGTACTCGGGTCCGGAGGACCGGCTCCTGCAGTACGCGGTCGGCACCGAGCGGGCGGGCAGCGACGTCCCCGCGCGGACCGACAGCCCGTACCACTCGGCGAGCGTGGGCAAGACGATGCTCGCGGCCGTCTACGGGCAGCTCGTCGACGAGGGCACGCTCACGTTCGACGACCCGGTCGCGGCCTGGCTGGACGCCGAGACCCTCGCCGACCTGTTCGTGGTCGACGGCACGGACCACGCGGCCGAGGTGACGGTCGGGCAGCTCCTGGCGCACACGTCGGGCGTGGCCGACTACTTCGAAGGGCCGGTGACCTCGGGCGTACCGGTCCTGGAGCAGGTCGCGGCCGACCCGGACCACCTCTTCACGGCCCAGGAGCTGGTCGCGTTCTCGCGGGACCACCAGGAGCCGGTCGGTGTCCCGGGGGAGACGTTCGCCTACTCCGACACCGGCTACCTGCTCCTGGGGCTCGCGCTCGAGCGCATCGAGGGCGCGCCCTACGCGCAGGTCCTCGACGACCGCCTGTTCACGCCCCTCGGCATGGCCGGCAGCCGCCTCCTGACCGAGTTCGGCGAGGGCACGGACATCCTGTCCCTGACGGCCGACGGCGTCGACATCAGTCGGCGGAACGCGCTCTCGGTCGACTGGGCGGGCGGGGGAGTGGTGACCACGATGGACGACCTGCTGCTCTTCCTGCGGGCGCTCATGGGCGGCGACCTCGTCTCGGACGAGACGCTCGCCACCCTCACGAGGTTCGAGCACGACGTGGACAAGGGCATCGGCTACGGCATGGGCATCATGCAGTTCCGTTTCTCGGAGCTCTCACCGCTCCTGTTCGCGATGTCCGACGTGCACGGCGCGGTCGGCGCCACCGGGACGTACGCGCTGTACGATCCGAGCGGCGACACGTACTACATCGCGAACTTCGGCTCGCTCGACCACCGCCAGAAGGCGATCGAGGAGCTGGTGCAGGTCCGGTTGCTGGTCGACCGCCTGCGGGACTAGCCGGACCACGACGGGGCAAGGACGATCCATGGTGCAGCTGGTCTGCTCGCCAGCGGTGGCGGAGCGGCTCCGTCGGGAGCTCGCCGCCGTCGGGATCGCCGTCGACGACGACGGGTGGGCCCTCGTCGAGCGCGGCTTCGACGTCCCCGCGGGCAGTCCCGCCGTCGTGTTCGACCCGCTCGACCACGTCGAGGTCGTGCGGATGCTCGCGACAGGGCTGCACGAGGGGACCACGGGTCCGCCCCGGATGCTCACGGGCCCAGAGCGGCAGCTCGTTCACGGTCATCGCACCGCGTGAGGTGCGCTACTTCGAGGCCGCTGCCGACGGGATCGTCGCGTGCACCGCCACCGGGCGCTACCGCGTGCGCGAGACGTTGGCGCACTACGAGTCGGCCTGGGCCGGGCTGGGGTTCCTCCGCGTGAACGAGTCGCAGCTCGCGAACCTCCTGCACGTGACCGAGATCGTGCCCTGGTTCAACTCGCGCTACGTGCTCCGCCTCACCGGTGGCGCCGAGCTCGAGGTGTCCAAGACCTACGCCAAGCGCCTGCGCAGCGCGCTGAAGATGTGAGGAGGAACGTATGAACTTCCGGAACGTCGTGAGCTCGTTCTTCCTCGGCCTGGGGATCGGCGTCGTCGTGATCCTGGCGAACCCTGGCGCGGGCGACCCGGGGCTGTGGGCGCTGACGGTTCTGGCGAGCGGTGGCATCGGGCTGCTCGTGGGGCTGGTCACCGAGTGGCTCACGTCGCTGCTGCCGATCCGGCTCGCCCGCCCCCGCACCTACTTCCTCCTCAACGGGCTCGTCGCGCTCGTGACGACGGCCGCGATCATGCTGGGCCTCGCGGGGCTGGCCGCCGGGACGGGGGCGGGGGCCGGACCGCAGGGTGCTGCGCGGGACTGGTGGCCCGTCGTCGGGCTCGTGCTGGCCATCGTCGTCGTCGCGAACGTCGCCGACTACCTGGTGTTCCGCTGGACGAGGGCGCGGCTGCGCAGGATGCAGGCGTCGCTCGGCCAGGCTTCTCGTGAGCAGGGGTCGGCCGAGCCGCCCGACGCGGACTGATTCGTGCGGCGCGCACACCCCACGGACGGTCCACGCCCCACCGGCAGCCGCGAGCACGACGACGGCGCCCCACCCGGTACTTCGACCAGGTGGGGCGCCGTCGTCGGTAGGCCTGCGCATCACCGGCCCGCACAGGTCACGCCGCGGCGACCTCCCGGGGGAAGAGGCGCGCCATGACGTCCGACAGCGCGATGACCCCGGCGACCGTGGCGCCGTCGGTCACGACCGCGAGGTGGTTGCGGGTCTCGCGCATCTGCGCGAGGGCCGCGTAGACGGGCACGGACGGCTCGAGCGTGAACGGCGGCCGCATGAGGTCCGCCGCGGGCCGGTCGACGTCCACGTCGAGCGTGTCGCGCACGTGCACGACGCCCGAGATGGCGGTGTCGTCGCCGAGCAGGATCCGCAGGTGGCCTGACGTGCGTGTCGCCTCCTGCACGTCGTGCACCGTGGCGCTCAGCGGGACCATGGTGGGCCGGCCCCGACCGGTGAGCAGGTCGCCCACGGTGAGGGTCTGCAGGTCTAGGGCGCCGGAGAGCTGGGCGAAGTACGCCGGGTCCAGGGCGCCGACGTTGGCCGAGTGCTCGACGAGGTGGCGCAGGTCGTCGGCGCTCTGGCCCGAGGCGACCTGGCCGGTCGGCTCGACGCCGACCTTGACGAGGCACCAGTTGGCCATGTCGTTGAGCCCCGTCAGCAGGGGGCGGGTCAGCCACATGAAGCCGCGCATGGGGATCGCGAGCAGCGTGGCGGACGTCTCGGGGTGGGCGATGGCCCACGACTTGGGCGCCATCTCGCCGACGACCAGGTGCAGGAACGTCACGATGATCAGGGCGAGGACGAACCCGGCGGCGTCGGCGACCCACAGCGGGGCGCCCCACGCCTCGAACGCGGGCGTGAGCCAGTGGTGGACGGCGGGCTTGGTGATCGCGCCGAGGGCCAGGGTGCAGGCCGTGATGCCGAGCTGGGACCCGGCGAGCAGCACGGTCAGCTCGGTCGAGCTGCGCAGCGCGGCGCGGGCCGAACGGCTGTTCGGGGCGGCGTCCTCCAGACGGTGCCGCTTGGCCGCGAGCAGCGCGAACTCGACGGCGACGAAGAACGCGCTGAGCGCGATGATGACGACGGTGATGGTCACGACGACCCAGGGGTTGCTCATCGGTCGCCCTCCTCGGTCTCGGGCGCAGCAGCGGGCGTGGTGTCGGGTGCGGGGACCGGCCGGTCGTCCGTCGGGAAGGTCACGCGGACCAGGGACGGGACGTGGCGCTCGACCTCGATCACGTCGACGCGCATCCAGGCGGGCTCGGGCTCGGCCGCCAGGGCCAGGTCGGCGGGGTCGAGCGGAAGCTCGACGACGATGCCCTCACCGGGTTCGAGCAGCGAGCCGTGCTGGTCGATCACGAGGCCGGCGATCGTCTCGTAGTCACCTCGCGGCAGGTCGCGGCCGATCGCGCGCTCGACCTCGTCGATGTGGGTGTCTCCGGGCATGACCCAGATCCCGTCGTCGTCGCGCGGGGCGATGGTCGGTGTCGCGGGGTCGTGCTCGTCGGTGATCTCCCCGACGAGCTCCTCGGCCAGGTCCTCGGCCGTCAGGACGCCCGCGAACCCGCCGTACTCGTCGATCACGCACGCGAGCTGGTTGTGCGTCTCGGTGAGCTCGCGCAGGGCGTCGGGCAGGCTCATCGCGGTCGGGATCACGACGACGGGGCGCATGAAGTCCTGGGTCCGGACGTCGTCGCCGTGCGTCGTCGTCAGGACGTCGACGAGGTGGACGACGCCGACGACCTGGTCGTCGTCGGCCAGCACCGGGTAGCGCGAGTGGCCGGCCGCCATCCGCGCCCGCACCTCTCCCAGGGTGTCGTCGACGTGCACGACGTCCACGTGGGCGCGGGGGATCATCGCGTGCTCGACGTCACGCTCGGGGAAGTCGAGGATGCGGTCGAGGAGCACCGAGAGCTCGCCCGGCAGGTCGCCGCTCTGGCGCGAGTCCGCGACGATGTGCTCGAGGTCGCGGGCCGTCGCCGAGTGCTCGACGTCGTGCACGGGCTCGATCCGCAGCGCCTTGAGCAAGAGGTTCGAGGCCTGGTCGAAGACCTTGATGAGCCAGCCGAACACGGCCAGGTAGATGGTCGTCGAGCGGGCGAGCCACAGGGCGACCGGCTCGGGCCGTGCGATCGCGAGGTTCTTGGGGAACAGCTCGCCGAAGATCATCTGGACGAACGTCGAGAACACGAGCGCCAGGACGGTGCCCACGGCGATGCCGACGCCGGTCGGCACACCGACCCCGCCCAGGGCCGTGCCCAGGGACTCACCGACGAGCGGCTCGGCGACGTAGCCGACCAGCAGCCCCGTCACGGTGATGCCGAGCTGGGCGCCCGAGAGCATGAAGGACGTGCGCTTGGTGACGGCCAGGGCGCGCTTGGCACCGGCGTCCCCCGTGCCGGCGCGCGCGCTCAGGCGCGACCGGTCCACGGCCATGTACGCGAACTCCTGGGCGACGAAGTAGCCGGTCACGGCCGTGATCGCGACGATCACGACGACGCCGAGCAGCAGTGTCAACACCCACATCAGAACCTGCACCCCCTCGTCGCAGCATCGGTGGCCGGCACAAGGGGGTTCGTACTGTCTGCGTCCATGTCTCTCTCAGATCGCGGGTGGATTCCGACAGGTCAACGCGGAAGCGCGCCCGTGCGTTCCCGGAATCCCGCACCGATTCTCGCAGCGTCCGGCCCGTGATTCCACCAGGAGGACGGCCGCGGGGATCGCCGCGGCGCACGGGACGGGCGACGTAGGGTGTGAGCGACGCCCGACGACCAGACCGACCAGACCGAGGAGGCCTACGTGGCGACGACTGCCGTGACCGAGGCGACCGTCAGCGACGTGCTGACCGAGCTGGCCGCCCTGGAGGACCCGAAGATCCGTGCGGTCAACGAGCGCCACGGGGACGACCACGGCGTCAACCTCACCAGGCTGCGCGCGGTCGCGAAGTCGCTCAGGACCCAGCACGAGCTCGCGGGGCAGCTCTGGGAGACGGGCGACACCGCAGCGCGCCTCGTCGCGATCCTGATCTGCCGCCCCAAGGCCTGGTCGGCCGACGAGCTCGACGCCATGCTGCGTGACGCGCGCGTCCCCAAGGTGCACGGGTGGCTCGTCAGCTACGTCGTCAAGAAGAGCCCGCACGTCGAGGAGCTGCGCACCGCATGGTTCGCGGACCCCGACCCGGTCGTCGCGAGCGCCGGCTGGGCCCTGACGACCGACCGGGTCGCGAAGTCCCCCGAGGGCCTCGACCTGCCCGGGCTCCTCGACCGCGTCGAGGCCGACATGAAGGACGCTCCCGAGCGCCTCCAGTGGGCCATGAACGAGTGCCTCGCGAACATCGGCATCCACCACCCCGCGCTCCGCGCCCGTGCGGTCGAGATCGGCGAGCGGCTCGAGGTCCTCAAGGACTACCCGACGCCCCCGGGCTGCACGTCGCCGTTCGCGCCGACGTGGATCGCGGAGATCGTCCGCCGCCAGGCGATGGCGTAGCGGATCCCACCCCCGGCCCGACGGCGGCACGTCGCCTCGGGGAGGTCGCACGGGCCGACGTCCGCGGCCGCCACGTGCGAGACGGGTCTCACGACACCCCGGCAGGGCTCACGGGTCGGTCGGCACGCCTGCGCACCGCGAGCGAGACCACGGCTGCGAGGGCCAGGAGGGCGGTCGCGACGAGGAAGGTCGCCCGCATCCCTGCCGCGCTCGAGGCCGCCGTGGCGTCGTGGACGGAGACCGAACCGGTCGCGGTCGCGAACACGGCACCCATGACCGAGGCGCCCGCGATGAGGCCGAGGTTGCGCGAGAGGCTCAGGACGCCCGAGACGGTCCCACGGCGGCGCCCGTCAGCCGTCGTCATGACGGCCGTGTTGTTCGCGGCCAGGAAGAGCTGGTAGCCCGGGGTCAGGACCACGAGCGCGAGCACGTAGCCGGGCAGGCCCCAGGCGTGAGGGAGCGCCACGAGCAGGACGGCCCCGGCCGTCATGGTCAGGAGAGCGGCGGTCGTCATCGCGCCCGCGCCCGCGCGGTCCACGACCTTCCCGGCGACGACCCCGGTCAGGGCCGAGACGACCGGCCCGACGGCGAGCGTGAGGCCGATCGCCGCCTCGTCCAGTCCCAGCCCACCCGCGAGGTAGAAGGGACCCACGACCAGGGTGCTCATCATCACGGTCGCGACGAGCAGGTTCATGAGCAGGCCACCGCTCAGGGCGCGGGCGCGCAGGAGCTCCCACGGCACGAGCGGTGCAGCAGACCTGCGCTCGACCACGACGAGCAGCACGACGAGGACCGCCGCGCCCGCGAGCAGGGGCCCGGCGCCGACCTGCGGGACGGCGCCGGGAGTCATCGCGAGGGCGCCCACCACCAGGGCGCCCGTGAGCACCACGGCGCCCGCGACGTCGAACCGCGCGCCAGACCGGACCGGGGCAGGTGCGTCGCCGAGGCCGCGCCAGGTCAGCACGAGGGCGACGCTCGCGAGCGGCAGCATGGCCACGAAGCCCGCCTGCCAGCCGGACGTCGCGATCAGCAGCCCGCCCCCGGCGGGACCCAGCGCGGTCCCTGCCGCAGAGGTGGTTCCCAGCAGCCCCATGGCAGCTCCGGTGTGCGCCTCGGGCACGACGTCGCGCACGAGCGCGAGGGGGAGCGCGATCATGACGGCGGCGCCGACACCTTGCAGGGAGCGGGCCGCGACGAGCACCGCCAGGCTGGGCGCCAAGGCGCAGGCGAGCGTCGCGACCGTGAACACGCCGAGGCCGGCAAGGAGCACCCGCTGTCGTCCGAGGGCGTCACCGAGCCTCCCCACGGCGACTGCGGTCACGGTCATGGCCAGCAGGTACGACAGGACGACCCACTGCACCTGGCCGAAGGGCGCCCCAAGCTCGTGCGCGAGCGTGGGCAGTGCGACGTTCGCGATGCTCGTGCCGAGCGAGGCCAGGAGCGTGGCGAGCGCGAGCGCTGCCACGAGCCTCGTCCGTGAGCGTGGTGCGTGCGGGGAGAGGTTCATGCTGACGAGGCTGCCCGCATTGACCCGTTCCTGGCAACGCTCGTTGCCAGAACTGGGACGGGATGGTGAGATGGTGCGATGGACGACCCCACGGCGGCGATCGGACGCGCACTCGACCAGGTCGGGCCACGGCTCGGCGCCCTCCGACGGCGACGCGGGATCACCCTCGCGGCGCTCGCGGGCACGACCGGGATATCCAAGAGCACGCTGTCGCGTCTCGAGACCGGGAGCCGCAAGCCCAGCCTCGAGCTCCTCCTTCTCCTTGCCCATGCCTACCGGGTGCCGCTCGACGAGCTCGTGCGCGCCCCGGAGACGGGCGACCCCCGTATCCGGCTCACACCGCGGAGGGTCAACGGCCGGGTCGTCGTGCCCCTGACCCGGCAGCCCGCGAGCCAGCACGCCTGGAAGATCCTCGTCCCGCGCAAGGCCGCCGAGCCCGTGCTCACGACGCACGAGGGCTACGAGTGGCTGTACGTGCTCACGGGCCGGCTGCGGCTCGTCGTGGGGGACCGGGACATCGTGCTCGACGCCGGGGAGGTCGCCGAGTTCGACACCCGCACGCCCCACTGGTTCGGCAGCACGGGCCAAGAGGGCGCCGAGGTGCTCAGCCTGTTCGGACCGCAGGGCGAACGGGCACACACCCGCACCGACCTCACGCCCGACGACGCGGTCGGCGGTGAGGACGCGACGACCGTCATCGACACGCCCGGTCCCGGGTCGGACACCATGTCCGCGGGCACAGTCGGCGCCACGCCCTGACCTGCGCCCCCGGGGCCCGCCCATGCCCCGGGGGCGCAGGTCACTGCGCGACCGGCACGACCTCCCCGGTCACGGTGTCCGCGCGGAACGCCCGCTCGAACCGCTCCGGCCCGGCCTGGACCGCGCACGTGACGACCGCGAAGCCGGTGGCCACGTCCTCCGGCGTCACGGTGTACGTCGGTGTGAAGTACAGGGCGTCCTCGCCGGGCGCGAGGCGCAGGGCAGGGAGCTCGGCCGCCACGTCGCCGTCGAAGCTGCCGCTCAGCGCGGCCGTGACCGGCTCCGTGCCACGGTGCCGGAAGCGTCCGGTGAACGCGAGGATGTCGCCCGCGCGCAGCCCGGGCGCGGCCGGACCGTAGTTGACGTCCTGCGCCTCGCGCGTGCCGAGGACCTGGTCGCCGTCGTACCCCTGCCCGATCTCCTTCCAGGTGTGCACGCCCCACTCGCCGCCCTCGGACGAGATGACGTGCGACGCGCCCACGGTGACCCACCGGGCGGGACGACCCGGGGTGATCGAGCGGAGCACCATGGTGAAGGCCCCGCCGTCGTCGTCCTGGTAGGTCCGAGCGGCCTCGGCGAGAGCTGCGGAGGAGAGGGCGTCGGCCTCGACGCGGGCGAACACGATCTCGCTGTACCCGTCACGCTCGTAGAGCACGCCGAGCGACCCGTCGGCGAGCACTGCCGCCGTCGAGTAGGCGCTCGAGCCCGCGCAGACCGTGAGCGCGGGCCGCCACGCCGTGCCCTCGTCGTGCGAGACGCTGAGCACGGTGTTGCGGCGCAGGTCGGCGTCGCGGTTGTTGGTCACGAGCAGGGGAGCGGCTGCGTCGGTCGCGGGCCCGAGCCGCAGGATGCTGCCGTTGTCGCTCGGGTCGGGCAGGTCCGGCACGGGTGTCAGCGGCCCGTAGGAGTGGCCGCCGTCGGTCGAGACGGCCTGCACCCGGCAGCCCTTGGCGCGAGAGCTCAGGAGCACGCGGCCGCCGCTCAGCTCGACGACCTTGTTCTCGTTCGCCCCGGGCCCCGTGGGCTCGCCGAGCGTCCAGGTGTCGCCGTGGTCGTCGGAGTACGCCGACGCCGCGCGGATCTCCCCGCCCAGGAGCAGGACCATCTGCTGGACCAGCCGCCCGGCGTACGGGCCGGTCTCGAGCTGGATCCCGGCGCCCGCCGCGGCGAAGAGGCCCGTGACGCCCTGCGGCTTGAGCGAGGCCGTCACGCGCCGGTGGGTCCAGGTGAGGCCGTCGTCGTCGGAGAACGACAGGTCGACGTGCTGGACGTCGTCCTCGGGCTCGAGCCCCTCGACCGCCTCGAAGAACCCCGCGTGGGTCCCTGCGGCGTGGAAGCAGAAGATGCGCCCGGTGACGCGGTCGACGAGCAGGCTCGGGTCGCCGAACCCCTGGAGCCCCGTGCCGACCCGCACGTCCTGCTGCGGGCCCCACGTGCGGCCGTGGTCGAGGCTGCGCCGGACCAGGAGGTCGATCGTGTTCGGCAGGTCGTCGAGGTTGGGGCGTCCGTCGTACGCCGCGAGGACCGTGCCGCGCGTCGAGACGGCCAGGGCGGGGATGCGGTACTGGCGGTGCCCGCCGACGCCGCGGGCGGCGAGCACCAGGTGGGTGAGTTCGTGGGGGTTCGTGCGCATCCCCTAGATGTACCCCGGCCCGTGCCCCGGGCCAAGCTCCGTCGGGCAGGTCAGGCGGACCGGGCCTCGCGCGCCGCCGTCCACGGGACCGCGCGACCCGCGGCGAGCGAGGCCCGGACCGACAGGACACGCTGGTTCGTGCTCCCGCGGAACGGCAGCGTGAGGTCCCGGTGCGCGATCTCGAACCGGCCGTCGACCAGGACGTCGAGCTCGGCGAGGAGCTCCTGCTTGTCGCCCGACCCCGCGCGGAGCTCCTCGAACGTGTAGCCGGTCCAGCACCACACGTCCTTGCCCCGTCCGTGCTGCGCGCGCAGGCGCCGCACGAGGCGCAGGCACACGCCCGTGTTGAGGAACGGCTCGCCGCCGAGCAGGGACAGGCCCTGCACGGACTCGTGCGCGAGGTCCGCGAGGATCCGCTCCTCGAGCTCGTCGGTGTACGGGGACCCGTAGCGAAAGCTCCACGTCGCCTCGTTGAAGCAGCCCTCGCACGCGAACAGGCACCCGCTCACGTACAGGCTGCAGCGCACGCCCTCGCCGTCGACGAACACGAACGGCTTGTAGTCCGCGACGTGCCCCTGGCTGAAACGCTCCGCGAGCCAGTCGGGCTGCGGGTCCCGCGACACGACGACCTCAGGCTTCCGCTGGGCCGGCGTCGACCACGGCGCTCGCGGACCCGGGCTCGTCGAGGGCACCCAGGCTCACGGCCCCCGCCATGTGCTTGACGCGCGAGGAGATCTCGACGTGCCGCCCGTGCACCATGGGGCGCTGCTGCGGGTTGCCGAGGTACCCGCACGTGCGCTTGACGACGTCGCACGTGCGCGGGTCCGTGTTGCCGCAGCCCGGGCACGCGAAGCCGCGCGCCGTCGGGGTGAAGTCGCCCGCGTACCCGCACGCGTAGCACCGGTCGATCGGGGTGTTCGTACCGAGGTACCCCACCCGGTCGTAGGCGTAGTCCCACACGGCCTCGAGCGCCTTCGGGTTCTGCTGGAGCACCGGGTACTCGCAGTAGTGGATGAACCCGCCCGAGGCGTACTGCGGGTAGTCCATCTCGAAGTCGAGCTTCTCGAACGGCGTCGGGTCCTTGCGCACGTCGTAGTGGAAGCTGTTCGTGTAGTACTCCTTGTCGGTGATGTCGGCCACCACCCCGAACTTCTCCCGGTCGAGCCGCGCGAACCGGTCCGTGAGGCTCTCGCTCGGCGTCGAGTAGACGCTGAACTGGTAGCCGTGCTCGGCCGTCCAGGCGGACGTGTGCTCCTTGAGGGTCCGCAGCACGCGCAGCGTCATCTCCTTCGCCTCGGGGTCGGCCTCCCAGGCGCCGCCGAAGAACGCGGCCGCGACCTCGTACAGCCCGATGTACCCGAGCGAGACGGTCGCGCGCCCGTCGCGGAAGAGCTGGTCGACGTCGTCGTCCGGGGCCAGGCGCTCGCCGAACGCGCCGTGCACGTACAGGATCGGGGCGTTGCCAGGGACGGCTTCCTTGCAGCGCTCGACGCGGTAGACGAGCGCGTCGCGCACGGTCACGAGCCGCTCCGCCAGGATGTCCCAGAACGCCTCCTGGCTGCCCTGGGCCTCCAGGGCGATGCGGGGCAGGTTGAGCGTCACGACGCCCAGGTTCATGCGGCCTTCCACGACGTCGTTGCCCTCCTGGTCCGACCAGCCCTGGAGGAACGAGCGGCAGCCCATGGGCATCTTGAAGCTGCCCGTGAGCTCGACGATCTTGTCGTAGCTCAGCACGTCGGGGTACATGCGCTTGGTCGCGCACTCCACGGCGAGCTCCTTGATGTCGTAGTTCTCGTCGCCCGGCTCGAGGTTGACCCCGCGGCGCAGGGTGTAGATGAGCTTGGGGAAGATCGCGGTGCGGCCCTCCGCGCCCAGGCCCTTGATGCGGATCTGCAGGATCGCGCGCTGGATCTCGCGTTCGAGCCACCCCGTCCCCAACCCGAAGCCGACCGACGTGAACGGCGTCTGCCCGTTGGACGTGAACAGCGTGTTGATCTCGTACTCGAGGCTCTGCATCGCGTCGTAGATGTCCTTGGCCGTCTTGGCCCGCGCGTACGCGTCGTGCGTCGAGGTGTCGGGGAGCCAGTGCTCGGCCTCGACCAGGTGCTTGGCGTAGTTGAGCTCGGCGTACGGAGCCAGGAGCTCGTCGATCCGGTTGACCGAGCAGCCGCCGTACTGGCTCGAGGCGACGTTCGCGATGATCTGCGTGATCTGCGCGGCCGCGGTCTGGATCGAGCGGGGCGGCTCGACCTGCGCGTTGCCGACGCGGAACCCCTCGGACAGCATCGTCCGGAAGTCGATCAGGCAGCAGTTCGTCATGGGCGCGTACGGGTGGTAGTCGAGGTCGTGGTAGTGGATGTCGCCCTTCTGGTGGGCGTTCGCGACGTGCGGGGGCAGCATGCGCAGACCGATCGCCTTGCCGACCGCGCCGGCCGTCAGGTCGCGCTGGGTGTTGAAGACGTCCGAGTCCTTGTTGGCGTTCTCGTTGACGACCGCCGAGTCCTTGCTGATCAGACCCACGATCGAGTGGTTGAGGTCGGTCGACCGGCTGCGCGCGAAGTCCCGCTGGACGCGGTAGTCGATGTAGGCGCGCGCCACCTCGTACTCGCGCGACTCGAGCAGCTCGTGCTCGACCACGGCCTGGATCTCGTAGATCTGCACGACGCCCGCGAAGCGCACCGAGATCTCCGCGACCACCCGGTCGAGCACCGCGTCGAGAGCGCGCTCGTGGAACGGCGTCGCTGCCCCGTGGACCTCCTCGTAGGCCTTCCTGAGCGCGGCGCGGATCCGGGAGTCGTCGAACGCGAGCGCTCGACCGTCACGCTTGAGCACCGTGAGGCCGCTCGTCGACCCCGACGTGACGTCCTCGCCCTGCTCGATCCCGACCAGGCCCATGCGACCACAACCTCTCTGTGTGACGCTCGGGGCCTGCCTGGACGGGCAGCCCGGAGCGTCGATGAAGACTAGATGTAGTAGCAATTACACCCGGCAGATCCCACATGTAGTGGCCAATCTCGGGCGCGCCGGGACCTTCCTCCCTGAGGTCGGGACGTTGGTCACCCGTTCGGGGGACCTTGGGGAACGGCGTGTCGTGGCACGTTCCCGGGAGGTGACCGGGGCCGCCGCCTGCCCGGTCGGCGGGCGACCCGCTGTCGAGCCTCTGCGAAGCCTGGTAGACCGGGCAGGGGGAGCGGTGCGCTGGTGACCTCCCGTAGACGAAGGAGGCAGGACATGACCCGTCGGCACGTCACGTGGGTGGGCGAGGGCGACCCCGACCGCGTCGACGCCGCGGTCCTGTCGCTCGGCGCCGACCGGTTCGAAGGTCTGGGCACCTCCTGCTCGACGACGTGGGTCATGTCGTGGTCGCTGACCCTCGGACCGAGGTGGGTCACGCGACGGCTCGACGTGACCGTCCGTGGGCAGGACTGGTCCAGGGACCTACGGCTCGAACGCAGCATCGCCGGAGAATGGAGCGCTCGCGTCGGACATGTCGGGTCGGCCCCTGTCGACCTCGCGACCCCCGGCATCGACGACCCGTCGGTGCTCACGGACGCGCTCGACTGCGACCTTGCGCTGTGCCCCGTCACGAACTCCATGCCCGTCCTGCGCCTCGGGTTGACGGGACCGGAAGCCGCCGCCGAGCCGGTCCGGCTGACCATGGCCTGGGTCGAGGTCCCGTCACTGCGTGTGCTGCGCAGCGAGCAGGAGTACACGGCGAACGCCCCCTACGACCCCGAGGCCGGTCTCGCGGTCGTCAGGTACGCGAGCGCGACCCGCGACGTCACCGCGGACCTCACCGTCGACGAGGACGGGATCGTCATCGACTACCCGCACCTTGCCCGTCGGACACGCTGAACGCGCGTCCGCACCGTGCGGTTCCGGCAGGTCGCTGTGGTTCTCGACCAAGCTCCACGGACGCCCTCCCGGGGAACCCTGGGACACGGTCGACTGGGACCGCGACCCGCAGTGGCCGTGGACCTCGGCCGCGCAGGACTCGCCGGGAGACCTGTACGACCTGTGGCGCGCCGCCGTCGTCGGCTCACGCGCGGCGATCGACGAGGCGCTCGCGGACGGCGGCCTCGACCGCCGTCTCGTCTGGCAGCCCGAGGTCGGGGACGGCGGGGAACGGTCGAGCCTGCGCAGGGTCCTGGTCGACCTGATCGAGGAGTACGCCCGGCACGTGGGGCACGCCGACCTGATCCGTGAGTCGATCGACGGCCTGGTCGGTGAGGACCCGTCGGGGGTCCCCGCGGTGTACCCGGTGCGCGAACCTTGAGGTCAGCTCCCGTCGCGCAGGTCGCCGGGCGCGGTGTCGTCGAGCGCGATCCGGTCGAAGACCGCGGTGCACGTCGTCCCCAGGGGAGCCTGTGCCAGGAAGCCCACCCGGACCGGAAGCTCGGAGTAAAGGCGGAAGAGGCGGACGAACTCCCAGGTCTCGCCGTCGCGCGAGGCGTGGAACGCCCAGGCGGGGCCGGTCCGCACGACCCGCAGGTGCACGCTCTCGTCGTCGACGTCCCAGGAGTTGCAGTCGTCGGTGTACTCGTTCGTGACGGTCGAGACGACCATGGCGCGGCCGTTCGGCGCCTGCTCGAAGCAGAGCTTGGCCCAGTGCGCGTCGTCGGCCCACAGGACCAGGGCGCCCGCGTCGAACGTCGTGCGCTCGGTCGTCACCCGGACCCGGGCGGACAGCGCGATCTCGGCCGGTGCGTCGAACACCAGCGCCGGGGCCGCGTGCTGGGGCGGGGCGCCCAGGGCGTCGTTGGTCCAGTCGGTGCCGGCGGGCGCCGTCAGGGTCACGGCGTCGTCGGCGACCTGACCTGCGCCTTCGTGGGACAACCAGTGCAGCGGGGGGAGGGAGATCTTCGTCACGCCGACACCCTACCCACGTTCGTCCTCGAGTGTGGAAGCGCTCCCGTGCGGCGCGTGACGCCGTCGGGCGCACTGCCGTCCCGGGGGGCGGTGGGGCGGTCGGACCCGGTCGTCGGATGCCGTCGCTCCCGTCGCGCGAGCGCGCGCCCTCAGCAGTCCGTCAGGACGGGCGCGGGTCCAGCCGGAACGTCGCCGCGGCGCCCGCCGCCCCGGTCACGGAGCCGACGATCGCCGGCCCGTAGCGGTCGTACTTCGCGTGGTAGGCCGCGTCGACCGCCGGGTGCACCGAGTCGTCGGGCTCGACGAACACGACGTCCTTCTCGACCCCGCCCGCACGGACCCGGCCTCGCGGATCGGCCAGGGCGCGACGGAACCAGCCGTTCTCCCGGCCGTAGGCCGACCGGACGTAGACGTCGTCGCCCACCCGCACGACCCAGATGGTCACGAACGGCCGCAGGCTCCCGTCGGCGCGCAGCGAAGAGACCTGGAGCTCCTCGGCACGGCCGACCCGCTCCAGCTCGTCGTCGGTCCAGGTGGTCGTCGATGCGGTCATGGCTCGCGCTCCTCGGTGGTCGGTGGCGTCGATCGGTGGGACCGGGCCGACGGACGCGGTCCCGTGGACCGTCTCCTGTCCGAACGTACGTCGGACCGCTACGTCGCGGGAGGTTCTCCTGGTACCCCGCACGCCTGGCACGCGCGGTCGGAGGACGAGCCGGTCAGCGGTCGGTGTCGACGAGCCGGTGCTCGTGCGCGTAGACGACCACCTGCACGCGGTCGCGCAGGTCGAGCTTGCGCAGGATCGCGCCGACGTGCGTCTTGACGGTCGACTCGCTCACGAACAGCCGCGCCCCGATCTCGGCGTTCGACATCCCCGTGGCGACGAGGACGAGAACCCTGCGCTCCTTGGTCGTGAGCGACCCGACCTCCCCAGGGACCGGGGCGACGGCGCGGAACCTGCCGTCGAGGAGCGTCGTCAGGTCCTGCGGGGCCATGACGGCGTTGCCGGCGTGCACCGTGCGGACGCAGTGGGCGAGCTGCTCGGGGCTCGAGTCCTTGAGGAGGAACCCGCTCGCACCGTAGCGGATCGCGGTCGCAGCCCGGTCGTCGAGGTCGAAGGTCGTCAGGACGACGACCCGGACCGGTCGCGTCCGACCCGCGGCCCGCGTCGGGGCGAAGATCTGCCGGGTGGCCTCCACTCCGTCGAGCACGGGCATGCGGAGGTCCATGAGCACCACGTCCGGCACCAGCTCGTCGACCAGACGCACGGCCTCCCGGCCGTCTGCCGCCGACCCGACCACCCGGATGCCGGGCTGGGCGTCGAGGATCACCCCGACGCCCTGCCGGAAGAGCTCCTGGTCGTCGACGAGCAGGACGCGGACGTCCTCGGCGGTGGTCATACGGCTCCTCGGGGGTGGTGGTGCGGTGGGCCGGGCGGTCTGCGGCGGCCGCTCCTCAGGACAGGGGAACGTACGCGCTCGCCGTGAACGTCGCGCCACCGTCCGGCAGGGGCGCGGTGCGGACCGACAGGTGGCCGCCGAAGGGTTCGAGCCGCTGACGCAGCCCGGCGATCCCGCGTCCTCCGACGCCGCGCTCGGTCCCGGGGGAGACGGCGTTCGCCACCTCGACGAGCAGGTACGTCGTCCGCCCCGAGGGGCCGGTCCGTGCGGTGCGTGCCGGCTCCGTGCACCACGACCGGCGGACCGAGACGGCGCGGTCCCGGCAGCCGTGCTTGAGCGCGTTCGTCAGCATCTCCTGGAGCACCCGGAACGCGACAGTCTGCTCCTCGGGGGTCAGGTCGCGCGGCTCGCCCGACTCGGCGTCCTCGACCTGGACGCCTGCGGTGCGGACGTCGTCGATCAGGGACTGCAGACTCCCCTGCGGGAGCAACCCGGCGGGGGTGGGCGTCCCGGTCGAGCCGAGGACGGCCCGGACGTCGCGCAACGACTGACGTGCGGAGGCCGCGATGCTCGCCATGGCCCGCTTGGCGGCGTCGGGATCGTCGTCGGCGAGGTACTGGGCGGACTCGGCCTGGGCGAGGATCACGGCGAGCGAGTGCCCGACGACGTCGTGGACGTCCCGCGCCAGACGGGCGTTCCCGGCCTGGAGGCGCGCGATCTCTGTCGCCGCCGCGCGCTCCTCCCGGGCCTCGTCGAGGGCCGCGAGAGCCGCCTGCTCGTCCTGTCGGGACAGGCTCGTGCGCTCGCGGCCCCGGAGCACCAGACCGAGGAACCAGGGCAGCAGGAAGTACGCGAGCGACCCGAACCCGACCAGGGCCGGACCGACGAGGTCCCCGCCCCCCGAGGACAGCAGGATCGCCACGAGGTCGCTGGAGACGTACACGCCGTCGCTGCCGAGGTACATGAACGCGAGGACCGGGGCGAACGGGAGCGCGACGCCACTGAGCCACAGGACCGGCGTCGACCCGTACCGCGACGTCCCGAAAGCGACGAGGGGAGCGGTGAGCTGGACGGCGAGGAGCGCAGCCCCGGTCGTGACCTGGAACAGGCCGGTCACGAGGAGCAGACCGAGCGCGAGCCCCGGGGCCCGGCGGAAGAGCGCGCAGGCGAGAGCCGTCGTCAGGACGACCGCGACGCCGGCGACGAGGCGCGCGTCGGTCACCCGTGCGTCCCGGGCGACCTCGACGAATCCCGCGACGACGACGAGCAGGGCGACGGTCGGGGCCGGCCAGGTGGCTGCGACGCGAGGCGTCACGGGGTGGGGCGGGCTCACTCCCGGATGCTCCCACGCCCGACCGGCCCGGACGGACGACCGTCGACGACCATCAGGCGGCGAGCCCGCTCGTCGGGGCCGGTCCGGCGGTCGATGCCGCGGCCGCGAGCACGAGCCCTTCGACCAGGTCCTCGTAGCGCGTCCCCAGCGCGGCGAACATCTTCGGCACCTGGGACGTCGCCGTCATCCCGGGCATCGTGTTGACCTCGTTGAGGACCAGTCCGTGCACGGGGGACAGGAAGAAGTCGAAGCGGGCGACACCGCGGCAGCCGAGCGCGTCGAACAGTGCGAGCGCGGCGTCGCGGAGAGTCGTCTGCTCGGCCGGTGAGACAGGGGCGGGCAGCAGGAACGTCGGGTCGTCGTCGTACTTGTCGGCCGTGTCGAACACTCCGCCGGTCGCGACCACGATCTCGAGGGGCGGCCCCACGACGCGCGCACCGCCGGCGGTCTCGAGGACCGCGACGTCGATCTCGCGCCCGACCACGAAGTCCTCGACCAGGACCCGGTCGTCGAGCAGGCCCGCACGGGCCACGGACTCGCGCAGCTCGGCGTCGTCGCGCGCGACCGCGACACCGTGGCTCGACCCCGACGCCACGGGCTTGACCACGACGGGGAACGCCCGGACCGTCGGGAGCGGCGACCGCGCGTCCACCAGCGTCCCCTCGGCGACGGCGATGCCGAGCGCCTGCGCCACGAGCTTGGTGGCCCACTTGTCCATGGCCAGCGCCCCACCGCGCACGCCCGACCCGACGTACGGGATCCCCGCGAGGTCGAGCAGGCCGGCGAGGGTGCCGTCCTCGCCCCGAGGGCCGTGGACGGCGGGAAAGGCGACGTCGCACCCGCTGAGGATCCCGACGGCGGCCGTGAGGCTCACGGCGACGCCGGCTCCGAGCGGCCCGTTCGCGTCGGACCACCGCCCGTCCCGGCCGATCGTCAGGCGCACGACGTCGACGTCGCGCGCCTCGAGCGCGTCACCGATCGACGCCGCGGTCGCCAGGGACACGTCGTGCTCACAGCTCCGTCCGCCGCCGATCACGGCGACGCGCAGCCGTGCCCCCGTCCTGGTTCCGGCAAGCCCGCTCTCGGCGTGCCCGACCTCGCTGGTCTCGCGGGTCTCGTGGGTCGCGTGGGTCGCGGTCCCCATCAGTGGTCCTCCTCGACGTGGCGGCGGTCGACGCGCGGGCCGATGCCTGTGACGATCTCGTGCTCGATGGTGCCCGCCCAGCGCGCCCACTCGTGGGTCGTGGGCTCCCCGCCGGCGCCGGGTCCGAGGACCACGGCGGTGTCCCCGGCGACCACTGGTAGCGCCCCGACGTCGACGACCACCTGGTCCATCGAGACGAGGCCCACGACGGGGCAGCGCCGCCCGTGCAGCAGGACCGACGCACGTCCGGACGCGATCCGGGGGATGCCGTCGGCGTACCCCACGGGCAGCAGCGCGAGCCGCGTCGCGCGGGGGAGCACGTGCGCGTCGCCGTACCCGACGCGCTGCCCTGCACGGGCCTCTCGCACCGCGACGACGGGTGCGAGCAGGGTCAGGGCGGGACGCAGCGGCGCCCCGGTGCGGGCAGGATCGATCCCGACCAGGCCTGCCCCGACACGGCACAGGTCGAGCCGCGCGCGGGGGTCGGTCAGCGCGGCGGGCGTGCCGCCCAGGTGCCGGACCGTCGGGCGCAGGCCGGCTGCGTGCGCGACCCGCGTCGCACGGTCGAACCGGTCGAGGTCGCGCGTCGTCGTCGGGTGCCCGGGGCGATCGGCGCATCCGAGGTGACCCATGAGGCCGTGCACGACGACCTCCCGGGCCTCCTCGGCCGTGCGCGCCTCGGTGCACAGGCGGCCCCAGGAGTCCTGCCCGGCCCCGTCGCGCGACATGCCGATGTCGACGTGCAGGTGGATCGTCGCGGTGACGCCCGTGCGTCGCACGGCCGCGCGGATCGCCTCGAGGTGGTCGAGGCTCGGGACGGCGAGGTCGACCCGGGCGTGCAGCGCGGGGCGGAAGTCGGTCGCGGGGGCATTGAGCCAGCTCAGGACCGGGACGTCGATGCCCGCACGTCGCAGCGCGACCGCCTCGGTGACCGAGGTGACGCCGAGCGCGCTCGCGCCACCGGCGAGCGCGGCCCGGGCCAGGGCGACCGCCCCGTGCCCGTAGCCGTCGGCCTTCACGACCGCCAGGAGGGGCGTGCCCGTGAGCCGGGTGATCGTGCGGGCGTTCGCCCGCAGGGCGGCGAGGTCGACGAGCGCGGTCGGGCGGCTCACGACGGTCGTCCGCTGACCGCCGGCGCGTCGGTGCAGGAGGTCGGTCCTCATGCTGCGGCCACCGACCGCTCCACGGGCCCGTAGAGGGCGTGCGGTGCACCCGTGACCAGCGCCCAGTACCGGTCTCCGTAGCTCCAGTGCCACCACTCGGTCGGGTAGTTGACCAGCCCGGCCTGGGTCAGGGCGCGGGCGAGGAGGTCGCGGTACGCGCGCGCCGCCGGTGCGATGCCGGGGGCTGCGAAGTAGCAGGTGCCGCCGCTCTCCTCGGGCGTCGCGTCGAGCGGGCAGCCCATGTCGACCTCTCGGCCCCGGGCATCGACCAGGGTCAGGTCCACCGCGGCCCCCGCCACGTGGGGTGCCACGTCGAGCGGTGCGACGTAGCGCGTCGAGAGCTCCACGATCTCCCACGGTGCGAGGTCCGGTCGGCGGGCACGCAGCGACGACGTGTATCGAGCGATGATCTCGGCCTGCGAGGCCACTGGACGGTAGCCCTCGGACAGCGAGAGGCGCAGCCCGTCGGGGAGCGCGCGCTGCGCGGCGACGAGCCGGTCGGCGAGACCTGCCCGCACGTGACGCGCCGCGGTGCCCGCGGGGCCGTCGATCCAGGTGAGCTCGACGAGCGGGTCGCCGTCGTCCTGGAGCGGGACGAGTCGGACCTGCGGGTCGCCGATCAGCGTGGGGTTGGGCATGGCACGACGCTAGGTCGCGGGCCACGGCTCCGGCCTCCACCTGGGGTACCGGTCGTCGGTCCCTGGGGTCCGCCCTGGGTCCCCCCACGGGGTGACACCAGGGCGGAGGGCTCCCGCGCGCTGTGGGTGCCGTTGCGGTTCCCGCGGCGCCGCGCGAGACTCGGTCGATGGCGAGCCCGCGCACCACGACGACCGACGACAAGGACGTCCTGCACCGGTATCTCCAGGCGGCGCGTGACGCGCTGCTCTGGAAGGTCGAGGGGCTCGACGAGCGCGCGGCCCGCTGGCCCTGGACGCCCACGGGGACGAACCTGCTCGGGCTGGTCAAGCACGCCGCGGGGGTCGAGGTCGGCTACTTCGGCCAGACGTTCGGTCGCGAGTGGCCGAGCCCGGACGAGATGCCCTGGATCGCCGACGACGCCGAGGACGACGCCGACATGTGGGCCACCGTGGACGAGCCGGTCGACGCGGTCGTCGATCTCTACCGCCGGGTCTGGGCCTTCGCCGACGAGACGATCGCGACGCGTGACCTCGACGCGACCGGGCGGGTCCCCTGGTGGCCCGCCGGGCGTGCCGACGTCACGCTCCTCCAGGTCATGGCTCACGTCACGGGCGACCTGGCTCGCCATGCCGGCCACGCGGACGTCCTGCGCGAGCTGACCGACGGGAGTGCGGGGCTCAGGGCCGACGACGACAACCTGACGCCCCGCTCGGCAGCCGACCGGTCCCGGCACGTCGACCGGCTGCGTGCGGTCGCGGACGAGGCCCAGCGACGCTCGGAAGCGCTTGGCGGCGCGCGCGGTACCCACGGCGCGGGGCCGCGCGCCTGACCGACCCCGCGCAGGCCCGCGGGGTGCAGACCAGCGGGGGAGGGGAGCCGACGACGTCGCGTGCGTGACGTCGTCGGGCCCGGTCAGTCCCGGGTGGGGGTGCCCGCCGCGACCCGGGCGGTGGACGGACGGCCGTCGCGGCGCCGGGAGGTCGTCCGGACGGCGGCCCACACGACCAGGCCGATCCCCGCGCCGAGCACGGGGTACGTCGCGGCCAGGCGCGCGAGGGAGAAGACGGTCACGGCGTGGTCGGCCGCGACGAGGCGCACCACCGCCCCGACCATCCCGACCGCCGCCCCCGCGCACACGGCGAGCACCGCGGAGCGCAGGTGCTGCGGCTGGGCGACCGGCTCTGCGCGTCGCCACCAGCGCACCGTGAGGGCCGCGATCGTCACGAGGCCGACGAGCGAGCTCCCGTGCTGGAGGTACTTGTATGCCAGCACGCCCGCGACGGGTGTGCGCAGGACGTCCCACGTCTGGACGGCGGTGCCGCGCAGGTGCGTGAAGTCGTCCCAGAGGACGTGCGTGAGCGTGCCCGCCACGGCGAGCCCGACGACGGCCCCCGCGACCGCGAGCGGGTGCGCCGTGCGCGTCGACTCGTCGGGCACCGGCGCGGACCGGCGGGGGAGCGCGGCCAGGAACGGTCCCCGGACGACGAGCACCCACAGAGCGGTGAACGCGAGCGCGAGCGCGAGGTCCACGGTCACGACCCCCAGCAGGCGGTGCGTGGGATGCGCCAGCTCGTCGGTGCCGGGGACCAGGACGTCGAGGAAGAGCGGGGCGTCGGGCACCATCGCGCCGACCGCGAAGGCAGGCAGGGCCCAGAGGAGCAGGTCCGGGGGGAGTGCGCGTCGCGCACGGCGACCGGCGAGGGGGAGGGACACCAGGGCGTGGACGGGCGTGTACGGCACGCGGCACATCATGGCAGCGGCCCACGAGGGGCGGGAAGCCCGCCCACGCCGGGAAAGCTCCGAGGAAGCGTCGGACATCTCACACTTTTCGGACCCGCCCTCCCCAGGATAGAAAATAGTGTGCCAAGCGGCCAGACCTCCCAACCACGACCCACGTACCCCGGCTCACCGACCAGCAGGGAAGGACTGGGTCCGGTCCCGACCGGGGGCGCCGGCGTCGTCCCTCCCGTGGAAGGAAGCTCCGGACGACGGTAGTTTCGCTGGGGCGGGGCAGGAGCCTCGCGACCGACCTGGTGCGAAGGAGACGAGCATGGGAATCGACGACGCCAAGGACAAGGCGGCCGCCGCCGCCGACCAGGCCAAGGAGGGCCTGGGGGGACTGGTCGACAAGGCCAAGGGCTTCCTGACCGACGACAAGATCGACGAGGTCGCCGAGAAGATCAAGGGAATCGCGCCGGACTCTGTCGACGTGCACGTCGACACCCTGGCCGAGAAGGCCAAGGAAGCGAACGACTGATCGGTCGCGGTAAGCACGCGACCGGCCGAGGTCGGTAACATCGAGGGGCGCCGCCGTCTGGTGGCGCCCTTTCCACTGCCCTGTCGAGCCGCTAGGAGCGCGCACCGTGTCAGACGTTCTCTCGTCACCCTTGTCCATCACTCTCGACGGGGAACGGACCACGGTGGAGACGGGGACGACCGGCGTGGACCTGTTCCAGGGTCGCCGCGACGTCGTCGTCCTGCGTGTGAACGGTCAGCTCAAGGACCTCGACACCGCCGTCGCCGAGGGCGACGAGGTCGAGGGCGTGACCATCGACTCGCCCGACGGGCTCGACGTGCTGCGCCACTCCGCCGCGCACGTCCTGGCCCAGGCCGTCCAGCAGGTCAACCCGGACGCGAAGCTCGGCATCGGCCCGCCCATCCGCGACGGCTTCTACTACGACTTCGACGTCGAGACCCCGTTCACCCCCGACGACCTCAAGGCCCTCGACAAGGCGATGGCCCGCATCGTCAAGGACGGCCAGACGTTCAAGCGTCGCGTCGTGACCGAGGACGAGGCGCGCGCCGAGCTCGCGAACGAGCCCTACAAGCTCGAGCTGATCGGCCTCAAGGGCTCCGGCTCGGTCGACGAGGAGGCAGGGGAGGGCGTGTCGGTCGAGGTCGGCGCCGGCGAGCTCACCATCTACGACAACCTTCGTCGCGACGGCTCCGTGGCCTGGAAGGACCTGTGCCGGGGCCCGCACCTGCCCAGCACTCGCCTCATCGGCAACGGCTTCCAGCTCATGCGCAGCGCCGCCGCCTACTGGCGCGGCAGCGAGAAGAACCCCCAGCTCCAGCGCGTCTACGGCACGGCCTGGCCCACCAAGGACGAGCTGCGCGCCTACACCGAGCGCCTGGCCGAGGCCGAGCGCCGCGACCACCGTCGCCTGGGCGTCGAGCTCGACCTCTTCTCGTTCCCGGACGAGATCGGCTCCGGCCTCGCGGTCTTCCACCCCAAGGGCGGGATCATCCGCAACGAGATGGAGGAGTACTCGCGCAAGCGGCACATCGAGGCGGGCTACTCGTTCGTCAACTCCCCGCACATCACCAAGGAGAAGCTGTACCAGGTCTCCGGGCACCTCGACTGGTACGCCGAGGGCATGTACCCCCCCATGCACCTCGACGAGGAGCGCGACGCCGACGGCACGCTGCGCCGTGCCGGGCAGAACTACTACCTCAAGCCCATGAACTGCCCCATGCACAACCTGATCTTCGACGCGCGCGGCCGCTCGTACCGTGAGCTCCCGCTGCGCCTCTTCGAGTTCGGGACGGTCTACCGCTACGAGAAGTCGGGCGTCGTGCACGGCCTGACCCGGGCCCGCGGCTTCACCCAGGACGACGCGCACATCTACTGCACGCGCGACCAGATGAAGTCCGAGCTGACCGACGCGCTCAACTTCGTCCTCGACCTGCTCAAGGACTACGGCCTCGACGACTTCTACCTCGAGCTCTCGACGCGCGACCCCGAGAAGTCGGTCGGCACGGACGACGCCTGGGAGGAGGCGACCGAGACGCTGCGTCAGGTCGCCGAGGAGTCGGGCCTGGCCCTCGTGCCGGACCCGGGCGGCGCCGCTTTCTACGGCCCCAAGATCTCGGTCCAGGCGAAGGACGCGATCGGCCGCACCTGGCAGATGTCGACCATCCAGCTCGACTTCAACCTGCCGGAGAAGTTCGACCTCGAGTACCAGGCCTCGGACGGCACGCGTCAGCGCCCCGTCATGATCCACCGTGCGCTGTTCGGCTCGATCGAGCGCTTCTTCGCGGTGCTCACCGAGCACTACGCGGGCGCGTTCCCGGCGTGGCTCGCCCCGGTCCAGGTCGTGGCCGTGCCGGTCGCGGAGCCCTTCAACGACTACCTGGCAGACGTCGTCGCCCAGCTCCGGGCCCAGGGGATCCGTGCCGAGGTCGACTACTCGGACGACCGCTTCGGCAAGAAGATCCGCACGGCCAGCACCCAGAAGGTGCCGTTCGTGCTCATCGCCGGCGGCGAGGACGTCGAGGCCGGCGCGGTGTCGTTCCGGTACCGCGACGGGCGCCAGGACAACGGCGTGCCCGTGGCCGAGGCCATCGAGCGGATCGTGTCTGCGGTCCGCGAGCGCAGCCAGGTCTGACGCGTGACGTCGGACGGCGCAGGGGCCGGGTACTCGGTCGAGGGCCCGGAGGGGCATCCTCGGTTCGACGACGGGATGGACCGGTTGTGGACGCCGCACCGGATGGTCTACATCGGTGGGCAGGACAAGCCGGTCGACGACCGGTCGTCGTCGTGCCCGTTCTGCCGGGTCCCTGCGCTGTCCGACGAGGACGGGTTGGTGGTGGCGCGGGGCACGTGGTGCTTCGTGGTGCTCAACCTGTACCCGTACAACCCGGGGCACCTGATGGTGTGCCCGTACCGGCACGTGTCGGACTACACGGAGCTGACGCCCGAGGAGACCGAAGAGCTGGCGCGGTTGTCGCAGCGGGCGATGCGGGTCACGCGCGCGGTGTCGGGTCCTGACGGGTTCAACCTGGGGATGAACCAGGGGGCGGTCGCGGGGGCCGGTATCGCGGCGCACCTGCACCAGCACGTGGTGCCGCGCTGGTCGGGGGACGCGAACTTCCTGCCGATCGTGGCGCACACCAAGGCGGTGCCGGAGCTGTTGGGGGACACCCGGGCCCGGTTGGCGGCGGCGTGGGGTGCGGCACCGTTCGCGGCACCTGACCAGGCTGCCGGGGCGGACGAGAACGACGTGGCGCCGGTGGCGCCCACTTCCGAGGAGAGCTAGATGTTCGGTCGGCTGCGCGCCGTCGTGACGAAGTTGTTCACGCCGATCGCGGCGTTCCTGCTGCGCGTCGGGGTGTCCCCGGACGCGGTCACGGTCGTGGGGACCCTCGGGGTCGTGGCGTCCGCGCTGTGGCTGTTCCCGACGGGGCACCTGTTCGCGGGCACCATGGCGATCATGGTCTTCGCGTTCTCGGATGCTCTCGACGGAGTGATGGCGCGCCTGTCGGGGCGCTCGGGTCCGTGGGGCGCTTTCCTGGACTCGACGCTGGACCGGCTGGCGGACGCCGCGATCTTCACGGGGCTGATCGTGTGGTTCGTGCGCACGGAGAACACGTGGGGCATCACGGTGGGGCTCGCGTGCCTGGTCCTGGGGTCGGTCGTCCCGTACGCGCGGGCCAGGGCCGAGGGGCTGGGCATGACGGCTGCCGTGGGGATCGCGGAGCGTGCCGACCGACTGGTCGTGACGCTCGTCGCGGCGGGGCTCGTGGGCCTGGGGCTGCCGGTCGCGGTGCTGGTCGTGGTGCTGGGCCTGCTTGCGGTCGCGAGCGCCGTGACGGTGGTGCAGCGGATGGCGACGGTCCGTCGTCAGGCGGTCGCTGCTGCGGGGGGTGCGCCGTCGGAGGGTGCTGCGGCGTCCGAGGGTGGTGCCTGAGGTGGGGGTGAGTGCGGACAAGGCGTTCACGTTCGCGTGGCGCAACGCGCACAAGGTGCCGGAGCCGGTGCTGCGCGGGTTGTTCACGGTGATCGCGGACGTGGCGTGGGCGTCGCGCAAGGGGGGTGTGCCGCAGCTGGAGAGGAATCTGGCGCGGGTGCGTCCGGACCTGGACGCGCGGGGGTTGCGCCGGTTGAGCCGGGCGGGCATGCGGTCGTACATGCGGTACTACCGGGAGGCGTTCACGTTGCCGGCGGCGTCGCCTGCGCAGATCGAGGCGCGGGTGCGGCTCGAGGGGTTCGAGAACTGCCTGCAGTTCACGTCGCAGGGGGTGACGCCGTTGCTGGCGCTGGGGCACATGGGCAACTGGGACCTGGCGGGGGCGTATGCGACGCCGCACATCGCGCCGGTGCTGACGGTCGCGGAGCGGCTCAAGCCCGAGGAGCTGTTCCAGGAGTTCCTGGCGTTCCGGAACTCGTTGGGGATCGAGATCCTGGCGCTGGGTGACGGGGACGTGTTCCGTGAGCTGATGCGCGGTGCGCGGGGGCCGGGGAAGCTGATCCCGTTGCTCGCGGACCGTGACCTGACGGAGCGGGGCGTGGAGGTGGACCTGTTCGGTGAGCGGGCCCGGGTGGCTGCGGGGCCGGCGGCGCTGGCGGTCTCGACGGGGGCGCCGTTGTTGACGGCGTCGATCCGGTACGAGCGGCTGACGGGGCCCCGGCGGCGGGCGGCGGGGACGCCGTGGGGGATCGTGATCCGGTTCTTCCCGCAGGTCGCGGTGCCGGACGGTGTGCCACGCAGCGAGCGGGTGGCGGCGGTGACGCAGGCGTGGGTCGACCAGCTGGCGGAGGGTGTCGCCGCGGACCCGGAGGACTGGCACATGCTGCAGAAGGTGTTCGTGGCGGACCTGGACCCGGACCGGTACGCCCGGACGCGGGCGAAGGACGCGCAGGGTTCGACGGGTGGAGGGGCGGTGGGCTCGGCATGAGCCTGAAGGTCGGGATCGTGTGCCCGTACTCGTTCGACGTCCCGGGGGGTGTGCAGTTCCACATCCGGGACCTGGCGGAGGCGCTCATGGCGCAGGGGCACGAGGTGTCGGTGCTGGCCCCTGCGGACGAGGACACCCCTATCCCGGACTACATCACGTCCGCGGGTCGTGCGGTGCCGGTGAAGTACAACGGGTCGGTGGCGCGGATGACGTTCGGTCCGGTCACGGCGGCGCGGGTGCGCCGGTGGTTGGACGCGGGCCAGTTCGACGTGCTGCACCTGCACGAGCCGGTGACGCCGTCGTTGAGCATGCTGGCGCTGTGGATCGCGCAGGGTCCGATCGTGGCGACGTTCCACACGGCGCTGATCCGTTCGCGGGCGCTGCAGGTGGTGTACCCGTTGGTGCGGCAGAGCCTGGAGAAGATCTCGGCGCGCATCGCGGTCTCGGAGGACGCGCGGCGCACGCTCGTGGAGCACATGGGTGGTGACGCGGTCGTGATCCCGAACGGGGTGTACGTCGACACGTTCGCCGACGCGGAGCCGTCCGCGAAGTGGCAGGGGACCCCGGATGCGCCGACGATCGCGTTCCTGGGGCGACTGGACGAGCCGCGCAAGGGCCTGCCGGTCCTGACGGCCGCGATCCCGCGCATCCTGGAGCAGGTCCCGGGGGCGCGCTTCCTGGTCGCGGGTCGTGGGGACCAGGGGCGCGCGGACGCCCTGGAGGCTCTGGGCGAGGCCGCGAGCGCCGTGGAGTTCCTGGGGTCGATCTCGGACGAGGAGAAGGCGTCGCTGCTGTCGTCGGTGGACCTGTACATCGCGCCGCAGACGGGCGGGGAGTCCTTTGGGATCGTGCTGGTGGAGGCGATGAGCGCGGGGGCGTGCGTGGTGGCCTCGGACCTGGGGGCGTTCCGCCGGGTGCTGGACGAGGGGGAGGCGGGGGCGTTGTTCCCGGTGGGGGACTCGGCCGCGTTGGCGGAGACGGTGGTGCGGGTCCTGGCGGACCCGGCAGGCAGGGAGGGGTATTGCGAGCGGGCGATCTCGTTCGTGCGCCGGTTCGACTGGTCGACGGTGACGGCGGAGGTGCTCGCGGTGTACGAGATGGCGTTGGCGGCGTCGGACGCGGTGATCCCGGTGCACGAGGACCCGGCGTCGCTGCGTGGCGGTCGTCGGTTGGGGTTGTGGCCCCGCCCGGAGCAGGAGAGGAGCCCGTCGTGACGTGGTCGGAGATCGCCATCATCGTGGTGGCGGTGGTGCTGCTGGCGGGGTGGGCCCTGTGGGTCGCGGCTTCGCGCCTGGACCGGTTGCACCGCAAGGTCATGGCGTCGCGGCTGGCGTTGGACGCGCAGCTCGAGCGGCGGGCGTCGACGGCGTTGGACCTGGCGGGGGCGGGGGAGCTGGACCCGGCGAGCTCGGTCCTGGTCGCGGAGGCGGCGTACGCGGTGCTGGACGACGACCTGCGCATGCGGGAGGTCGCGGCGGCGGTGCCGGGCCTGGCGGAGCTGGTGGCGGCCCCGGAGGGGGTGCGCAGGCCCGACGGCGGCACGCCCGTGGTGCGGGCGCCTCGCCTCCTGGCGGGGGTGGGGATGCAGCGGGCGATGGCGGAGAGCGACCTGTCGGCGACGTTGCGCGCGGCGCTCGAGGACCCGCAGGAGGTCGCGGAGATCCGGGCCTCGCCGGTGGGGGCGGAGCTGTTGGCCGCGTTGGCGGGGGCCTGGTACCGGGCGCAGATCGCCCGCCGGTTCCACAACGAGGCGGTGGCGCAGACGCAGCGCCTGCGCCGTACGTGGTACGCCCGGGCGTTCTCCCTGGCGGGGCACGCGCCCATGCCGGTCACGGTCGAGCTGGACGACGCGTGGCCCCCGGCGCTGGACCGCAACCCCTGAGCGGTTCCGGTGCCCGAGGGGTGAGCGTGCCTCCGTAGACTGGGGGTGACGTGCAAGCATGTCGGCGGCACGAGCGTGACCCCTGCTCGTGCGTCCCAACGTGAAGATTCGAGGTTTCGCGGTGTCCGTGGAGAATTCCGGCGAGAACAGCCCCCAGGTGACCGACGTCGTCGGCTCGGCCAAGGTCAAGCGCGGCATGGCCGAGATGCTCAAGGGCGGCGTCATCATGGACGTCGTCACGCCCGAGCAGGCGAAGATCGCGGAGGACGCCGGTGCGGTGGCCGTCATGGCCCTCGAGCGCGTCCCGGCGGACATCCGTGCCCAGGGTGGCGTCTCGCGCATGAGCGACCCCGACATGATCGACGGCATCATCGCGGCCGTGTCGATCCCGGTCATGGCCAAGGCGCGCATCGGCCACTTCGTCGAGGCGCAGGTGCTGCAGGCCCTGGGTGTCGACTACATCGACGAGTCCGAGGTCCTGACCCCGGCCGACTACGCGCACCACATCGACAAGTGGGCGTTCGACGCACCGTTCGTGTGCGGGGCGACGAACCTGGGCGAGGCCCTGCGCCGCATCACCGAGGGCGCGGCCATGATCCGCTCCAAGGGCGAGGCCGGCACGGGCGACGTGTCCAACGCGACGACGCACATGCGCACCATCCGCGCCGAGATCCGCCGCCTGACCTCCCTGCCGGAGGACGAGCTGTTCGTCGCCGCGAAGGAGCTGCAGGCGCCGTACGAGCTCGTCAAGGAGATCGCGGCGACGGGCAAGCTGCCCGTGGTCATGTTCACCGCGGGCGGTATCGCGACCCCGGCCGACGCCGCCATGATGATGCAGCTCGGCGCCGAGGGCGTGTTCGTCGGCTCGGGCATCTTCAAGTCCGGCAACCCCGCCCAGCGCGCCGCGGCGATCGTCAAGGCCACCACGTTCTACGACGACCCGGCCGTCCTGGCGGACGTCTCGCGCGGTCTGGGCGAAGCCATGGTCGGCATCAACGTCGACGAGCCCGCGCGATCGATCCAGTTCGCCGAGCGCGGCTGGTGACCCCGCGGGCCGGTCGGGGCGTCCCGGAGCCCCGGGGCCACGCCCCCGTGACCTCCTCGTGACGAGCACCCCCGACCGGCCTGTCGGCCACGCCCAGACCGGGGCGGGCGCACCCGCTGCGCCCACCCCGGCGGCGGCCGCCGCCCCCGCCGACCCCACGCCGGGTCCCCCGAGCGCGCTCGGCCCCGACTGGGTCCTCGGCCCCGACGGGCTGCGCCACCGGCGCGGCGCCCGCGTCCTGCTCCTCGACGCCGCGGACCGGGTCCTGCTCGCGCGCGGCCACGACACCGACCAGCCCGACCGCTCCTGGTGGTTCACCATCGGCGGCGGCATCGAACCCGGCGAGAGCGACCTCGACGCCGCGGTGCGCGAGGTCCGCGAGGAGACCGGGCTGCACCTGGACCCCGCCACGCTCGAGGGCCCCGTGTGGACCCGCTCCGCGATCTTCGACTTCTACCGCGAACGCTGCCGTCAGGACGAGGTCTTCTACCTCGCCCGTCTCACCGACCAGCACACGAGCCGGCCCCTGACCCGCGACGGGTGGACCGAGGTCGAGCACGACGTCGTCGACGAGATGCGCTGGTGGACCCTGCCCGAGCTGCGCACCGTGACCATCGAGGTCTTCCCCGCCGGGCTGTCCGACCTCCTCGAACCGCTCCTCGGCGGCTGGGACGGGAGCACCCGCCACCTCGGCGAAGCCACCGAGTAGCCAGCCCCACCCGGCCCGGTTCAGCCCGGCCCGGCCGCGCCCCGCTCCACCCGGACCCGGCCGGGCGCGACGACGTCAGCCGGGCACCGCCGTCGGGCACCTCGCACCCCGCCCACGCGCACCACGTACGATGGGCGATCGTGAAACCGGTCATTGGAGTACTCGCCCTGCAGGGCGACGTCCGCGAGCACGTGGCTGCCCTCGACGTGGCCGGCGCCCGCGCCGTCACCGTGCGGCGCCCCACCGAGCTCGCCGGCCTCGACGGCCTCGTGCTCCCCGGCGGGGAGTCGACCACGATCGACAAGCTGCTGCGGATCTTCGAGCTGTTCGACCCGCTGCGCACCGCGATCGGGGCCGGGCTGCCCGTGTACGGGTCGTGCGCCGGCATGATCCTGCTCGCCGACCGCGTCCTGGGCGCCACGCACGACCAGCAGACCCTCGGCGGGCTGGACGTCACGGTGCGCCGCAACGCGTTCGGGCGCCAGGTCGACTCGTTCGAGTCGTCCGTCGAGATGACCGGCGTCCCCGGCGGGCCCGTGCCCGCCGCGTTCATCCGCGCCCCCTGGGTCGAGGAGACCGGCCCCGGGGTCCAGGTCCTGGCCCGCACCCGCCACCGCGGCGCGGCCGCGCACGCACGCTCCGGCGACGAGCCGGACGCCGGTGCCGCCGGGACCGGTGACGCCGCAGGTAGAATCGTCGCAGTACGTCAGGGAACGTTGCTCGCCACCTCCTTCCACCCCGAGATCACGGGCGATGCGCGGGTGCACGAGCTCTTCGTCGCAATCGTGAAGGAGTAACAGGGGTATGTCAGGACACTCCAAGTGGGCTACGACCAAGCACAAGAAGGCCGTGATCGACGCCAAGCGCGGCAAGCTGTTCGCCAAGCTCATCAAGAACATCGAGGTCGCGGCCCGCACGGGCGGCGGGGACCTCGCCGGTAACCCCACGCTCTTCGACGCCGTCCAGAAGGCCAAGAAGTCCTCGGTCCCCAACGACAACATCGACCGCGCCCTCAAGCGCGGCTCGGGCCAGGAAGCCGGCGGCGCCGACTACCAGACGATCATGTACGAGGGCTACGGCACGGGCGGCATCGCCGTCCTCGTCGAGTGCCTCACCGACAACAAGAACCGTGCCGCCGCCGAGGTCCGCATCGCGTTCACGCGCAACGGCGGCCAGCTCGCCGACCCCGGCTCGGTCTCCTACCTGTTCTCCCGCAAGGGCGTCATCGTGGTCCCCAAGGAGGGCACCACCGAGGACGACGTCATGGAGGCCGTCCTCGAGGCGGGCGGCGAGGAGGTCACCGACGAGGGCGACACGTTCGAGATCCTCACCGAGGCCACCGACCTCGTCGCGGTCCGCACCGCGCTGCAGGACGCCGGCATCGAGTACGACTCCGCCGACGTCGTCTTCCACCCGTCCATGGAGGTCGAGGTCGACGCCGAGGGCGCCCGCAAGATCCTGCGCCTCATCGACGCCCTCGAGGACAGCGACGACGTGCAGAACGTCTACGCGAACTTCACCGCGAGCGACGAGGTCATGGCCGAGCTCGAGAACGACGACTGACCCACCCCCTGGTGTGACGAAGGGCTCCCACGCGCACGCACGCGTGGGAGCCCTTCGCCGTGGGCGGCCCGTGAGAAGGTGAGCGCGTGCGCGTGCTCGGAGTGGACCCAGGACTGACCCGCTGCGGGGTCGGCGTCGTCGACTCGCTGCCCGGCCGGCGCGCCCGCATGGTCGCGGTCGGGGTCCTGCAGAGCCCGCCCGACCAGTCGGTCGACCTGCGCCTGCTCACCATCTCCCAACGCCTCGACGCGTGGATGGACGAGCACGTCCCCGACGTCGTGGCCGTCGAACGCGTCTTCGCCCAGCACAACGTCAGCACCGTCATGGGCACCGCCCAGGTCGCCGGCCTCGCGATGGTCGCCGCCGCCCGCCGCGGGGTGCCCGTCGCGATGCACACCCCGAGCGAGGTCAAGGCCGCCGTGACCGGCACCGGGCGCGCCGACAAGATCCAGGTCCAGCGCATGGTCGCGCGCATCCTCGAGCTCGCGGAGCTGCCCAAGCCCGCCGACGCCGCCGACGCCCTGGCCCTCGCGATCTGCCACCTGTGGCGCCCCGCAGGCGCCCTGCAGGGCGGCGACCGGCACCAGCTCACCCCCGCCCAACGCGCGTGGGCCGCGGCCGAGCAGGCCTCGCGCGGCCCCCGCCGCTGACCCCCACCGCCCGTGCCCGACGGCGAGGCTCACCCGGGACCACCGCCGCCCGTTGCTAGAGTGACCCACGGTTCGTACAGGTGTTCGGGGCCGGTCGCACGCGGCCGGGGCCCGCGAGGAAGCATGGAGGCACAGTGATCGCTTCGCTGTCGGGCACGGTCGCGGACGTCCGCCTGGACCGCGCCGTCATCGACGTGGGAGGCGCCGGGGGAGCCGTGGGCTACCTCGTCCACGCGACCCCCGCGACCCTGTCCGCGCTGCGCGTGGGCGAACCCGCCCGCCTGGCCACGAGCATGGTCGTGCGCGAGGACTCCTTCACGCTGTTCGGGTTCGCCGACGACGACGAGCGCGCCGTGTTCGAGGCCGTGCAGACCGTCAGCGGCGTCGGCCCGCGCCTGGCCCTGGCCATGCTCGCGGTCCACACGCCCGACGGGCTGCGCCGCGCCGTGGCGGGCGAGGACATCGCCGCGCTCATGCGCGTGCCCGGCATCGGGCGCAAGGGCGCCCAGCGCATCGCGCTCGAGCTCGGCGACAAGCTCGGGGCCCCCACGGGCGCGGACCCTGACCAGACCCCGGGCGGCCCGGACGCCCCCGTGGTCGACGACCAGCGCGACCAGGTCGTCCAGGCGCTCGTCGGCCTCGGATGGAACCCCAAGGCCGCCGAGGACGCCCTCGCCACGGTCCTGACCCAGGCCGGGGCCAACGCCGTCGCCCCCGACGAGATCGCCGGTGCCCTGCGCGCCGCGCTGCGCGTCCTGGGCGGCCCCCGTGGCTGACTTCGACCGCGTCGGGTACGAGGACGGGCACGAGCCGTTCACGTCCGAGCGCATCGTGACCTCGACCGCGGACGACCTCGAGCGCGCCGCCGAGGCCGCCCTGCGACCGCGCCGCCTCGAGGAGTTCGTCGGGCAGCTCGTCGTGCGCGACCAGCTCTCCCTCGTCCTGCAGGCCGCCGTCGCGCGCGGCGCCACCCCCGACCACGTCCTGCTCTCGGGCCCGCCCGGGCTCGGCAAGACGACCCTCGCGATGATCATCGCGGCCGAGCTCGGCACGTCGCTGCGCGTCACGTCGGGCCCCGCGATCCAGCACGCGGGCGACCTCGCCGCGGTCCTGTCCTCCCTCGAGGAGGGCGAGGTCCTGTTCATCGACGAGATCCACCGCCTCGCGCGCCCCGCCGAGGAGCTGCTGTACGTCGCGATGGAGGACTTCCGGGTCGACGTCGTCGTCGGCAAGGGGGCCGGCGCGAGCGCCATCCCGCTGTCCCTGCCGCCGTTCACCGTCGTGGGCGCCACCACGCGCGCCGGGCTCCTGCCCGCCCCGCTGCGCGACCGCTTCGGGTTCACCGGCCACCTCGACTTCTACTCCGCCGAAGAGCTCGAACGCGTCATCATCCGCTCGGCCGGGCTGCTCGGCGTCGAGATCAAGCACGCCGCCGCCCACGAGATCTCCGGCCGGTCGCGCGGCACGCCCCGCATCGCGAACCGCCTCCTGCGCCGCGTGCGGGACTGGGCGCAGGTACGCGGCGACGGCACCATGGACCTGCGGGCCGCACGCGCCGCCCTGGAGGTCTACGAGGTCGACGAGCTGGGCCTCGACCGCCTCGACCGTGCCGTCCTGGGGGCCCTGTGCACCCGGTTCGGGGGAGGGCCAGTGGGCCTGAGCACCCTCGCCGTGACCGTGGGCGAGGAGTCCGAGACGGTGGAGACCGTCGCCGAGCCCTTCCTCGTGCGCGAGGGCCTGATCGGGCGCACCCCGCGCGGCCGCGTGGCCACCCCCGCGGCCTGGGCCCACCTCGGGCTCACCCCTCCCGACCCCCTGACGCCCCGGGGACCCGGCGCCGGGCTCGCGCAGCGGACGGGCTCCGCGCGGTCGGGCGGAACCCTGTTCGACACGGGGGCCTAGACTGAGGGAATCTGAGCGGCGGAACTCCACGGCCGGACGGTTCGTTGGTGATCCGTACGCGTGCGCCTAGACTGCCGCGCAGATCCCAGCACAGAACAGGAACCGGTTACCCCGTCATGGACTTCAGCCTCATTCTCATCCTCGCTCTCGCCGCCGGAGCGATGTTCCTCATGACCAACCGGTCGCGCAAGGCTCAGAAGGAAGCGGCTGCCTTCCGGACCAACCTGGCCCCCGGCCAGGAGGTCATGACCGGGTCGGGCCTGTTCGGCACCATCGTCGACGTCGACGAGGAGAAGGACATCATCACGATCGAGTCCACGCCCGGCACCCAGACGCGCTGGCTGCGTGCGGCGATCGCCAAGCTCGTCGAGCCGCCCGTCGAGGAAGAGGGCATCGACGAGCAGGCCGAGGGCACCGAGGAGGACGCGGTCTACGGCGACGCAGAGCGCATCTCCACGACGGACGACGTCCTGGACGTCCCGGACGACCTGTCCGGGCTCACGGACAAGCCGGGTGACAAGCGGGACGACGGCACCGACAGCAAGTGACACCACGTCGCACCCCGATCCCGGGGTGCGACGTCGACCCGCGCCATCTCGCGATGTCGCGCGCACGAGAAGAGACGGATAGTTGGCCACCTCCAACACACGACGCGCCAGGCCCGTACGCACCCTGGTGACCCTCGCTGTACTGATCCTCGCGTTGTTCGCGTCGATCTTCGCCGGCACCAAGTGGTCGGACGCGAGCACCACGCCAGGACTCGCCCTCGACCTGGAGGGCGGCACGCAGATCATCCTGACGCCGATCGCCTCCGAGGGTGAGGTCACCGACGAGACGATCCAGCAGGCGATCAACGTGATCCGCCAGCGCGTCGACTCCTCGGGAGTGACCGAGGCCGAGATCACGAGCCAGGGCAAGAACATCGTCGTCGGGCTGCCCGGCACCCCGAGCGACGAGACGCTCGACCTCGTGCGCAAGTCCGCGCAGATGCGGTTCCGCCCGGTCCTGACCGTCGGTGCCCCCACCCCGGTGGAGTCCGAGACCCCGGCCGAGGCTCCCGCGGAGCCCGAGACGCCCGTCGTCCCGGCCAACCCGAGCGACCTCGCCCAGATCACCCCCGCGGTCCAGGCCGAGTTCGACGCGCTCGACTGCACCGACCCCAAGAACCTCACGGGCGGGCTGGGTGACGAGCCCGACGCGCCCCTGGTCACGTGCGCCGACGACGGCAGCGCGAAGTACATCCTGGGGCCGGTCGAGATCGAGGGCACCGAGATCTCCAACGCCAGCTCGGGCATGGGCACCACGCCCCAGGGCGTGAGCACCGGCCAGTGGGTCGTCAACCTCGAGTTCAACAACGAGGGCACCGAGGCCTTCAAGGACACGACGACGCGCCTGGTCTCGCTGCCCTCCCCGCAGAACGCGTTCGCGCTCGTCCTCGACGGGCTCGTCATCTCCGCCCCCACCGCGAACGACGTCATCACGGACGGCAAGGCCGAGATCTCGGGCAGCTTCAACCGTGAGAGCGCCGCACTGCTCGCCAACCAGCTCAACTTCGGCTCGCTCCCGCTGACCTTCGAGGTCCAGAGCGAGCAGCAGATCTCCGCGACCCTCGGCAGCGAGCAGCTCGAGAAGGGCCTCATCGCCGGTGCGATCGGCCTCCTGCTGGTCGTCATCTACTCGCTCTTCCAGTACCGGGCCCTGGGCCTGGTCACCGTCGCCTCGCTCGGCATCGCCGCAGTGCTCACCTTCGGGGTGATCCTGCTGCTGTCGTGGACGATCGGGTACCGGCTCTCGCTGCCCGGCGTCGCCGGCATCATCGTCGCCATCGGCATCACCGCGGACTCGTTCATCGTCTACTTCGAACGCATCCGCGACGAGCTGCGGGACGGCCGCACCCTGAACTCGGCCGTCGAGAAGGGCTGGGACCGCGCACGCCGCACCATCCTGGCCTCCGACGCGGTCAACTTCCTCGCCGCGGTCGTGCTGTACTTCCTGGCCGTGGGCGGCGTCCGCGGCTTCGCGTTCACGCTCGGACTGACGACCCTGGTCGACCTGATCGTGGTCTTCATGTTCACCCACCCGGTCATGCAGCTCCTCGCGAGGACCAAGTTCTTCGCCAACGGGCACCCCGCCTCAGGTCTGGACCCGCGCCGCCTCGGCGCGACCACCCGCTACGCGGGACGGGGCCGCGTCAGCCGTTCCGGTGCCACCGCCGACCAGGACGCGCCGACTGTCGACGCACCGGTCGACGAGCCCTTCGACCGCCCCGCGCGCGAGAAGGTCGGCGCAGGCGCCAGCCTCGGTGCCGCGTCGGCAGGCGAGGGCTCGCGCATGACGATCGCCGAGCGCCGGGCCGCGGCCCGCCGTGCGGCCGAGTCCGACGCCACCACCACCGGCTCCTTGACCGAGGGCAACAAGAACGAGGAGAACCTCTGATGGCGCAGGGATTCGCCCAGTGGGGCAACGACCTCTACACGGGACGCAAGTCCTACCAGATCGTCGGCAACCGCCGCCGCTTCTACATCGTCGCGATCGTCATGGTCGTCCTGTCGTTCGGCGTCCTGCTCACCAAGGGGTTCAACCTCGGGATCGACTTCCGCGGCGGCTCCGAGTTCGTCGTCTCGAACGTCACCGAGACGGACCAGCAGCCGGCCATCGACGCCGTGGCCGAGGTCGCCCCGGCCGAGGTCCCGCGCGTCACGACCGTCGGCGGCGCCGCGATCCGCGTCCAGACCGACCGCCTGACCGCCGACGAGGTCACCGAGGTACGGGACGCGCTCGCAGGCGCCTACTCCGTGACCGAGGACGACGTCACGACCGCGTTCATCGGCCCGAGCTGGGGCAAGGACGTCTCGCAGAAGGCCATCACGGGCCTCATCGTCTTCCTCGCCCTCGTCGGCCTCGTCATGACGATCTACTTCCGCAACTGGCGCATGGCCGCCGCGGCGCTCATCGCGCTCTTCCACGACCTCATCATCACGGTCGGGATCTACGCGGCGATCGGCTGGGAGGTCACCCCGGCGACCGTGATCGGCTTCCTGACGATCCTCGGGTACTCGATCTACGACACCGTCGTGGTCTTCGACAAGGTCCGTGAGAACACGCACGGCATCCTCGACCAGACCCGCAGCACCTACGCCGAGCGCGCGAACCTCGCGGTCAACCAGACCCTGGTCCGCTCGATCAACACCTCGGTCGTGGCCCTGCTGCCCGTGAGCGCGATCCTGTTCATCGGCGCGTTCCTCCTCGGAGCCGGCACGCTGCGCGACATCTCCCTCGCGCTGTTCGTCGGCATGGCCGTCGGCGCCTACTCCTCGATCTTCCTGGCCACGCCCCTGGAGGTCACGCTGCGCGAGCGCGAGCCCGCCATCAAGGAGCACACCAAGAAGGTCCTCGAGAAGCGTGCGGCCCTCGCCGCGCAGGCCGCGGAGTCGACGGGCGGCGCGACGGACGACGCCGCCCTGGCCGCCGCCGGGGTCCAGGGCGCCGGCCAGCTCCAGCCCGGCTCCCACCAGGGCGTCAAGGCGCAGCCGCGACGCAAGCGGGGGCACTGACCCCTCATGAGCACCAGCAGCATCCTTCCCGTCGGCCTGACGGGCCTGGGGGACGAACGCGCGGCCGAGGTCCTCGGACTGATCCGCGACGTCCAGGACTACCCCCAGCCCGGTGTCACGTTCCGTGACATCACCGGCCTGCTCGCCGACGGCAGGGCGCTCGGCGACGTGGTCGACTCCCTCGCGGCCTTCGCCGCGGGGGGCGTCGACCTCGTCGCCGGTCTGGAGGCCCGTGGCTTCCTGATCGGCGCCCCGCTCGCGACCCGCCTCGGCGTCGGCTTCCTGCCGTTGCGCAAGGCGGGCAAGCTCCCGCCGCCCACCGAGACCGTGACCTACGACCTCGAGTACGGCACCGCCTCGATCGAGCTGCGCACCGGGACGCTCGCCCCCGGGGCGCGGGTCCTCGTGGTCGACGACGTGCTCGCCACGGGCGGGACGGCCTCGGCCGGTGCCGAGCTCGTGGAGCGCTGCGGCGGCGTCGTCGTCGGCCTCGCCTTCCTGCTCGAGCTCGACGGGCTGGGGGGCCGCGAACGGCTCGCGGGCCGCCAGGTCGACACGCTCCTGCGCGTGGAGTCGTAGGATTGCCACTCCGACGGACGTCGAGATTCTCCGGCGATCAGGGTGAGGAGGCACGCATGAGCGAAGAGACACGGACCGGTCGGTCCACGAGCGACAGCGGGCAGTCCTCGGCAGCACGGGTACGGTCGCGCTTGGTGCGGTTCGGGGTCCGGGGGAGCCAGGGAGGCATCCCCGCGCTCGAGCCCGTGCTCCAGGCGGTGCGGACCAACCACCCCAAGTCCGACCTGTCGGTCATCGAACGCGCCTACGCGACCGCGGAGAAGGCCCACCGCGGTCAGATGCGCAAGAGCGGTGACCCGTACATCACGCACCCCGTGGCCGTCGCGACGATCCTCGCCGACCTCGGCTTCGACGGCGCGACGCTCGCCGCCGCCCTGCTCCACGACACGGTCGAGGACACCGAGTACTCGCTCGACCACCTCACCGAGGAGTACGGCGAGGAAATCGCCATGCTCGTCGACGGCGTCACCAAGCTCGACAAGGTGACGTACGGCGACGCGGCGCAGGCCGAGACGGTCCGCAAGATGGTCGTGGCCATGGCCCGCGACATCCGCGTCCTGGTGATCAAGCTCGCCGACCGGCTGCACAACGCCCGGACGTGGAAGTTCGTCCCGTCGTCCTCGGCCGAGCGCAAGGCCCGCGAGACGCTCGAGATCTACGCGCCCCTCGCGCACCGCCTGGGCATGAACACGATCAAGTGGGAGCTCGAGGACCTGTCGTTCGCGACGCTCTACCCCAAGGTGTACGAGGAGATCGTGCACCTGGTCGCCGAGCGTGCGCCGGCCCGCGAGGAGTACCTCGCCGTGGTCCGCGAGCAGGTGACCGCGGACCTGCGCACCGCGAAGATCAAGGCGACCGTGACCGGGCGCCCCAAGCACTACTACTCGATCTACCAGAAGATGATCGTGCGCGGGCACGACTTCGCGGAGATCTACGACCTGGTCGGCGCACGCGTCCTCGTGGACACCGTGCGCGACTGCTACGCGGCGCTCGGAGCGCTGCACGCGCGATGGAACCCCGTCCCCGGGCGGTTCAAGGACTACATCGCGATGCCCAAGTTCAACATGTACCAGTCGCTGCACACCACGGTCATCGGCCCCGGCGGCAAGCCCGTCGAGATCCAGATCCGCACGCACGACATGCACCGCCGCGCCGAGTACGGGGTCGCGGCGCACTGGAAGTACAAGGAGGTCGCCAAGTCGAGCGGCGCTCCGGACACCGCGTCGACCGACATGCAGTGGCTGCGCCAGCTCGTCGACTGGCAGCGGGAGACTGCGGACCCCTCGGAGTTCCTCGACTCGCTGCGCTTCGAGATCGGCGGCGCGGAGGTCTACGTCTTCACGCCCAAGGGCGACGTCATCGCGCTGCCCGCGGGCTCGACGCCCGTCGACTTCTCCTACGCGGTGCACACCGAGGTCGGCCACCGCACCATGGGTGCGCGCGTCAACGGGCGTCTCGTCCCGCTTGACTCCAAGCTGGAGAACGGCGACGTCGTCGACGTCCTGACGTCCAAGTCGGAGACCGCGGGCCCCAGCCGCGACTGGCTCGCCTTCGTCAGCAGCCCGCGCGCCCGCAACAAGATCCGCCAGTGGTTCTCCAAGGAGCGCCGCGAGGAGGCCGTCGAGCACGGCAAGACCGCGATCGCCAAGGCCATGCGCAAGCAGAACCTGCCGATCCAGCGCCTGCTCAGCCACGAGTCCCTCGTGGGTCTCGCGAACGAGATGCGCTACCCCGACGTCTCGGCGCTCTACGCGGCGATCGGCGAGGGCCAGGTCTCGGCCGCGAGCGTCGTGCAGAAGCTCGTGCACGCCCTCGGCGGCGAGGACGGCGCGTCGGAGGACCTGGCGGAGATCACGCGCCCCGGGCACACGGCCCGCCGCCCCCGCACGGGCGACCCGGGCGTGGTCGTCAAGGGCGTGGACGACATCTGGGTCAAGCTCGCCAAGTGCTGCACCCCGGTGCCGGGCGACGAGATCATCGGCTTCATCACGCGCGGGCAGGGCGTCAGCGTCCACCGCGCGGACTGCGCCAACGTCGTGGGGCTGCGCAACCAGCCCGAACGCATCGTCGACGTCGACTGGACCACGGGCAGCAACGCGCTGTTCCTGGTGCAGATCCAGGTCGAGGCGCTCGACCGTGCTCGCCTGCTCTCGGACGTCACGCGAGTCCTGTCGGACCACCACGTCAACATCCTCTCGGCGACGGTCTCGACCTCGAACGACCGGGTCGCGATGTCCCGCTTCGTGTTCGAGATGGCCGAGCCGGGCCACCTGGCCACGGTCCTGTCCGCGGTGCGCAAGGTCGACGGCGTGTTCGACGTCTACCGCATCACGGGCTCCAAGGCCGAGGAGAGGCCCCCGCTCCCGGCCTGACCCGGCGTCCCCGAGCGGAGTGCACGGCCCGACGGCGTCGCTCGCCGGGGTGCCCGTCGCCCGGGGCCGTACCGCCCGGGCGAGCGAGGCTGACCAGGCCGAGCGACGTCGTCGGGCATCAGGCGCGAGCCGGGACTGCTTGCTCGACAGGTGCCCGCACGCCCCCGGTGGCAGCATCGGGGGATGGACCTGCCCGTGCTGCCGCCCACGCTGCCCATGCTCGCGAAGTCCGTCTCGGGCGTCCCGGACCCCGCCGCGGTCGAGGGCGGCCTGGTGTTCGAGCCCAAGTGGGACGGCTTCCGGGCGATCGTCTACCGTGACGGCGACGAGGTGCGCCTCGACAGCCGCAGCGCCAAGCCCATGGAGCGGTACTTCCCGGACGTCGTGGCGGCCGTGCTCGACGCCCTGCCCGAGCGGTGCGTGGTCGACGGGGAGATCGTGCTCGCGCAAGGGGGGCGGCTCGACTTCGAGGCGCTCCAGCAGCGCATCCACCCCGCGGCCTCGCGCGTCGCGCGCCTGGCCGAGGAGACCCCGGCGAGCCTCGTGGTGTTCGACCTGCTGGCCCTGGGCGACGACGACGTCACGGCCGAGCCCCTGAGCCGCCGCCAGGAGCTGCTCGAGGGCCTGGGGCTCGACGGTCCGCACGTGCACCTGACCCCGCGCACGACCGACCGAGCGGTGGCAGAGGAGTGGTTCGCCGTGTTCGAGGGGGCGGGCCTCGACGGGGTCGTCGCCAAGTCTCTCGCGGCCCCCTACCAGCCGAACAAGCGCGTCATGCTCAAGGTCAAGCACGAGCGCACGGCCGACGTCGTGCTCGCGGGGTACCGGCTGCACAAGACCTCGACCCCCGAGGAGCCGCTCCTGGGCTCGCTGCTCCTGGGGCTGTACGACGACGAGGGGGCGCTGCAGTTCGTCGGGGTCGCGGCGTCGTTCCCGCGGGCGCGCCGGGCCGAGCTCGTCGCCGAGCTGGCCCCGCTCGTGCTCGCCCCGGACAGCCGCGACGCAGGCGAGCACCCCTGGGCCGGGTGGGAGAGCCCCGGCACGGGCCGCATGCCCGGTGCACAGTCGCGCTGGAGCGGCACGAAGGACCTGTCGTTCGTGCCGCTGCGGATCGAGAAGGTGCTCGAGGTCGCGTACGACCACATGGAGGGCAGCCGGTTCCGGCACACCGTCCAGCTGCGGCGCTGGCGCACCGACCGTGAACCGTCCTCGTGCACGTACGACCAGCTCGAGGAGCCCGTGAGCTATCGCCTCGACGAGCTGCTGCCGGGGGCGCCGGGAGTGGCATGAGCGGGCGCCCGGGCGCACCTGCCCGCAGCGACGGGGCTGTGCGTGCCGCAGGAGGCGCTCCAGGCCTCCTTCTCGGCGCGAGCGGGGCGGACAGGGGTCAGGCGCCCTGGGTGTCCTCGTCGTGCCGTGAGGCGTCCTTGCTGGGCTGCACGCGCTTGGGCTCGCCGGGCATCTTGGGGTGCTCGGGCGGGTAGGGCAGGTCGCCCAGGCCGTGGTCGCGCTCGTCGCGCGCCGCGAGCTCGAGGGTCTGCTCGAGCGAGAACCGCGGCTCGGGGGCCGCCGCGTCGAGGCGCGCGTGCAGGTCGCCCACCTCCGCGAAGCGCGCGGGCATGGTCAGCACGTCGAAGTCGTCCGGCCCGACGTCGGGCACCTCCTCCCAGCGCAGCGGCGCCGAGACCGTGGCCCGGGCGTTGGAACGGATCGAGTACGCCGAGGCGATCGTGCGGTCGCGCGCCATCTGGTTGTAGTCGACGAAGATCTTGACCCCGCGCTCCTCCTTCCACCACTTCGTCGTGACCTGGTCGGGCAGGCGGCGTTCGAGCTCGCGCCCGATCGCGATCGTCGCCCGGCGCGCCTGCACGAAGCTCCACCGCGGCTCGACCGGGACGAACACGTGCAGCCCGCGGCCGCCCGACGTCTTGGGAAAGCCCTCCAGCCCGAGCTCGCCCAGCAGCTCGCGCAGGTGCGGGGCGACGCGCGCGGCGTCGGAGTAGTCGGTGCCGGGCTGCGGGTCCAGGTCGATGCGGAGCTGGTCGGGGGACTCCACGTCCGCGCCCGTCACGGGCCAGGGGTGGAAGGTCAGGGTGCCGAGGTTGGCCGCCCACAGCACGACGGCGAGCTCGGTGGGGCGCACCTCGTCGGCCGTGCGGCCGCTCGGGAACGCGATCCGGGCCGTCTCGACGTAGTCCGGGGCTCCCTGGGGGATGCGCTTCTGGTAGAACGCGTCGCCGCTGTTGTCGGTGCGGGTGCTCAGCCGTGCACCCTCGAAGACTCCCTTGGGCCAGCGTTCGAGCGTCGTGGGACGATCGCGCAGCGCCGCGAGGATGCCCGGCCCGACCGACTGGAAGTATGTGACGACGTCGAGCTTGGTCAGCCCGCGGCCGGGGAAGACGACACGGTCGGGGCTCGTGACGCGCACGGTGCGCCCGTCGACGTCGAGCTCGACCGCCGGAGTCGTGGAACGAGGCATCCCCTCACGGTAGACGCGGGGCCGTCCCGGCGCCCGCCGGCAGCCCGTCGGCCCGCGGTGGGGATGCGACCGACAGGTCCGTGAGCAGCGCCCGGGCCCGCGGTCGCCCTGTGCGGCGGTGGCGCAGGTCGAGGCCCCGCAGGGCCGCGCCGACGTCCAGACCGGCCAGCTCCACCAGTGCTCGCAGGACGGGGACCGCGAGCCGAGGGTCCGTCAGGCATGCGACGTCCACCGCGGTCCGCTCGACGCTCGTCACGAGGACCGTGCCGAGCTCGACCGTCTCGGGGCGCAGCAGGGCGCTCTGGCGCGCGACCCGGCCGTGGTGCGGCGGCGGGCGGTGGACGCCGAGCGGGTGGACGACCTCGACCACGCCGTCGTCCGGGACCCCGCAGTGGACCCACGCGGCGCTCGTCCCGCCGACCACGGTGCGCGGGGGCACGAGAGGTGCCAGGGAGAGGGCGCGGACGGCGGCGGTGACCTCCGTCGTCGGGCGGACCGCGGCGTCACCCCGGACCCGGACGAGCGCACCGCACCGGACCAGGTCCGTCCAGGCGACGCGGCCGCCCACGTGCTCCGGGCGGACCAGGAGCGGGGCGTCCTCGACCGGGACGTCCATGGCGACGTCCGCGGGCGTGCGCGCGCGGGCCGGGGGAGCGGCAGGGAGCGAGAGCAGCGTGGTCACGGCCCCCAGCCTGACGCTCGGGCCGTGCATGCGCGAGGGGCCCGCGCGAGCCTGTGGACAAGGCGTTCGTCCACAGGCCCGCGCGGGCCCCTCGGTGGTGCAGGATCAACCGCGCGAGTCCTCGGCAGCCTTGACGACCTGCTCGAGCCACGCACGACGAGCCGTGATCGCCGACTCGATCTCGGCGACCTTGCGCTTGTCGCCCTTGGCCGTCGCAGCAGCCAGGTCCTCCTCGAGGCCCGCGATCGCGGACTCGAGCTGGGCGGCAGCCCCCTCGGCGCGGGCGCGCGTCTCCGGGTTCGAGCGCGACCACTGCGACTGCTCGGCGTCACGGACAGCGGTCTCGACCGCACGCAGGCGGGCCTCGACGCGCTGGACGTCGGCACGCGGCACCTTGCCCGCGTCCTCCCACTTCTCCTGGATGTCGCGCAGCGCGACCTTGGCCTGGGCCAGGTCCGTGACCGGCACGAGCTTCTCGGCCTGCTCCAGCAGCGCCTCCTTGACCACGAGGTTCTGCGCGTACTCGGCGTCCGTAGCGGCATTGAGCTCGTCACGGGCCTGGAAGAACGCGTCCTGGGCCGCACGGAAACGCGCCCACAGGGCGTCGTCGTCGCGACGGTTGGCGCGCCCCGCGGCCTTCCACTCGGTCATGAGGTCGCGGAAGGCACCCGCCGTCGCGCCCCAGTCCGTGCTGTTCTGCAGGGCCTCGGCACGCTGGACCAGCTTCTCCTTGACCTCCTTGGCCGAGGAGTTGCGCTGCTCGAGCTCGGCGAAGTAGTGCCGGCGCTCGCGGTCGAAGGCCGTCCGGGCGTGGCTGAAGCGCTTCCAGAGCGCCTCCTCGCTCGTCCGGTCGATCCTCGGCCCGTTGCGCTGGGCGTCCTTCCACTGGTCGAGGAGCTTGCGCAGCTCCTCGCCCGCCGGGCGCCACTGGATGCGCGACGGGTCGGTCGAGGCGATCTTCTCGGCAGCCTCGATGATCTCGGTGCGTGCCGCGAGCGCCGCCTCCTTGGCCGCGTTGCGCTCTGCCTCGAGCTCGGCGCGGCGCGAGGCCGCGACGGTGCGCAGGGACTCGACGTGTGCGCGCAGGCCGTCGAGGTCGCCCACGGCGGACGGCTCGGCGGTCTCCTCGGTGAGCTTGGCGAGGGTCGAGTCGATCTCCTTGACGGACAGGTCCGTGCCGGTCAGGCGCGCCTCGAAGAGGGCGACCTTGGCCTGGAGGTCGAGGTAGCGGCGCACGTACAGCGCGAGCGCCTCCTCGGGGGTGACGCCGGGGAACTGCCCGACGCTGCGCTCGCCCGCTGCCTCGGTCACGTAGACCGTGCCGTCTTCGTCGACGCGGCCGAAGCCCGCGGCGGCCTTGGCGGCCGCGCTGTCGTCGGGGATGACGGCCGCGGCGGCGGCCGGGGCGATGGTCGCCGCAGCCGCGGCGGCGGGGGTCGGGGTCCCCGGCCTGGGGGGACGCGGGACCGGGATCGCGCTCGGCTTGGGGGCCGCCGAGGGCCTGGGTACGGCGGCCGGCTGGGGTGCCGGTGCGGCCTCGGCCGGGGCCTCGTCCTGGGCGGTCTCGGCCTCGGTCACCTCTTCGGGCGCTGCGGTCTCGGCCTCGGCCGGGGCGTCGGGCGTCTCGGCAGGAGTCTCGTCCGTGACGGGCGCGGCGTCCTCGTCGCTCGCTGCGGCGGGCGCGTCCGTCGTGGCCTCGGGCGCGTCGGTCGCGTCGGTCGCGGGCGCGGCCTCGGTCGGTTCAGCGACCGCCGGCACCTCGACCTGCTCCGTCGCGGGGGCCTCCTCGGATGCCTGCGCCGGAGAGTTCGCGTGGTTCTCGGTGCTCTCGCTCACTGGGTCTCAACTCCTTCGATGGTGACCGGGGTCGCGGGGGAGCCGTTGCCGGTCCCGTCCGCTGTGCCCGCGTCAGCGACTGCTCGGACGACGTCCAAGCCGGATGTGATCTTGCCGAAGACGGTGTAACCGCCCGTGGTGGTCGGCAAGGTGGTGTCCTCGTAGACGAGGAAGAACTGGCTGCCCATGGTGTCGGTACCGGCCTCGGTCCGTGCCATGGCGATGGTGCCCGCCGGGTAGAGGCCGTCCTCGGGGGCGTTCTCGACGGGCCCGAAGTCGTAGCCGGGCCCCCCGGTGCCGGTGGGGTCACCGCACTGCAGGATGAAGATGCCCTCGGTCGTGAGGCGGTGGCAGTCGGTCCCGTCGAAGTACTCTTCGCGGGCGAGCGAGACGAAGTTCGCGACGGCCTGCGGGGCGGCCTGCCCGTCGAGCGTGAAGGCGACGTCGCCCGCGCTGGTCCGTAGCTCGCCGGTCCACGCGCGGTCCTGGGCGGCCGAGGGCGGGGCGAGCGTGTACGTCTTGTCGGGGGTGTTGGCGTTGATGGCGAGCACGGTCACGCCGGCGACGACCGCGACGCCGGAGACCGCCCCGGCGATCGTCCACGCCCGACGACGGCGGGCGCGAGCATCCGTCTGGCGCTGGGTCCACTTCTGCTCACGCAGGCGGGCACGCTCGCGTTCGCGCTTGCTCGTTGACACCCCAACTCCTTCGTCTCACGCCACGGGCAGGTCCGCGTGCCGGCGCGAAGGCGCGTACTTGCACGGGTGATCCACGGTTTCAGAGGACAGTCTAGGCATCGGGAGCGGTCCGGCGCGGTGACTTTCCGCCTTTCAGGTCACGGTCCGGTATCAGGTGTCCTGTTTGTGAGGTCGGTACTGTCCTTGCCATGGACATCTTCCTCGTGGTCGCCCCCGTGTTCGGGACCAACTGCACGATCGTCGCGCCCGGGTCGCGGGACGCCGTGCCCGACGGCGTCCCGCGCCCGTGCGTGATCGTCGACGCGGGGGCAGGGGTCGTCCCGGGCGTCACGGCGCTCGTGCGCGAGCACGGGCTGTCTCCGACCGCGGTCCTCGCGACGCACGGGCACGCCGACCACACGTGGGACGCCGCGGAGCTCTGCGACCTCTACGGGGTGCCGCTGTGGATCCATGCGGCCGACGCCTACCGGCTCCCTGACCCGCTGGGCACGATCGAGCACGGGACCTCGGCGGACGGACCTCTCACGAGCGGGCCGCTGGCCGCCGCGCTCGCGGCAGGCGGCGCCCGGATCGAGGACTACCGGGAACCGGGCGAGGTGCGGACGTTCGGCTCGGGCGGTGGGTCCGGCGCCTGGGTGGCGCCCGGTCCCGACGGCGGGTCGGTGGTCGACCCGCGCGTCCGGCTCGACCTGGGCGGCGTCCTGGTCGACGCGCTGCACGCGCCGGGCCACACCCAGGGGTCCACGCTCTACCTCCCGGTCGCCGCGGGGGACGAGGACGGCGGCGGCGGCGCGGGCGACGGCCAGGCGGCCGGGGTCGTGCTCGCCGGGGACGTCCTGTTCGCAGGGTCCGTGGGACGGACCGACCTGCCCGGCGGAGACGGCGAGACGATGCAGCGAACCCTGCGCGACGTCGTCGGGCACCTCGACGAGGCCCTCCAGGTGGTCCCCGGCCACGGCCCCCTCACCACGGTCGGCCGCGAGCGCCGCACCAACCCGTACCTGCGCGGACTGTGAACCGACGCGTCCCGGACGGTCCGACCGGGACGCGCGGGGCCGGGACCGTCCGTCGTCGCGGGTGGATTGCTCGTTCGGTTCGCGAGTCTGGAAGGATCGGGTCCCATGGCCCGACCTACACCTCTCTCCGGTTTCCCTGAATGGCTCCCTGCTGGACGCGTCGTGGAGCAGCACGTGCTCGACACGCTGCGTCGCACGTTCGAGCTCCACGGGTTCGCGGGGATCGAGACGCGGGCCGTCGAGCCCCTGGACCAGCTGCTGCGCAAGGGCGAGACCTCCAAGGAGGTGTACGTGCTGCGCCGCCTCCAGGAGGAGGCCGACCTGGTCGATGGAGCCGCGGGGGACCGGGGCGGCAAGGGCGACAAGCAGCTCGGCCTGCACTTCGACCTGACCGTGCCTTTCGCGCGGTACGTGCTGGAGAACGCCGGGCACCTGGCGTTCCCGTTCAAGCGGCACCAGATCCAGAAGGTGTGGCGCGGCGAGCGCCCGCAGGACGGGCGTTTCCGCGAGTTCGTGCAGGCGGACATCGACGTGGTGGGTGCGGGCGAGCTGCCCTACCACTTCGAGGTCGAGCTGCCGCTGGTCATGGCCGAGGCGTTGGGCGAGCTGCGCTCGATCGGCGTGCCCGAGGTCCGCATCCTGGTGAACAACCGCAAGGTCGCCGAGGGCTTCTACCGCGGGCTGGGCCTGGACGACGTCGAGGGCGTGCTGCGCAGCATCGACAAGCTGGACAAGATCGGGCCGGACAAGGTCGCGGCGCTGCTGGTCGCCGAGACCGGCGCGACGCCCGAGCAGGCGGCGGCGTGCCTGGCGCTCGCGGCGGTCTCCGGCTCGGACGCGACCGTCGCGGAGCGGGTGCGGGCGCTCGCGGCCGAGCACGGCGTGACGTCGGAGCTCCTCGAGGAGGGGCTGCTGGAGCTGTCGGCGCTGATCGACGCGGCGGCCGTGCGCGCGCCGGGCGTCGTGGTCGCGGACCTGAAGATCGCGCGTGGCCTGGACTACTACACGGGCTCGGTCTACGAGACCGTGCTGGTGGGGCACGAGCAGCTCGGGTCGATCTGCTCGGGCGGGCGCTACGACACCCTGGCCTCCGACGGCGCGAACACCTATCCGGGCGTGGGGCTCTCGATCGGGGTCTCGCGCCTCGTCTCGCGGCTGCTGAGCGCGGGCCTGGTCCGTTCGACGCGGTCGGTGCCCAGCGCGGTGGTGGTCGCGGTGACGAGCGAGGAGACGCGGCCTGCGTCGGACGCGGTCGCGGTCGTGCTGCGCTCGCGCGGCATCCCGGTCGAGGTTGCACCGAGCGCGGCGAAGTTCGGCAAGCAGATCAAGTTCGCGGACCGCCGCGGCATCCCGTTCGTGTGGTTCCCTGCGGGGATCGGCGCGGACGGCGAGGTCGTGCCGCACCAGGTCAAGGACATCCGCTCGGGCGAGCAGGTCGCTGCGGACCCGGCGGTGTGGGCGCCGTCCGTGCAGGACCTGTGGCCGCGCGTGGTGCCGGCGGGGGAGTGAGCCCGCTGCGCGGGCGCTGACCCGGACGTGCGTGAGGCCCGGCAGGGAATCCCCTGCCGGGCCTCACGCGTGCGTGCGCGTGTCGCCGACGCCGGGCCGGAGGTCGACCGGCGGTCCGTGCGTGAGGGATGGGCTGAGTCGTCGGAGGCTGCCGCCGACAGTGTCGACAACCGGTTCGAACATGTGTTCGAATAGTGCGATGAGGTGGGACAGGCAGGCGATCACGGCGGACGACGGCGCGCTGCCCGGGCTCGGGCGCATGGCGGGGCTGGTGCGGACCGTGCGCACCCCGGAGTTCGCCGGTGTCACGTTCCACGAGGTGCTCGCCAAGAGCGCGCTGTCCAAGGTGCCGGGGGAGTCCCGCATGCCGTTCACCTGGACGATCAACCCGTACCGCGGATGCTCCCATGCGTGCTCATACTGCCTCGGCCCCGACACGCTCATCCTTCGTGGTGACGGGCGTCAGGTGCCGTTGCGTGACATCCGGGCGGGCGACCAGGTCGTAGGTACCGAGGTCCGAGGTCGGTACAGGCGCTATGTCCTCACGACCGTCGAAGACGTCTGGGCGACACGCAAGCGAGCCTTCTCCATCACGCTCGAGGACGGGACGCGTCTCATGGCGAGCGGTGATCACAGGTTTCTCACGGACCGCGGCTGGAAGCATGTCGTCCCCGGTGAGTGCGGGGCGGGGCAGCGACCACATCTGACGACGAACAACAAGTTGATGGGATTCGGGACGGGCGATCTGGAGAAGCACTCGGCCCCCCGGGACGACGCGGCCTACCGGCGCGGCTATCTCACGGGCATGATCCGTGGCGACGGGATGCTGCTCAGGAGGACCTACCGGCGCCGCGGCGGGAACCCCAACAACGTGAGCATGTTTCGGCTCGCACTGGCGGACCGGGAAGCCCTCGACAGATCGCGTGACTTTCTCGAGCAGGCGGGCATCACCACCACGATGCGACCGTTTAGCCCCGGGTCCACCACGAGACGATCGATCATGGCCATCTTCACGTCCAGGTCCGCGCACTTCGACGCGATCCAGGCGCTCATCAGCTGGCCGCCAGAGGTGGAGCGCGAATGGGCCATCGGCTATCTTGCGGGGATCTTCGACGCGGAGGGCAGCTGCTCGCAGGGGGTGCTGCGCATCTCGAACATGGACGAAGAGATCCTCACTCGCATCACCCGAGCGCTCACGGTGATCGAGGTTCCGTTCGTGCGCGAGCCGCCCAGGGAGAACGGGGTCTCCAGCATCAGGGTCGTGGGCGGCCTGGCGGCGCGAATGCGGTTCTTCAGGATCGTCGATCCTGCGATCAGCAGGAAGCTCGCGGTGACCGGGCGTGCCGTGAAGTCGGACGCGCCGCTCATGGTCCGGTCGGTCGAGGACACCGGGGAGGAACGCGACCTCCTCGACCTTACGACGGGGACCGGGGACTTCATCGCGAACGGCGTCATTAGCCACAACTGCTTTGCGCGCCCCTCGCACCGCTACCTCGACATGAACCCCGGCGAGGACTTCGACAGCCAGATCGTCGTCAAGATGAACGTCGCCGACGTGCTGCGCACCGAGCTCGCCAAGCCGTCCTGGACGGGCGACGCGGTCGCGCTCGGCACCAACACCGACCCGTACCAGCGCGCCGAGGGACGCTACCGGCTCATGCCGGGGATCATCGACGCGCTCGAGACCTCGCGCACGCCGTTCTCGATCCTCACCAAGGGCACGCTCCTGCGCCGCGACCTGCCGCGCCTGACGCAGGCGGCCGAGCGCGTCGACGTCGGCATCGGCGTCTCCCTGGCCTTCGTCGACGAGGACCTCCAGCAGGCCGTCGAGCCGGGCACGCCCACGCCGCGCGCCCGCCTCGACCTCATCCGCGCCGCCCGGGCGGCAGGGCTGCCGTGCGGGGTCATGATCGCCCCCGTGCTGCCATGGCTGACGGACTCGACCGACCACCTCACGCGCCTGCTCGACGCGGTCCACGAGGCGGGTGCGACGGGCGCGACGGTTCTCCCGCTCTTCCTCAAGCCCGGCACCCGCGAGTGGTTCATGGCCTGGCTGCGCCGCGACCACCCCGAGCGGGTCGCGGGCTACGAGCGCGTCTACGCGGGCGGGTCGTACGCGAGCCGCGCGTACCGCGACTGGTTGTGGGCCCGGGTACGGCCGCTGCTCGTCGAGCGCGGATTCGCGAGCGCCGGTCACCGGGCACAGGCACGCACGTCGGGCCACGCCCGGACCGCCTGGCACCCGGAGACCTCTGACGACAGAGCGCGGCACGACGAGGGGGCCTATCCGGCCGGGAGCCTGGTCCAGCGCCTCGGGCCCGGTCCCGTGACCCGCCCACCGGGGGATCCGGCGAGCACCGCCGAGGTCCTCTTCTAGGTCCTCGGGCGTGGTCCCTGACGCTCAGTCCTGCGCCAGCCGTGCCGGGAACCCACCCGTGGCCACGGGCCCCCAGCCCGTGATGGTCACGCGCAGCAGCGACTTGCCCTGCGCGACCATGGCCTCGCGGTACTCGTCCCAGTCGGGGTGCTCCCCGGCGACCGACCGGTAGTACTCGACGAGGGGCTCGACCGAGTCGGGCAGGTCGATCACCTCGGCCGTGCCGTCGACCTGCACCCAGGCGTCGTCGAAGTCCTCGCCCAGGACGCACAGCGACGCGGCGGGGTCGCGCCGCAGGTTCACGGCCTTGGCGCGGTCGGGGTAGGTCGAGACGACGACGCGCCCCTCGCCGTCGACCCCGTACGTCACGGGGCTCATCTGCGGGGCGCCGCTCGCGCGCCGGGTGAGCAGCACGGCCCGCCGATCGGCGCGCAGGAACTCGACGAGCTCGGCGCGCCCGAGCCGTTCGGTGGTCGCGATCCGCCTGGCCATGGTGCCTCCCGGGGGGTTCTCCTGAACGTGGTCCGCCCACAGACTAGACTCGTCCGAGTGCGTCGTCTGCGCACTCCCCACTCCCATCCCGGGACGCCACTGTGCGCCCCGGCATGTTCCGGAAGGACTCTCTCCGTGCTTCGCACCCACACAGCCGGCTCCCTGCGGGCCGAGCAGATCGGTCAGACCGTCACCCTCACCGGTTGGGTCGACCGACGCCGCGATCACGGTGGGGTGGCCTTCATCGACCTGCGCGACGCCTCCGGCATCGCCCAGGTCGTCATCCGCGACGAGTCGATCGCGCACCCGCTGCGCGCCGAGTTCGTGCTCCAGGTCACCGGTGTGGTCTCCCGTCGCCCCGAGGGCAACGAGAACAAGAACCTCCCCACGGGTGAGGTCGAGGTCGTGGTGAGCGACGTCGTCGTGCTCAACGAGTCCGCGCCCCTGCCCTTCCAGGTCTCCACGGCCCTCGAGGGCACCGAGGTCATCGGCGAGGAGGCGCGCCTCAAGCACCGCTACCTCGATCTGCGCCGCCCCACCCCGGCCCACGCCCTGCGCCTGCGCGCCAAGGCCAACCAGGCCGCGCGCCGCGTGCTCGACGAGCAGGACTTCGTCGAGATCGAGACCCCGACCCTGACGCGTTCGACGCCCGAGGGCGCCCGCGACTTCCTGGTCCCCGCACGCCTGGCCCCCGGCTCCTGGTACGCGCTGCCGCAGTCCCCGCAGCTCTTCAAGCAGCTGCTCATGGTCTCCGGCATGGAGCGCTACTACCAGATCGCCCGCTGCTACCGCGACGAGGACTTCCGCGCGGACCGTCAGCCCGAGTTCACGCAGCTCGACGTCGAGATGAGCTTCGTCGAGCAGGACGACGTGATCGCGCTCGGCGAGAAGATCCTCGTCGCGCTGTGGGACCTCATCGGGTACAAGATCCCCACGCCGATCCCGCGCATGACGTTCCACGACGCGATGCGCCTGTACGGGTCGGACAAGCCGGACCTGCGCTTCGGCAACCCGCTCGTCGAGCTCACGGACTACTTCAAGGACACCCCGTTCCGCGTCTTCCAGGCCGAGTACGTGGGCGCCGTCGTCATGGCGGGCGGGGCCTCGCAGCCGCGCCGCCAGTTCGACGCCTGGCAGGAGTGGGCCAAGCAGCGCGGGGCCAAGGGCCTGGCGTACGTGACGTTCCAGGAGGACGGGACCCTCGCGGGCCCGGTCGCCAAGAACCTGTCCGACGCCGAGCGCGAGGGCCTGCGCGACGCGACCGGCGCGCAGCCGGGCGACGCCGTGTTCTTCGCGGCGGGCAGGACGAACGAGTCGCGCGCCCTGCTGGGCGCGGCCCGTCAGGAGATCGCGAAGAGAGCAGGCCTGATCGACAGCCCGGAGTCGCCTGACGCCTGGGCGTTCGTCTGGATCGTCGACGCCCCGCTGTTCAAGCCCACGGGCGAGGCCGCCGACGAGGGCGACGTCGCCCTCGGCAACTCGGCCTGGACCGCGGTGCACCACGCGTTCACCTCGCCCACGCCCGAGTGGATCGACACGTTCGAGCAGAACCCGGGCGAGGCGCTCGCCTACGCGTACGACATCGTGTGCAACGGCAACGAGATCGGCGGCGGCTCGATCCGTATCCACCGCCGTGACGTCCAGGAGCGCGTGTTCGCGGTCATGGGCATCGGCGAGGAGGAGGCACAGGAGAAGTTCGGCTTCCTGCTCGACGCCTTCGCGTTCGGCGCCCCGCCCCACGGCGGCATCGCGTTCGGCTGGGACCGCATCGTGGCGCTGCTGACGAAGTCGGACTCGATCCGCGACGTCATCGCGTTCCCCAAGTCGGGCGGCGGGTTCGACCCGCTCACGCAGGCGCCCGCGCCGATCACGGCGCAGCAGCGCAAGGAGGCGGGCGTCGACGCGAAGCCGAAGGCCGCGCCCGACGCCGCGGCCGGGTCCGAGGCTCCTGCCGCCGCCGGGAAGGCGTGAGCGCCCCGGACACCCGCACGCAGGCAAGGACGCTGGGAGGCTCGACCGGTCTGAGGGACCGGTGGGCCTCCCACCCCTTTGTCCTGGTGGACCTCCCCGAGTGGGACGTGCGCGGGGTGTGGCAGGACGAGCACGCGTGCGTCCTGAGCGTGGCGGCACCGGTCCCCCTGGGGGAGGGCAGCGTGCCCGACGACGGCGCTCACCACCGGCGCGTCGGGCTGTGGGGCATGGGATCGCCCGAGGCGACCGCGAACCTGCTGGCGCGTGTCGCCCAGGACGGTGGGCTCGGTGAGCACGTCGTGAGCGCGGGCCTGCCGCGCGGGACCCTCACGGTCCTGGGGGACCGGTGCGACTACCTGCCGGCGATCCTGCGTGATCCCGAGCGTGAGCGCTCGGTCTCGACGTGGGACTTCTTCGCGACCCGCGAGGCCCCCGCCGCCCAGCCGGGCGAGGACCGCGTCGAGGCGTTGACCGGCCCGTCGGTCGCGGCCGAGGTCCGGGCGTGCCTGGACGTGGCGAACCCGCTCGCCGAGACGAGCCCCGAGGACCCGCTCGTCCGCTGGTGGGGCTGGCGCGACACCCAGGGCGTGCTGCGCGGGGTCGTCGGCGCCCGCCAGGCAGCACCGGGTGCGCCGTGGTCGCTGGGCAGCATCGCGACCGACCCGGCGTGGCGCGGGCACGGCATCGCCGCGGCGACCACGGCCGTCGTGACCCGTGCCGGGCTCGCCGAGTCCGACTGGGTGACGTTGGGCATGTACGCCGACAACGACGCCGCCCGCCGCGTCTACACCCGCCTGGGCTACGCCGTCGTGCAGGAGTTCGAGAGCCGGCGCTGAGCCCAGCCCGCTCTCGTGTGCCGTCGAGTGCGGAGTATTTGTCGGGAACGCCCGTCGTTCTCGACAGCTGCTCCGCACTCAGCGACTGGGCGCGGCCACCCGGGTCAGTGGGTGATCGAGAACCTCGAGTACAGCCGTCTCAGGTGCTTGGGCGCCCACCAGTTGGCCCGGCCCAGCAGCGTCATCGTCGCGGGCACCAGCAGGATGCGCACGATCGTCGCGTCGATGAACACCGCCACGGCCAGCGCGAACCCGACCTCCTTGATCACGAGCAGCTCGCCGAACACGAACCCCGCGAACACCACGATGATGATGGCCGCGGCCGAGGTGATGATGCGCCCCGAACGCTGCAGCCCCAGGCGGACCGCCTCGTCGTTCGACAGGCCCGCGTCGTGCAGCTCCTTGATGCGGGACAGCAGGAACACCTCGTAGTCCATGGCCAGCCCGAACGCGAACGCGACGACCAGGGCCACGACGTACGTCTCGATGCCGCCCGCCGACGCGAAGTCGAGCACCCCTTCCAGGTGCCCCTCCTGGAACACCCACACCAGCACGCCCAACGACGCGGCGAGCGACAGCGCGTTCGTCAGGAGCGCCTTGACGGGGATGAGCACGGACCCTGTCATGAGGAACAGCAGCACGAACGTCGCGACCACCACGATCCCCACGGCCCACCACACCCGGTCCGCGAGCGCCGCCCGGAAGTCGACCTGCCCGGCGGCCTGCCCGGTGACGTAGAACGTGAACCCGGGGTCCTGGGCGCGCAGCTCCTCGATGACGGCGACGGCCTCGGGGCCGCCCGCGTCGGCGGCGGCGAGGTGGACCCCGACGAGCGCGTGGTCGTCGCCGACCGGGACCGCGGGGTCGACCCGCTCGACGCCGTCGAGGCCCGCGATCTCGTCGGCCCAGGCCTGGGCGTCCTCGGTCGTGGAGTCGGTCACGACGCGCACGTCGGCGCTCGCGGACGCGGGGAACTGGGCGGAGAGCTCGTCGACGAACTCGCGCTGGGGGGAGCTCTGGGGCAGCAGCTCGATGCCGGAGTTGCGCATCTGCAGGCCGAGGACCGGTAGCGCGAGCACCACCAGGACGGCGACGGTGGCGAGCATGACCCACACCGGGTGGCGCTGGACGCGGCCGATGAGCCGGGAGAAGAAGCCCTCGTCGGACTGGACGTCGGCCGTGCGGGCCAGGACGGCGCGCAGCCCGGGGACCTTGCTCAGGACGCCGGGCCGGACGAGCCGGTGGCCCGCGAGCGCGAGCAGGGCGGGCACGAGGGTCATGGCGGTCGCGACGGCGATGAGGATGACGGCGAGCCCGGCAGCGCCGATGGCGCGCAGGATGTCGGGCTCGAAGACCATGAGGCCCGCGATCGAGATCGCGACGGTCAGCGCCGAGAAGGCCACGGTGCGGCCCGCGGTGGCCATGGTGCGTACGACAGCGGCCGTCACGTCGGCGTCGCGGCGACGCGAGCGCCGGGTCCCGCGGGTCGTCCGGGACGCACCCGCAGTGTCGGGACCGGGCTCCGCGGCCGGTGTGGCGTCCCCGGGGGACGTGGCGCGCCCCGGGGACGCGTCGTCGAGCGCGTGCAGCTCCTCGCGGAAGCGGGACACGATGAGCAGCCCGTAGTCGATCGAGAGCCCCAGGCCCAGCAGCGTGACGACGTTGACGACGGACGCGTCGATGGTCAGCGGGTAGGACAGGACGAGGAGGACGCCGAGCCCGGCGCCGATCGAGGCGATGGCCCCGGCCATGGGCATCGCGGCCGCGAGGAACCCGCCGAAGACCAGGACCATGACGAGCAGCGCGATGGGCAGGGCGATCATCTCGCCCGTCGTGAGGTCCTTCTCGACCTGGGAGGTGATGGCCTCGACGATCAGGTCGTTGCTCGACACGAGCCCGGTCGCGTCGGGGGCCACGTCGGCGAGGTCAGCGGGGACGGCCTCGAGGATCTCGACGACGTCGGTCGCGGCCGCGGCCTGGGCGTCCTCGTCGAGGCCCGGCTCGAGCGTCACGGACAGCACGAACCCGTCGCCGTCGGCCGCGACGAGCGACTGCGCGGCCTCGGTCTCGACGCCGCCGGGGATCACGAACGGGTCGACGACCGTCTCGACGCCGGCGACCGCGGCGAGCTCCTGGTGCACGGGGTCCATGGCCTCGGCGAGGGCCGGGTCCGCGGGGTCGACCCCGCTCACGAGGAGCGAGACGGTCTCGCCCGTCTCCGTCTGCTCGGTGAGGATCTCGGTGCCGCGCTCGCTCTGCGAGCCGGGGACCGACGGTTCGCCCGTGGTCAGGCGGTCGAACAGGCTCTCGCCGTGGACGCCCACGACGGCGAGGGCGAACCCCAGGGCGGTCAGCACTACCCACACGGCGACGGTCAGGCGGGGACGGTGGGCGACGGCGCGGCCAAGGCTCTCGAACACCCCGTCAGCATGGCACCTCGCGCGGGGCTGCGCCGGGCCGTGCACAGCGTGGGCGCACACCTCTCACGGAGCGCTACGCGACGGCTTCACACGCGCCGACACGGTGCGGCGCGGTACGGAGGCGCAGCGTGTCACGCCGTGTCGGTGGGGGTGCGTAGGCTCGGAGCATGCTTCCCGGGATGGACCTGTTCGACGCCGCGACCTCAGGCACCCAGGGGACTCCTCGTCCAGGACCTGGCGCGCCGCTGGCCGTGCGCATGCGCCCGTCCGCGCTCGACGAGGTCGCCGGCCAGGAGCACCTGCTCGTCGCCGGATCGCCGCTGCGCCGCCTCATCGAGGTGGACGGGCCGGGCGCCTCGCGCGCGGCGCCGGGCTCGGTCATCCTGTGGGGCCCGCCGGGCACGGGCAAGACGACCCTCGCGTACCTCATCGCCACGACCTCGGGCCGGCGCTTCGTCGAGCTCTCGGCCGTGACCGCGGGCGTCAAGGACGTGCGCCAGGTCATCGACGACGCGCGCCGCCGACTCGCGACGGGCGGCGAGGAGACCGTCCTGTTCATCGACGAGGTCCACCGCTTCTCCAAGTCCCAGCAGGACGCGCTGCTGCCCAGCGTGGAGAACCGCTGGGTCACGCTCGTGGCGGCCACGACCGAGAACCCGAGCTTCTCGGTCAACTCCCCGCTGCTCTCACGCTCGCTCCTGCTCACGCTCAAGCCCCTCACGTCGGGCGACGTGCGCGCCCTGGTGCACCGGGCGCTCGTCGACGAGCGCGGGCTGGGCGGGGCCGTCGCCCTCGCGGAGGAGGCCGAGGAGCACCTGGTCCGCCTCGCGGGCGGCGACGCCCGCAAGGCCCTGACCATCCTCGAGGCCGCGGCGGGTGCCGCGCTCTCGGAGGTCCCGGACGCCCCCGTCCGCACCACGGACCGGCCCGACGACGACGCGCCCGCCGCGAGCGACGCCGTCGGGCAGGGCGACGCACCGGGGCAGGGCGAGGCGCACGGAGAGGGTGAGGGTGCCGGGACGCCCGACGAGGAGACCGCGTCCGCGGCGGCGGACGAGGAACCCCCGGCGCGCGCCGAGCCCGGGGCCGTGGTCGTCGACCTCGAGACCATGGAGCGCGCGATCGACGTCGCCGCCGTCCGCTACGACCGCGACGGCGACCAGCACTACGACGTCACGAGCGCCTTCATCAAGTCGGTGCGCGGCTCCGACGTCGACGCCTCGCTGCACTACCTCGCGCGCATGATCGCCGCGGGGGAGGACCCGCGGTTCATCGCCCGGCGCATCGTCATCTCGGCCGCGGAGGACGTCGGCATGGCCGACCCCAGCGCGCTGCAGACCGCGGTCGCCGCAGCCCAGGCCGTCGCGCTCATCGGCATGCCCGAGGCCCGCATCATCCTCGCGGAGGCCGTCGTGCACCTCGCGACCGCGCCCAAGTCCAACGCGGCCTACCTCGGGATCGACGCGGCGCTCGCGGACGTGCGCGCGGGCAAGGTCGGGACGGTGCCCGCGCACCTGCGCGACGCGCACTACGCGGGAGCCAAGGAGCTGGGGCACGGCAAGGGGTACAAGTACGCGCACGACGCCCCGCACGCGGTCGCGCGCCAGCAGTACCTGCCCGACGTCCTGCAGGGCACGCGCTACTACACGCCGACCGACCGCGGGTTCGAGCGGTCCGTGACCGAGCGCCTCGACCGGATCCGGCAGATCCTCGGGGACTGACAGGCCCTGACACGCCCTGACAGGCCCTGCGGCGGCCCGCCAGGAAGCGCGTCGTGCACGTCCGTCAGGGGCGCTCACCAGGCCTCGGGTCAGGCCTCGCACCAGGCGAGGGACCGGGCCTCGCGCCCGGTGCGGTAGACTTCTCAGGTTGTCTCCGCCCGTCAGGGCAGCGGCAACCGCCTGGGACCTCGGCCCCGCAGCCCCGCACGTCATCCTCGACCTCGCGTCGACGGGTGGGCATCCTCACGGATCGCGGCGGCTCATCGGCTGGTCCCGCACCCGGCAATCCGCACGGGTGTGACGTCAAGTACACACGACAGGACAGGAACACACTGTGTCTTCAGTGACTCGTTCGCGCCGCCAGGTTCGCCTGAGCCGCGCGCTGGGCCTCGCGCTCACGCCCAAGGCCGTCAAGCACTTCGAGAAGCGCCCCTACCCGCCCGGTGAGCACGGCCGCGCCCGTCGCCGCACCGAGTCGGACTACGCGGTGCGTCTTCGCGAGAAGCAGCGTCTGCGCGCCCAGTACGCGCTCCGCGAGAAGCAGATGGCTCGCGCCTACGAGGACGCTCGCAAGGACGCCGGTCTGACCGGTGAGGCCATGGTCGAGAACCTCGAGACGCGTCTCGACGCGCTCGTGCTGCGTTCGGGCTTCGCCCGCACCATCCTGCAGGCGCGCCAGGCCGTCGGCCACCGCCACATCCTCGTCGACGGCAAGATCGTCGACCGCCCCTCGTTCAAGGTGAAGCCGGGTCAGACGATCCAGGTCAAGCCGAAGAGCCAGGCCACCACGCCGTTCCAGGTCGCCGCCGCCGGTGCGCACCGCGACGTCCTGCCGGCCGTCCCGGCCTACCTCGACGTCCAGCTCGAGAAGCTGAGCGCCGTCCTGGTGCGTCGCCCCAAGCGCGTCGAGGTCCCCGTGACCTGCGAGGTCCAGCTCGTCGTCGAGTACTACGCTCGCTGATCCTCCTGCGCGGCTGGCGCCGCGCGCCGTGCACGAACGCCTCGCTCACCGCTTCGACGGGGAGCGAGGCGTTCGTGCATCCGGGTAAGGTTTCGCGAGGCGTGCCGTCCGTCGCGTCGCGCCGTCGAAGGAGGAGCAGGAGATGTCCGTAGGAGATGTGGCCGGGCTGATCGCCGCCATCGCATTCGTGCTGCTGGTCGGGGTCCTCGCGGTTCCTCTGGTCAAGCTCGGCCGGGTGCTCGACGAGGCCCGCGTGAGCATCAAGGAGGTCACGGACCACTCGGTGCCGATCCTCGACGAGGCCGCCACGACCGTGGCCACGACGAACAGCCAGCTGGTCAAGGTCGACACGATCACGACGTCCGCGGCGCAGGTCAGCGAGAACGTCTCGGCCCTCACGGGCCTGTACGCGGCGACCTTCGGGGCGCCGCTCGTGAAGGTCGCGGCGTTCACGTACGGCGTGCGCCAGGCGTTCGCGCGGGCCTCGGGCCGCTCGTCCGGACCTCGGACCGGTCGCTGATGCGTCGGGTGTTCTGGGTCGGCGTCGGCGTCGCCATCACCGTGGTCGTCGTCGTCAAGGGGCGACAGGTGATCGCGCGCTACGCCCCCGCCTCGCTCGTCGACCAGGCCACCGACCAGGTCAACTCGATCGGGGAGAAGGCCACGAGCTTCGTGTCCGTCTTCCGGGAGGAGTTCCGCACCGCGCGTGACGCGCGCGAGGCCGAGCTGCTCGCGTCCCTGCTCGCCGAGGGCCAGCCGGACCCCGACGACGTGCGCGCGGCCCGTGCGGCGCGCCGCGAGCGCGCGGGGGAACCCGGCGTCGACGACGACGAGGACCTGCTCGGGTACTCGTTCTACTGATCCACCCACCAGGCCTGCTTCCGCCCGCGCGGCGTGCGTCGCGCGCACAGGAGGGAAGCACGCCGGGAACATACTTGTTCTAGCCGGTGCCGCCCGCCTCCAGCGGCGCGCCCGGGCCGTTCCGTCTCCGACTTCCGAAGGACATCATGCGTACCGCCGAGATCCGCAAGCGTTGGCTCGACTACTTCGCCGCCCAGGACCACACCGTCGTGCCCTCGGCGTCGCTCATCTCGCCGGACCCCTCGACGTTGTTCACCATCGCGGGCATGGTGCCGTTCATCCCGTACATGACGGGCGAGCAGACGGCGCCGTGGGCCCGCGCGACGAGCGTGCAGAAGTGCGTGCGAACCCTCGACATCGACGACGTGGGCAAGACCACGCGCCACGGCACGTTCTTCCAGATGAACGGCAACTTCTCGTTCGGGGACTACTTCAAGGAAGGTGCGATCACCTACGCCTGGGACCTCATCACGCGGTCGCAGGACGACGGCGGGTACGGCATCCCCGAGGACAAGATCTGGGTCACCGTCTTCCACGAGGACGACGAGGCGCGCCAGCTCTGGAAGAAGATCGCGGGGCTGCCGGACGAGCGCATCCAAGGCCTCGGCATGGGACCGAACTACTGGTCCACGGGTGCCCGCGGGCCTGCCGGTCCCTGCTCGGAGATCTTCTACGACCGCGGCCCGGCCTACGGCCCCGACGGTGGACCCGCGATCGACCTCGCGGGCGACCGGTTCCTGGAGATCTGGAACCTCGTCTTCATGCAGTACGAGCGCGGTGACGGCGGGACCAAGGAGTCCTTCCCCATCCTGGGCGAGCTCACGAAGAAGAACATCGACACCGGCATGGGTCTCGAGCGCGTCGCGTTCGTCCTGCAGGGCGTCGACAACATGTACGAGATCGACGAGGTCTTCCCCGTCATCGCCGCGGCCCAGGAGCTCTCGGGCAAGCGCTACGGCGCCGACGTCGACGACGACGTGCGCATGCGCGTGGTCGCCGACCACGTGCGCTCGGCCCTGATGATCATCAGCGACGGCGTGCGCCCCTCGAACGAGGGCCGCGGCTACGTGCTGCGCCGTCTGCTGCGCCGCTCGGTGCGCGCGATGCGCCTGCTGGGCGTCGAGGACCCCGCGCTGCCGCAGCTCTTCCCCGTCTCGCGCGACGCCATGCAGGCCTCCTACCCGGAGGTCGGTGCCGACTTCGAGCGCATCTCGCAGATCGCCTACGCCGAGGAGGAGGCGTTCCGCCGCACCCTGACCTCGGGCACCACGATCCTGGACACCGCGGTCGCGGCCGCCAAGACGAACGCGGGCTCGGGCGGCACACCCGTGCTGCCCGGCGACCAGGCCTTCGCCCTGCACGACACGTACGGCTTCCCGATCGACCTGACCCTCGAGATGGCCGCCGAGCAGGGCGTCCAGGTCGACGAGAAGGCGTTCCGCGCCCTCATGCAGGAGCAGCGCACCCGTGCGCGCGCCGACGCGCTCGCCAAGCGCACGGGCGGGGTGGACACCGCGGCCTACGAGGCGCTGCAGGGCGAGCTCGCCCGTCCGGTCGAGTTCCTGGGCTACACGGACGCCACGGCCTCGGTCAACGTCGTGGGCCTCCTGGTCGACGGCGTGCCCTCCCCGGCCGCGACGGCCCCGGCCGACGTCGAGGTCGTCCTCGACCGCACGCCGTTCTACGCCGAGGCCGGTGGCCAGCTCGCCGACCACGGCACGATCGTGCTCGACGGCGGCGCGACCATCGAGGTCGACGACGTGCAGCGCCCCATCAAGGGCTTCTCGGTCCACCGTGGACGCCTCGTCGAGGGCGTCGTGGCGCTGGGCGACCCGGGCACCGCGCAGATCGACACGGCGCGCCGCAAGGCGATCAGCCGCGCCCACACCGCGACGCACATGATCCACAAGTCCATCCAGGAGGCCCTGGGCAAGGAGGCGACGCAGGCCGGCTCGGAGAACGCCCCGAGCCGTATCCGCTTCGACTTCCGCGCCTCGAGCGCGGTCCCCGCAGGGGTGCTGTCCGAGGTCGAGGAGCGGGTCAACACCCAGCTCGCCGAGAACCTCGAGGTCACGGACAAGGTCATGCCCATCGCGGAGGCCCGGGCGCTGGGCGCCATGGCGCTGTTCGGCGAGAAGTACGGCGACCAGGTGCGCGTGGTCTCGATCGGCGGCGACTGGTCGCGCGAGCTGTGCGCGGGCACGCACGTCAAGCAGTCCGGTCAGCTCGGTCTGGTCACGCTGCTCGGCGAGTCCTCGATCGGCTCGGGCGTGCGCCGTGTCGACGCGCTCGTCGGCGACGGGGCCTACGGCTTCCAGGCCAAGGAGCACGCGCTCGTGGGACAGCTCACGGGCCTGCTGAACGTGCGTACCGAGGAGCTCCCGGACCGGGTCGGCTCGCTGGTCTCGCGTCTGCGGGACGCCGAGAAGGAGCTCGCGGCGCTGCGCCAGGCCCAGCTCCTCGCGGCCGCCGCGAACCTCGCAGCGGGCGCGGAGACCGTCGGTACGGTGCGCGTCGTCGTGCACGACGCCGGTGAGGTCGCCTCCGCGGACGACCTGCGCGCCCTCGCGCTCGACGTGCGCGGCCGTCTCGCGGACTCGGCGCCGAGCGTCGTCGCCGTCGGTGGCGTGAGCAAGGACCGTCCGCAGGTCGTCATCGTGACGAACGCACCGGCCCGTGAGGCCGGCCTGCGTGCGGGCGCGCTCGCGAAGAAGGCGTCGGGCGTGCTCGGCGGCGGCGGTGGCGGCAAGGACGACATGGCCCAGGGTGGCGGCACGGACGTGTCCGCCCTCCCGGCGGCTCTCGCGGGCATCCGCGACGACGTCGCCTCGGCGCTCTGAGCGCGCACCCGATGACGGTCGACCACCAGGCGGGCGCCCCTCTCCCGAGGGGGGCCCGCCTGGGCGTCGACGTGGGCAGCGTGCGTGTGGGGCTCGCCGCGAGCGACCCCGACGGCCTCATCGCGACCCCCGTCGAGACCCTTCCCCGGGACACGAAGACACAGCCCTCGGCTTCCGACGACGCGGTGGTCACCTTCCCGAGCGACGTCGCGCGGATCGCGACGGAAGTGGAGGAACGGGGTGCACGTGTGGTGTACATCGGGCTTCCTCGACACCTTTCCGGCGCGGAAGGTGCCGCTACCGCGGCCGCACGTGCGTACGCTGGACTGGTGGCACGTGCCGTCGCGCCGGTCCCGGTGCACCTCGTCGACGAACGTATGACGACCGTGAGCGCCCACCAGGCGCTGCGGGCGTCGGGGCGCGCCGGGCGCAAGCAGCGCTCTGTCGTCGACCAGGCGGCGGCAGTTATCATCCTCCAGACCGCTCTGGACCGCGAGCGGAGCGCGGGGGCGCGCGCCGGAGAGTACGTAGAACGTTGATCGTTGCGTCGTGGCAAGGACCGCCGCGCGCACACTCGTCAGGAGGCAGCCTCCCGTGACCGACCTATTCGACCGCCCACCGGTGCAGCAACAACCACCGTCGCGGGCGACCCGTTCGGGGAGCCGAGACCGTCGCGCCGCGAAGAAGCGCGCGCAGCGACGGCGTCGCCGTACCCTGATCGTGGTGCTCGCGCTGGTCCTCGTGGGCGGGGCCGGGTACTACCTGGTCAACAACGCCTCGAGCCTGCTGGGCTTCGAGAACCCCTTCAGCGTCTCGGACTACGAGGGGCAGGGGGTCGACCCCGTCGACGTGACGATCGAGCCGCAGTCGACGGGCGCGGACATCGGCGAGACGCTCGTCGAAGCGGGCGTCGTGAAGTCGGCCGGCGCGTTCGTCAAGGCCTTCAAGGCGAACCCGGACGCCGGCAAGATCCAGCCGGGCAACTACACGATGCTCACCGAGATGAAGGCGTCTGCCGCGGTCACGCTACTGCTGTCCAAGACGAGCAAGAACGAGATGAAGCTGACGGTCCCCGAGGGGTTCACGGCTGCGCAGATCATCGAGCGCGCTGTCTCGGTGACGGGCAAACCTCAAGAGGAGTTCCAGGCCGCGATGGCGGACCCGGCTGCGGTCGGCCTGCCGGCCGAGGCGGGCGGCAACTTCGAAGGGTGGTTCTTCCCGAGCACGTACGTCCTCGAGCCGGACGACACGGCGGCGACCATCGTGGCCAACATGATCGCGACGACCGTCGCGAACCTCGACTCTCTCGGCATCCAGGCGGCGGACCGTGAGACGGTCCTGATCAAGGCCTCGCTCATCGAGCGGGAGGCGAAGGCCGAGGAGGACCGGCCCAAGATGGCACAGGCGATCGAGAACCGCCTGTCGCGGGAGATGACACTTGACATCGACGCGGCCGTCGCGTTCGGCCTGGGCAAGCCGGGCACCGAGATCACCATCGCCGACAAGGCGAACACGGACAACCTCTATAACTTGTACAAGCACAAGGGGCTGCCGCCCGGGCCGATCGCGTCGCCCGGGATGAAGTCGATCGAGGCCGTACTGAACCCGGAGCCCGGTGATTGGATCTTCTGGGTCGCCGTGAACCTCGACACGGGTGAGACCAAGTTCTCCTCCACCCTGGCGGAGCACCAGAAGTACGTCGACGAACTGCGTGCGTGGCAGAGGGAGAACCCGTGACGGTCGGCGCCGTGCGTCGCGCCGCCGTCCTGGGCCACCCCGTCGCCCACTCGCTCTCACCCGTCCTCCACTCGGCCGCGTACCGCGCGCTGGGTCTGGACGGGTGGGAGTACACCGCCATCGATGTCACCGAGGAGCAGGTGGCAGGCTTCGTCGAGGGCCTGGACGAGAGCTGGGCCGGGCTGAGCCTGACCATGCCGCTCAAGCAGGTCGTCCTGCCCCTCCTCGACCACGTCGAGCCGCTCGCGGGCGTCGTGGGCGCCGTGAACACGGTCCTGTTCCAGCCCACGGGCTCGGCGCGCACGCTCGTGGGCGCCAACACCGACGTGCACGGCCTGGTGGCCGCGTTGCGGGAGGGGCTGGGTGACCGTCCGGTCGGCTCGGCCGTGGTGCTCGGGGCGGGCGCGACCGCGGCCTCGACCCTGGCCGCGCTCGCCGAGCTCGGCTGCACCACCCCGACCGTCCTGGTGCGCTCGCTCGGGCGCACGGGCGGCCTTCAGCGTGCCGCGCACCGCATGGGGGTCGCCCCGCGGTTCGCGGTGCTCGACCCGGCGTCACCGCTCGTCGCGCAGGTGGACGTCGTCGTCTCGACGCTGCCCTCCGGGGCGGCGGACCCGGTCGCCGACGCGCTCGCGGCACGGACTGCCGCCGGGGCCCCGGCTCCTCGGGGCGTGTTGCTCGACGTGGTCTACGACCCCCGCCCGACGGCGCTCTCCCGCGCCTGGGCGCAGGCGGGCGCCACCGTGGTGGGCGGCGAGCGCATGCTCCTGCACCAGGCCGCCGAGCAGGTGCGGCTCATGACGGGGCAGGTCGCGCCGCTCACGGCGATGGCCGAGGCCCTCGAGGCGGCCCTCGCGCCGAGCACCGCCAGGACCTGAGACGGGGGCCGCGGCCGGCGCTGCGTGCGCTCAGCCCAGCAGCAGCGCCTCGCCGAGCACCGAGCGACCGCCGATCAGGCCGAGCAGCGCGCCCGCGAGCATGAACGGGCCGAACGGGATCGCCGAACGTCGACCTGCCCGCCTCGTGGAGAGCAGGACGACAGCCCAGGTACCGCCGACGAAGAAGGCCGCGCTCGCCCCCACGGCGAGCTCGGCCCACCCGCACCACGCGAGCACCGCGCCGATCAGCCCGGCGAGCTTCACGTCGCCGAAGCCCAACCCCGACGGGGCGAGGGCCAGGAGAAAGTACGCGCCGTAGAGCCCCAGACCGCCGGCCAGGGCGCGGACGAGCGCGCCGCCGTCGGGCACGAGAAGGCCGGCCAGGCCCAGCAGCACCGCCAGGACGGGGTAGGACGGCAGGACCAGAGCGTCCGGGAGACGGTGCGTGCGGGCGTCGATCACGGCGAGCGCCGACCCGACGAGCGCGAGGTACCCGGCCACAGGAAGCACCACCACGGGGTGACCCACGCCCCACGCCCCCACGACCGTGGCGGGCACGGCCACCGCCGTCACCACCAGGACCGCGCGACGGTGCGGGCGCACCTCGGCCGCGGCCCGGCGCCAGGCCCGAGCCGGCAGGTGCCCGGCGGACGGGTGCGCCGCTCCGCCCTCGCCCGGGCTCGTCGTCACGGAACCGTCCTGCCCCGGCGCGTCGACCGGCCCCCCGCCCCCTGCGTTCGTCACCCGGCGAACCTAGCGCAGCGCGCCGCGCCGGGGCAGGCGTCGTCCACAGGCCCGCCGCCTCGCTCACGCCGCCCGACGTGGCAGGCGGGACGCGACCGGGGCGCCGGTCCGCAGTGCGGGCGGGTTCGGGGGCGCGCCGCGTGACGTGGGAGGATTCTGCTCATGCTTCGTTGGTTGACATCGGGTGAGTCGCACGGTCCGGCGCTGGTCGGCATCCTGGAAGGGCTGCCCGCAGGGGTCGAGCTCGTGACGAAGGACGTGCAGGACGCGCTCGCGCGCCGCCGCCTCGGGTACGGGCGTGGTGCGCGCATGAAGTTCGAGCAGGACGAGGTCCGCATCCTCGCGGGGCTGCGCCTGGGCCTGACGCAGGGCGGCCCGCTCGCGATCGAGATCGCCAACACCGAGTGGCCCAAGTGGGTCGACGTCATGAGCGCGGACCCCGTGCCCGCCGAGGCGCTGCAGGTCGACGCCGGGACGGGTGACGTGCGGGAGATCGCCCGCAACCGTCCCCTGACGCGCCCGCGTCCCGGGCACGCGGACCTGATCGGCATGCGCAAGTACGCGTTCGACGACGCCCGTCCGGTCCTGGAGCGCGCCTCGGCCCGCGAGACCGCGACCCGTGTCGCGCTCGGGGTGGCCGCCGCCAAGTTCCTCGAGCAGGCCGTCGGGATCCGCCTCGTCTCGCACGTCGTGGGCATCGGCACGGTCGACGTCCCCGAGGACGCGGCCCTCCCGCAGCCCGACGACGTCGTGCGCCTCGACGCCGACCCGGTGCGCTGCTTCGACCCCGTGAGCTCCGCGGCGATGGTCGCCGAGATCGACGAGTGCCACAAGGACGGCGACACCCTGGGCGGCGTGGTCGAGGTCCTGGCGTACGGCGTCCCGTCCGGGCTGGGCACCTACGTGCAGTCCGACCGCCGGCTCGACGCACGCCTCGCGGCCGTGCTCATGGGCATCCAGGCCATCAAGGGCGTCGAGGTCGGCGACGGCTTCCGCACGGCGCGCCGCCGCGGCTCGCAGGCCCACGACGAGATCGTGCGCGGCGAGGACGGGCACCTGCACCGCCTCAGCAACCGCGCCGGCGGCGTCGAGGGCGGCATGTCCAACGGCGAGGTGCTGCGCGTGCGCGCGGCCATGAAGCCCATCTCCACGGTGCCGCGAGCACTCGCGACGGTCGACGTCGCGACGGGCGAGCCCGCCAAGGCCCAGCACCAGCGCTCGGACGTGTGCGCCGTGCCGCCCGCGGCCGTCGTCGCCGAGGCGATGGTCGCGCTCGTCCTCGCCGAGGCCGTCCTGGAGAAGTTCGGCGGGGACTCGGTCTCCGAGGTCCGCCGCAACGTCGAGGGCTACCTGGCGTCGGTCCCCGAGCTGCTGCGCTGAGATGACCACGAGCAGCGGCCCACGCGTCGTCCTCATCGGCCCTCCCGGCAGCGGCAAGTCCACGGTCGCGAACGTCCTGTCGGAGCGACTGGGCCTCGCGGCGCGCGACACCGACACCGACGTGGAGGTCCTCGCGGGAAAGACCGTCGCCGACGTCTTCCTCGAGGACGGCGAGCCGCACTTCCGCGCCCTGGAGCGCGAGGCAGTGACCCAGGCGCTCGCGGTCCACGAGGGCGTCCTCGCCCTGGGCGGCGGCGCCGTCCTCGACGAGCACTCCCAGGTCGCGCTCGAGGCCTACTCGGCCGCAGGGGGGACCGTGGTCTTCCTCGACGTCTCCCTGGCCCACGCGGGCCCGCGGGTCGGGTTCAACCAGGCACGGCCCCTGCTGCTCGGCAACCCCCGGGCCAGGTGGCAGGCGCTCATGGAGCAGCGCCGTCCCGTCTACGAGCGGCTCGCCACGGTGCGGGTCGTGACGGACGCGCGCACCCCCCGCCAGGTGGCCGGGGAGATCGAAGCAGCACTCGGCGGCACGTCCCAGGACGCCGCGGCCGACCAGACGAGGAGCGAGCAGTGAACGACCAGCAGACGACCGGCACCGACGGGCCGTCGGGCAACGACTCGACCACCGCCGCACCGGCGACCCCGGCCCGCGTGCGGGTCGAGGGCGCCCAGCCCTACGACGTGCTCATCGGGCGCCACCTGCTCGGCGAGCTGCCCTCGATGCTGGGTCCGGACGTCCGCCGCGTCCTCGTGATCCACCCGTCCGCGCTCGCGACGTCCGCGGACACGGTGCGCGAGGACCTGCTCGCGGTCGGCTACGAGGCGTACATCGCCGAGGTCCCGGACGCCGAGGAGGCCAAGACCGCGCAGGTCGCGGCGTTCCTGTGGCAGGTGCTCGGTCAGGCCGACTTCACGCGCAGCGACGCGATCGTCTCGGTCGGCGGCGGCGCCACGACCGACCTCGCGGGCTTCGTCGCCGCGACGTGGCTGCGCGGCATCAAGGTCGTGCACGTCCCGACGACGCTGCTCGCCATGGTAGATGCTGCCGTGGGCGGCAAGACGGGCATCAACACGGCCGAGGGCAAGAACCTCGTGGGCGCTTTCCACCCGCCCGCAGGTGTCCTGTGCGACGTCGCGGCCCTCGAGTCGCTGCCCAAGTTCGACTTCGTCGCCGGGCTCGCGGAGATCGTCAAGACCGGCTTCATCGCCGACCCGCGCATCCTCGAGCTCGTCGAGGAGAACGTCGACGAGCTCAAGGCGTGGGGCGGGGCCGAGGTGCCCGCCTCGACGTGGGCCGTGGTCGTCGAGCTCATCGAGCGTTCCGTCGCGGTCAAGGCGCGCGTCGTGGGCGAGGACCTCAAGGAGGCCGGCCTGCGCGAGATCCTCAACTACGGGCACACCCTGGGGCACGCGGTCGAGCTCACCGAGCGCTACGCGTGGCGCCACGGCGCGGCGGTGTCGGTCGGGATGGTCTTCGCGGCCGAGCTCGCGCGTCTCGCGGGTCGCCTCGACGACGAGACCGTGGACCGCCACCGTGCGATCCTCGGCAGCCTCGGCCTGCCGCTGACCTACCGCGGCGACCGCTGGGAGCAGCTCCTGTCCGCGATGCGCCGCGACAAGAAGTCGCGCGGCGACATGCTGCGCTTCGTCGTGCTCGACGGTCTGGCCAAGCCCGGGCGCCTCGAGGGCCCGGACCCGGCGCTGCTCGCCGCGGCGTACGCCGAGATCTCGATCGACGCCCCCAGGGGTGGCCCGATCGCCCTCTGACGCGGCGCCGTCGGGCAGCCTGCACGACGCGGAACGGCCCGCCTCCCCGAGGAGGCGGGCCGTTCCGCGTCCCGGGCGGGGCGTGGGGCCGTCAGCCCCAGCGACCCCGCACGGCCAGCACGTCGCGCAGCAGGTCCGCCCGGTCGGTCACGATGCCGTCGACGCCCAGGTCCAGCAGGCGCACCATCTCGACCGGGTCGTTGACGGTCCACACGTGCACCTGGCGCCCCGCGGCGTGCGCGGCGGCCACGGTCCGGGCGTCCACGACCCGCACGCGCCCCTGCGCGACGGGGACCTGCAGGCAGTCCGCGCCCCGCAGCGCCCACGAGGCCAGGGCCCCGAACGGTCCCCGGGGAGCCCCCGCCCGGGCGGCGAGCAGGAACGTCGCGACCTCGCTCGTCCCGGTCGAGGTCGCCACGGGCCGGGTCAGGAGAGCGACCGTCCGACGTCGCCGCGCGGGGGAGAAGGACGTCACGCACACCCGCTCGTGCGCGCGGGTGCGCTCGACCGCCGCCGCGACGGGCCCGGCGGCGGAGTCCGCCTTGACGTCGACGTTCACGCGCAGGTCCGGCCAGGTCCCCAGGACGTCCTCCAGGAGCGGCACGGGCTCGACACCGCCGATCCGCGCCCGCCGCACGCTCTCCCAGGGCAGGTCCGCGACCAGGCCCGTGCCGTCGGTCGTGCGGTCAAGGCTCGCGTCGTGCAGGGCGACCGCGACGCCGTCGGACGTCGCGTGCGCGTCGGTCTCGACGTACCGGAAGCCCAGGTCCCGGGCCGCGGCGAACGCCGCGAGCGAGTTCTCGAGCCCGACCCGGGAGAAGCCGCGGTGCGCGAGCGCGACGAACCCCGTGGCGGAGTCGAGGTAGGGATGGTGCCAGGCGCCGGGACGTCCGCCGCGAGCCCCGGAACCGCTCACCGGACGGCTCCTGCGGCGCGCCCGTCGCCCTGCCCCTGGTCCTGCCCGACCCGGTCGCCGAGCCAGCCCAGCACCGCGTCCAGGTAGGCGCGTCGCGGGCCGTCCGCCGACAGCGTGAGGTCGTGCACCCCGCCCTCGAACGCCCGGACCGTCACGTCGGCACCGATGCGCGGTGCGAGCCGCTCGATCTGGGCGACGTCCAGGACCGTGTCCTGCGCATCGAGCAGCGGGTTGTCCAGGTCGTCCGGCCCCGAGGCCGCCGAGCGAGCGACCAGCACCGGGCACGCGACGTCGAGCCCGCGCGCGAGGCGCGCCTGCCCCTGCCGCACCGCACGCAACCACCCCGCCCGCACCGGCAGACCCTCGGGACGCTTGAGCGTCGGGTCGAACTCCCACCGGCCCCCGTTCGCGGCCAGCAGGTGCGCCGCGTACGCCGACGGCGCAGCGCTCAGCACCGCGAGCGGAGACCACGGCCCGACGGCGTCGAGCACCCGGGTGGCGATCGTCCGGTTCAACCAGCTCGAGTTGAGGTCGAGGAACGGCGAGTCCAGCACGAGCGCCTCGACCAGCCGCCGGCGACGGTGGGCGTGCGCCCACAACGACGCCACGAGGCCGCTCGTCGAGTGCGCGTGCACCACGACCGGCAGACCCGGGTGCAGCCCCCGGACGGCAGCGACCGCTACCGACAGGTCCGTCGCCGGCTCCCGCAGGTCCTCCACGAAGTGCGGCACCTGCCCCGGGCGCCACGACCGACCCGCGCCGCGCAGGTCCACTGCGAAGAACGCGTAGCCCGCATCCTCGACCGCCCTCGCCAGGTGCTCCTGGAAGAAGTAGTCGTTGTACCCGTGCACGTGCAGGAAGACCCCGCGCAGGTCGCCGTCCGAGACGACCCCCTCGCCCGTGCCCGGCGCGCGCCGCACGAGCGTCGTGACGGGCGCGGGGACGGGCTCAGGGACCGCCGCGGCTCCGGGGTCCGCGTCACGGTCCGTGCCGGCGCTCGCGGCCCGGCGGGGCAGGGGAGGGACGAGCGAGAGGAGGCCGTTTCGCGCAGCGGGCGGGGGACCGCCCGTGGGCAGGGTCGCGGCCTCGAACCCGGCGAGCAGCCGGTCGGGCTCCCAGGGCAGGCCCGTGCCTGGCACGCCTGCTGTGCAGGCCCTGCCCGCCGTGCCCGCCGTGCCCGCCATGACCGGCTCCACCATCCTCAGACCTCCGTGCTCGACCCTGCCGCCCCCGCGGGCGCTGCCGCGAGGTCCTTGCCGCCGTCCACGCCGTCCCCGGCGGGGAAGCGCACGAAGAGCATGAGCACGAGGCCCACGAGGATCACGGCGACGATCCCCAGGATGCCCCAGTACTGCTGGCCGGACACTGCGACCATGGTCGCGAACGCCATGGGGGCCAGGAAGCTCGCCGCGCGTCCCGTGGTCGCGTACAGGCCGAACGCCTCGGCCTCGCGGCCCTCGTCGCTGATCCGTCCGAGGAGCCCGCGGCTCGCGGACTGTGCCGGGCCGACGAACGCGCACAGCAGCAGGCCCCACAGCCAGAAGACGCTCGCGCCGCCGTCGTGCTGGACGAAGACCGCGGTACCGGAGATCACGAGGCCCACGAGCGAGCCGAGGATGACCCGGCGCGGGCCGATCCTGTCGTCGAGCCACCCGGCCGCGATCGTGGACAGCCCCGCGACGACGTTCGCCGCGATCGCGAACACGATGACCTCGCTCGCGCTGAAGCCGAACGTGCCCGAAGCGATCACGGCGCCGAACGTGAAGACGCCCGCCAGGCCGTCGCGGTAGACGGCGCTCGCGACGAGGTAGCCGAGCGTCGAGCGACGTGTGCGCCACAGGTGCACCAGGTCGCGGCCGAGCTTGCGGTATGCGCCCACGACACCGATCGGGGCCGACCCCCCGCGGCGCGGCGACTCGGGGACCGCGAGGAGCACGGGGATCGCGAACACCGCGAACCACACGGCGGACAGCAGGACGCTGACCCGGATGTCCATGCCGTCGGCGCCCGTGATCCCGAACCAGCCGACCTCGGGGTTGATGAAGCCGACGAACAGCACGAGCAGCAGCACGATCCCGCCGACGTACCCGGCGCCCCACCCGATGCCGCTGATCCGCCCGATCGTGCGCGGCGTGGAGATGTCGAGCAGCAGCGCGTTGTACGCGACCGATGCCAGCTCGAAGAAGACGTTGCCCGCCGAGAGCAGCACGACGCCCAGGATCACGGCGTCGGACAGCGACCCGGGGGTCGGCTGCACGAAGAACATCGCGACCATGGCCGCGACGGTCGCCGCGGTGTTGACCCCGAGCCAGACCTTGCGCCGACCCGAGGCGTCCGCGAGCGCCCCGAGCGCGGGCGCGAGCAGGGCGATGAGGGCTCCGGCGATGGTGAGCCCCCAGCCGAGCCACGCGGTGTGGTCGGCCATGACGGCCTGGGGGTCGGCCGCGCCGGCCTCGACGAACGCGTCGCTCGTGATCCAGCGCGTGAAGACGAAGGTCGTGACGACGGCGTTGAACGCGGCCGACCCCCAGTCCCACAGGGACCAGGCGAGGACCTGGCGCCTTCCGACGGCGGGGGGCGGCGTGGGGGCGTCGCCGCGCGTGTGGGGGGCGCTGGGGGCGTCGCCGTCGGGTGTGGCGGGGGTCACGTTCGTGTGATCTGGCACGCGCGCATCGTAGACCGTCCGGCGGGCGTGACGGTGAACACGTGGCGACGGTCGCGCTGCGGAACGTCGGCGCTGCGGCCTCGGTCGCCATGCCGGGGCGACGTCTGTTCGCCGAGTGTGCAGTTCGGGCTGTCGCGGCCGGCGGTCGACAGCCCGAGCTGCACACTCGGCGGGTTCTTGCGCGCGGACGCTCACCGCGGGGGCGCCCCGGGCCCCGCTAGGCTCTGCGCATGACTCGTGTCCTCATCCTCAACGGTCCCAACCTCGGTCGCCTGGGCGTCCGCGAGCCCGACGTCTACGGGGCGGCGTCGTACGCCGACCTGGTCGCGGCGGGGGAGCGGTGGGGGGCGGAGAACGGCCTGGAGGTGCAGGTGCGTCAGACGGACGACGAGTCGGAGCTGGTCGGGTGGCTGCACGGCGCGGTCGACGACGGCGCGCACGTGGTGCTCAACCCGGCGGCGTTCACGCACTACTCGTACGCGCTGCGCGACGCAGCGGCGCAGGTGACCAAGGCGGGCCTGCTGCTGGTCGAGGTGCACCTGAGCAATCCGGCCGCGCGCGAGGAGTTCCGGCACAACTCGGTCATCGGTGGGGTGGCGACGGGGACGGTGGCCGGGTTCGGGTTCGACTCGTACCGCCTGGCGGTGCTCGCGATCGTGTCGAGGCTGTCGGCCTAGATTCGTCTTTCCCAAGCCTGTGGGCTTGATGTCTCAGAATCAAGCCTCAGACCTTGTGAGGTCGAGATCAAGCGTCTACCGTGGAGGGATGTTCGTCCTGACCGTGGACCAGAGGGCCAGCACCCGCCGAGGAGACCTCGTGCCGGAGGTGCTGGCCGCGCTCGCGCCCTTCGACGCGCGGGACGGCGTCGTCATCGGCTTCGACCGCACCGTCGGCGACGAGGTCCAGGCCGTGCTCGACGACGCCGCGCTCGTCGTGGAGATCGTCCTCGCCCTGGGCAGGTGGGGAGGGTGGAGCACGGGCCTCGGCCTCGGCGACGTGCTGCCCGGTCCGGACGGGCGCCTGCCCGCGGCCTCGCGCGAGGCGTCCGGGGCGGCGTTCGTGCACGCCCGGGCCGCGGTCGAGCGGGCCAAGACCCGCGGCACCCACGTCCCGCTGGCGGTCGAGGGGCCGGATCCGGCAGCGGCGGGGGAGGTCGAGGCGCTCCTGCGGCTCCTGCTCGCCGTGGGCGCCCGTCGCACTCCCGCGGGGTGGGAGGTCGTGGACGCGCTGGCGCGCGTGGGTGGTACCCAGAAGGATGTGGCCCGAGACCTCGGGATCAGCGAGCAGGCCGTGAGCCAACGGCTGCGCGCGAGCCTGTGGTCCGAGGAAGCGGCCGTCCGGCCGGTCGTGACGAGGCTCCTCCAGGAGGCAGACGCATGAGCTTCACCACAGGGTTGGCCGTCGCAGGGGTCGTGCTGGCGACGCTCGTGCTGAGCGTGCTGGGCGGCATGCTCGTGACGCCGTGGGTCCTGCGCGCCGCCGCCCGCCGGTCCGAGGCGGAGGGAGAGGTCCCACCCGCCCGCGACCCCGGGCCCGTCCCCCCGCCTCCCGGCCGCGTCGTCCCGGCCGCAGGCCCGCGCACGGCGGCGAGTGCTCCCGTGCCGCCGCCCCCGGCAGGGCCGCCCGTCCCGGCCCCCGTGCCCTCGGCCCCCGACCCGGCGACCGGCGCGACGCCGTCGGACCCTGGCGGGCCCGTGGGCACCGAAGCCGTCCAGACGCTGCGCGGCGGGACCTGGATCGGGATCCTCGAGCGCCTCGCGATCGCAGGCTGCCTGCTCGCCGGGTACCCCGCCGGGATCGCCGTCGTGGTCGCCATCAAGGGCCTCGGGCGCTACCCCGAGCTGCGCGAGCACCCGGTCGGCGCAGAGCGCTTCCTGATCGGTACGCTCGCCTCGTCGATCTGGGCCGCGGCCACCGGACTGCTGGGCGCAGCGATCCTTGGAGTCCTCCGGTAGACTGGACCGGGCCTTTCGCGGCCCCTGAGAACTCGCAGCGCCGACGTGCGCCCAGCGAAGCCCCGGGGAGCCCGCCAGGGAAGGTCGGCTACCGCCAGGGCGCGCACCCGAACGTGTGCGCATCAGTGGCTCGCACGCGGATCACGCGGTGAGGCACCCCGACGGCAGCACCATGACAACGCGACAGGAAGACCGAACGTGGCGACGACCAACGACATCAAGAACGGCACCGTGCTCAAGCTCGACGGCCAGCTGTGGACCATCATCGAGTTCCAGCACGTCAAGCCCGGCAAGGGTGGCGCCTTCGTTCGCACCAAGATGAAGAACGTCCTGTCCGGCAAGACCGTCGACAAGACCTTCAACGCCGGCCTCAAGATCGAGACCGCGAACGTCGACAAGCGCGACATGCAGTACCTGTACAAGGACGGCGACGACTTCGTCTTCATGGACACCTCGACGTACGACCAGATCACGGTCCCGGCCGCGACCGTCGGCGACGCCGCCAACTACATGCTCGAGAGCCAGAACGCGCTCGTCGCGACCAACGAGGGCGTCCCGCTCTACATCGAGCTCCCCCCGTCGGTCGTCCTGGAGATCACCTACACCGAGCCGGGCCTGCAGGGCGACCGCTCGACCGGTGGCACCAAGCCCGCGACCCTCGAGACCGGCGCTCAGATCCAGGTCCCGCTCTTCCTCGAGCAGGGCACCAAGGTCAAGGTCGACACCCGCGACGGCTCCTACCTGGGGCGCGTGAACGACTGACGTGGGTGCACGAACCAAGGCACGCAAGCGCGCGCTCGACGTCCTCTTCGAGGCCGAGCAGCGCCAGCTGGACCCGCAGACCCTCCTCGCCGACCGGGTGGTCGACTCGGGCACCCAGACGCCCCTGCCGCAGTACAGCGTGGACCTCGTCGAGGGCGTCCTGGCGCACCGCGAGCGGATCGACGAGCTGCTCGAGACCTACTCGCACGGGTGGACGCTCGACCGCATGCCCGCGGTCGACCGCGCGCTCCTGCGCGTCGGCAGCTGGGAGATCCTCTACAACGACGACGTCCCCGACGCCGTCGCGATCGACGAGGCCGTCGACCTGGCCCGCGAGCTGTCCACGGACGACTCGCCCAGCTTCGTCAACGGCCTGCTGGCCCGCATCGAGGAGATGAAGCCGACGATCCTGGCCTGAGGCCCGGACGCCGTCGTGCGTTCTCCCCGGCGCGCGGCCCAGCGCCCGCGCCCAGGCGACGCCACGTGCCAGTGTGCCGGTCCCGCCCTCGTGGCGGGGCCGGCACACGTGCGTGCGGCCCCGTGGAAGGCCCTGTCGGCACCCGTCGGCACCTGGCCCACGAGGCGCCGCGCGCCCGCGGCCCCGGTGTGATCAACGACGCCCGCCCAGCCCGTGAGAAGCACGCGGCCCCGGTCCGGGCGAGGGGTAGGGTGAAGGCGTCAGATTTCCTTTAACACCCGTCCAGTGAGGCGGGGAAGGAGGTCACCAGAATGAGTTCTGGGCCTGCTGTGCCATCTTCCGAACCGACCGTCACCCCCGAGGACCCCTCGGACGGCGTGACCACCGTTCTCGGCGAAGCCGAGATCGCGCGGGCACTGACCCGCATCGCCCACGAGGTCGTCGAGCGCAACAAGGGCGCGCACGACGTGGTCCTCCTGGGCATCCCGACGCGCGGCGTCCCCCTGGCCGAGCGCCTCGCCGAGCGCCTCGCGACGATCGAGCCCGGCCTGGTGCCCGCGGACGTCGTCGGCGAGCTCGACGTCACGATGTACCGCGACGACCTCCACCGGCACCCCGTGCGGACCATCGGCGCCACGCGCCTGCCCGCGTCCGGGATCGACGGCAAGGTCGTCGTCCTGGTCGACGACGTGCTGTTCTCCGGTCGCACCATCCGGGCCGCGCTCGACGCGATCAGCGACATCGGCCGCCCCCGCGCGGTCCAGCTCGCCGCGCTGGTCGACCGCGGCCACCGCGAGCTGCCGATCCGCCCCGACTACGTGGGCAAGAACCTGCCCACGTCCCTGTCCGAGCGCGTGAGCGTGCGCCTCGTCGAGACCGACGGCAGACCCGACGACGCGACCGGCGAACCCGTCACCGACGCCGTCCTCATCAGCCAGCGGCCCACCTCCACCTCCAGCGAGGGCACCCGATGAAGCACCTGCTGTCCACCGCGGACCTCGCGCGCGCAGACGCCATCCGCATCCTCGACACGGCTGCCCAGATGGCCGCCACGCAGTCGCGGGAGATCAAGAAGCTCCCGACGCTGCGCGGTCGCACGGTCGTCAACCTGTTCTTCGAGGACTCGACGCGCACCCGCATCTCGTTCGAGACCGCGGCCAAGCGCCTGTCGGCCGACGTCATCAACTTCTCGGCCAAGGGCTCGAGCGTCTCCAAGGGCGAGTCCCTCAAGGACACGGCCCTCACCCTCCAGGCCATGGGCGCCGACGCGGTCGTGATCCGCCACCAGGCCTCGGGCGCGCCGCACACGCTCGCGCACGCGGGCTGGGTCGAGGCGGCCGTCGTCAACGCGGGCGACGGGATGCACCAGCACCCGACGCAGGCGCTGCTCGACGCCTTCACGATGCGTCGTCACCTCGTGGGGCGCGGCGCCGCGGGTGCGTCGATCGTCGGCGACCCGACCGGTCAGGACCTCGCGGGCCTCAGGATCGCGGTCGTGGGCGACGTGCTGCACTCGCGCGTGGCGCGCTCCAACGTCCACCTGCTGCACACGCTCGGCGCGCAGGTCACCCTGGTGGCGCCGCCCACGCTCGTGCCCGTGGGCGTCGAGACGTGGCCGTGCGACGTGTCGTACCACCTCGACGAGGTCCTCGCCGAGACCGCCCCCGACGCCGTGATGATGCTCCGCGTCCAGCGCGAGCGCATGAGCGGCTCGGGCGCCGGCGGGGGAGCGTTCTTCCCCAACCCGCTCGAGTACACGCGCAACTACGGCCTCGACGGGCGCCGCCTGGCGCTCCTGCCGGACCACACGATCGTCATGCACCCCGGCCCCATGAACCGCGGCCTGGAGATCTCCGCCGAGGCCGCCGACTCACCGCGCGCGGTGATCGTCGAGCAGGTCGCCAACGGCGTGGCGGTCCGCATGGCCGTCCTCTACCTGCTCCTCGCGGGCGACGCATCGAAGGAAAGGGCTGGACTCGAATGAGCGAGCAGACCACGAACCCCACCTACGTCCTGCAGGGCGCGGCCCCGCTGGGCGCCGACCCGGTGGACCTCGTCCTCGCGGGCGGCGTCATCACCGAGGTCCGCGCGGCGCACAGCCCTGTCGCGGACGACGAGACGGCCGTCGACGCGACCGGCCTGGTCGCCCTGCCCGGCCTCGTCGACCTGCACACGCACCTGCGCGAGCCGGGCCGCGAGGACGCCGAGACCATCGTCTCGGGCACGCGCGCCGCGGCCGTGGGCGGCTTCACGGCCGTGCACGCCATGGCCAACACGACCCCGGTCGCGGACACCGCGGGCGTCGTCGAGCAGGTGTGGCGCATCGGGCGCGACGCGGGCTGGGTCGACGTCCACCCGGTCGGCGCGGTCAGCGTCGGCCTCGAGGGCCACCAGCTCGCCGAGATCGGCGCGATGGCGGACTCGGCCGCGCGCGTGCGCGTCTTCTCCGACGACGGCAAGTGCGTGTGGGACCCCATCCTCATGCGCCGCGCCCTGGAGTACGTCAAGGCGTTCGACGGCGTCGTGGCCCAGCACGCGCAGGAGCCGCGCCTCACCGAGGGTGCCCAGATGAACGAGGGCGTCGTCTCGGCCGAGCTCGGCCTCGCGGGCTGGCCCGCGGTCGCCGAGGAGGCGATCATCGCGCGTGACGTGCTGCTCGCCGAGCACGTGGGCTCGCGCCTGCACGTGTGCCACCTGTCCACGGCCGGCTCGGTCGAGATCATCCGCTGGGCCAAGGGCCGAGGGATCGACGTCACGGCGGAGGTCACGCCGCACCACCTCGTCCTGACCGACGAACTCGCGCGCGACTACGACCCGACGTTCAAGGTCAACCCGCCGCTGCGCACCGCGGCGGACGTCGAGGCCGTGCGCCAGGGCCTGGCGGACGGCACGATCGACATCGTCGCGACCGACCACGCGCCGCACACGCGCGAGGACAAGGACTGCGAGTGGGCTGCGGCCGCGTTCGGGATGACCGGCCTGGAGACGGCGCTGAGCGTCGTGCAGCAGACCATGGTCGACTCGGGCCGCATGACCTGGGCCGACGTGGCACGCGTCCTGTCGGCGGCGCCCGCGCGCATCGGCCGCATCGACGAGGGCCCGACGGCGCAGGGTCGCCCCCTCGAGGTGGGCGAGCCCGCCAACGTGGTCCTCGTGGACCCGGCGGCCCGCCGCGTGGTCGACGGGCGTTCGCAGGCCACGGCCAGCACCAACACGCCCTTCCACGGCCACGAGCTCCCTGGCCGGGTCGTCGCGACGTTCCTGCGCGGTCGTGCGACCGTCCTGGAGGGCGCGCCCGTCGAGCAGGTCGCGGGGGTCCGCTCGTGAACCTCCCCCTGCCCGTCGCGGTCGGCATCTGGGTCGTCATCGGCCTGGTCCTGCTCGCCGTCGTCTTCGTGGGTCTCAAGCGCCTGACGACCCGCACGGCCCAGACAGTCCCGGCCCCGCCCGCCGTCCCGGACGGCGACCTCGGCGAGGTCGTCGCCGGGCCGCTCACCGCGGTCTACGTGTCCAGCACGCTCGCGGGGGACTGGCTCGCCCGCGTCGGTGCCCACCGCCTCGGCTTCCGGTCGAACGCGACCGTGACCGTGCACCGCGGCGGGGTCCTCATCACCCGACAGGGCGCCCCGGACCTGTTCCTGGCCGCGAGAGCCCTCGAGGCCGTGACGCTGGCCCCGGGCATGGCGGGCAAGTACGTCGGCAAGGACGGCCTGGTCGTGCTGACGTGGACGGTGCCCGCGGTCGGGGACGCCCTGGCCACCCGCTTGGATACTGGACTCCGGACCCAGCTCGCCCCGGACCGTGCCACCCTCCTGAACGCAGTCCGCGAGCTTCTTCCCGCCGCCGACAGCGCACCGAACGACGACTCGAAGGAGCCGCAGCAGTGAGCATCTCGACCCCCAGCACGGACGCCCTGGACACCGACCGGACCGCGGTCCTGGTCCTCGAGGACGGGACGACCCTGACCGGTCGCGCCTACGGGGCCCGCGGCACGACGTTCGGCGAGATCGTCTTCAACACCGGCATGACCGGCTACCAGGAGACGCTGACCGACCCGTCCTACCACCGGCAGATCGTCGTCATGACGGCACCCCACATCGGCAACACCGGGGTCAACGACGACGACCCCGAGTCGCGCAAGATCTGGGTCAGCGGCTTCGTGGTGCGCGACCCCGCGCGCCGCCCGTCGAACTGGCGCTCGGCCGGCTCCCTGACCGACGAGCTCGTCGAGCAGGGCGTCGTCGGGATCAGCGACGTCGACACGCGTGCGCTGACCCGTCACCTGCGCGACCGGGGCGTGATGCGTGCCGGTGTCTTCTCGGGCGACGCGCTCGTGCGCGACGGCTACCGGCGCCCGACCGAGGAGCTCGTCGAGCTCGTCCGCTCGGCCCCCGCGATGGCTGGGGCGGACCTGGCCCGCGAGGTCAGCACCCCCACGGCCTACGTGGTCGAGCCCTCGGGGGAGTTCGCCGGCAAGGAGCCGCTCAAGACGGTGGTGGCGGTGGACCTCGGCATCAAGTCGATGACGCCGCAGCGCCTGTCGGAGCGCGGGATCCGCGTGCACGTCGTGCCTTCGGCGTCGACGATCGAGGACGTCCTGGCCCTCGAGCCCGACGGCGTGTTCTTCTCGAACGGCCCGGGAGACCCGAGCGCCGCGACGCACGAGGTCACGCTGCTGCGCGAGGTCCTCGACCGCCGCCTGCCGTACTTCGGCATCTGCTTCGGGAACCAGATCCTTGGCCGCGCGCTGGGCTTCGGCACCTACAAGCTCGCGTACGGCCACCGCGGCATCAACCAGCCCGTGATGGACCTCGCGACGCGCAAGGTCGAGATCACGTCCCAGAACCACGGCTTCGCGGTCGACGCCCCCATCGGGGAGCAGGCGACCGCGCCGCACGACGGCGGCCGCTACGGCCGTGTCGTCGTCTCGCACGTCGGGCTCAACGACGACGTGGTGGAGGGGCTCGAGTGCCTCGACATCCCCGCGTTCTCGGTCCAGTACCACCCGGAGGCAGCCGCCGGCCCGCACGACGCCGCCTACCTCTTCGACCGCTTCCTCGACCTCATGACGTCCGGCGCGGCTTCTGCCGCCGGCCTCTCGGCCGCCACGCCGTCGACGTCCGCAAAGGAGAACTGACCAGTGCCTCGCAGAACTGACATCAACAGCGTCCTGGTCATCGGGTCCGGCCCGATCGTCATCGGCCAGGCCTGCGAGTTCGACTACTCGGGCACCCAGGCCATCCGGGCGCTCAAGGAGGAGGGCCTGCGGGTCGTCCTGGTGAACTCGAACCCGGCCACGATCATGACGGACCCGGAGTTCGCGGACGCGACGTACGTCGAGCCGCTGACGACCGAGGTCCTGACGACCATCATCGCCAAGGAGCGCCCGGACGCGGTCCTCGCGACCCTGGGCGGGCAGACGGCGCTCAACGCGGCGATCGCGCTCGACGAGGCCGGCGTGCTCGAGAAGTACGGCGTCGAGCTCATCGGGGCGAACATCGCCGCGATCGAGAAGGGCGAGGACCGCCAGCAGTTCAAGGACGTCGTCGAGAAGTGCGGCGGCGAGTCGGCCCGCTCGGAGATCATCCACACGATCGAGGAGGCCGTCGCGGCCGCCGACTCCCTGGGGTACCCCATGGTCGTGCGCCCGTCCTTCACGATGGGTGGCCTCGGCAGCGGCATCGCGTACGACGAGCGGGACCTGCGCCGCATCGTCGGCCAGGGCCTGCACTACTCGCCCACGACCGAGGTCCTCCTGGAGGAGTCGATCCTCGGGTGGAAGGAGTACGAGCTCGAGCTCATGCGCGACACGGCGGACAACGTCGTCGTGATCTGCTCGATCGAGAACGTCGACCCGGTCGGCGTCCACACGGGCGACTCGATCACGGTGGCCCCCGCACTGACGCTCACGGACCGTGAGTTCCAGAAGCTGCGCGACATCGGCATCGCGGTCATCCGCGAGGTGGGCGTCGACACGGGCGGCTGCAACATCCAGTACGCGGTGCACCCCGAGACCGGGCGCGTCATCGTCATCGAGATGAACCCGCGCGTGTCACGCTCGTCGGCGCTCGCGTCGAAGGCCACGGGCTTCCCGATCGCGAAGATCGCCGCGAAGCTCGCCATCGGCTACACGCTCGACGAGATCCCCAACGACATCACGGGCTCGACGCCCGCGTCGTTCGAGCCGACGCTCGACTACGTCGTGGTCAAGGTGCCGCGGTTCGCGTTCGAGAAGTTCCCCGCCGCGGACGACACGCTCACGACGACCATGAAGTCGGTGGGCGAGGCCATGGCGATGGGCCGCAACTTCACCGAGGCGCTCGGCAAGGCGCTGCGCTCGATCGACAAGGGCGGCGCGGTGTTCCACTGGGACGGCGAGCCGGTCTCGGGCGAGGAGCTCGACGCGCTGCTGGTGGAGATCGCCCGTCCCACGGAGGGGCGCCTGATCGCGACCCAGCAGGCGCTGCGCGCCGGGGCGAGCATCGAGCAGGTCTTCGAGGCCACCAAGATCGACCCGTGGTACCTCGACCAGATCCAGCTCGTCAACGAGGTCGCGGCCGAGGTCGCCCAGGCGGACGCCCTGACGCGCGACGTGCTGGTCCAGGCCAAGCGTCACGGCCTGTCCGACGCGCAGGTCGCGAAGCTGCGCGGCATGGGCGCGGCGGGGGAGTCGACGGTCCGTGAGGTCCGCTACGCGCTGGACGTCCGCCCCGTCTACAAGACGGTCGACACGTGCGCGGCCGAGTTCGAGGCGAAGACCCCGTACCACTACTCGACGTACGACCTCGAGACCGAGGTCTCCCCGCGCGAGCGCCCGGCCGTCCTGATCCTGGGCTCGGGCCCGAACCGCATCGGGCAGGGCATCGAGTTCGACTACTCGTGCGTGCACGCGACGCTCGCCCTCAAGGGCGAGTACGAGACCGTGATGGTCAACTGCAACCCGGAGACGGTCTCGACCGACTACGACACCTCGGACCGCCTGTACTTCGAGCCGCTGACGTTCGAGGACGTGCTCGAGGTGTACCAGGCCGAGCTCGCCGCGGGCCCGGTCGCGGGCGTCATCGTGCAGCTCGGCGGCCAGACGCCGCTGGGGCTCGCGCAGCGTCTGGCGGACGCGGGCCTGCCGATCCTGGGCACCTCGCCCGAGGCGATCGACGCCGCGGAGGACCGTGGGGTCTTCGGCCGCGTGCTCGCCGAGGCGGGCCTGCCCGCGCCGGCGTTCGGCACGGCCACGTCTCTCGCGCAGGCCCGTGAGGTCGCCGAGGGCATCGGCTACCCCGTGCTGGTCCGCCCGTCCTACGTGCTGGGCGGGCGCGGCATGGAGATCGTGTACTCGGCCGAGCAGCTCACGGGCTACGTCGAGCGCGCGCTGCACGCCGCCGCGACGGACGACCGCACGACGACGGGCTCGCTGCCCGCGCCGCTGCTCATCGACCGCTTCCTCGACGACGCCATGGAGATCGACGTCGACGCGCTCTACGACGGCACCGAGCTGTACCTGGGCGGCGTCATGGAGCACATCGAGGAGGCCGGCATCCACTCGGGCGACTCGGCATGCGTGCTGCCCCCCGTGTCGCTGAGCGAGGCCGAGATCGAGCGCATCCGCCGCTCGACCGAGGCCATCGCGAAGGGCGTGGGCGTGCGCGGCCTGCTCAACGTGCAGTACGCGCTCGTCTCGGACGTCCTGTACGTCCTGGAGGCGAACCCGCGCGCTTCGCGCACCGTGCCGTTCGTCTCCAAGGCGACGGGGGTCTCGCTGGCCAAGGCCGCGGCGCGCGTCATGGTCGGCGAGTCCATCGCCGACCTGCGCCGGAGCGGCGTCCTGCCGGCCGAGGGCGACGGCGGGCACCTCGACCTCGACTCGCCGATCGCCGTCAAGGAGGCCGTGCTGCCGTTCAAGCGATTCCGCACGACCGACGGCGTCGTGGTCGACACCGTGCTCGGCCCGGAGATGCGCTCGACGGGTGAGGTCATGGGCTTCGACCGCGACTTCCCGCGCGCGTTCGCGAAGTCGCAGGCCGCGGCGTTCGGCGGCCTGCCGACCTCGGGCTCGGTCTTCGTCTCGGTCGCGGACCGCGACAAGCGCTCGATCGTCTTCCCGATCAAGCGACTGACGGAGATGGGCTTCGAGATCCTCGCGACCCAGGGCACCGCGGGTGTGCTGCGCCGCAACGGCATCCCGGCGACGATCGTGCGCAAGTTCTCCGCGGGCCGCGGCGCCGACGGCGAGCCCACGATCGTCGACCTCATCACCGAGGGCAAGGTCGACATGGTCATCAACACGCCGTCGGGCCAGGGCGCGCGCGCTGACGGCTACGAGATCCGTGCGGCCACGACCGCGGCGGACAAGCCGATCGTCACGACGACCCAGCAGCTCGCGGCCGCGGTCCAGGGCATCGAGGCGGTCCTCGCGGGCCCGTTCGACGTGTGGAGCCTGCAGGAGCACACGGCCGCCACGGCCGCGCGCAAGGCCGAGGCGAACGCGTGAGCGCTGCGAGCGCGGCGCGCCGCCCCTTCGGGGAGCGGCTCGCCGAGGCCATGGACGCGCACGGTCCGCTGTGCGTGGGCATCGACCCTCACCCGGGCCTGCTCGCGGCCTGGGGCCTGCCCGACGACGCCACGGGGCTCCGGGAGTTCGGCCTGCGGGTCGTGGACGCCGTGGGCGGGCAGGTCGCGGCGCTCAAGCCGCAGTCGGCCCTGTTCGAGCGGCACGGCTCGCGCGGCGTCGCGGCCCTCGAGGAGGTGCTCGCGGCCGCCGCGGCGGCGGGCGCCTCCGGGACGCTGACGATCGTCGACGCCAAGCGCGGGGACATCGGCTCGACCATGGCCGGGTACGCCGACGCCTACCTGCGGGACGGTTCGCCGCTCGCGGGCGACGCCCTGACGGTGTCCCCGTACCTGGGCTTCGGGTCCCTGACCCCTGCCGTGGAGGCCGCGCTCGAGACGGGGCGCGGGTTGTTCGTGCTGTGCCTCACGTCCAACCCGGAGGGGGCTCAGGTCCAGCACGCCCGCACGGGCGCGGGGGTCGACGTCCGGTCGGTCGCCGCACGCATCGCCGCCGAGGCCGCTGCGCTCAACGAGGGGATCGAGCCGCTCGGCTCGATCGGTCTGGTCGTCGGCGCGACCATCGGTGACGCGGCCCGCAACACCGGGGTGGACCTGCCTGCCGTCAACGGCCCGCTCCTGGCGCCTGGTGTCGGTGCGCAGGGCGCGGGCGCGGCCGAGCTCGCCGCGGTGTTCGGCGACGCTCGTCGTCAGGTGCTCGCGTCCTCGTCGCGCGGCGTCCTCGCCGCGGGACCGGACGCCGGGGCGCTGCTCACGGCTGCACGCACAGCCTCACGAGAGGCGGCCGACGCGCTCCGCGCCTGACCGACCTCGCCGACTGCACGCGCGACGCCCGTGGGGCGTCCACCGACCCGGTGGGCGCCCCACGGGCGTCCGGGGTGAATCCCCCGGAGACGGCGACCCGCACGGGGCCGACAGGGGGCCGTCGGCGCGCCGGCCTGACAGACTCGTCCCATGACCTCCTCCCTCGCCGCCTCGGACCGGCAGACCCCTGACACCCTCGACATCCCCGGCACCTGGAACGCGCGCGACGTGGGCGGCCGTGCCGTCCCGGCCGGCGCGACCGCACCGCTGCGCACGGGCGTGCTCGTGCGGACCGCGAGCCTGTCGCGGCTGACTCCCGAGGGCGTCTCGGCGCTCGCGGCACTGGGCGTGACGCTCGACCTCGACCTGCGCGGCGAGGACGAGGTCGAGCGCGACGGGCAGGACGTCGTCCCGGCGACCACGCGCGTGGTGCCGCGGCGGATGGACCCGGGCGTCGGCGTCGGGCATGCGCTGGGCGCGGGCGACGGGTCGGCCGCCGACCAGCGCGTGCCCGACGCCGAGGACGTCGCGACCGAGGAGCGCTCCGCGGACACGGCCGCGATGATCGGACGCCTCCTCGGCGCCGAGGACCCGCAGGCGCTCGCACGGGCCATGATGCACGGCGTCTATGCGACGTTCGTCACGGACCCGACCATCCGCCGGACGGTCGGGGAGGCCCTCGAGGACGTCGCCGAGGCCGACGGCACCGTCGTCGTGCACTGCTCGGCGGGCAAGGACCGGACCGGTTGGATCGTCGCGCTCGTCCAGCACGTGTGCGGTGTGAGCGAGGAGGACCGGCTCGCCGAGTACCTCGCGAGCGGCGCGGCCGTCGAGGGGCTCTCAGCCGTGATCCCCCCGATCCCCGGCCTCGACAAGGACGCCCTGACCCCCCTCCTGGGCGTCGAGCCGGAGTATCTCCAGGGCGCCTGGACGCTCGCCGAGACGGAGTTCGGGAGCATCGACGGCTACCTCGACGCGTGCGGCGCCGGGCCTGCGACCAGGGCGAAGATCGCGAGGAAGTTCGCTGCTCAGGGCGTGTGAACGTTGCCTGACCTGCCAGGTGTGGCTAGTTTCGAGGGTGTCGAGGTCGCCACCGGGGGCATCAGATCCGGTCGGCGGCCCCGGTGCACGTGTGGGCCCATCCGTCTGAGGACAAGTAGGTGACTTGCGTGGCACTACCATCCCTGACCCCCGAGCAGCGCGCGGCGGCACTCGAGAAGGCGGCCGAGGCCCGTCGGGTGCGGGCCGAGGTCAAGAACCGGTTGAAGCACTCCCAGGGCTCCCTCGCCGAGGTGATCGAGCAGGGACGCACGGACGACGTGATCGGCAAGCTGCGCGTCGTCGCGCTGCTGGAGTCGCTGCCCGGCGTGGGTAAGGTGAAGGCCCGGGCGATCATGGAGGAGATCGGGATCGCCGAGACACGTCGTGTCCGCGGGCTGGGACCCCACCAGTCCGCGGCGCTCATCGAGAGGTTTGGCTGACATTTCCGCTTCACCCGCCGAGCAGGCCGCCCCGGCGCCTGCCGCATCACCGACCCCTGCCCGCCTGACCGTCCTGGCGGGGCCCACCGCCGTCGGGAAGGGGACCGTGTCGGCGGACATCCGCGCGCGGTACCCGCAGGTGTGGCTGTCCGTGTCCGCGACGACCCGTGCCGCTCGTCCCGGCGAGGTGGACGGCGTCCATTACCACTTCATCAGCGCCGAGGAGTTCGACCGGCTGGTCGAGGCGGGCGAGATGCTGGAGTGGGCCGTGGTGCACGGACGCAACAGGTACGGGACCCCTCGCCGGCCGGTCGAGGAGAAGCTCGCGGCGGGGGTCCCGGCCCTGCTCGAGATCGACCTGCAGGGCGCACGCCAGGTGCGCGCGTCCATGCCCGAGGCCCGGTTCGTGTTCCTCGCCCCGCCGAGCTGGGAGGAGCTCGAGCGTCGGCTCGTCGGGCGCGGGACGGAGGGACCCGAGGAGCGCGAGCGTCGCCTCGCCACGGCCCGCGTCGAGCTGGCGGCCGAGCCCGAGTTCGACGTCGTGATCGTCAACGACGAGGTGCACCGGGCGACCGACGCGCTCGTCGAGGCGATGGGTCTGACGCCCGTCGCATGACCGTCGAGGTGCCGCGCCCCGGGCGTGGGCACCACGACGATTTGTGCCTGCCCAGTAGACTGGTCGTCAGGCGTGTGCGTCATGAGCGCGCGCAACCTCTTTGAACCATCCTGCGGGCGACCGTCTGAGCCGCCGCAGGCCCCCCTGACTCACGGAGTGAGACTGTGTCTGGAACCATCGCCGCCCCCGAGGGCATCACCGACCCGCCGATCGACGACCTGCTGGAGCGCGCCGACTCCAAGTACGCGCTCGTGATCTACGCCGCCAAGCGCGCGCGTCAGATCAACGCGTACTACTCGCAGCTCAACGAGGGCCTGCTGGAGAACGTGGGCCCGCTCGTCGAGACCCGCAACCAGGAGAAGCCGCTGTCGATCGCGATGCGCGAGATCAACGAGGGCCTGCTCACGATCGAGACCGTCGAGGCACCCGCCTCCTGACCGCCGGGCCGCCTGCGGGCGGCTCCGCGGTCCGGGTGGGCGCGGCGTGCACGGCACAGAGGGAGGGCTCGTACCGATGAGGATCCTTCTCGGGGTCTCCGGGGGAGTGGCGGCCTACAAGGCCGTCCTCCTGCTGCGGCTCCTGCGTGAGCAGGGGCACCAGGTGCGGGTCGTCCCCACCGCGTCCGCCCTGCGTTTCGTGGGGGCGCCGACGTTCGAGGCCCTGTCGGGCGAGAAGGTCAGCACCGAGGTGTTCGACGACGTCCCGCAGGTCGCGCACGTCGCGCTCGGCCAGGGCGCGGACCTGGTGGTCGTCGCCCCCGCCACGGCGGACCTCCTCGCCCGGGCGGCCGCGGGCCGCGCGGACGACCTGCTCACCTCGACCCTGCTGACCGTGTCGTGCCCGGTCGTGATGGCCCCGGCCATGCACACCGAGATGTGGCAGCACCCGGCGACCGTGGCCAACGTCGCGACCCTGCGCTCGCGCGGGGTGCACGTGATCGAGCCTGCCAGCGGACGGCTGACGGGCAAGGACACGGGCCCGGGCCGGTTGCCCGAGCCCGAGGACATCGCACGGGTCGCCCTGGAGGTCGCCGCACGGGCCGCCGCGCCCGTGGTGGCCCAGGACCTCGCCGGACTGCGCGTGGTCGTCTCGGCCGGCGGCACGCGCGAACCCATCGACCCGGTGCGCTTCATCGGGAACCTGTCCAGCGGGCGTCAGGGCATCGCCCTGGCCTGCGCCGCCCAGGACCGGGGCGCCGACGTGACGCTCGTCGGGGCGAACCTGACCGAGCCGCTCGACGGGATCGCCGACGTCGTGCGGGTCGGCTCCACCGCCGAGCTGCGCGAGTCGATGCGTCTCTTGGCGCCGGACGCCGACGTGGTGGTCATGACGGCCGCGGTCGCGGACTTCCGTCCGGCCCGCACGCCGGCCTCGAAGATCAAGAAGGTCCCCGGTCAGGGGCCCGCCCCGATCGAGCTGGTCGAGAATCCCGACATCCTGGCGGAGCTCGCGCGCGAGCGCCTGCGCCCGGGTCAGGTCGTCGTCGGGTTCGCGGCCGAGACGGGCGACGACACGGGCGACGTCTGGCACCACGGCCGTGCCAAGGCCCGCCGCAAGGGCGCCGACCTCCTGGTGATCAACCCCGTGGGGCACGGCAAGGGCTTCGGGACGGACACCAACGAGGTCCTGATCGTCGACGCCCACGGCGAGACGGTCGCCCAGGCCCAGGGCACCAAGCGCGAGGTCGCGGACGCGGTGTGGGACACGGTCCTCAAGGCCTCGCCCCCGATCTCGTCGCCCACGGACTGAGATCCCGTCCACGTCTCAGTGGTCGGATGTCGGGTATCACCTGGCGGGACAGTACGCTGGACCACATGAGTTCTGACGACCTGCGCCTGTTCACGTCCGAGTCCGTGACGGAAGGCCACCCGGACAAGGTCTGTGACCAGATCTCCGACGCGATCCTCGACGCCCTCCTGGAGCAGGACCCCACGTCCCGCGTCGCGGTCGAGACCATGGTCACGACGGGCCTGGTCCACGTCGCGGGAGAGGTCACGACCAACGCGTACGTCGAGATCCCGCAGATCATCCGTGAGGTCGTCCGGGGGATCGGCTACACGTCCTCCGCGATCGGCTTCGACGGCGACTCGTGCGGCGTCTCGGTCTCGATCGGCCAGCAGTCCCCGGACATCGCCCAAGGCGTCGACAAGAGCCTGGAGCAGCGCGACGACACGTCCGACCTGGACCCGCTCGACGCCCAGGGCGCCGGCGACCAGGGCCTCATGTTCGGGTACGCGAGCGACGAGACCCCCACGCTCCTGCCGCTGCCGATCTTCCTCGCGCACCGCCTCGCCGAGCGCCTGGCCGTGGTCCGCAAGGACGGGTCGCTGCCGGGCCTGCGTCCCGACGGCAAGACGCAGGTCACGATCGGGTACGACGGCGACCGCGCGGTCCGCCTCGACACCGTGGTCCTGTCGACGCAGCACGACGAGGACGTCCTGCAGGAGACGCTGCGCGCCCAGGTCGCCGAGCTCGTCGTGGCCCCGGTCGTCGAGGACCTCGACCTGGACGTCGCGGACTTCCGCCTGCTCGTGAACCCGACCGGCAAGTTCGTCATCGGTGGGCCCCAGGGCGACGCGGGGCTCACGGGCCGCAAGATCATCGTCGACACGTACGGCGGCATGGCCCGTCACGGTGGCGGCGCGTTCTCGGGCAAGGACCCGTCGAAGGTCGACCGCTCGGCCGCCTACGCCACGCGCTGGGTCGCCAAGAACGTCGTCGCGGCGGGCCTCGCGCGCCGCTGCGAGGTGCAGGTCGCATACGCGATCGGCAAGGCGCACCCCGTGGGCCTGTACGTCGAGACGTTCGGCACGGAGACCGTCCCGGTCGAGCGCATCCGTGCCGCGATCGACGAGGTCTTCGACCTGCGCCCCGCGGCGATCATCGCCGACCTCGACCTGCTGCGGCCCATCTACGCGCAGACCGCGGCATACGGGCACTTCGGGCGCGAGCTGCCCGACTTCACCTGGGAGCGCACGGATCGCGTGGCGGCTCTCCAGGCCGCGGTCTGAGCCACGTCGCACGGGTTCGCCCGGCGTGGGTGGCGCGTGCTGAGATAGGGCCATGACCAGCCAGGACGCCGTGCCCCAGGACGCGGGGGAGCAGCTCACGCTGCTCCCCGCGCCCGAGGCGCCGGGTGGCAGCCGCACGGGCGGCAGGCCCGCCCGGCCGGTGGGCGCGCTCGAGATCGCGAGCGCCCTGCCGGTCGCGCGCGTCGTCCTGGACCTCGTACCGCACCACCTGGACCAGACGTTCGACTACCTGGTCCCGGCCTCGATGGCCGACGGCGCGCAGCCCGGCGTCCGGGTCAAGGCGCGGTTCGGACCGCAGGAGGTCGACGGGTTCGTCCTGGCGCGGGCCGAGGACAGCGACCACGACGGGCGGCTCGTCCCTCTCAAGCGCCTCGTCTCGCCCGAGCGGGTGCTCACCCCGCAGGTCGCGCAGCTGTGCCGCACGGTCGCCGACCACTACGCGGGCACGCTCTCGGACGTGCTGCGCCTCGCGATCCCGCCGCGCCACGCGCGCGCCGAGGCGGCGCCGTCGGGCAGCGGGGCGATCGCCGTGGGCGCACCGGCGGACCCGAGCACCGACGACGAGGGGCGCGCGAGCGCCCCCGGCGCCCAGGAGGCCGCGCCCTCACGCCCCTCCGAGTGGGCTCCCTACCGCGGCGGCGCGGCATTCCTGAACCACCTGGTCGGCGGGTCGGCGCCGCGTGCGGTCTGGACGGCCCTGCCGGGCCGCGTGGCCGACGGCGTGCCCGTCCAGGTCGCCCGGGCCGCGGGTGGGCACGGCACGAGCGACGAGGACCCCGCGCAGGGCGTCCAGCACTGGGCCCTGGCGCTCGCCGAGGCCGTGCGTGCCGCGGTCACGGGCGGGCGTGGCGCGCTCGTGGTGCTGCCCGACGCGCGCGACGTCGACCAGATGTCCCTCGCCCTCGAGCTCGCGGGCTACGCCCCGCACACCGCGCGCCGCGCGGGGCAGTTCGTGCGCCTGACGGCCGACGAGGGCCCCTCGCCCCGGTACCGCAGCTTCCTGGCGGCGCTGCGGGGCGAGGTGCGCATCGTCGTCGGGACGCGCGCGGCGGCGTTCGCGCCCGTCCAGGACCTGGGCCTGGTCGCCTGCTGGAACGACGGCGAGGAGACCCTCGCCGAGCCGCGCTCGCCCTACCCGCACGCCCGGGAGGTCCTGGCCCTGCGCAGCGAGCAGGAGGGGGCCGCGTTCCTGCTCGGCTCGGTCAGCCGCACGGTGCAGGCCCAGGCGCTCCTCGAGTCGGGGTGGGCCCGGGAGGTCGCGGCCCCCCGCGACGTGCTGCGCGCGCGTGCCCCTCGGGTGCGGGCGCTGACGTCGGTCGAGCTCGCGGCCGAGGGCGCCGGGGCCGCCGCCCGCCTGCCGAGCGCGGCGTGGCGGGCCGTGCGGGACGCCCTGGGCACCGGGCCCGTCCTGGTGCAGGTCCCGCGGGCCGGGTACATGCCCGTCGTGGCGTGCGCACGCTGCCGGACGGCCGCGCACTGCGGCACGTGCCACGGTCCCCTCATGCTGCCCGGTCCGGGCGCACCACCGCAGTGCGCGTGGTGCGGGGCACTGGCCGGGGCGTGGTCGTGCGACGAGTGCCACTGGACGGGGCTGCGCTCGGTGCGCGTCGGGTCGGGCCGCACGGCCGAGGAGCTGGGGCGGGCCTTCCCGGGCGTCACGGTGCGCGTCTCGGGGGCGAGCGCGCCGGGCGGGGTGCTCTCCGCCGTCGGGCCGCGCCCTGCCGTGATCGTCGCGACACCGGGCGCCGAGCCCGTCGCGGAGGGCGGCTACGCCGCCGCCCTCCTGCTCGACGCGGCCCTGAGCACCGCGCACGTGGGGCTCGCGGTCGCCCAGGACGCCCTGCACCGCTGGCTCGCGGCAGCGGGCCTGGTGCGCTCTGCCCGCGAGGGCGGGCAGGTGCTGCTCGTGGGCGACGCGGCCCCCGGACCCACCAACGCCCTGGTGCGCTGGGACCCGGCCGGGTTCGCGGACCGCGAGCTCGCGGAGCGTCGAGAGCTCGACCTGCCGCCCGCGGTGCGGGTCGCGGCGATCACGGGCGACCGGCAGGCCGTGGACGCCGTCGTGGCCCGGGTGGGCCTCGCGGACCCCTCGACGACCCTGGGGCCCGTCGAGGTCCCCGAGGCCGTGGGACGCCCCGCACGGGGCGGGGCCGGGCGAGACCCCTCGCTGCAGCCTCCCGTGCGCACGATCGTGCGCGTCCCGCTGCGCGAGGGACGCCGGCTCGCGCGCGAGCTCTCGGCCTCCCTGGCGGTCCGCTCCGCGAAGCGCGAGGGTGGGAGCGTACGCGTCCAGCTCGACCCCAAGGAGATGTTGTGAGCACCGTCCCGCGCGAGACCCCGTCCGAGAGCTCGGCCCGGACCCGGATCGACACGGTCCTGTTCGACTTCGGCAACGTCCTGGTGACCTGGGACCCCTACGCCGCCTACGCCGGGCGCATGGCCAGGGCCGACGTCGAGGCGTTCTTCGACGCCGTCGACTTCCCCACGTTCAACGCGCGTCAGGACGCGGGCCGGTCCTGGGCCGACGCGCGCCGCGCGCTCGCCGAGCACCACCCCGAGCACGTGAGCATGCTGGACGTGTACACCGAGAACTTCGCGGCGAGCCTCGTGGGACCGGTTCCCGGGACGCAGGAGATCGTGCGCGAGCTGCGCACACTCGGGGTACGCCTGTACGGCCTGACGAACTGGTCCGCGGAGATGTTCCACGAGGCCGAGCCCGCGGCGCCCGCGATCGGCCTCATGGAGGACGTCCTGGTCTCGGGGCGCGTGGGGCTCGTCAAGCCGGACCCGCGCCTCTTCGAGGCCGCGACCGAGCGCTTCGCCCTGGACCCCGCGCGCACCCTGTTCGTCGACGACTCCGTGGCGAACGTCACGGCCGCCCGGGCGCTGGGCTTCCGGACCTTGCACTTCGAGGACGCCGCGGGCCTGCGCGCGACCCTGCGCGACCTCGGCGTCGGCGTGCGCGAGGCCTGAGCGGGGGGCCGGCACCCACCCACCGGGGACCGCCCGGGGCGGATCCCGGCGCGGGCCGGGAGGGGCGCACCGCCTAGACTCGCCCCATGCGTGTGCTCTTCGCCGGAACCCCGGACGTGGCCGTCCCGGCCCTCGATGCCCTGATCGACTCCCGGCACGAGGTGGTCGCCGTCCTCACCCGCGCCGACGCGCCCTCGGGTCGCGGCCGCAGGCTGACGCCCAGCCCGGTGCGCGTGCGCGCGGAGGAGGCCGGGATCCCGGTCATCACCGACCGTCCCCGCGGGGAGGAGTTCGTGGCCCGTCTCGCGGCCCTGGAGATCGACTGCGCGCCCGTCGTGGCGTACGGGGAGATCCTGCGCCGCGAGGTCCTCGACGTGCCCCGCTTCGGCTGGGTCAACCTGCACTTCTCGGTCCTGCCCGCCTGGCGCGGCGCGGCCCCGGTGCAGCGCGCGATCATCGCGGGCGACGAGGTCACGGGAGCCACGACGTTCCTCATCGAGGAGGGCCTGGACTCGGGGCCCGTGCTGGGCACCGCGACCGAGACCATCCGCCCCCGCGACACCTCGGGCGACCTCCTGGGCCGGCTCGCGACCTCGGGCGCCGGCCTGCTCGTGGCGACGCTCGACGCGATCGAGGACGGCATCGTGTCCCCGGTCGTGCAGCCCGCCGAGGGAATCAGCACGGCCGCGAAGCTGACCCCCGAGGACGCCCGCGTGCGCTGGGCGCACCCCGCGCTCGCGATCGACCGCCAGGTGCGCGGCTGCACGCCCGCCCCCGGCGCCTGGACCACGCTGCCCGACGGCGCCCGCCTGGGCCTGGGCCCCGTGACGCCGCGCCCCGACGTGGACGACCTGGCGCCCGGCGAGCTGCGGGCCGGAAAGCGCGAGGTCCTGGTGGGCACCGGCACGCACGCCGTCGCGCTCGGCGAGGTGGCCCCCGTGGGCAAGAAGCACATGGCCGCGACCGACTGGGCCCGCGGCGCCCGCCTGGGCGAGCGCGTCGTCCTGGGCACCCCTGACGAGACGAAGGACCAGGCATGAGCGGCGAGGCACGCACCGGCGGTACCCCCGGGCACGAACGCGGACAGGGCGGTCGCGGCGGCTCCGGCAGCCTCGACCGTCGCGACGCGCACGGCCGCGAGCGCGGCGCTGCCCGCGCCCGCGGGGCCGGCCAGCGCTCGGAGGCGGCGCCCTCGCAGCGCGCCAAGGGTGCCGACCCGGCGCGCAACGTCGCGTTCGACGTCCTGCAGGAGGTCGCGACCTCCGACGCGTACGCCAACCTGGTCCTGCCCCCGCTGCTGCGCGCGCGCGGCATCCGCGGGCGCGACGCCGCGTTCGCGACCGAGCTCGCCTACGGCACCCTGCGCCTGCGCGGGCGCTACGACGCGATCATCGCCCAGTGCGTGGACCGCCCCCTCGACCAGGTCGACCCGAACGTGCTCGACCTGCTGCGCCTCGGCGCCCACCAGCTCCTGGGCATGCGGGTGGCCCAGCACGCGGCCGTCTCGGAGACCGTGGGCCTGGCCCGGGCGCGCGCCGGGGCCGGCAGCGCACAGTTCGTCAACGCGGTCCTGCGCAAGATCTCCCGCTCGACCCTCGAGGAGTGGCTCGAGGCCATCACGCTCGACGCGCCCGACGACGTCACGCGCCTCGCGACCACCCAGTCCCACCCGGTGTGGATCGCCCGGGCGATGCGCGAGGCCCTCGTCGGGACGGGACGCTCCGCCGACGACCTGGCCGAGCTCCTCGAGGCCGACAACACCGCGCCGCGCGTCACGCTCGTCGCCCGCCCGGGCCTGGTCAGCCGCGAGCGCCTCGCGGGGGAGGTCGCGCACGACGTGCGCGGGGACGCCACGACCACCCCCGGGCGCTGGACGCCCACGGCCCTGGTCCTGTCGGGCTCGGACCCCGCCGCCATCCCCGCGGTCCGGTACGGCGCCGCCGGGGTCCAGGACGAGGGCTCCCAGCTCGTGACGCTCGCGTTCGCGGGCACGCCCACGCTCCCCGCGACGAGCGACGCCGCGGCGAGCGACCGGTCCGGCGGCGCAGCGAACCCCGACGAGCGCTGGCTCGACCTGTGCGCGGGCCCGGGCGGCAAGGCCGCTCTCCTGGCCTCCCTCGCGGGCGAGCAGGGCGCACGCATCGTCGCGAACGAGGTCGCCCCCCACCGGGCCCGCCTGGTCGAGCAGGCGCTCGCGGCCGTGCCCGCCGACGCGGTCGAGCGGGTGCAGGTCGGTGACGGGCGCCAGGTGGGGGTCGAAGAGCCCGGCGCGTACGACCGCGTGCTCGTCGACGCCCCCTGCACGGGCCTGGGCGCGCTGCGCCGCCGCCCCGAGTCGCGCTGGCGCCGCACCCCCGGGGACATCGCGACCCTCACGACGCTGCAGCGCGAGCTCCTCGGCTCGGCCCTGGACGCCGTGCGCCCGGGCGGCGTCGTCGGGTACGTCACGTGCTCCCCGCACCTCGCGGAGACCCAGCTCGTGGTCAAGGACGTCCTGGCCGGGCGCGACGACGTCGAGGTCCTCGACGCGGCCGCCGCGGTGCGCCAGGTCGCGGGGGACGACATCCCGCTCGCGGACCGCACCGACGTACAGCTGTGGCCCCACGTCCACGGGACCGACGCGATGCACCTGACGCTGCTGCGCCGTCGGGCCTGAGACGCCCCCGCCGGCGGCCGGGCAGGGTGGTGAAGGCCACCCGGCCCGGCCGTCGCGCGCCCTCCGCACGGCGCGCGGGCGCCCTCTAGGCTGGTGCCCATGTCCGCACTCATCGCCCCCAGCATCCTGTCCGCCGACTTCGCGAACCTCGAGCGCGACCTGGGCGCGATCGCGACCGCCGACTACGCGCACGTCGACGTGATGGACAACCACTTCGTGCCCAACCTGACCCTGGGGCTGCCGATCTTCGAGCGCCTCGCCCAGGTGTCCCCGGTGCCGCTCGACGCGCACCTCATGATCGCCGACCCCGACCGTTGGGCCCCCGGCTACGCCGAGGCCGGCGCCGCGTCCGTCACGTTCCACGCCGAGGCCGCCACGGCCCCCGTGCGTCTGGCCCGCGAGCTGCGCCGCCTGGGCTCGCGCGCCGGGCTCGCGCTGCGCCCCGCGACGTCGGTCGAGCCGTTCCTGGACCTGCTGCCCGAGTTCGACATGCTCCTGGTCATGTCCGTCGAGCCCGGCTTCGGCGGCCAGTCGTTCATCGAGGGCGTCCTGCCCAAGGTCCGCCGCATCCGCGACGCCGTGTCCGAGGCAGGGCTCGACGTGTGGGTCCAGGTCGACGGCGGCATCTCGCGCGCCACCATCGAGCGTGCGGCCGACGCCGGCGCCAACGTGTTCGTCGCCGGCTCGGCCGTGTACGGGGCCGAGAACGTCCCCGGCGAGATCGCGGCCCTGCGGGCGCTCGCGGACCAGCACACGCACTGACCGCCACCGACCGTCCGGCGGCTCGCTCCCGGCGCACCGCCGGGCGGTCACCGCATCCCTGAGCGGTTCACAGCTGTTCACAGCTGTTCACATCGGTCCAGCTCGCGGGACGGGCCGGATCGAGGTCCTGCCGGGGGATGCCGGTGTGGCATGCTGGGTGGAGACGAGCCGCCGGACGCAGCGCCCCTCAGGGAGCGCGGGCCCGGGGCTCGACGGCAGCAGAACGAGCAGTACGCACACACGTGCTCCGGGGTCGGTGTAATTCCGAGCCGGCGGTGACAGTCCGCGACCCACGCCTCGGCGTGGTTGACCTGGTGGAACTCCAGGACCGACGGTGAAAGTCCGGATGGGAGGAAGTACGTGGCGGCGCGGGGCGAAGCCCTGTGCCGTGGTGTCGTGACGTCCGTGGACCCTCGGGTCCCGTGACGTCGTCGACCCCCTCACCCCGGAGCGTCGTGCTCACCGGGAGGAGGACGCATGGGCGCCAGGCCCACACTCACGATCGACGCCGCGATGGTGCGCGCGCTCGAGCTGGCCGCGCGGGGCCCCGCGCACGGCCCCAACCCGCGCGTGGGCGCCGTCCTGCTGGGCCCAGCGCCCCGCCCGTCGGACTCCCTGCCCGACGCCGCCGCCCCCGGCCCCGTGGACGCCTCGCCCCGGGTGGTGCTCGCCGAGGGCTTCCACCGCGGCGCGGGCACCCTGCACGCCGAGGCCGCAGCGTTGGCCGACGCCCGCGAGCGCGGCGTGGACGTGCGGGGCGCGACGGCCGTGGTGACTCTCGAACCGTGCGACCACGCCGGACGCACGGGTCCGTGCGCCCAGGCGCTGCTGGACGCGGGCGTGGCCGAGGTCGTCTACGCCGTGGCCGACCCCAACCCCGTCGCCGCCGGGGGAGGCGATCGCCTGCGCGCGGCCGGGGTCCGGGTGGCCGCCGGGCTGCGCGAGGCCGAGGGGGAGCGCCTCCTGGGGCCGTGGCTGGTCGCGGTGCGGCGCGGGAGGCCCTACGTGACCCTCAAGCTCGCCTCGACCCTCGACGGGCGCGTGGCGGCCGCCGACGGCACCTCGCAGTGGATCACGGGGCCCGCTGCGCGCGAGCACGCCCACCGGGTGCGGGCGCAGGTCGACGCGATCCTCGTGGGCACCGGGACCGTCGTCGCGGACGACCCGTCGCTCACGGCGCGCACGACGTCTCCTGCGAGCGCCGCCGAGGAGCGGGAGCCCGGGCTTGCCGGGCACCAGCCCCTGCGTGTCGTCGTCGGGCTCCGCGACCTTCCCCCGCACGTGCGGCTCGCGCCGGGGGGCACCTGGACGACCGACGGGGGCGGGCCGGTGCTGCAGGTGCGCACGCACGACGTCCGCGCGGTCCTGGCGGAGCTGGCCGCGCGCGAGGTGCGCCACGTCCTGGTCGAGGGCGGCCCGGGGCTGGCGACGGCGTTCCTCGCGGCAGGCGCGGTCGACGAGGTCCACGCGTACCTCGCGCCCGTTCTCCTGGGGGCGGGCCTGGGGGCCGTGGGCGACCTGGGCGTGGCGACGCTCGCGGGCGCCCCCCGCTTCGCCACGCACGACGTGCGTCGACTGGGGGAGGACGTCCTGGTCGTGGCCCGGACCGTTCCCGCCGTGTCGTCGACGCCTCCCGCACCCGGCCCCCGCGCCCCGGACGTCCCCGCGCCGGGGCCGCCGACGCCCGACGGCCCGACCCGCACCCACGGCACCACCCACCGCACCACCCCCGAACAGGAGAGCTGATGTTCACCGGAATCGTCGAAGAGATCGGCACGGTCCGCGAGATCGCGTTCCCCGGGGGTGAGACCTCCGACGCCGTCCTGACCGTGCACGGCCCCCTCGCCACCTCGGACGCCCACCTGGGCGACTCGATCGCGGTCGACGGGGTGTGCCTGACAGTCACGGGCGTGGGGCAGGACGGCACCTTCACGGCCGACGTCATGCCCGAGTCGCTGCGCCGCACCGCCCTGGGCGACCTGCGCCCCGGGTCGCCCGTGAACCTCGAACGGGCGGTGCGCGCCGACACGCGCCTGGGTGGGCACATCGTGCAGGGCCACGTCGACGGCGTCGGGTCCCTCGTGAGCAGGGCCCCGGGGGAGCGGTGGGACGACCTCGTCGTGTCCGCGCCCCCGGGCCTGACGCGCTACGTCGCGGAGAAGGGCTCGATCACCGTCAGCGGCGTGTCCCTCACGGTGACCCACGTGGACGATGCCTCGTTCGGCGTGTCCCTGATCCCCACGACGCTCGAGGCCACGATCCTCGGCTCCCTGGCCCCCGGTGACCGGGTCAACCTCGAGGTCGACGTCCTCGCGAAGTACGTCGAGCGACTCCTCACGACCGGTGCCGCCACCCACCTGGCAGACCCGGACGGTCGGGCGCTCGCGGGCACCGACGCGCCCGCGGTCGCCGCCGGCCCGGCGGACGCCCTCCGGACCAGCGCAGCGAAGGAATGAGCACCGCCATGACCTCCCAGCCCGACGCCGACCGTCCTGGCGACGCCACCCCCCACCCTCCCGAGCACCCCGGGCGCGTCCGGACCGGCACCATCGAGGAGGCCCTCGACGCGATCCGTGCCGGGCGTCCCGTCCTGGTCGCCGACTCCCCGGACCGCGAGAACGAGGCCGACGTGGTCTTCGCGGCCGGGACCGTGACCCCCGAGTGGGTCGCGTGGACCATCCGGCACTCCTCGGGCTACCTGTGCGCACCCATGCCGGCAGCGCGGGCCGACGCCCTGGACCTGCCGCTCATGGTCCCCCACAGCCAGGACCCCCGGCGCACGGCGTACACGGTCACGGTCGACGCCGCCACGGGCGTCACGACGGGGATCTCCGCCGCGGACCGCGCCAGGACCCTGCACGTCCTGGCCGACCCGGCCTCGGGCGCGGTCGACCTCATCCGCCCCGGGCACGTCCTGCCCCTGCGTGCCGTCCCGGGAGGGGTGCTGCACCGTGCCGGGCACACCGAGGCGGCGGTCGACCTGGTGCGCCTGGCCGGGGCGGGGGAGGTCGGGGGCATCGCCGAGCTCGTCAACGACGACGGCACCATGATGCGGCTCGACGACGCGGCCCGTGCGGCCGAGGACGCCGGGCTGGTGCTCATCACGATCGCCGACCTCATCGCGTGGCGCCGCGAGCACGACCCCGCCGTCCCCGAGCAGGACACGCAGCCCACGCTCGTGCCCCGTGTGCAGGCCACGAGCGTGGCCGACCTGCCCACCGCGCACGGCCACTTCCGCGTCCACGGGTACCGCGACCTGCGCACCGGGGCGGAGCACGTGGCCCTCGTGCCCGTCGCCGTCCCGGCGGGAGGAGGTGCCCCCGCCGGCACCGGGCCGGACGGCGCCCCCGTCGCGCCCCTCGTGCGCGTGCACTCCGAGTGCCTGACCGGGGACGCGTTCGGGTCGCTGCGCTGCGACTGCGGCCCCCAGCTCCAGGCGTCCATGGAACGCGTCGCCGCCCAGGGCGGCGCCGTGGTGTACCTGCGCGGGCACGAAGGACGCGGCATCGGCCTGCTCGCCAAGATCGGCGCGTACGAGCTCCAGGACGCCGGGTTCGACACCGTCCAGGCCAACCTCGAGCTCGGCTGGCCCGTCGACCGGCGCGAGTACGGGGCCGCGGCCGCGATCCTGCACGACCTCGGCCTCCACCGCGTCACGCTCCTCACGAACAACCCCGCCAAGGTCACCGGGCTCGCCGCGCACGGCATCGACGTCGCCGACGCCCACCGGCTCGAGGTCGGGCACGGCCAGCACAACCACGGCTACCTCATGACGAAGAAGGTCGCCATGGGCCACCTCCTCGACAGCCTCGAGATCACCCCCGACACCACCCCCACCACGAAGGAGAGCGACCGATGAGCGGCGCAGGAGCACCCCAGATCACCGTCGACGGCACCGGGCTGCGGATCACCGTCGTGGCCGCCAGCTGGCACACCGAGGTCATGGACGGCCTCCTCGCGGGCGCCCGTCGGGCGCTCGCGGCCGCGCACGTCTCGCACGTCACCGAGATCCGCGTGCCGGGCTCGTTCGAGCTGCCCGTCGCGGCCGCACGCGCCGCCGAGCACGGCGCGGACGCCGTCGTCGCGCTGGGCGTCGTGATTCGCGGCGGGACCCCGCACTTCGAGTACGTGTGCTCGGCCGCCACGACCGGCCTGACGGACGTCTCGGTGCGCACCGGGGTCCCGGTCGGCTTCGGGGTGCTCACGTGCGACGACGAGCAGCAGGCCCTCGACCGGGCCGGGCTGCCCGGCTCCCGGGAGGACAAGGGCGCGGAGGCCGCCGAGGCGGCCATCGCGACGGTCGTGGCGCTGCGCGACCTGTGAGCACCCGCTGACGGCCCGACGGCGCGGCGCCCCCTCGACGCACACGCACCGAGGGGGCGCCGCGGTCGCGCGGTGACCGGTGGGCGGGACAGGTCCGCCCACCCACCGCCGGGCGACTACCCTGGTCGGGTGAAGACGTTCGAAGGGCTGTTCGCCGAGCTCACCGAGAAGGCCACCACCCGACCCGCCGGTTCCGGCACGGTCGCGGAGCTGGATGCCGGTGTCCATGCGATCGGGAAGAAGATCGTCGAGGAGGCCGCCGAGGTATGGATGGCGGCCGAGTACGAGGGTGACGACAAGACGGCCGAGGAGGTCTCCCAGCTCCTCTACCACGTGCAGGTGCTGCTCCTGGCCAAGGGCCTGACCCTGCAGGACGTGTACAAGCATCTGTGAACCCGGCCAGGTCCGGGTCCAGGGGGAGGCGCACGGAGGCTCAGGCCACCGGGTCGCTTCCCTCACGCATGTCCGTCGTCCGCAGTCGTCCACCGTCCGTCCCTGCGCGCCCGCCGTCGCCGGCGCGCCGACCGGGTGATCGGTCACCCTGACCGCCCCGTCCCCGAACTCCCCCAAGAAACGCGAGGACCCCGTGCTCCGTATCGCCGTTCCCAACAAGGGCTCCCTGTCCGAGCCCGCCGTCGACATGCTCCGCGAGGCCGGCTACCGCCAGCGCCGCGACACCCGTGAGCTCGTGCTCGCGGACCCGGACAACGACGTCGAGTTCTTCTTCCTGCGCCCCCGCGACATCGCCGTGTACGTCGGCACCGGCACGGTCGACGCCGGCATCACGGGCCGCGACCTCCTGCTCGACTCGGGGGCCGAGGCCGTCGAGCACATGCAGCTCGGCTTCGCCGGCTCCACGTTCCGCTACGCCGCCCCCGTGGGCACCATCACATCCCTCGACCAGGTCGAAGGACTGCGCGTGGCCACGTCCTACGAGGTGCTGGTGGAGAACCACCTGCGCACCCACGGCGTCACGGCCTCCGTGGTGCACCTGGACGGCGCGGTCGAGTCCGCGGTCCAGCTCGGCATCGCCGACGTCGTCGCGGACGTCGTGTCCACGGGCACGACCCTGCGCGGCGCAGGCCTCGAGGTCTTCGGCGACCCCATCCTCAAGTCCGAGGCCGTCCTGATCCGCCCGGCCTCCGTGACCGACGACGAGGTCTCAGCCGGCCTCGAGACGCTCACCCGCCGCCTGCTGGGCGTCCTCACAGCCCGCCAGTACGTCCTCATGGACTACGACGTGCCCGCGCACCTCGTCGAGGCCGCAGTGGCCCTCACGCCCGGCCTCGAGTCCCCGACCGTCTCGCCGCTGCACGACCGGGACTGGGCAGCCGTGCGCGCCATGGTGCGCCGCGACCAGACCAACAAGCTCATGGACGCCCTCTACGAGGTCGGGGCGCGCGCCATCCTCGTCACCTCGATCCACGCCTGCCGCCTCTGAGCCCCCCTCCAGGGGCACCCGAAGGCCCGGAGGCCCGGGGAGACCCACCCGAGCAGCCCCGCACGCCCCTGGAGCCGGACACAGCACCACGCTGCCCGGGTGCCGCGCACCACCGCGCCGGCACCCGGGCAGCGCCGTCTCCCGGCACCGGCCGACGCCGTCCGCAGGACAGACAGGGAGAGGATAGGAACGTGAGCAGCAACGTCGCACCCCCCGAACACCTGCCCGGCGACCCCTACGCGCCCTTCCGCCCCCGCTGGGGCACCGCCGTCGCCTACACCGCCGCCCTCGTGATCCTCACCGGATGCACCTTCGTCGCCCTCGTCGCCACCGGACCCGGCACCGACTCCGGCTGGAACAAGGCAGCCACGATCGGCGTCGGCGCCTTCTGCGCCCTCGTCCTGTGGCGCCTCGGCCAGGTACGAGCCACCGTCACCCCCGAACACCTCACCGTGCACAACATCGTCTTCACCCGCCGCCTCGACTGGCCCCAGGTCGTCTCCGTGCGCTTCGGCCCCGGCGACCCCTGGGTACGCCTCGACCTGTCGGACGGCAAGGCGCTCGCGGTCATGGGCATCCAGCGTGCGGACGGGGCCCGTCGCAGCGAGAGCGAGGCGGCGCGCCTGGCGGCACTCGTCGCGGCCCACGGCGAGGCGCACGAGGACTGACGCGGCGCCGTCGGGCACCGGGCCCTGCTCGGGCCAGCGCCCACCAGGGGCCCGACCCCGCAACGAGTGAGGGCCCCCGGAACCTGGTGGTTCCGGGGGCCCTCACGTCGTGCTCAGCGGTCCTGCTCAGGACCCGTCGGTGCGCTCAGCGCTCGCCGGCGCGGAACCGGGGAGCCTTGCGCTCGCCGCCGCGCTCGCCGCGCTCGTCGTAGCGACCGGCCGGGCCGTGGCCCGAGTGACCACCGGAGTAGCCGCCCGAACGAGGCGCCGAACCACCCGCACGGGGGCCACGGGCACCCTGGGGCGCACCCTGGTCCACCTGGATCCGCAAGGACTTGCCCGCGACCCGGGCGCGCGAGATGCGGTCGATCGTGGCGGCATCGAGCGGCGTGGCGATGTCGACCAGCGAGAAGCTCGGGAAGATGTCGATCTTGCCCAGGTCCTTGCCGTTCAGGCCACCCTCGTTCGTCAGCGCGCCGACGATGCCCGACGGCTGGGCGCCGTGCGTGTGCCCGACGGCGAGACGGTAGCGGGTCCCGACGGCGTCACGACGAATGCCGCGCTCACCGCCACGACCACCCTCACGAGGGCCACGCGAGTCGCGGTCACCGTAGGGGCGGGACTCGCGCTCACGGCGCGCGTTCTTCGCCTCGGCACGCTGAGCCTCGAAGAGCTCCTGCTCCTCGCGCGCCTTGGGGCCGTCGTCACCGACCGACAGGGCGACCAGGACGGCCGCGAGGTCGATCGGGTCGATGCCCGACTCCGCGACGTGCGCCGCGACCAGGTCGCGGTACATCGACAGGCGACCGGCGGCCTGGCGCTCGGCGACCTGCCCGAGGATGCGACGAGCCTTGTGCGCGGAGACGTCCGCGGGGGAGGGCACGTCGACCTCCTCGAGGCTCGCGCGGATGGTCTTCTCGATGAACTTCAGACGGTTGCGCTCGCCCGGGGTCACGAAGCTCAGGGCCTCGCCCGTACGACCGGCACGACCCGTGCGGCCGATGCGGTGAACGTACGCCTCCGGCTCGCCCGGCAGGTCGAAGTTCACGACCAGGCCGATGCGGTCCACGTCCAGACCACGCGCCGCGACGTCGGTCGCGACCAGGACGTCCAGAGCGCCCGAGCGCAGACGCTCGACGATCTTCTCGCGGTCCTTCTGCGCCACGTCACCAGAGATCGTGGCCGCCGAGATGCCGCGCTCGACGAGAGCCGACCCGACCTCCTCGGCCGCACCACGGGTACGGGTGAACACGATCGCCGCATCGGCGTCCGAGGTCGCGAGAACACGCACCAGCGCGCCGGTCTTGTGACGGAACGGCACGACGGAGTACGTCTGGCGCACCGAGGTGACCGTCGAGGACTGGCGCGTCACCGCGATCTCGACCGGGTCGTTCAGGTGCTGGGCGGCGACCCGACGGATCGGGGCCGGCATCGTCGCGGAGAACAGCGCGACCTGACGCTCCTTGGGTGCCTGGCCGAAGATCTTCTCGACGTCCTCGGCGAAGCCCATGCGCAGCATCTCGTCCGCCTCGTCCAGGACCAGGTAGCGGATGTCGTCGAGCACGAGGCTGCGACGCTCCAGGTGGTCCATCACGCGACCGGGGGTACCGACGACGATCTGGGCGCCGCGCTGCAGCGCGCGCTGCTGGGGCTGGTACGGGGAACCGCCGTAGACCGCGACGACCTCGATGCCCGGCACGTGCTTGGCGAACGACTCGATGGCCTCGGCCACCTGCATCGCGAGCTCACGGGTCGGAGCGAGGACCAGGCCCTGGACGCGACCCAGGTTCGGGTCGATCGCGGCGAGCATCGGCAGACCGAACGCGGCGGTCTTGCCCGTACCGGTCTGGGCGACGCCCGTGATGTCGCGCCCGGAGAGCAGCGCGGGGATCGCGCGCTCCTGGATCGCGGAGGGGATCGTGAAGCCGAGGTCCGTCACGGCCTTCAGGATGTTCGAGGGCAGACCCAGGTCTGCGAACGTGGGACCCGACTGCTCGGCGGGAGCCGGCGTCTGGGCGGCCTCGACCTGGTCGAGGGCGTGCGAGGGCGCAGAGGTGTCAAGAGACATGGAGATGTGTTCAACCGTTTCGCTGAGGGTGGGAGTTACGCGTGGTCGCCAAGTCGGCTCTCCACTGGCCGCACTCCCGAACACACACCGGTGACTCGCCCGCGCAAAAACAGCGGCGGGCCACACTCACACGAACACGCGGGAACAGCGACGAACTCCAGATTGTGCCGCCAGTCTACGCGACGCCCGCCCCCGAGGGGGAACGGGCACCCGGTGACGTCGAGCACAGAGGCCTCGCGCCCCTGCCTGACGGGGGAGCGCAGAACCGAACGCTCCGGCTTCCCACCAGGTTCCCCATGGCACCTGTCGCGCACGCCACCCACCGGCCATACCGCACGAACCGGAAGAACCGGCCACAACGCCCCGCCGGGACCGCGAAATGCCAGCGCCCCGCACCCGCCCGGCCCTAGGATGGCCCACCGTAGGATGAAGACAGCAACAGGACGCGCGAGACGCACGGAGCAACGGACGGTGGGCGTGGCAGCAGATCAAGAGGTCAGCTCACGCATCCTCACGATCCCCAACGTCATCAGCCTGCTCCGGCTCGCCCTCGTCCCCGTCTTCGCGGTCCTCATCGTCCGCGGCAACGACGAATGGGCGCTCGCTGTCCTCGCGATCTCCGGAGCCTCCGACTGGCTCGACGGCATCCTCGCCCGACGCCTGGACCAGGTCACCAAGCTCGGCCAGATGCTCGACCCGGCGGCCGACCGGCTCTTCATCCTGGTCACCCTCGTCGGCCTCGCCTGGAGGGACGTCGTCCCCCTCTGGGTCCTCGTCGTGATCCTCCTCCGCGACGTCACCCTCCTGTGCCTCCTGCCCGTCCTCACCCGTCACGGGTACGGCCCGCTCCCCGTGAGCTTCGTCGGCAAGGCGGCGACCTTCGCACTCCTCTACGCCTTCCCGCTCCTCCTGCTGGCCGAGGCCCCCGGCGCCCTGGGCGCGACCGCCTCCATCATCGGCTGGGCCTTCACCGGATGGGGCGTCGGCCTCTACTGGCTCGCGGGCGTCCAGTACATCCGCCAGACCCGTCAGCTCGTCGCACCCCGCACCGACCCCCAGGAGACGGCCGCAGGATGACCTCCGCCCCCCGCAACGACGCGCACGGCTCCCGACACGGGAAGCCGGCCCTTGACGCCTCCATGACCCTCCTCACCGAGGTCATGGACCGCCCGCTCGACGCCGGATACGCCGAGGCTGCCGCACGACGCGCGGCCGGGGACGAACCACCCCGCAAGACCCGCACCTGGATCCTCGTCGCCGCGCTCGCGATCCTGCTGGGGTTCGTGACGGCCGCCGCGACGATCGACCTGCGCGCGCCTCAGGGTGCCGCGATCGAGGCACGCAAGGTGCTCGAGAAGGAGATCGTGAGCCGGCGGGACGACGTCGACGCGCTGTCCGCGCAGGCCACGGCCCTGAGCGAGGAGATCGAGACCCTGCAGACGGACGCCCTCGCCGACGTCGACCCCCTCCTGCTCGAGACGCTCCAGACCGACGGCGTCTCCAACGGGTCGATCGCGGTCACCGGTCCGGGGCTCGTGATCACGCTCAACGACGCCGCGGAGGGGGTCGGCGCGGACGACCAGTCCCACAACAAGAAGGTGCAGGACGGTGACCTGCAGCGCGTGGTGAACTCGCTCTGGGCCTCCGGCGCGGAGGCCATCGCGATCAACGGGCAGCGTCTCACGCCGCTCAGCGCCGTCCGGAGCGCGGGCGAGGCGATCCTCGTGGACCTCCAGCCCTTGATCGCCCCCTACAGGGTCGAGGCGATCGGGGACCCAGCCACGCTCGAGACCGAGTTCGCCCGCTCGGCGGCCCCCGGGTACCTGAGCACCATCAGCTCGACGTGGGGGATCCAGTACAGCCGGATCGCGCAGAGCAAGCTCTCGTTGCCGGGCAACGGGATCCAACGTCTGTTCTACGCGCACGCCGTAGACTCCACGGCAGCCACAGGTGACGAGCCTGAGGCGCCGACCGGGCAGGACGGCGCGTCGACGGGGGAGACGGAGAGCCCCGCGTCGACGACCGGTCCCACCGGAGCCGACAGTTCACTCGCAGGGCAGGAGAGCACGGAATGATCGCAGTCGTCGGACTGGTCCTCGGAGTCGTGGCGGGGCTCGTGCTCCAACCCACCGTCCCCGTCGCCCTGCAGCCCTACCTGCCCATCGCGGTCGTCGCGGCGCTCGATGCGCTCTTCGGCGGTCTGCGCGCCATGCTCGACGGGCTCTTCAACGACAAGGTCTTCCTCGTCTCGTTCCTCTCGAACGTGGTCGTCGCGGCCCTCATCGTGTTCCTCGGAGACCAGCTCGGAGTGGGCACGCAGCTCTCGACGGGCGTCGTCGTCGTCCTCGGGATCCGCATCTTCTCCAACGCCGCCGCCATTCGTCGGCACCTGTTCAAGGCCTAGGTGAAGCGATGACGACGGATTCGACCCCCAGCGGTCCCGTGGACCCCGAGAACCCTGAAACCGCTCCACCCCATGAGGCCGACGTCGCCGCCGGGGAGACGGAGCGTCCCGACGAGGACGCCGCGGTGCCGACCGGACCCACCGCGGACGCGGACGAGACCTCTCCCGGCGACCCGGCCGAGCCTGGCGCCGTCGACGCCGTGGCCGAGGTGCCCGGCGCGCCCGATGCTGCCCGGCCCGACGCGCCTCCTGCGCCTGTCGCCCCTCCGGTGGATCCCGAGGCACACGACGACACTGACGACGCCGCTCCTGAGGCGGGACGCGCAGAGGGCACGCTGGACGGCAGACCGTTGACCGTCGACGCGACGGTCGAGACGCCCGAGGCCGGCGAGACGGCCGACACGGCATCCGCCACGGCCGACAGCGGTGACAGCCGGACCGCGTCCGACGTGCCGTGGGACGTCGCCGACGAGCCGGGCGACAGCGGCGAGCCTGCAACGGTGACGGACGCGTCGGCAGCGGGTGCGACCCCGACCGAGGGCCAGCCGCAAGGCACACCCACGGCCACGGGCGTCGGTCTCGGTGCTGGTGCCGGAACCGAGACCTCTGCTCCTTCCCCGACCGCGACGCCTCCGCTCCCGGACCCGGACCGGCCGCACGGGCGCCACGAGGCGACCGGAGGCGCTCCCGCCATCCCCACGGGGGCGAGCACCGACTCCTCGGGCGGCTGGGCGAAGCTCGGTCGCGCCATGAGGCCGACGGTCACCCGTTCCCAGCTCCTCGCCGGTCTCCTGTGCGCCCTGCTCGGGTTCGCACTGGCCGTGCAGGTGAGCCAGACGCAGGAGCAGCAGCTCTCGTCGCTGCGCCAGAGCGACCTGGTCCGCCTCCTGGACGACGTCACCCAGCGCGCGAACGATCTCGAGTCCCGCGTGCAGGGGCTCCAGGACACTCGTGACGAGCTGAGCTCGGGGTCAGGACAGCAGCGCGCCGCCCTCGAGCTCGCGCAACGTCAGTCGCAGACGCAGGGGATCCTCTCGGGTCGACTGCCCGCCGAGGGGCCGGGGATCACCCTGACGATCACCGAGACCGACCAGCGGATCCCCGCGAGCAAGCTCTTCAACATCCTCGAGGAGCTCCGCAACGCCGGCGTGGAGGTCGTCGAGGTCAACGGGATCCGCCTGGTCACGAGCAGCTACTTCGAGGAGACGAGTCGGGGGATGGTGGTCGACGGGCAGAAGATCTCGTCCCCCTACCAGTGGCAGGCCATCGGTGACCCGTCGACTCTCGAGACCGCGCTCGAGATTCCCGGCGGTGCGATGTCGTCGGTCCGCAACGAGGGCGCGAATCCGAAGATCACCCAGGAGGACCTGATCACGATCTCGTCGACGCGCGAGCCGGAGGCCCCCGAGTTCGCGACGCCCGTGCCCGCGGAGGGCGGAAACTGACCCTTCGGGGCTCGTGACGTGGGCGGATACTTTTCTCCGAGCCACCCGGCGGGGTAGGTTGGACGGGTTGGACGGGTATTGCCCGCATCCCCCACCCTCAAGAGGGCGCGGGAGAGCGTGCAGCACCTTTCCGTACCCACGCATTTTGCTCTGAATGCGTCAAAGAACTCCCGAGGAGGCGAGATGACCACTCCAGGTGAATCTGCGGAGCCACGCCGGGGAGGCAGCGACACGACCGTCACGTTCGGGCGGATCGAGCTGCCGATCGAAGAGGGTGCGCAGCCCGGTGGTCTGACCGCCGAGGAACAGGCAGCGATCTCGGCACTGCCCCGCCACTCGGCGCTGCTCGTGATGCAGCGTGGCCCCTCGGTCGGCTCGCGCTTCCTCCTCGACGCCGAGCGGACCGTCGCCGGCCGGAGCGAGCACGCGGACATCTTCCTCGACGACGTCACGGTCTCGCGCAAGCACGCGGAGTTCGTCCGGGACAACGACCAGTTCGTCGTGCGTGACATCGGCTCGCTCAACGGGACCTATGTCAACCGCAACCGCGTGGACGCCGTGGCCCTGGTCACCGGCGACGAGGTGCAGATCGGCAAGTACCGCCTCACCTTCTACACGAGCCCGGTCCTCGGGCAGACCGTGGGGTCGGCGGAAGGCGCGGCAGAGCACCCGTGAACCAGCCGGCACGCTCCCCGTGGGGGCACGAGAACCGGTTCGACGGCACAGGTGCGCTGACCGCACGATCGACCGACGAGGACGACGTCGAGCAGTCCGCCGAACCCTGGCCTCAGGGCATCTCGCGGCGCGCGACGATGCGCATCTCGGACGTCCTGCGTGCCTTGCGCACGGAGTTCCCCAGCGTGAGCCACTCGAAGCTCAGGTTCCTCGAGGAGCAGGGGCTCATCGACCCCGAGCGGACGCCGTCCGGGTACCGGCAGTACTGCCCGGCGGACGTCGAGAGGCTGCGGTACGTCCTGCTCGAGCAGCGCGACCGATACCTCCCGCTCAAGGTCATCAAGGAGAACCTCGCGGCGCTCGACGCGGGCGAGGTGGTCGAGAACCCGGCCCTCCGGCTGGCTGCGAGCGACGGCGAGACCGAGACCACGACGGTTCGGCAGCGATACACCGTCGAGTCGCTCGCGAGCGCTGCGGGGGTGGACGTCTCGCTGGTCGAGGGGCTGATCTCGGCCGGCGTCCTTCGTCAGGCCCCGGGAGGACAGCTCGACGCGTGGTCCCTCGAGGTCGTCCAGCTCGCGGCAGCGCTCGGCGAGTACGGGATCGAGCCGCGCCACCTTCGCCTGCTGCGCACGTCGGCGGACCGCCACGTGGGCCTGGTCGAGCAGGTCGTCGCCCCGTGGCGCAGCCAGCAGTCCTCGTCGGCGCGCGCCCATGCGGGAGCCCTCGCCGGTGAGGTCGGGGAGCTCTTCGCGAAGCTGCACACCGTGTGGCTCCGCCAGGGCGTGGGGGACCTCACGACCTGAGTCGCGCCCGCACGTCCCTTGGACGGCTCGGCCCTGCGGACAGGTGGTGCGGGACCCTCCGTGCGCCTCCTCCTGACGGACGGCGCCCGCCGTCGTACGGTGGACGGGTGAGCAACGAGGTGCCGATGGTCCCGGTCGAGGTGCTCGGCGTGCGCCAGCAGCAGGGAGCAGGGCAGGAGATCGTCGTGCTGCTCCTCGATCCCGCGGCCGAGCTGGTCGTCCCGATCATCATCGGCCCTCGTGAGGCGAGCGCGATCGCGATGGCTCAGGCGCACCTGACGGCACCCCGGCCGATGACGCACGACCTGCTCCGAGATGTCCTCGAAGCGGTGCACGTGGGCCTGCTGCGGGTGGAGATCGTGGCACTGGACGACGGGATCTTCTTCGCCGAGATGGTCCTGAGCACGGGGGTCCGGGTCGATGCCAGGGCGTCGGACGCGATCGCCGTGGCTGTGCGCACGGACAGTCCCGTCATGTGCTCGGCGGAGATCATCGCCCTCGCAGGGGTGGAGATCGTCGACCCCGAGCAGCAGCGGGAGGTGGCAGAGTTTCGTGACTTCCTCGAGCATGTCTCGCCCGAGGACTTCGGGCCGCCGGAACCCGGCGAGGGGCCGGGGGAGCGGTAGCCGTGCGATCATGCTCCGAGCAGTGCCGTGTCACGGACGCAGGTCGTGCGTGCCCGTCGCCCATGATGGCAAAGGGGTCATCTCGGACTAAACTGGGACAAGTGGTAGGGCGCCGTTGTCAGGGGGGCCGCAGGGGACGACGGCGGGTGGTTCACGCGACACGCTCACCCTCCCGAGGTCCCGGTCGTTGACGCTCCCCGGCCCCGGGCCTAGCGTGGAGTCCACATCATCCTTGGAGGCACAGTGAACAGCAGCGGCAGAGCTGGAGCGGAGCCGGGGGCTCCTGTTTCCCACGCGGCCCAGGGACTGCTGTTCGGCGAGGACATCACCGAGCACGACACCACCACCGGCTACCGTGGCCCCACGGCGTGCCGCGTCGCGGGCATCACCTACCGGCAGCTGGACTACTGGGCCCGCACCGGCCTCGTCGAGCCGACCGTCCGCTCCGCCTCCGGCTCGGGGACGCACCGGCTCTACGGCTTCCGGGACATCCTCGTCCTCAAGATCGTCAAGCGACTGCTCGACACCGGGGTCTCCCTGCAGCAGATCCGCACTGCGGTCGAGCACCTGCGTGAGCGCGGCGTGAACGACCTCGCGCAGATCACGCTCATGAGCGACGGTGCGAGCGTGTACGAGTGCACGTCCCCGGACGAGGTCGTCGACCTGGTCCAGGGTGGCCAGGGAGTGTTCGGCATCGCGGTCGGCCGTGTCTGGCGCGAGGTCGAGGGGACGCTGAGCGACATGCCGGCAGAGTCCCTGGGTGACGACGAGACCCCGGGGGCCCCGACCGAGGACGAGCTCGAGCTCCGCCGTCGGGCACGAAGCGCAGGCTGACGCACCCCGCGCCGCAGAGGCGCCCGAGACCACAGGACCCCGCCCTCAGCGAGGTCCCCTCCTGTCCGGGCTCGCGGCCGGCCGGCCCGTGGCGATGAGCACCTTTTCTCCCGCTCGCCCCCTTCCGGTGACGTCCTGCGCGGGTGGCCGTGCGAAGATCGCCTCTGGACGTCCCCGGCTCGCGCCGGAGCGGCGCCCGTGACGAGCGGGTGCGTGGACCTCTTCTCGCGAGTGTCCCGTGCTCGACCCACGATGACGGATGGGGTACTTGGTGTTCTCGAAAGTTCTGGTCGCCAACCGCGCGGAGATCGCGGTTCGAGCGTTTCGCGCGGCGTACGAGCTCGGCTCCCGGACGGTGGCCGTCTTCCCCTACGAGGATCGGAACTCCGAGCATCGTCTGAAGGCGGACGAGGCGTACCGGATCGGTGAGGAGGGCCACCCGGTCCGCGCCTACCTCGACATCGAGGAGATCGTGCGCGTCGCCAAGGACTCGGGCGCCGACGCGATCTACCCCGGCTACGGCTTCCTGTCCGAGAACCCGGACCTCGCCCGGGCCTGCCAGCAGGCGGGCATCGCGTTCGTCGGGCCGCCCCCGGAGGTGCTCGAGCTCGCAGGCAACAAGGTGCGCGCGCTCAAGGCTGCCAAGGAAGCGGGGATCCCGGTCCTGGCGTCGAGCGAGCCCTCTGCCGACATCGACGAGCTCATCGCCGCCGCGGACGAGATCGGCTTCCCGATCTTCGCCAAGGCCGTCGCCGGGGGTGGTGGGCGCGGCATGCGCCGCGTCGACCGGCGCGAGGACCTGCCTGAAGCCCTGGCCGCCGCGATGCGCGAGGCCGACGGCGCGTTCGGCGACCCGACCATGTTCCTCGAGCAGGCCGTGCTGCGCCCGCGCCACATCGAGGTGCAGATCCTCGCCGACGGCCAGGGCAACGTCGTCCACCTGTACGAGCGCGACTGCTCGGTCCAGCGACGTCACCAGAAGGTCATCGAGATCGCCCCGGCGCCGAACCTGGATCCGGCGATCCGCGACGCCCTGTGCGCCGACGCGGTGAAGTTCGCCCGGTCGATCGGCTACCAGAACGCGGGCACGGTCGAGTTCCTGCTCGACACCGTGGGGGAGCGGGCCGGCCAGCACGTGTTCATCGAGATGAACCCGCGCATCCAGGTCGAGCACACCGTGACCGAGGAGGTCACCGACATCGACCTCGTGTCGTCGCAGATGCGCATCGCGGCCGGGGAGACCCTGGAGGACCTGGGCATCCGCCAGGAGGACGTGCACGTCAACGGCGCGGCCCTCCAGTCCCGCATCACGACCGAAGACCCCTCCAACGGGTTCCGCCCCGACACGGGCCGCATCGTGGCCTACCGGTCGCCGGGGGGCGCCGGCGTCCGGCTCGACGGCGCGACCGCGACCGCCGGGTCGGAGATCTCGGGCCACTTCGACTCGATGCTCGTCAAGCTCACGTGCCGCGGGCGCGACTACCCGACGGCCGTGCGCCGTGCCCGGCGTGCCCTGGCGGAGTTCCGCATCCGTGGCATCCGCACGAACATCCCGTTCCTGCAGGCAGTCCTCTCGGACGCCGAGTTCATCGCGGGGAACCTGTCGACGTCGTTCATCGACGAGCGCCCCGAGCTGCTCGCCGCCCGCGAGAGCGCCGACCGTGGCACCAGGCTCCTGAGCTACCTGGGCGACGTGACCGTCAACAGGCCGCACGGGCCGGGTACGGGGGCGATCGACCCGGCCCTCAAGCTCCCCGCCCTCGACCTGTCGGTGGCGCCGATCCCTGGCAGCCGCCAGCAGCTGCTCGAGCTGGGACCCGAGGGGTTCGCTCGCGCGCTGCGCTCCGAGACCGCCGTCCGGGTCACCGACACCACGTTCCGCGACGCCCACCAGTCCCTGCTGGCCACCCGGGTCCGTACGCACGACCTGCTCGCCGTCGCCCCGTACGTCGCTCGCCTGACGCCGCAGCTGCTCTCGGTCGAGGCCTGGGGCGGAGCGACGTACGACGTCGCGCTGCGCTTCCTCGGCGAGGACCCCTGGGCGCGCCTGGCAGCGCTGCGCGAGGCGATGCCCAACGTCGCCCTCCAGATGCTGCTCCGCGGTCGCAACACGGTGGGCTACACGCCGTACCCGACCGAGGTCACCGAGGCGTTCGTCCGCGAGGCGGCCGCCACGGGCGTCGACATCTTCCGGATCTTCGACGCCCTCAACGACGTCGAGCAGATGCGCCCGGCGATCGACGCGGTCCGTGCGACCGGCACCGCCGTCGCCGAGGTCGCGCTGTGCTACACGGGCAACCTTCTCGACCCGGCAGAGTCCCTGTACACGCTCGACTACTACCTCGAGCTCGCCGACCGCATCGTCGACGCCGGCGCACACGTGCTGGCGATCAAGGACATGGCTGGTCTGCTGCGCCCTGCTGCCGCAGCGCGCCTGGTCACGGCGCTGCGCGAGCGGTTCGACCTGCCCGTCCACCTGCACACGCACGACACGTCGGGCGGGCAGATGGCCACGCTCATGGCTGCCGTGGCCGCTGGTGTCGACGCGGTCGACGTCGCGAGCGCCGCGATGGCGGGCACCACGAGCCAGCCGTCGATGTCCGCACTCGTCGCAGGCCTCGAGCACACCGAGCGCGACACGGGCCTGTCGCTGCGCGCCGTGTGCGACCTGGAACCGTACTGGGAGGCCGTGCGCCGCCTCTACGCCCCGTTCGAGTCGGGGCTCTCGAGCCCGACGGGTCGCGTCTACGAGCACGAGATCCCCGGCGGGCAGCTCTCCAACCTGCGCCAGCAGGCCATCGCGCTCGGACTGGGCGACCGGTTCGAGCAGATCGAGGCCACGTACGCCGCGGCCGACCGCATCCTCGGTCGCCTCGTGAAGGTGACCCCGTCGTCGAAGGTCGTGGGTGACCTGGCGCTGCAGCTCGTGGCCCGTGGCGCAGACCCGGCGGACTTCGCCGAGAACCCCCAGGACTACGACATCCCCGACTCGGTCATCGCGTTCCTGGGCGGGGAGCTCGGAGACCCGCCCGGTGGGTGGCCCGAGCCGTTCCGTAGCAAGGCTCTCGCGGGGCGCGTCGTGCGCACACCCGTGACGCCGCTCGGCGAGGAGGACCAGGCGGACCTCGACGGCGACTCGGCCGCTCGCCGCAACCGCCTCAACCACCTGCTGTTCGCCGGCCCGACCAAGGACTACGAGACGACGCGCGCGGCGTTCGGCGACGTGTCCGTCCTGGGCACCCAGGCCTACCTCTACGGGCTCACGCCCGGCCAGGAGGTCGAGGTCTCGCTCGAGCGTGGCGTCAAGCTCCTCGTGGGCCTCGAGGCCGTGGGTGTCCCTGACGAGCGGGGCATGCGCACCGTCATGTTCACCCTCAACGGTCAGCTCCGTCCGCTCCAGGTGCGGGACCGTTCGATCGAGGTCGACGCGTCGCTCGCCGAGAAGGCCGACCCTGCCGCACCGGGCCAGGTCGCCGCTCCCTTCGCGGGCGCCGTGACGCCCGTCGTGCACGAGGGGGATGTCGTCGAGGCGGGGCAGACTGTCGCGACGGTCGAGGCCATGAAGATGGAGGCCGCGATCACGACCCCCGTGGGCGGGACCGTGCAGCGCGTCGCGATCGCCGCGGTCCAGCAGCTCGAGGGCGGGGACCTGGTGCTCGTCATCGTGTGACGAACGTGCCCGGGCGACGGCCTGGAGGCGCAGCAGTCGGGGGGGGGGGGGGGGGGGGGGGGGGGGGCCCCCCCCCCCCCCCCCCCCCCGCCGTCGTCCGTGGGCGAGTCGTCAGTCGGCGACGATCCGCGCCGCAAGGCGGGGTGCCACGCGATGGATGGCGAGCAGGTGCCTCACGGCCCCGACGTGGACCCTGTCCCTGCGCCCGGCGAGGGCGGACAGGATGGCGGTAGCGGCGGCGTCGGGCGTGATCTTGCGTGCCCCGCGGCCCGCTGTCATCGCGGTGTCGACGAGGGGGAGCGCGACCTCGATCGCGCGGACGTGCGGGGCCGTGGCACGGAGCTGGTACCCGAGCGACGTGGTGAAGGCGCTCAGCCCGGCCTTGGCCGCGCAGTAGACGGGCGCGGAGCGCTTGGGGACGGTCCCGAGCGCCGACGTGACGGCGACGACCGCCGCGCGCGGGGCCTCGGCGAGAACCGGCAGGAGGTACGCGGTCAGGTGCAGCGGGGCACCGAGGTCGGCGGCGAGCTCGGCGGCAGCATCCCGCACGAGGGGGCCCGTCGCCCCGGGACGCTGCGTGACGACCCAGTCGCGGTCGAGCTGGACGGCCGCGTTGTGCACGACGAGGTCCAGGCCGGGCAGGTCGGCCGCCGTGCGTGCGAGGCGGGCGACGTCGTCGGGGTGGGAGAGGTCGGCGACCAGGGTGCGCAGGCCGGGGACCTGGGCCGCAGCGTCCGCGAGGCGGCCGGGATCGCGCCCGCACACGAGCACGGTCGTGCCGTCCGCGACGAGGCGGCGGGCCAGCGCCAGCCCGACGCCGGAGCTTCCGCCGGTCACGAGGGCTGCGGTCCAGCGGGGGGCGGGGGAGCCGTGCCTGGTGCGGGTCGAGGCGTTCGCCTTACCTGTAACACGCGTTACACTCATGTGGTCAACGTAGGCTCGCACCGTCCCGTCGTCAACCCCCAGCCGGAGTCACCGTGTCACGCACCCCCGACGAAGAGCGACGCGCCCAGCTCGTCTCCGGCACGCTCGACCACCTCCAGGCCACGGGCCTCAGCGGCTTCACGCTGAGATCCCTCGCTCCGTCGCTCGGCACGAGCGCCCGGATGCTCGTGCACTACTTCGGGACTCGGGACGCCCTGCTCGAGGCCGTGCTCGTCGAGCACCGTCGACGCATGATCGCGGCGCTCGACGCCGTCCAGACCACCGACCCGCGCATCACCGCGCGATCGGCGTGGGTCGGCATGACCGACCCCGCCCACACCGGACACTTCACGCTCATGCTCCAGGTGCTCACGACGTCCCTCGAGGACGGCAGCCCGCACCACGCGATCGCCCAGGACGCCGTGACCACGTGGGTCGAGCACGTCGAGCGCCTCCTGGTCGCCGACGGGCGCTCGCCCGACGTCGCCCGCATCGACGCCACGCTCCTCACGTCCGGCCTCAAGGGGCTCCTGCTCGACCGCCTCGTCACGGGTGACCTGGAGCGGACGGACGCGGCCGCCCAGCGTCTGGTCGACCTCCTGCTCGCCCCCTGACCCGGCCCGGCGCGACGCCCCGCCGCGCGGCACACTGGAACCACCCTCAGCCACCCCACCGAAGGCGACAGATGCGCATCACGTTCCACGGCCACTCCTGCGTCGCGCTCGAGCACGCGGCGACCACCCTGACCTTCGATCCTGGGACATTCGCGGACACCGCCGCGGCGCTCGTCAGCCCCGGGACGCTGCTCGTGACGCACGCGCACCCCGACCACCTCGACGTCGGCGCCGTCCGCGCCGCACTCGGGATGCACCCCGAGCTGCGCGTCGTCGGACCGGAGGCAGCGTTCGACCGACTGGGGGAGACGCCCGACGGCGAACGGTTCCAGGTCGTCGAGCCAGGCGACGTCCTGACGATCGGGCCGTTCTCGGTGCTGGTCGGGGGAGGGCAGCACGCGCTCATCCACCCGGACGTGCCACGGGTCACCAACGTCACCTACCTGGTGGCCGGCGACGGGGTACGTACGTACCACCCGGGTGACTCGTTCAGCCCGCCCCTGACCGACGACCGCCTCGACGTCCTCCTCGCACCGGTGGCCGCACCGTGGATGAAGATCGCCGAGGGCATCGACTTCGTCCGCTCGCTCGACCCTCGGACCATGATCCCGATCCACGACGCGATCCTGTCCCCGGCAGGCCTCGCCCTGGTCCACCGGTTGTTCGGCGAGGGACGCACCGGCGGCACCTACGACTACCGCCCGCTCGAGGTGGGCGGGCATCTCGACGTCACCCCGAGAGGCGAGGAGCAGACCATGACCCACGAGCCCGTCCCGCACCGCGACCCGGAGGCGGTCGCCGACGCGATCCTGCGCGAGCACCCCGAGTTCGACGAGGTGCCCACCATCGAGGTCGACGAGACCGTCCCTCCGCGCCCCGAGGAGGAGGTCGCGGACGCCACGCGGGAGTAGGTGGTGCGGGAGCCGACCTACAGCAGCGGCCGCAGCGGCGCGAGCGCGACCTCGCCGAGCTTCGCCGCGAGCGACCGTCCGGACCACTCCTCGAGCGTGAGCTCGCGGCAGTTGCTGAGGTCGACGTCGTAGACCTTCTCCATCTGCGCCGCGATGCCGGCGTCGACGATCTCGAGGTTGACCTCGTAGTTCCCGGTCAGGCTGAGACGGTCGATGTTGGCCGTGCCGATCGTGGTCCACCGACCGTCGATCGTCGCCGTCTTCGCGTGGACCATGGCGTCCTTGTAGAGCCAGATGGTCACACCGCCGCGCAGCAGGGTCGTGTAGAGGCCCTTGGAGAGCCAGTCCGCCACGACGTGGTTGGAGCGCTCGGGGACCAGGACGCGGACGTCGACACCGCGCTGGGCCGCCATGAGCAGGGCGTCGAGGATCTCGCGGTCGGGGATGAAGTAGGCCTGCGTGATGTAGATGTGGTCGGACGCCCGGTCGATCGCGTCCAGGTAGATGCCACGGATCGGGAAGACCAGGTGGGCGGGGGCGTTGCGGGCCGCGCGGAGCTCGGGCAGCCACAGCCGTGACCCCGGGTCCTCGAGACGCGGCTGGCCCGGCTTGCGGTTCGAGTTCCAGAAGTCGACGAACGCGTTGCGCAGCTCCCAGGTCGACGGCCCCGCGAGCCGGATGTGGGTGTCGCGCCACTGCGTCGCGTACATGGCGCCGATGTTGTACCCGCCGACGAACCCGATCTCGTCGTCGACCACGAGGATCTTGCGGTGGTCACGGCCCGACTTGCGGACGTTGAGCACCAGGACCCCGGGGCGGAAGACCGGGTAGCGGATCACGTGGATCGGCTCGGGGAACGTCAGGAACTCGCGGGGGACGACGAGGTTCGCGAAGCCGTCGTAGATCACGAAGACCTCGACGCCGCGCTCGGTCGCCTCGACGAGCGCGTCCTTGAACTCCTTGCCGAGGTCGTCACCCTTCCAGATGTACGTCTCGAGCATGATGCGCCGCTTGGCCCCGCGGATCGCCGCGAGCATCTCACGGTAGAGGTCGTCACCGTAGGTGAAGATCGTCGTCGTCGTCTCGCCGATGCTCGCCTCGGCCGGGGCGGAGCGGGGGAACTTGCTGGGGTCGGTGACGCGTCGCTTGCGGATGGCGTCGGCGATCACCAGCCCGGTCGCGACGGTCACGGGGACCGCGACCGCGAGCACTGCTGCGCGGGCCATCACCGTTCGGGCGAGCTGGACGGGAGAGGTCTTCGAGGGGCGCACCTGCTCACCGTAGCCTCAGGTCGCCGAGAGCACCCGGAGAAATGGGGTGACTTTGCCCGTTGCGGTCACCAGGCCGTCACGTCACGCCCTGGGAGCGACGTTTTCTCCGTCTATGTCCGTTTCGAGGAGTCCTTCGCTGCCCATCTCCGCTGGCAGCCCGGTCGACAGGGGGTGGGAACGGATCGCGGCCGCGAGCTCACCCTCGATCCGGTCGAGGTAGACGCCCGTCGTGGCGATCGACGCGTGCCCCAGCAGCTCGGCGATGACCTTCACGTCCCAGCCCTGCGCGACGAGGAGCGTGGCGGTCGTGTGCCGCAGGGCGTGGGGGGTCGCTGCCCGGCGGTACTCCTCGGGCATGCGGGCGACGCACCGGTTGAGCAGCGCGCGGATCGCCTGGGCGTCGATGCGTCGGCCCCGCCAGGTGAGCAGGAGGGCCCGGGCGGCATCGGCGTCGCCCGGCCTGCGTGCCAGGAGCGAGGGCCGGAGCGCAGCGAGGTACTCGTCGAGCGCCCGTGCGAGGGGCTCGGACAGGCTGACGGTGCGCACCGTGCCGCCCTTGCCCTTGATGCGCCAGCGGGTCTGGTCGGGTTCGCGGACGAAGTCGTCGACGTCCGCGCGGGCGACCTCCGAGACTCGTGGGCCAAGGATCAGCAGGAGCGCGATGATGAGGCGGTCCCGCACGGCGAGGTCGTGGTCGGGACGCGGGTGCCCGGCGCTGCCCGTCGCGGTGGATGCCGAGGCGCCGGCCGGTCGCGGCTTGGTGCTCGCGGTCACGAGGAGCGCCTGCGCGGCCGTCGCCGACAGCGCGGTGCGGGCGACGCGCAGGCCGCCACGGAGCCGGGCCGGGGGAGCGGCCCACTGCATCGGGTCGGCCTGGACCCACCCGTCGCGGGCCGCGTGCGTGAAGAACCGGGAGATCGACTGGCGGAACCGGTTGACGGTCGCGGCCGACCGTCCCGGGCCGTCGGGCTTGGTCCGCGGGTCGGTGTATCGCCCGTCCGGAGTGATCTGGTACCGCAGGAGGAAGTCGTCGATGTCGGCACCGGTGATGTCGTCGAGGACGGTCTCGGGGCCCGCGAGGGAGGAGAACTCCCGCAGGTCACGCTCGTAGTTGCGCTGGGTCGTGGGGGAGAGGACGCCACGGAGCGTCTCCGCCGAGACGGAGGAGAGGTACGTGGAGACCGCCTCGGCGACGGTGACGCGGCGTAGGCGGGGAGGGGCGACCACCGAACAGCTCCTGAGGACGGGACGAGACCGGACATCCGGAGCATAGGGGGCGCCACTGACACGACCGCGAGCGGTCGAGGGTCGAGGTCACGAGGTCTCACCACGGTGTTGTGCTAAACACAATGGTTTGTCGTGTATGTCCCAATTGAAGGAGCGTATCGCAGTGCTGCGGCATCACGAAAGAGGTCGTGCCGCGTGTCCTCAGATGCCCGACGGCGACGCGACGGCCCGCTGCTCGGCTCGCCTTGTCATGGCGGGCGGCAGGGCGCCGGCCCTGGAGGGGGACCGGTCGAGAAGCGGGGCCAGCCACAAGCGATACGCCCACCACGGCGCCGTGACGACAGCGACGACCGCCGTGAGGACGGCCGTCAGTGCCGTGACTGCGAGGACGGTCGCCAGGAGCGTCACCACGAGCGCAGCACGTGCCGCACGGGCAGCGGCCGAGGCGCCCGAGCTGCATACAGGGCGTCTGGGCGAACCGAAGGTTCCTGCAGGATCTACGGGACGCGTCGCCACGAACGGTCCTGAGCTCATTCTCGACTCCAGGTCTCGGCGGGCGCTCCTGACTGACGCCCTTGCGATGGAGGGAGCCTGCGACCGGCTCCTGTGATGCAGCGCCGGCGAGACGTGGGCGGCTCTGGGGTGGCGTGACGACTCCGAATCTGCGCGAGATCAGCCGCTTCCGACGGGCCGTGCGCAGTCGAGAGGGGTGTGGTCCGAACGTCGTAATGACATAATATACATTATCGGCGTTGCTTCGGAGGGGCTGAGAGTGGCTGAGGACGCGCTGGTGCACCCGCGTGCTGGTCACCCGCGAAGCACGGCTCCGGCGTCGCGCTGCCGCCCAGTGGGCAGCGCGCCCGAGGATCTCGTCGATGGTGTGACATGCGGCGCCGCGCCGCGTACGACGAACGCAGCTCGTCGCTCAGCTGCTCTCCGACTACGTCAGCACGAGACCTGCGTACGGGGCGACCTCGGCCTGCATCGGCCGTCGGCTCGCCACGCACCGCCGGACGGGCCCGCTGCCATCGCCACAGGCCGTGGCCAAGGCCGTCCGGGTCGTGTGGCGCGATCTCGTTCCTCGCTGCGTCACCTCGACCAGAGCGATGTCGAGAGGCATGGAGGCTTTGCAGCAGGCCCGTACGGTGCGCGCCCGTCGCCCGAATCCTGCCTGCCACTCCCCCGGACCAACCGCTCGTTGAGGACATCGTTGCAGGTCAGAGGCCATTTCTGAGGCTCCTGACCTGCACCGATGCCCTCGCCGCGGCGCCCGTGACCGTTCGACTCAGCCCGCCGCCCTCTTGACGAGGTCCGCGATCGTCGCCTCGTTCTCCGGCGTCAGCTCCGTGAGCGCGTACGCGACGGGCCACAGGGTGCCGTCGTCGAGCTGTGCCACGTCGTTGAAGCCAAAGGTCGGATAACGCGCACCGAACTTCTCCGCGGGTTGGAAGAAGCAGAGGATCTTGCCGTCCTTGGCCCAGCCGGGCATCCCGTACCAGGTCTTCGGCGCGAGCGCGGGCGCGTGCTCGGCGACGAGCTCGTGGATCCGCGAGGCCATCGAACGGTCCGGCTCGGAGAGCTCCGCGATCTTCTCGAGCTGGGCCTTCTCCGCCTCGGCCCGGTTCGCGGACGCCTTGAGCTCCTTGGCGCGCTCCTTCATCGCCGCACGTTCCTCGGCCGAGAAGCCTTCGTAGGCCTTGCTGGTTGTCGTCGACTTCGTGGTGCCGGTCATCGCGATTCCCCTTCGTGGTGTGTCTGCCGTCGGGTTCGACGCTACTGAGGGGCGACAGTGCGCGCTTCTCCAGATCTGCTCGATCTTGCCGGGGTGGCGCAGCGGCCTGTTCCCGGCGGCGGGAGAATCGTGCCGTCGGTCTTTTTCGAGAGCGTCGGTGAACGGAGAAGAAAGTCGCCGAGGAATCCACGGTGCGCCGTTCGGAATGCCGCAACACATCCGCTCCCGGATTCTCCGGATCGCCGTGACGAGCGGGTCGACCATGCCGAGGACGCGGTGGCGGAGCGACGTTCGGCAAAATCCCCTGCTCATGCTCGGTGGCGTCGTGCTAGCGTCGCGGTGATCGCGACCCGTCGAGGAGGTGAGACCCGTGAACGCAGCATCCGTACCGGGCGCTCCCCCGCAGCCCACGATCACGCGACGGCGCTAGTCGCCACCGGGAGCGCTTGCCAGCTACTTCGCGAAAGGCGAGTCCCATGAACACCTCACCCTCTTCTCCCGTGCACTCCCCCGTGACGCCCGACCCCGGCCCGCAGGCACGACCTGCCGGTGGCCGGGCCGTGGTCCTCGGTGGCTGGGGCTCGACAGGAAACGCCTGGCTGATCGGCGTCGTCGCCGGCCTGTTCGAGGCCGGTGTGGACGTGACCACCCCCGACGTGACCGTCGGGACGTCGGCTGGCTCGACCGCTGCCGCCCAGCTGGCGGGTGCGGCCCCGGCCGACCTGCTGGCGGCGGCCCTTGCCTCGACCCCTTCGGGGCGACGCGCTCCGGAGGGAGCTGCCCGCAGGCCTGTCGACGACCACCTCGAACGGATGCGCGCCCTCATCGCCTCGGCCCACGACCAGGCTGACCTGCGCAGACGTGTGGGCGCCGCAGCGCTCGAGCGGGAGTCGACGTCGGACGGTTCCTGGCAGGAACGGTGGCGGTCCACGGTCGCGTCACGGCTTCCGGGTCAGACGTGGCCGCTGCTGCGACGGGTCCTCCTCACGGCTGTCGATGCCGAGACCGGGGAGCCGACGGTCTTCGACCGCGACAGCGGGGTCGACCTGGTGGACGCCGTCGCCGCGAGCTGTTCGAGCGGTCTTCCCTACGAGATCGCCGGTCGCCGGTACATCGACGGGGGCTACCGGCGCAACGAGAACGCCGACCTCGCCGCGGGGTACGGGCGGGTGCTCGTGCTGTCCCCGTTCGGCGGCCGGTCCCTCACCCCGCCGACATGGGGACAGCAGCTGGCGACGCAGGCCGACGAGCTCCGCGCGCGTGGCAGCGAGGTCGTGTCGATCTTCCCGGACGCCGACTCCGAGCACCTGTTCGGTGCCAACGCGATGGATCTCTCGCTCCGCCCGACGGCCGCTCGAACCGGGTACGAGCAGGGCCTGGCTGTGGCCGATCGCCTGACCGAGTTCTGGCGCTGACCCCGCGACAAGAATGTCACCTCCCCGGTCGTGTGGTGCTTTTCGCGCCACGCGACCGGGGAATGCGGAGCAGTCGTCAGGAATTCAGGTCAGTCGTTCCGAAAGATGGACCGTCACCGTGTCTCCGATGTCCTTGCCGAGCTTCTTACGGAGCTTTGCGCTGATCGAGAGCATGTGGCCACCGGACCCGGTCGGCATGAGCCCGGCCGTGAGGTCGTGGCCGTCCACGGTCGCGACCACGCGTACGGCCTTCCCCGTGCCCAGGAGCTCCACCGAGTCGGGCACCTCGACGCACGACCAGACGTCGTCGCGCACCGTCACGCCGATCGGCGCAGAGAATGTGACGTCCATCGGACCTGGACTCGTGCTCACCACGTGACCCCCTCGTCGTCAACGGCGCCGTGTGCGTCCGTCGTGCGTCGTCCGACTCTATCGAGCGGCGCCGGGCACGCGCCCGCCCTCGCCGGAGCGAAGTCTCTTGATGTCGACAGACTTCTCCAGGAAGCCCTGAGAGCGTCGGCGTCCTTGTCGCGCTCGGCGCATCTCGGACACGTCGCCGCAGGTACGGAACCGGTCGTGAATGTCCGTCGTGCGCCTGGAAGGTCGATGCCCCGTGAGTTCTAGACCCACGGGGCAGGAGTCACCACTCCCCCGTGAACCGTTGCAACATCAACGATCGAGCACGTCTGCCCGCGGCTGGATCGAACCTCGTGGGCACACCCTGGGCACTAGCCGGGCGAGACCGCACGCAGTCGCGCCGTCTCCAGCGCGACCGCGACACCGTCGAGATCCTTCTCGAAGAGGTCCGCGTAGACGTCGAGGGTCATGCTCGCGGAGGCATGTCCCAGCATGCGCTGGACGGCCTTGACGTTCGCCCCCGCGGACACCGCGAGGCTCGCGGCGCTGTGGCGGAGGTCGTGCGGAGTGAGGTGGTCGTCGATGCCCGCGACACGAGCCGCGCGGGAGAACCAGCCGGTGCCCGACTTGGACCGCTTGAGGTAGGTGCCGCGGTCGCCGTGGAAGACGACGTCGTCGCGCCCCTTGCCCTCGCACGCTGCGGCGAGGGGCAGCGAGAGGAACGCGGGGAACGGGACGGAGCGCCGCTCGTGGGTCTTGGGCGTCCCGACGACGATCTCGGAGCCGACCTCGACCGCGTTCTGGTTGATGCGCAGGCGCTGGCGGAGCATGTCGAGGTCCCGGACACGGAGGCCCGCGGCCTCGCCCCAGCGCAGCCCGCAGTAGGCGAGGACCAGGACGAGGGTCTCGTGCCGGCCGGCCGCGGTGGCGAGCGCGGCGACCTGCTGGTGGTCGAGGTAGGTGTGCTCGCGCCGGACCTTGCGGGGCAGGTTGACCCCGCGGGCCGGGTTGGTGAGGATGCGTCGGTCGTCGACGGCGTCGTCGAGCAGCGACGCGAGGGCGCCGTGCGCGCGGGCGACCGTCGTCGCGCTGTAGGTGGCACTCAGGTCGGAGACCCAGGCCTGCACCGCGGTGCGCCGGATCTCCGCGACGGGCACGCTCCCCCACCGGGGCGTGACGTGCAGCCGCCACGAGCTCTCGATCGCGCGGGCGGTCGACGGTTTGAGGTGGGTCTGGCGCCCGAGCCACGCTCCCCCGAGCTCGTGCACGGTCGACCGGGCTGCCGTCGGGTCGATGAACTCGCCGCGCAGGATGGACACCTCGAGCGAGGACGCGAAGGCCTCGGCGCTGCGCTTGGTCTTGAAGCCACGCTTCTTGGTCTGCTTGCGCTCGGGGGTGCGGTAACGAACCATGTACCGTCGCCCGGCCGTCGTCTCGTACGCCTCAACGGTCGCCATGACGATCCGTCCACTGTGCGTGGTCTGCCTGGTTCCTCACAGCACGAACGGTACCGCGATCCGTCGCATCAGCGACGATCCGGACAGGTCGTCGAGCGGCGGCACCGGCGGATCGACGGTCACGTCCGCGTCCCACCGGTGGGCTCTGGCCGGTCCCCTGACGTGCGGTACAGGCAGTGCCCCGGGCAACATCACACCGTCGATCGTGCGTGTGGAGTTGCGCCGACCTGCGAAAACCGGAAACCTGGTCGGTGGTCTCGCGGGTGTGCGCGTCCTCCCCGATGCGTGCGGTCTGCTGGGCAGCCTCGACGGGTGGGTTCGGCGTGCCACGTGCGTTCACCGGACCTTCACGCCCCGCCGGAACACGCGCATCCGGTCGGACGTTGACCCCCATAGACAACCCCTGCCGCTACCCCTTGGAGGACGACATGCCAGACCGGTCCCTACGTGGAATGAGCATCGGTGCGAAGAGCATGGAGTCCGACGCGGGCGTCGACTTCGCCCCTCGTTTCCAGGCGCACTACGACTGCCCCAACGGTCACACCATCATCCTGCCGTTCTCGACCGAGGCCGAGGTGCCCGCGGTGTGGGAGTGTCGCTGCGGTGAGGAGGCCCTCCTGCGTGACGCGGAGCGCCCCGAGCCCAAGGCCGGCAAGCCCGCCCGTACGCACTGGGACATGCTGCTCGAGCGTCGCACGATCAAGGAGCTCGAGGAGCTGCTCGACGAGCGCCTCGGTCTCCTGCGTGCCGGCAAGCTGCGCCGCAGCGCCTGATCGTCTGACGCGTCGGGCCCGGAACTCCTCGGAGCTCCGGGCCCTTCGTCGTCCCTGGGGCCTCGGCCGGGCTCTCCCCCGCTCACCGACAGGTGTCCGGTCCGCCCGACGGCGCCGCGCACCCACCGGGGCCGTCGCACCCGGGCGAACCTCGCCGTCGGGCAGGACGGGCCTTCCCGGGGTGCGCACCGCGCGGTCGGACGACTAGCGGCGTGCAGGCTTGGACGTCGGGCGCTTGGCGGTGGGCTTGCGCGCAGGGGCCTTGGCGCTCGCGGCCGGACGGGAGACGTGGGCGACGACGCCCGCGACGACGAGCAGGACCGTGAGCCCGCCCGCGATCCACCCGGGCCAGTACCCCAGCCGTACGGCCGGGGTCAGGGAGTCGCGCAGGGGCAAGGTCGCGACCATCTGGTCGGCCGTGAAGAGCTCGGTGCTCTGCAGGAGCGCGCCGTTGGGGGCGATGATGCCGCTGACGCCGACGGTCGAGATCTGCACGGTCGCGCGCCCGGTCTCGACGGCGCGCAGGCGAGACATGGCGAGCTGCTGGGTGGACTCGGCGCTGTACCCGAAGGACGCGTTGTTGGTGGGCACGACGAGGAGCTCCGCGCCGGCGTTCACGGCGTCGCGGATGAGCTCCTCGTACGCGACCTCGAAGCAGATGACGGTGCCGAGCGGGACGGTGCGCCCGAGGCGTTCGGAGGGCAGGTCGACGACCGCGACCTCGTCGCCCGCGATCATGTCCGTGGTCACGCGGTCCACCTGGTCGGAGAAGATGCGCACGAAGCTGCGCATCGGGATGTACTCGCCGAACGGTGCGGGGTGCTGCTTGGCGTACCGGTCGATGACACCCTGCCCGGGGGCCCACAGCAGCGACACGTTGTACCGCCCGCCGGTCTCGGGGAACTCCTGCGCCCCGACGAGGATGGGCGCGCCGACGGTCGTCGCGGCCGCGTCGATGTCGGCGGCGACGTCGGGGGTGGTCTGCGGGTCGAGGTCGGAGCCGTTCTCGGGCCACAGGACGACGTCGAGCTCGCCGGGGTCGACCTCGTCGAGCAGGGCGAGCGTGCCGTCGACGTGGTTCTGCAGGACCTCGCCACGGTTGGCGAAGGACCCGAGGCCCGGTTCCCCGACGTTCCCCTGGACCGCGCCGATCTTCAGGGTCCCGGTCTCGGCGCGGGTGTCGAGCGGGACGACGAGGCCCGCGCCGAGGAGCACGGCGGCCGTACCCAGTGCGCACAGGGCGGGCAGGGCGCGCACCTTCCGGGCCTCGAGCACGAACACGGCGAGCAGGACCCCGATCGCGGCGGTCAGCAGGGAGACGAGCAGTCCTCCGCCGAGCCAGGCGGTGCGCCCCAGCAGGGAGTCGACCTGGGAGAACGCGAGCCGCCCCCAGGGGAACCCGCCGAACGGGAACTCGGAGCGCCACTGCTCGACCGCGACCCACAGCACGGAGAACGTCACGACCTGCCACGCGAGGTTGCGGGCGACGGCCCCGATCCGCCGGGCCCAGGTCCACATCGCGCCGAACAGCGCGAGGAAGACCGCTTCGAGGACGCTCAAGGCGAGCCAGGGCACGGTGTCGGTCGCGATCTGAGCCCACTGGATGTGCGGGAGGAAGAACGCGAGGCCCCACACGAGCCCGACGAGGGCGTTCCACCAGACGCGGTCACGACGCAGGGCCAGGAAGAGGGCTGCGACCCCGACGAACGCCATGGGCCACCACCCACGGTCGGGGAAGGCGGTGTTCGTCAGGAAGCCACCACCGGCGGCGAGAAGGATCAGCAGCCAGCGGCTCGGCTCACGGGTCGACACCAGTGCAGGGTACGCCACGTACCTGCAGGTCGGCCGGGAGATGTGGGCCGACCCGCGCGTCCTTCGGACCACGTCGCACCGCCACCGGTGAGGCCGTGTTGTCTACTGAACGCGCGGGTCGAGCCGATGCACGTCAGAGCACGCAGGACGGACGGTGAGATGGTGGCTCGAACCCCTGCGGCGCTGACGGCCGGAACACGTCATCGAACTTACCGCCCCTCACGGAGGTGTCAATCCGAACGCGCGCCCTGGCAGGCGGTGCCGCCGGTCGCGCCCCGGTGACCTGCGGCGGCGCGACCGGCCTCACCCGCGCGAGGGCGCGGCGGACGACCCGCCGGTGGCCCGGCCGGGTCGAACCGGGGCTCAGTCGAACGTGTCGTACAGCACGACGCCGTCACGCACCGTCTGCAGGCACGTCGGGTCGGGTGCGTCGTCGGTGAGGTCGGGCAGCAGCGGCGTGCCGGAGCGGGCGTCGGTGCTCCAGGAGGACACCGAGGTCCCCGTGCCCTGCACGGCGAGGTGCTCGGCACGCCAGACCGCGAGGTGGGCGGGCGCGCCGACGCGCAGCTGGCCCGCGCCCGTGTGGTCGAGCCCGGCGATGCGCCAGCCCCCGCGCGTGTGCGCCCGGAACGCGGCCCGCGCGGAGACGCGCTGGTCGGGGTCGGCGTGCGACATCGCGGCCCGGACCGCGGACCAGGGGTCCATCGCGGTCACGGGAGAGTCGGAACCGAAGGCGAGCGGGACCCCCGCCCCGGCAAGGTCGGCGAAGGGCGAGAGCCCGGCCACGCGCGTGGGACCCAGGCGTGAGGCGTACATGCCGTCGGGGCCACCCCAGGCGGCGTCGAACACCGGCTGGATGGACAGCGACACCCCGAACAGCAGGAGCGTCGAGAGGGCGTTGGTGTCGACGAACAGGGCGTGCTCGACGCGGTGCGCGGCACGGCGGTGCGCCGCCGCCCCGTCCGCCTCGGCGGCGGCGCGCAGCCCCACGAGGAACTCGTCCATGGCCCGGTCCCCGATGACGTGGAACCCGCCCTGGGTGCCCACCGCGGCGACGGCGGACAGGTGGGCCGCGATCTGCTCGGCGGACAGGTACTGGTTGCCGCGCCCGTCGGGCCCGGCCTCGCCGGGGGTGCCCGTGAGGTCGGAGTACGGGTGCCGCAGCGCCGCGGTGCGCGAGCCGAGCGACCCGTCGACGTTCAGGTCTCCCGCGATGCCGGCCAGGCCGGGCAGGTCGGCCAGGAGGGCGCGCGCGTCGTCGGGGGTGGCGCACAGCTCGCCCCGGTACGCGACGAGGTGCGGCAGGGCGCCCTGCGGGTCCCCCGTGAGGTCCATGAGCTCGCGCAGCCCGTCCCGGGTGTCGATCGAGGGGGCGCTGTTCTCGTGCACCGACACGATGCCCCGCCGCGCGGCCGCGTCCAGCGCCGCACGGTAGACCGCGGTGCGCCGCTCGGGGGTCATCGCACGGGCCGCGTCCCGGGCGGCGTGGTGGGCGTCCAGCGTGACCCAGCCGCTCTCCGTCCAGCCCGGGCGCCCCTCGAGGCCCGCCCGCTGCGCGAGGGACGTCGAGACCACGGCGGAGTGCACGTCGACGCGCGCCGCGTACACGAGCGCTCCCCCGCACGCCGCGTCGAGCTCGTGGCGCGTCGGGGCGCGGTGCTCGGGCCACTCCTGCTCGTCCCACCCGAACGCGAGCACCACGTCGTCCGCCTCGGCGGCCGGGCGGGCCTCGACCGCGGCGTGCAGCGCGTCGAGCGCGTCGGCCAGGGACGTGACGCCGGCGCTCGCGGACAGGTCGACACCCGCGAGGGCGAGACCGGTCTCGAGGACGTGGACGTGGGAGTCGACGAACCCGGGGGCGACGAGGGCGCCGTCGAGGTCGACGACGCGGTCGGCTCGGGCGGCGAGCCCGGCGGCTGTGTCGTCGGCGCCGATCCAGGTGATCACCCCGCCGTCGACGAGCATCGCCTCGGCGAAGGGGTCGGTCGAGGAGTGAATGACACCGTTGCGGTACAGGGTGGAGGCCACGAAACCACACGATATGCCACGCCGTGCCCGGCGCGCCCCTTTCGCGGGGTGCGCCGGGCGTGCGTGACGCGAAGGTCACACGCTGGAGTAGGCCACGACCCCCCGGCGGACGGCCTCGATGGCCCGGACCGCGGTCTTGCGCATCGCCGGGGTGGGGGCTGCGGTCGCGAGCTGGTCGAGGACGTCGATGATCTGCTTGCACCAGCGCACGAAGTCCCCGGCGGCGAGCTCGGAGCCGCGCAGGACGGCGTCGAGGCTGCGGCCGCTGGCCCACCGGTGCACGGCGGCGACGATGCCGAGGTCGAGGGTGCCGGTCGCGTCGATGTGGTGGGCCTCCTCGAGGTCGTCGACCTCGGACCACACGACGACGGTCGCGTCGAGGGCGCGCGCGAGCTTTCCCTGGGGGCCGCCGGGCACGTACGGCTCCCCCGCCTCGTCGCGGCGGGCCGAGAAGACGAGCGTCGAGACGACCGCGGCGAGCCCGGCGGGGTCGAGGTCGTCCCACACGCCGCGGCGCAGGCACTCGGCGAGCAGCAGGTCGTTCTCTGCGTACAGCCTGCGCAACCACTGCCCGGCGTCGGTGATCCTGACGTCGGGGGCAGGGGTACGCCCGGGCCGGGGGCGCGTGGTGGCGGGCGGCGCACCGTCCACCGGGGCGTCCACGAGCTCGCCTCCGCCGGCCGGGTGGGGGTCGACCTCCAGGTACCCGAGGCCGGTGAGGATGTCGCAGATGCGGTCGAAGACGCGCGCGATCGAGCCGGTGCGTCCTTCGACGCGCCGCACGAGGGCGTCGTGCTCCTTCTTGAGCTTGGCCCACCGCTCGGACCAGCGCGCGTGGTCCTCCCGCTCGGGGCAGTCGTGGCAGGGGTGGGCGCGCAGGGCTGCTCGCAGGCGGCTGAGCTCCTTGTCGTCGGCCGCAGCCGACCGCACGGTGGGCGCCTTGCCCCGCGACGGGGCGCCGGGGGTGTCGACGAAGGCGCCGAGCGCGTTGCGCAGCGAGGAGGCCAGGTCGCGGCGGGCGGCGGGCACGCGCGGGTTGAAGGTCTTGGGGATGCGGACCGTGCCGACCGTGCGGATCCCGGAGGGGGCGTCGGCGACCGTGAGCTTCTTGACGTGCTTGTCCTCGGTGAGGACGGTGGGGCGGGGGCCGTCGAAGCCGCCGTCCTTGCCGGGGTCGAGCACCACGACGTACCCGGCGCGTCGGCCCGTGGGCAGCTCGACGACGTCGCCGACGCGCAGGTTCTCGAAGTCCGCGACGATCTGGGCGCGCCGGGCCCGCTGCGCCGACTTCGACAGGTCGGCCTCACGGGTCGCGATCGCCCGCCGGAGCCTGGCGTACTCGCCGAAGTCGCCCCGGTCGCACGTCATGGCCTGCGCGTACCCCTCGAGGGCCTCCGCGTGCGCCTGCGCCTGCTTGGCGAGACCCACGACGCCCCGGTCCGCCTGGAACTGCGCGAACGACGTCTCCAGGACGTCGCGGGCGCGCTCGCGGCCCACCTGCGCGACGAGGTTGACGGCCATGTTGTAGGTGGGACGGAACGAGGACTTGAGCGGGTACAGGCGCTTGGACGCGAGGCCCGCGAGGGCGACGGGGTCGAGCCCGGGGTGGTCGACGACGACGGCGTGCCCCTCGACGTCGATGCCGCGGCGCCCGGCGCGGCCCGTGAGCTGGGTGTACTCCCCCGGGGTCATGTCGACGTGCGAGGTCCCGTCCCACTTGACGAGCTTCTCCAGCACGACGGACCGGGCGGGCATGTTGATGCCCAGGGCGAGGGTCTCGGTCGCGAACACGACCTTGACCAGGCCCCGGCTGAACAGGTCCTCGACGATCTCCTTGAAGATGGGCAGCATGCCCGCGTGGTGGGCGGCGACGCCGCGCGCGAGGGACTCGCTCCACGTCCAGTACCCGAGGACGTCGAGGTCCTCGGCGGGCAGGGTCGCGCTGCGCGCCTCGACGGTCGCACGGATCTCGGCCTCCTGCGCGGGCGTGGTCAGGCGCAGCCCGGCGGCCAGGCACTGGGTCACGGCGGCCTCGCACCCGGCGCGGGAGAAGATGAAGAAGATCGCGGGCAGCAGCCCGTCGGCGTCCAGGGCGTCGACCACGGCGAAGCGTGGCGGGGTGCGGCGCCCGCCCCCGTCGCCCGATCCTCCCCGGAACCCGCCCGAGGGCTGGCGTCCGCCGCGCCCTCGGTAGCCGCGGTCCCCGCCGCGTCCGCCCCGGCCCGGGTAGCCGCCGTCACGGGCGCCGCTGCGGAACGCCGCGAGCAGGTCGGGGTTGATGGGCGGGTTGACGCCCGGGTCGGTCGGGTCGACGTGCCCCGCGTAGAGGTCGATCAGGTCCGCACCGGTGCCGGGGCGCACGACCTCCCCGGGGGTGCGGGGGCCGCGATGGCGGGAGCCGACGAGGACGTGCTGCCACAGCGGGACGGGGCGGCGCTCGCTGACGATGACGGCGGTGTCGCCGCGCACCATCTCGAGCCAGTCGCCGAACTCCTCGGCGTTGGACACCGTCGCGGACAGGGACACGAGCTGGACGTCGTCGTCGAGGTGGATGATGACCTCTTCCCAGACGGGTCCCCGAAAACGGTCGGCGAGGTAGTGGACCTCGTCCATGACGACGAACGCGAGGCCGTCGAGGGCGCGCGAGCCCGCGTAGAGCATGTTGCGCAGGACCTCGGTGGTCATGACGACGATCGGGGCGTCGCCGTTGATGGAGGTGTCGCCCGTGAGCAGGCCCACCTGGTCGGGTCCGTGGCGGCGCGCGAGGTCGGCGTACTTCTGGTTGGACAGGGCCTTGATGGGCGTCGTGTAGAAGGCCTTGCGGCCGCCGGCGAGCGCGAGGTGGACGGCGAACTCCCCCACGACGGTCTTGCCGGCCCCGGTGGGCGCGGCGACGAGGACGCCGCGCCCTTCTTCGAGGGCCTGGCAGGCGCGGACCTGGAAGTCGTCGAACGGGAAGCCGACGACCTCGCGGAACGCGGCGAGCTGGGTGCGGGAGGATGCCTGGAGGGCGCGCGAGGCCGCGTACCGCTCCGCGGGGCTCGCCTGGCCGGCTGTGTCGTCGTGTCCTGCGTTGCCGGCGGTGCGGGGTGCTGCGGTCATGCCACCACCCTACGGTCCGGGTGTGTCGGTCCGGGGGGCTTTTCGTCGTCAGGCGGGCGGAGACCCGGTGACGCGGCCGTCGAGGACGTGCAGGGCGCCGGGGACGACCGTGACGCGCACGGGCAGGTGGGAGATGCGTTCCCCGTCGGCGAAGGCCGGGGGCGGTGGGCGACCGGCGTCGGTGGCCTCGAGGAGGACGGACGTGACGTTCCGCAGGTCGACGGCGGGGTGGTGCACGTGCTTGCCCTGGTACATGCCGGGGAAGATGCGTGCGGCACCGAGCCGGGTCAGGGGCCCGGCGGTGACGAGGTCGAGGAGGCCGTCGTCGATCCGGGCGTCGGGCGCGATCTGGACGCCGCCGCCGAAGCGGTACCCGTTGGCCACGGCGACCAGCGTCCCGGGCGAGGTCCACACGAAGGGGTGCGCGACGTCGGGCATGTCAGGCGCCGTGCCCGGGGCGAGGTCGGCGGTGATGCGGTACCCGTAGGGGCGGAACCGGGCGAGCTCGCTCGCGACGGCGCGCACGTACTTGGCGCTGCCCCGCGGCCACGTCAACGCGTTGGCGTGGGCGTTGACGGCGGCGTCGAGGCCTGCGGACAGGACGCCGCAGAACCAGCGGCCGCGCCCGGGGCGCGGGGCGAGGTGGGCGTCGAGGGGTTCGGCGCGGGCGGCGTCGACGACCCGCACTCCCCCGGTGCCGGCGCGGCGGGCCGACAGGGCGTCGAGGAGGATCTCGACGGCGGCGGGGACGTCGTGCACGGGCAGGTCGAGGGCCGCGGCGAAGTCGTTGCCCGTGCCGGCGGCGACGACGCCGAGGGGGATCCCGGTCCCGGCGACCGCGTTGACACCGAGGTGGACCATGCCGTCCCCGCCGACGACCACGAGCGCGTCGACCTGCATGCCCGAGGCGACGGCGTCGCGGGCGTTCTCGAGGGCGAGGGGCGCGTTGGGGGCGCTCAGGTCCAGGACGTGGTGCCCGGCCTCGCGCAGGAGCGCGAGGGTGCGCGCGCCGTCGCCTCGCCCGCGCCCGCGGTCTGCCGTCGGGTTGACGACGACGGCGAGGCGGGCGGGGCGGGGCTGTGCCCGGTCAGGCACCGGAGAGCGCGGCGGCGGCGCGCTTGTCGGTGCTGCGGTCGCGCAGGATCGCGATCCCGACGGCGCCGAAGTACAGGACGCAGATGGGCAGCGCGACGAAGATCATCGTGAGCGCGTCGGGTGTGGGGGTCATGACGGCCGCGAAGACGAACGCGATGAGGACGGCCCAGCGCCACCCGGCGAGCAGGGCCGTGGACCGGACCAGGCCCGCGAAGTTCAGGGCGACCAGGACGACGGGCAGGACGAACGCGAGCCCGAACGCCAGGACGAGGCGCATCACGAAGCTCAGGTAGCCCTGCGCGTCCGTGAGGTTGGTCGCGCCCTCGGGGACGAACGCCGCGAGGATGTCGACCGCGTGCGGCAGGACCCACCAGGCCAGGGCGACGCCGCCGAGGAACAGGGGCACCGACGCCCCGAGGAAGCCCACGGCGTAGCGGCGTTCCTTGCGGGTCAGGCCCGGGGTGATGAACGCCCACAGCTGGTACAGCCACCACGGGCAGGTCACGAGCACCCCGAGGAACAGGGAGACCTTGATCTTCATGTCGAGCGCGGTCGCCATGCCCGAGTAGTTCAGGTTGATGACCTTGTTCTGCGCGGCCGCCGCCGCCTCGAGGGGCGCCTGGAGCGCGGCCAGCAGCGGCTCGTAGAGGAACCAGCCGCCGATCGCGCCCACGACGAGCCCGCACGAGACCAGGAACAGTCGCTTGCGGATCTCGAGCAGGTGCTCGCGCAGCGGCATGCGCCCTTCGGAGGACCTGGCCGTCTTCGTCGAACCGGCCACGGATCAGGCCTTGGGGGCGTCGTCATCCTTGACGGCAGGCTCCGCGGGCTTGTCGTCGTCGCGCAGGTCCTTGACCTCGCTCTTGAAGATCTTGAGGGACTGGCCCACGCTGCGGGCCAGGTCGGGAAGTCGCTTCGCCCCGAACAGGAGCAGGACGACGACGACAAGAACGATGATGTGCCAGGGCTTCAGCATGCCCATGAGATGGCTCCCTTGGAGTCGGACGCAAGTCTTGTTGTCGCAGATCCTACGCGTTGAATCGACGCCACCGGTCCCACGTCACCTTGTTGCGGGTCCTGCGCTCCACACGGCGCTCGGCCCGCTGCGCGCGCAGTTCCTCGACCCGCTCGTGCAGGAGGACCGGGTCGTCGAACAGGGTGGGCGCCGTGCTGGGCTGCGACGTCGCCAGCGCCGCGGTGACCTCGTCCGTGCGCTGCGCGAACCGGTCCATCACGAGCGCCGACTCCGACATCTGCGCGAACAGCGCCCTGGCCTTGCGCCACAGGTCGCGCCCCAGGAAGAAGGCGCCGACGAGCGTACCGACGACCAGGACGGACCAGATGGTGAACCACATACGACCCAGCCTAGTTCGCCGGGCCGCCGGCGGGCCCGGTCGTCCCCGCCGTCGCTGACGGGTCGCCCGGCTCGTACGGGCCACCGCCCTCGGCCCCGTACGCGGCCAGGGCGGCGCTCGCGGCCTGCGCCACGTCGTCGGCGACCTCCTGGGGGGCCACGGCCAGGACGTGGCGGGCGTGCTCGAGGAGCAGGCGGCGCAACCACACGGGGTTGGTGACGCGCAGGGAGACCTCGAACGCGCCGTCGGGCAGGTTGCGGACCTTCTCGACGGGGACCTGCTCCGCGACCCAGCGGGCCGGGCTCGCGAACGTGATCGTCGCGAGCGGTGCGTCGCCCGTGGGCGTGAAGTCGACCTCCGTCGGCAGGTCGTGGTCGCTCGTGGGGACGTCGAGCTCGGTCGCGGCCAGGAGCCGGTCGAGGCGGAACGTGCGCTGCCCCTGCGCGCGGTGGCACCACGCGAGGAGGTAGGAGTACGCGTCCTGGGTGTGCAGGGCGACGGGGTCGATCTCGCGCTCGGACACGACGTCGGAGCTCGTCACGTACCGCACGCGCAGCCGGTGCCGGTTCGCCAGCGCCGAGGACACCGCGGCGACGACCTCGGGGGCGCCGTCGGGAGACAGGCGCACGTCCAGGGCCGCGGCGGCCTCGCCCGTCGCCCCGGTGAGCTTGTCCAGGACGGACGCGACGACGTCGGCCCGTGCCCGGTCCGAACGCACCGCCGGGGTCTCCCCCATGGCACGCAGGGCCGCGATGAGCGCGACCGCCTCGCGCGTGCCCAGGCGCAGGGGCCTCGTCATGCCGCGCGCCTCCGTGAGCCGCACCACGCCCCGCTCGAGGGAGTCCGCGTCGAAGTCGATCAGGTCGTCGGGCCAGTACCCCGGGGTGCCGGACACCCACAGGGCGTCGACGTCCTCCACGATCTGCCGGGTCGTCACCCCGAAGCGGGTCGCGAGCTCCTCGACCGGGACCCCGCCCGCGCCGTCCAGGTAGCTGACGATGCCCAGCAGGCGCACCAACCGGTCGTCCGCGCGCTCAGCCACGCTGCTCCTCCGTGCTCGTCGTGCCGTTCGGGTGGTCCTGCGACGTCGTGCCCGGTGCCTGCCCCAGGCCCGCCGCGGCCGCCAGCCGGCGCACCACCGCGTCCCGCAGCCCCGCGGGGCTCAGGACCACGACCGCGTCCCCGTACCCCGCGATCTCGTCCGCGAACGCGTGCGGGTTCGTGAACGACACGTGCACCACGTCGCGCCCGTCCGCGCGCGGCCCCGAGCCCGGCCCGTCGCCGTCGCTGCGACCGCGCGCCCGCAACGCCTCGGCCCGCTCCGGTCCGATCGCCAGGGCCGCCAGCTGCTCCTGCCCGGCCCGCGCCCCCAGGAGCGCGTCCACGTCCACCCCGTCCGGGATGGCGAACGCCCCCGCGCGCCCCAGGAGACGCACCCGGCCCTCGATACGGCTCAACCGGTAGGCCCGCGGTGCCTGGCGCTCGCGGTCGAACCCGAGGAGGTACCACCCGCCGCGGCGTGCCGCGATGCGCCACGGCTCGACCGTGCGGTCCCGCACCTCGCCCGTGGAGGCCGCCCGGTACGTGAACGACACCGGACGCAGCGCCTCGATCGCGTCCAAGAGGGGACCGTACGCGTCGCCCACCGCCCGCACCCGCGGGGCGAGCCCCGCGACCGCGTCGTTCGCGACCTCGCCCGCCCCCGCCGCCCGCAGCTTCGTCAAGGCGCGCGAGATGTCCGTGCGCAACGTCTTGTCCTGCCAGAACTGCGCCGCCAAGGACAGCACCCCGAACTCCGCCGGGGTCAGGTCGACCGCAGGCAACGCGTACGCGTCCTGGTCGATCCGGTACCCGACGTCGTCGCTGTGCCCCCCGGCGTCGACCGTCACGATCGGTATCCCGAGGTCGCGCAACGAGTCCTTGTCGCGCTCGAACATCCGCTCGAACGCCTCCGGAGACGGCGCGTCGGCATACCCCGCGACACTCGTACGGATCTGCTGCTTCGTCATCGACACGCTCGTGTTCACGAGGGCGATCACGAGGTTCAAGAGCCTCGTGGCAGGGTTGACTGGTTGACTCGTCTGATCAGGCATCGGCACCCACGCTAACGAACGCTATCCTCACCCGTGTGATGACGTGGCGTAGTGCAAGGGTGATCTCCCGCGGCCGGGCCTGGCAAGGCGCGCAAGAAGTGACCGTCGAGCTCGACGAGCCCCTGCCCGCCAGCACCGCCCCCGGCGCCGAGGAACGCCCCCGCACCGTGCGCGCCCTCGCCTACCCGCAGCTCGTCGGAGAACCCCAGGTCGGCGACCAGGCCCTCCTCAACGTCTCCGCGCTCGCCCGCGGCCTCGGCACCGGCGGATACGCCCTCGTCGTCGCCCTGCCCGGCGCACTGCCCCCCGACCCGGCCCCCGGGCCAGGGCACCTCGTCAAGGCCCGCTACACCCCCCTGCAGGCCCTCGTGCTGGGCGTCGACGAGCAGGAGTCCCCCCACCACGACACCCTGCGCGACGCCGACGACCTCCACGGCATGCCCGTCGTCGTCGCCGACCTCCACTCCGCCCTGCCCGCGATCGCCGCCGGCGCCCGCCTCGCCGCCGCCCAGGACGGACGCCCCGCCCCCCGCATCGCCTACGTCATGACCGACGGCGGCGCCCTGCCCGCCGCGTTCTCCCGCACCATCGCCGCACTGCGCGACGCCGACTGGCTCCACACCTGCCTCACCGTCGGCCAGGCCTACGGCGGAGACCACGAAGCCGTCACCGTCCACACCGGGCTCCTCGCCGCCCGCCACGTCACCGGCGCCGACCTCGCCATCGTCACCCAAGGCCCCGGCAACCTCGGCACCGGCACCCGCTGGGGCTTCTCCGGCGTCGCCGCCGGCGAAGCCCTCAACGCCGCCGCAACCCTCGGCGGACGCCCCGTCGCATCCCTGCGCGTCTCCGGCGCAGACCCCCGCGACCGCCACCTCGGCATCTCCCACCACTCCCTGACCGCCTACGGCCGGGTGGCGCTCGCGGCCAGCGACGTCGTCGTGCCCCGCCCCAGCGCCGACGTCGAAGCCCTCCCCGGGTGGGGGGCCGCACTCACCGCACGCATCACCGAGCAAGCCGCGCACCTCGCCGCACCCCACGGGCGCCACCACCTCGTCCACGCCGACGCCGACGCCCCGCTCCTCGGAGCCCTGCGCGCCACACCCGTCGGACTCTCCACCATGGGCCGCGGGCTCGACGACGACCCCGCCGCCTTCCTGACAGCCGCCGCAGCCGGCCTGTACGCCGAGAGGAACCGACCCGCATGAGCAACCGGACGCGACTAGGGGGTGTCGTCGTCCTGATCGCCCTCGTCCTCGTCGGCGCCGCCGCCGGAAACCGCTGGAGCTTCCGGCTCGAGCCCGTCACCACCAGACCCAGCACCGTCGCCCCCACCCCACCCGTGCAACGCACCGAAGAGACCGCGCTCTTCCTCGAAGGCCTCGACGAACGCGCCTCCGGCCTCAGCATCGGCGAGTACATGACCTACCTGGCCATCCTGGTCGCCGTCGTCCTCACCGTCATCGCGATCGTGCGCCTGCGCCGCCGCACCCGCGAACCCGCCCCCGAGGCCCCCACCCCCCACGACCACGTCACGGTCGGCGCCAGCATCGCCACCCCCACCCTCACGGTCCAGCTCCCCGAACTACGCCGCGGGGTCCGGCACGCCCGGCAGCTCCTCGACACCGCCGCCACCCCCCGCGACGCCGTCACCGCCGCCTGGATAGCGCTCGAGGACGCCACCGCCGACACCGGCCACCGCCGACACCCCGCACAGACCCCCACCGAGTTCACCACGACCGTCCTCGACGCCACCCCCGCCGACCCCGACGCCGTCACCACGCTCCTGAAGCTCTACCAGCGGGCACGCTTCACCACCCACCCCCTCACCCCCCAGGACGTCGACGCAGCCCGCGACTGCCTCGAACGCCTCGCCATCGCCTTCGCACCACCCGACACGGACGACAGCGACGAACCCCAGCACCAAGCAACCCCCGGCACACAGGCCCCCCGAAGGCAGACGCGATGAAGCTCCGGGTCACCACCGACAAGAAGATCCTCACCCAGGCCGCACTCCTCGTCGTCACCGGCATCGCCCTCGCGTACCTCGGCCTCGACCTCCCCCACACCATCGCCCTCACCGTCGCCCTCCTCATCGCCCTCGTCCTCTCCCGACGCATCGACGCCGGACACGACCCCCAGCACCGCGCACTGCCCGACACCAACCGCGACGGCGCACGCCGCGACCTCTCCGACCTCACCTGGGCCATGCACGGAAGCCACGGACGCGTCAGCGAACGCGCACACCAACGCGTGCGGGCGCTCGCGGCCACGGCTCTCGCCGACGAGGGCATCGACCTCCACAGCACCGACCCGGCTCAGGTGCGCGCGGCCGCGGCGAGGCTCGGTACGCAGGTCCACCAGCAGATGACCTCCGACCCGCGCCCCCCGACCATGAAGGTCCTGCGCTCGTGGGTCAGCGCGATCGAGCACCTCGCCGACGGCCCGCCCGTCGGCGAGGGCGGCCGCAGCGCCGGCCGGCAGCAGACCCGAAGCGACGCCTGACCAGCACGGCCGTCGGCACCGCTGCCCACATCCCCAGCATCCGTAGACACCCGCACCGAGAGGCGAACCCGATGACGGACTCCCCTGCCCCCGCGCTCAGCATCCCCGAGGTGGCCGCTCACGGCCGCCGCATCCTCGACGAGGTCGGTACGGCCGTCGTCGGCATGCGGGACTCGCTCGAGCTCGCGCTCGCCACGATCCTCGCGGGCGGCCACGTCCTGTTCGAGGACGTGCCCGGCCTCGGCAAGACCCTCGCTGCGCGCAGCCTCGCGACCGCCCTGGGGCTCGACTTCGCGAGGCTCCAGTGCACCCCGGACCTCCTGCCGGCGGACATCACGGGGTCCTCGGTGTACGACCCGGCCACGACCGACTTCGTGTTCCGCCCCGGGCCGGTCTTCACGGGCATCTTCCTGGCGGACGAGATCAACCGCACGGCGCCCAAGACGCAGTCGGCGCTCCTCGAGGCCATGGCCGAGCGGCAGGTGTCGATCGAGGGGAGCACGTACCCGCTCCAGCGCCCGTTCCACGTCCTCGCCACGTCGAACCCCGTCGAGTACGAGGGCACCTACCCGCTGCCCGAGGCCCAGCTCGACCGGTTCATGGTGCGCCTCGGCGTCGGGTACCCCGGCCGTGACGAGGAGCGCGAGGTCCTGCGGCGGCGTCTCGACCGTCGCCAGGAGCAGGCCGAGGTGCGCCAGGTCGTCGACGCACGGACCGTCCTCGCGATGCAGGCGGGGGTCGAGGCGACCGACGTCGACCCCGACGTCCTCACGTACTGCGTGGACCTCGTCGCGGCCACGCGCGCCGACTCCCAGCTCGAGGTGGGGGCGTCTCCCCGTGGGTCGCAGAACCTGGTGCTGCTCGCTCGCGCCGTGGCCGCCCTCGACGGCCGGGACTACGTGCTGCCCGAGGACGTCAAGCGGGTCGCGGTCCCGGTGCTCGCGCACCGCCTCACGCTGACCCCGACCGCCTGGGCCTCGAACGCGCAGCCGCAGTCCATCGTCCGCGCCATCCTCGACCGCGTCCCCGGCCCTGCTGCGGTCGCCACCGCGACGCGATGACCTCCCTCGCCACGGGCTCGCGTCCGACGCGCTGGCAGCAGACGACGAGCCTCGCCGCGGGCGTGGTTCTCGGTCTGGCGCTCCTCGGCACGGGTCTCCTCGCGGGTCGCGCGGACATCGCCGTCCTGGGCGCTCCTGCGCTGCTCGGTGCGGTGTGGGGGTGGAGTGCCAGACCGCGGGGCGAGGCCGTGGTCGCGACGTTCGAGCCGGCGGTGGACGTCGACGCGCGTCCCGGGGAGCTCAGGTCGCGGCTCCGCCTCGACGTGCCCGACGGCGCCACACCGGTCCGCCTGCGCGTCACCAGCCCCGGGAACGAGGACGCGGACGTCACGGTGCTGGTCGACCGGTCCCGGACCCTCGACCTCACGACGCACTCGGCGAGGACCGGACCGCACCGGATGTTCCGGGTCGACCACGTCGCGTCGGGACCCGAGGGCGTCGTCGAGTCGGTCCCGGACGCGGTCCGGTCCCCGGGGACGTTGGTCCTGCCGACCGCCCAACCGCTCGGTCTCCTCCCCCTGCCGCGCCAGCTCGCCGGGCTCACGGGTCCGCACACGACCCGTCGCCTCGGAGACGGCACCGAGCTCCGGGACGTGCACCCGTTCGCCCCCGGGGACCGCCTGCGCCGCATCGACTGGCGGGCGACCGCACGCCGGTCCCCCGGGCTCGAGACGTTGTACGTCCGGCGTACCCAGGCGACGGCCGAGGCGACGATCGTCCTGGTCCTGGACTCGCGGGACGAGGTGGGTCCCGACGTCACGACGTGGCGAGGGCGCGGCCCGCTGCCGATGGACCGGCCGACGTCTCTGGACATCGCCCGGCACGCCGCGGCGTCGGTCGCCCAGACCGCGCTCGACGGCGGGGACCGGGTGGGGTTCGAGGACCTCGGGTGGATCCGTCGCCCGCTCCCGCCGGCTGCGGGCAAGCGTCAGCTCCAGCGGATCGTCCACGCCCTCGCCCTTGCCCACCCGATCGGTGAGCCTCGACGGCGCACGCGCCCGCCGCAGATCCCGGCGTCGGCGCTGGTGTACATGTTCTCGACCTTCCTCGACGACGAGAGCGCCATGATCGCCCAGACCTGGCGAGCGACGGGACACCCCGTGGTCGCGGTCGACATCCTGCCGACCGTCGACGTCCCCCGGGACGAACCGGGAGTGGTGCTCGCGTGGCGCATCACGCGACTCGAACGCGAGCAGCGACTCGAGGCGATCCGACGCGAGGGCGTCCTGGTGGTCCCCTGGACCTCCTCGACGAACGACAGGGGTGGAGCCCGTGCCGCGCTCGAGCTCGCGGCCCGCCGTCAACGCCACAGCCAGCGAGGGACGACCCGATGAGCGTGCACCCCACCGCCCCGCCCGAGAAACCAGCGGGACCGCCGGCGACCGAGGTGAGCACCGGCCCGACCGTCTCGGGCGACGTCCTGCGTGCGGTGCTGATCGGGGCGACGTTCGTGTTCGGCGTCCTCGCCGTGGTCCAGCTGGTCCCGTCGCTGCTGGGGAGCGTGGCCGTCGCCCTGGTCCTGGCCGCCGTCGTCGTGGCGCGCCCGCACACCCCGGTGCCGCACGCGGTGCTGTTCGGCGGCGCCCTCGCGACGCTCGGGGCCGACACGTCGTTCGACCCGGTCGTCTTCCTGCTCCTCCCGCTCGCCCACCTCGTGCTGCGTTCCTCCTGGTGGGCTGCGCGCGTACCGCGGAAGGGCCGCGTCGAGCGCGCGGTGCTCGTCCCGGAGCTGCGCCGCGCAGCCGTGATCCAGCTCGCGTGCCAAGGGCTGGCGCTCGTCGGCTTCGCGGCCTCGACCCTGGACAGGAACGGGCTCTTCGTCGTCGTGGCCGCTGTCGCGCTGATCGGGCTCGTCGTCCTCGCCGTCCCGCGGACCTGGTGGCGCTGAGACGACCTCGCGACACGGCGCGACGGCCCCCTGCTCCCCCGGCTGGAGCAAGGGGGCCGTCGTCGTGCGGAGGGCCCGCGAGGCCCGCCCCGGCTCGTCAGGGCTTTTTTGGTGAGCCGAATGTGTGGGTGAGTCGCGTCGTCGGGACGCTTGGCACACTATTTTGTCCAGAAGGGAGGCGAAGGGGATCGGCGCGCAGCATCCGAGCCTCTGACCTACCGTGGCCGGATGGCCGACACCCCCGCCCGCCCCGTCCTACAGCTGCGCCTGGTCGTCGAGGCGCAGGACTACGAGGCAGCCCTCGCCTTCTACCGTGACGCCCTGGGCCTCCCCCAGCTCGAGGCGTACACCGGCGACGGCGACTCGCGGGTCGCGATCCTCGATGCCGGGCGCGCCACGCTCGAGATCGCCAACCCCGCGCAGAAACGCATGATCGACGACGTCGAGGTAGGCCGGCAGGTCGCTCCCCGGTTGCGCGTCGCGTTCGAGGTGACCGACGCAGCGGCCGTCACGGCCGACCTGGTCGACGCGGGGGCGTCGCTCGTGGCGCCGCCCGTCCGCACCCCGTGGGACTCGCTCAACGCACGCCTCGACGCTCCGGCCGGCCTCCACGTCACGGTGTTCCAGGAGCTCGACGGGAAGGCCGCCCCCTCCCCCGCGGACGATCCACGCGAGGAGTGACCTCCACCGTCGGGCGGCCCCGAGGCTACTCCTGCTCGACCTGCTCGGCCGGACCGTCGGCGGCCTCCGCGTGCCACGCCCGACGGACCTGCTCGAAGCGCGTCGGCAGCGGCGGCCGCACCCCGCCGTACCGCGCGTTGGTGCGCTGCACGAACCGCCGCCAGGACAGCACCAGGCCCTGCTTCGTGATGGGCAGCCCGCTCGCGACGGTGATGCCGTTGTCGTGCGTGTGGTGGACCGTCAGGAGCAGGGCGCGCGGCACCGACCCCTCCAGCTCGGAGCACAGCTCCTCCCGGACCTCCATCCAGCGACGCAGGACCATGACCGCACCCGGTTCGAGGCGGTGCACGCGCACGGTGCGGTGCTTGCCGTGCTGCACGACGACGCTCCCCTCCCCCGCCTGGGCGCCAGTGGGCCCCAGGTCGAGCGAGTCGACGGTGCAGCGCAGCAGGTCCGAGTACCTGGCCCCCGTCGCGCGGGTCAGGCCGACGATGACCGCCAGGCGTACCATCTCCGGCTTGGTCGACGCGTACATGGCGCCGACCGACAGCTCACGCCAGACCCACTCGGCCTCGTCGCGCGTGACGGGTGGGCGCGGGTAGCGCGGCGCGAGCGGCTGGGCGGGGTCGGCGTCCGGGCGTCCCTTGTCCGTCGAGGCGTTGAGCGGTGAGTCGGAAGGGTCGGTGGCCATGGCGGAAACCTATCCGCTTGGCACACTATTTTCAATCGTCGTGAACGGCGTGCCGCCCTCGACGCCATCCCGCTCGAGACCAGCACGTCCCGCCCGTTGGCTAGGCTGGGCGTCGATGGCCTCCCTCCAGCACTCCCCCCGGAGCGTGCCGCTCCCGTCGACGATCGCCCGCCCTGTCGAGCACGAGCTCGTGGTCAAGAAGTCCCGCTTCCTCACGCTCCTGCACCCCGTCGAGTCGGTCGCCGAAGCGGAGTCCGTGATCGCACGGATCCGCAAGGAGCACTGGGACGCGCGGCACCACTGCACGGCGCTCGTCGTCGGCACGCACGCCGACCAGCAGCGCTCGAGCGACGACGGCGAGCCCTCGGGCACGGCCGGCATCCCCATGCTCGAGGTCCTGCGCCACCGCCACGTGACCGACCTGGTCGCGGTCGTCACGCGCTACTTCGGCGGGGTGCTGCTCGGGGCGGGCGGGCTCGTCCGCGCCTACTCGAACGCCGTGAGCGAGACCCTCGACCTCGCGCCCGTGCTGCGCCGCGAGGTCATGGTCGAGGTCACGGTCGAGGTCCCGCACGCGGAGGCCGGCCGGATCGGGAACACCCTCCACGAGTGGTGCCAGACCCACGGCGCAGTGCTCGAGGGCGCCGACTACGCGGCCGCGGCCAGGTTCCGGCTCCTGGTCCCGCCGGGACGTCTCGTCGAGCTCGACGCAGACCTCGCGTCGGCGTCGAGCGGGACGATCTCCCCCGCCCTCGGCGACAGCCGGGTCGTCGACGTCCCCGCCTGAGCGGCCCCGAGCGCACGGCAAAGGCCCCTCCTGGGCCGCGTGGCGCCGTCGGGCGGCAGGATTGCGCCCGACGACGCCACGCGCCTCTCACGGGCCGTCAACGGTCTCATGGGCCCCCAGGGGGCACCGCCGCGCCGCGCCCTCGGGCGGGAGGCTCCGGGAGCACCTCGCCGCGTCCCGTCAGCGGGTCCCGATCCCCTCGGGGCCGACGTGCGCCCCGTCCGGGACGGTCGACGGCCCACCGGCGTCCTCCAGGACCGCGTCCCCCTCGGCGACGACGCCGCGACCGAACGTCCAGTCCCCCCGCACGGTGAGCCCCCGAGCGGCACGCAACGACGGTGCGCCCTGACCGAACCGCGCGTCGAAGTCGCCGACGAGCTTGTAGTGCGCGGCGTCGAGGTCGATCAGCGGCGCGTCGACCCGGGCCGTGAGCGTGAAGTCGTCGCCGAGCTCGTACACGTCAGAACGCAGCAGCAGCAGGTCGCTCGTCGCCTTGACGGGCAGGAAGCGGCTGCGGTCGACCTCGATGACGGTCGAGCCCTCGAAGACCTCGATCGCGGCGCCCATCGCCGACTCGACCTGGATCACGGGTGTCGAGGACGGGTCGGTGGGGTCGACCGTCTTGGGGTTGCGGATCAGGGGAAGCTCGAGGACTCCCCCGGTGCGGTCGAGCTCGGCGGCCAGCGCGCGCAGGTCGAGCCACAGGTTGTTCGTGTTGAAGTACCGGTGACGCTCGATGTCCCCGGCCGCGGCGAGGTCCTCCTCGGGCGTCTGCGCGGTCTCGCGCAGGACCAGGCGGCCGTCCGAGCGTCGCACCACGAGGTGACCGCCCTTGCGGTCAGCGGGCGTCCTGCGGGCCACCTCGGCCGCGAACGGGGCGCCCGAGGCCGCGAACCAGCCGGCCATGGCCGCGTCCGGGGCTGCGCCGAGGTTGTCCGAGTTGGAGACGCTCGCGTACAGGTAGCCCGCGTCCAGGAGCTGCTGGAGCGCCCCCGACGTCACCAGCGCCGTGTACAGGTCCCCGTGACCGGGCGGGCACCACTCCAGGTCAGGGTCCGCGGGCCATTCGACCGGCTCGAGGTCGTCCGCCCGCAGCTTGGGCTCGCGGTTCTGCAGGAAGTCGAGCGGCAGGCCGTCGACCGCGAGGTCCGGGTAGGCCGCGAGCGCCGCGAGCGTGTCGTCGCGGGTGCGGAAGCTGTTCATGAAGAGCAGCGGGAGGCGTGCGCCGGTGGCGGCACGGGCGGCGCGGACCTGTCCGGCGATGATGTCGAGGAAGGTGAGGGGTCCGTCGTTGGTGTCGCGGACAGTGAGGAGCGACTTGGCACGGTCCATGCCCATGGAGGTACCGAGGCCGCCGTTGAGCTTGACGAGTGCGGTGCGGGAGAGGGCGGTGGCGGCGTCGTCGGGGCTGATGTCGAGGTCGTGGCGGTGTGTGACGTCGGTGAGGGGGGCGACGTCTGCCTCGGGGACGGTGCCGGTGGCGCCGCCGTCGAGGAGCTCGTAGAAGCGGCTGAAGACGTCGATCGCGGTGGGGTGGACGCCGGCGTCTGCCATCTTGCGCTGGGAGTGGGTGAGGCCCTGGCTGCTCATGGTGTCGATGCTAGGGCTGGTGGGGCTGGTCGCGCCGGGTGGGCGGTGGGGCGTCGCTCACGCGGGTGGTCACTCGAAGCGGGAGGGGTCTCCTGCGCCGACGCGGACGATCTCGGCGGCGCCGGAGGAGAAGTCGACGACGGTGGTGGGTTCGGTGCCGCAGTTGCCGGAGTCGACGACGGCGTCGACCTGGTGGTCGAGGGCTTCCTTGATCTCCCAGCCCTGGGTCATGGGTTCGTCCTCTCCGGGCAGGAGGAGGGTGCTGGACAGCAGAGGTTCGCCGAGGGCGCGCAGGATGGCCTGGGTGACCGTGTGGTCGGGGATGCGGACTCCGACGGTCTTCTTCTTGGGGTGGGCGAGGCGTCGGGGCACCTCGGCGGTCGCGGGCAGGATGAAGGTGTAGCTGCCGGGTGTGGAGGCCTTGATGGCGCGGAACGCGGCGTTGTCGATCTTGACGAGCTGGCCGAGCTGGGCGAAGTCGGCGCACACGAGCGTGAAGTGGTGCTTGTCGCCGAGGTGGCGGATGTCGCGGATGCGTTGGGTGGCGCTGTGGGAGTCGATGCGGGCGCCGAGGGCGTAGCAGGAGTCCGTGGGGTAGGCGATGAGGGCGTCGTCGCGCAGGAGCGTGACGATCTGGTCGATCGCGCGGGGCTGGGGGTCGACGGGGTGGACGTCCAAGTACTTGGCCATGGCGTGAGCCTAGGCCTCGCGGGGTGGGGTTGCCGCCGGGAGGCTGGTGCTCGTGCCCGACGGCGAGCGCGGTGGCGCGAGCGGGGGGACAATCGGTGCGATGCGACTCGTGACCTTCAACATCCTGCACGGCCGGTCCACGGTGGACGACCTGGTCGACGTGGACCGTTTCGCCCGTGCCGTGGCGGAGCTCGACGCGGACGTCCTGGCGTTGCAGGAGGTGGACCGCAACCAGCGCCGGTCGGGACGGGCGGACCTGGCACGGGTCGCGGCGGAGGCGATGGGGGCGGTCGACCACCGGTTCGCTCCTACGTTGGACCAGCGGTCGGCGCGCGGTCGGTCGCAGTACGGCGTGGCCCTGCTGTCGAGGTTCCCCGTGCTCGAGTGGAGGGTGCTGCCCCTGCCGCGCCGCCCGTGGTGGCGGCCTCTGCCCCGGGCCTCCGACCAGCGGGCGCGTCGGTGGCGGCTCGACGAGCCGCGCACGGCTGTGGCGGCGGTCGTGCAGACACCACAGGGCTCCTTGACGGTGGCGGCGACCCATCTGAGCTTTCTCGACGGGTGGGGCGAGCACCAGCTCGACCGGCTCGTGAGGGGTCTGGCGGGGGCTCCGCGGCCGCTCGTCCTGCTGGGGGACCTGAACCTGCGCTCGGAGGTCCCTGCGACCATCACGGGGTGGACCCCGCTGGCCGTCGCACGGTCCTACCCGGTCTCTCACCCGACGCTGCAGATCGATCACGTCCTGGCGGACGGCGGGGTGCGTCCGCTGGCGCCGGGGCGGGCGGTCGACACGGGGTTGTCGGACCACCGGGCGGTGGTCGTGGACGTCGAGCTCGACGGTGCGACCCGCTCCTGAGAGCCCCTCGCCGGTGTCGAACAGGCGTTCGACGCTGATCGTCGGCACAGCCCGGTCGAGTCGAACATCAGTTCGACACAGGTCGGCACATCGAGCACATTCACTCGAACACGTGTTCGACATCGCGCCCGCCCGTGGACCGAGGGCACCTCTCCCCCGCGCCGACCTCACGTCAGGGCGTGCCGCCGTGCGTCACCCGGACCACGGGAAGGCGCAGCGCGGCGGGGGCGTCCGCCGGGACGAGCGGGGAGCGAGGCGCGACCGGGGTCACCCGCCGGTAGGCGCTCCCGAGCGGTGGCCTGGGGTCGTCCTCGCCACGGTGGGGCCACAGCGCCACCGCCCGCTCGGCCTGTGCCGTGATCGTCAGCGACGGGTTGACGCCCAGGTTCGCGCTCACGGCCGAACCGTCCAGGACGTGCAGCCCCGGGTGCCCGAACACCCGTTGGTAGGCGTCGACCACCCCGGTCTCCGGTGAGGCGCCGATCGCGCACCCGCCCAGGAAGTGCGCCGTGAGGGGCATGCCGAAGGGTTCCCCGATGCTCCCGCCGGGCGCCCCACCCATGACCCGGGCCAGCCGCCGGGCCGTCTCGTGCGCGGCGGGGATCCACCCGGGGTTCGGGGCCCCGTGCCCCTGCCGGGAGGTCATGCGACGACGGCCCGTCCAGGAGCGGCGCGTGTACGTCGTCAGCGAGTTGTCGTGACTCTGCATGACCAGGGCGATCACGGTGCGCTCGGACCAGCCCCGCAGGTCGAGCATGGCCGGCAGCCGACGCCGCTGGGCCCACAGCTCCCGCAACCATCCGGCGGGCGAGGGCGACGGACCGGGGTGAGCGGCGCCGTCGGGCTCCGTGCTGCCCTGGCGCAGGCCGCGAGCGCCGCGGGGCGTGACGAGGACGGTCTGCAGGAGTGCCATGGCGTTGGACCCGTGGCCGTAGCGCACGGGTTCGACGTGCGTGTGGGCGTCAGGGTGGAAGGAGGAGGTGATGGCGACGCCGCGCGTGTAGTCGGGCACGGGTGGTCCCGAGGGGCGTGGCCGGTCGGCGGTCGCGCCCAGGAGCGCCTCGGAGTTGGTGCGAGTGAGCATGCCGAGGCGGGGCGAGAGGTCGGGGAGGGTCCCGGCGTCGCGCTGGGCGTGCAGGAGCTGCTGCGTGCCGTGGGCGCCTGCGGCGAGGACGACGTGCTGGGCGGTCCACCGGGTGCGCCGGGCGTACGGGCGGTCGGTGCGCCGGGAGGTGACCTCGTAGCCGCCGCCGGGCGACGGCGCGATGCGGGTGACGGTCGTCAGGGGGTGGATCCTGGCCCCACCGCGCTCGGCGAGGTGGAGGTAGTTCTTGACGAGGGTGTTCTTGGCGCCGTGGCGGCACCCGGTCATGCACTGCCCGCACTCGAGGCAGCCGCGTCGCTCGGGGCCGGCGCCGCCGAAGAACGGGTCGGGCACGCGGACGCCGGGTTCCCCGAACAGCACGCCCACGGGGGCGGGTGTGACGGTGTGCGCGACGCCCATCTCGCGGGCGACCTGGGACATGGCCTCGTCGGCGGGGGTGCGTCCCGCGTACGTGACGACGCCCAGCATGCGCCGCGCCTGGTCGTAGTAGGGGGCGAGCTCGGCCTTCCAGTCGGTCAGGTGACCCCATGCAGGGTCGCTGTAGAACGCGTCGAGGGGCTCGTACAGGGTGTTGGCGTACACGAGGGATCCTCCGCCCACGCCCGCCCCCGCGAGGACCAGGACGTCGCGCAGGCGGTGGACGCGCTGGATCCCGAGGCAGCCGAGGCGCGGGGCCCACAGGAAGTCGCGCAGGTGCCACGACGTCGCGGCGAAGTCCTCGTCCGCGAAGCGTCGGCCCGCTTCCAGGACCGCGACGCGGTAGCCCTTCTCGGTCAGGCGCAGGGCCGCGACGGACCCACCGAACCCGGACCCGACCACGAGCACGTCGACGTCGTGGGCTCCTTCGGGGGCGCGGCGCCGGTCAGCGCCCTCGGCCGTGCGCTCGTCCTGGGTCATCGTGGCCACCTCGATCCTCGGGCGCGCCGTCGCGCCCGGCAGGTGCCCATCCTGCCACCGGGGCCGCGCGGCGAACCGGCCGCCCGGCCGCCCGGCCGCCCGCGCTGCGAGTCCGCGAGCGCCGACCTAGCGTGGACGGGACCCGAGTACACCTCGCCCGCAGCGGCCGCCGACCGGCGTGCACGCGTGCGGCGACCTGAAGGAGGATCCCGTGCCCGACCAGACCCCCGCCTTCCCCGCCCAGCAGCAGGAGCCCCCGGGCCTGACGTCCTCCATGGACCCGCTGCCCGACCACGGTGAGTCGTCCTACCGGGGTACGGGCAGGCTCACGGGCCTGCGGACCCTGATCACCGGCGGCGACTCGGGCATCGGGCGCGCCGTCGCGATCGCGTTCGCCCGGGAGGGGGCCGACGTCGCGATCGGCTACCTGCCCGAGGAGCAGGTCGACGCCGAGGAGACCGCGCGCTGGGTGCGTGAGGCGGGCCGCACCGCCGTCCTGCTGCCCGGGGACCTGCGCGAGGAGGGCGCGTGCCGCGCGACCGTCGCCGACGCCGTCGAGCAGCTCGGCGGCCTGGACGTGCTCGTGAACAACGCGGGCTTCCAGATGGCGCGGCGGTCCTCGATCGCCGACGTGACGAGCGAGGACCTCGACCGGGTGCTCAGGACCAACCTGTACGCGCTGTTCTGGGTCACGCAGGCCGCGCTCGAGCACCTGGGCGAGGGCGCGTCGATCATCAACGTGTCCTCGATCCAGGCGTACCAGCCGTCCACCTCGCTCCTGGACTACGCGTCGACCAAGGCCGCGATCAACAACTTCACGGTCAACCTCGCGGCCGAGGTCGGTGAGCGGGGCATCCGGGTCAACGCCGTGGCGCCGGGACCGATCTGGACACCGTTGCAGCCCGCGACGCAGCCGCCGGAGAAGATCGAGCAGTTCGGGGCCGACACGCCGCTGGGGCGCGCCGGGCAGCCCGCCGAGGTCGCACCGGCCTTCGTCTTCCTCGCCTCGCCCGCCGACGCGAGCTACGTCTCGGCGACCGTGCTCGGCGTCACGGGTGGCAAGCCCGTGTTCTGACGCCATGCCCGACGCGCCCTGGCCCCCTGGGCGGCACGGTCCTCACGGGCCCTGCCGCCCGGCGCGCCCGGTCCGGGGCTAGGGTGAGAACCGGGTCGAGGAGCGGCCCGACGTCCTTGGCAGTGATCCCGGAGGCGACGATGCCGACGACCATCGCACAGCTCATGTCCACGGCGTTCTGCACGGTCGAGCGCACCGCGACCGTCGCGCAGACCGCACGCACCATGATCGACGACGACTCCGGCGAGGCGGTCGTGCTCGACGACGGCGACGTGATGGGCATCCTCACGGACCGCAGCATCGTGCGGGCCGTGGCTGCCCACGCCTCGCCCGAGCACCCCGTAGGCGACCTCTGCACCGAGGACCTCGTGGTGCTCAGCCCCCAGGACCCGGCCAGGGAGGCCGTGCGGATCATGGAGCGCCACGCCCTGCTGCGGCTGCCCGTCATGGTCGGGCCGGACCTCGTGGGCATCGTCCGGCTCTCCGACCTCGTCACCGCGATCGAGCGCGGGCAGGTCTCGGTCGGTGCCCGCGACACCGAGGACGCGGCGCACGCGTGATCCCGGCGCGCACCGTCGTCGTCCACGGACCGCGTAGCGTTGTCCTCGACAGGTGGAGGAACGGCGCGGTCGTGCGCCGCCGACCGTCCACCTCCGAGCACGGACGGGACCGCCCGATGACGCAGGATCTGCAGCAGACGAAGGACGACACCCTCGACGTCCCCCTGAGCGCCGAGTACGGCACGGGGGCGACCCCGGCCACCGCCATCGAGTCCTCGATCGCGTCGGCCGCGCGGACGCTCGCCGAGGAGCCCAGCCTCCAGGAGACGCTCGACCGCACCGTGGAGCTCGCGGTCGCGATGGTCGAGGGGTGCGACGCGGCGGGGATCTCGCTCGTGACCCGCAAGGGGCACATCGAGACCCCCGCCGCGTCGCACGACCTCGCCCGGCGCGGGGACGAGCTCCAGTACGCGCTGAACGAGGGGCCGTGCCTCGACGCGATCCGCGAGACCGACCTGGTGCGCACCAACGATCTCGCGGCCGAGCCGCGCTGGCAGCGGTGGGCCGACCAGGTGCAGGAGGAGCTCGGGGTCCGCTCGATGCTGTGCGTGCAGCTCTTCACGAGCGAGACCTCGCACGGCGCCCTGAACCTGTACTCACGCTCCACGGGGGCGTTCCCCGCCACGGCGCTGTCGATCGTCTCGACGTTCGCCGCGGTCGCCGCCGCGGCCCTGACCGCCGCGCGCACCGAGGAGCAGCTCACGAGCGCCGTGCAGACCCGCACCGTGATCGGCCAGGCCCAGGGCATCCTCATGGAGCGCTACCAGCTCTCCGCGCAGCGCGCGTTCTCGGTCCTGAGCCGCGTCTCGCAGGACTCGAACGTCAAGCTCTACGACCTCGCCCGCGAGGTCGTCGAGACGCGCCGGTTCCCGACGACGTAGGCCGCCCGGCGCGGCGGGCAGCCACCGGTCGGTGCGCCCGCCACGGCCCACGGGTCGGCCGACCGCCCCTGCAGGGCACCGTCCTCAGCCCGTGACGGCTCCCTTGCGCCGGAAGAGCTGTGCCCCGCCGGGACGGCTCACGCTGCCGGGCTCGAGGGCTGCCAGGCACGCGTCGACGCGGTCCTTGGCACGACCGCCCAGCCCGCCGCCGGCCGCGATCGAGTCGATCAGCTCCCGTGCCACGTCGGGCAGGCGTCGGCTGCTCTCGCTCGCGTGCACGACGAGCAGGTCGAGCGCGCCGTCGGGGTCCAGGCCGTGCGAGGCCATGATGACCCCCTTGGCCTGGTCGACGACGGCGCGGTCCTGGAGCCCGACCGCGACCTGTCGGGTGACCTCGCGGCGCAACGCGTCCTCGTGCGCGGCGGACGTGTCGATCATCATGCCGATCACCTCGACCACGGCGCCCGACGCGTCGCGGCGCGCCTGGCCGGTGACCGTGACGGTCTTGGTCCGGCCGCGCGCGTCCACGATGCGGTGGCTGGTGCTGAAGGGGCGCCCCGTGGTGCGCAGCAGCGCGAGGTCGCGCAGGACCGTGTCGCGGTCGTCGGGGTGCTTGTGCTGGGCCAGCAGGCCCGCGCTCGGGACGACCGAGTCGGGCGCCAGGCCGTGCAGCAGGTAGACCTCCTCGGACCACCACCACTCACCGGTGCGCAGGTCGACCCGGTACTGGCCGGTGGGGTGGGCTCGCCCGAGGCTCAACGCCTCGGCGAGCGGGTCGCGGCGACGCCTACGAGGGGACGGGTCGGTGGGCATGATGGCTCGCTCTCAGCACGTGCGTGTCGAGGGGCCGCTTCCTGACTCCTAGGAGCCCCACCTTAGTCCGCCCCGCGCACGGGACCAACCCTCGTCCGTGGGGCGAGCACCGGCGGGGACCGGGCCTCAGTCCTCGCGGGCGTGGTGCGGGGGCAGCGGGTAGAGCGTGTGCTCGGTGTGGTGGAGGACGTTCGTGACGAGCGCCTCGACGTGCTTGGTCGCGGGGGCGTAGTAGACGCTCGTGCCCGCACGCCGCGACGTCACGAGGCGTCCGGCACGCAGCTTGGCGAGGTGCTGCGAGATCGCGGGGACGGGACGGTCGAGGGACTCGGCGATCGCGGTCACCGACATCTCCGTCCCGGTCAGCATGTGCAGCACCGCGAGGCGAGTGCGGTCGGCGAGCAGGCGAAGCACCTCGACCGCTCGGTCGAGGTCGACCTCGGGGGGCGCGACGGGGCGCGGGTCGCGCTGCGTGGTGGACATCCCCTTCATGGTCCCACCCTCGTGCCCGTTCGTCCGGGATCCGCGCGCGGCAGCTGCCCCGCCCCGTCGGCGGACGCCGGCCACAGCACGCGGGCGAGCACGGTCGCGGCCACCGCGACGACGGCCGGCGTCGTCGCGGCGCGCGCCAGACCGCACGTGCCGAGCCGCCCTGCGAGCGGGCAGGCGACCAACCAGCACGCGTGCGACAGCGAGAACTGCGCGGCGAAGGCCAGGTGGAGGTCACGTCGGTCCACCACGCGCCGTACGAGGCGCCCGGGTGTCTCGACCGAGGACCAGCCCGCGCCGATCGCGACCCACGCCGCGCACACCCCAGCCAGGGCGGCGGCCGGGGGCGCGGCGAGCGCGAGGGGCACGACGGCGCAGCCCGCTGCGAGCGACGTGGGATCCTGGAGTCGTGTCCGACCTGACGTCCCGCCGCATCCCGCCCGGCCCGATCCTCGACGCGCTGCGCACGCACCGCTACCTGCCGGACTGGGCCCTGGACGTGCCACGGCTCGCGCTCGAGCACGCCCTGGTCCTCGCGGACGGCGACCCGCACCGACTGGTCCTGGACGACGACGGGACCATCAGGGTCGAGAACTCTCCGCAGCCCTGAGGCTCAGCGCTTGCCGTACGGGTAGACGTCGGCGAGCACGGGCTCGAACGGCCGCGAGCGCAACCTCATGCCCGCCTCCTGGGGGGTCCGACCAGCCTTGGCGCTGTTGCACGGCTCGCACGCCGCCACGGCGTTGAGCCAGGTCGTGGTCCCGCCCTGGCACCGAGGCACCACGTGGTCCATGGTCGTCGCAGGTGCCCCGCAGTAGCCGCAGCGGAACTTGTCGCGGCGCATCAGCGCGGCGCGCGAGTACGGCACGCGGCCCGTGCGCTCGTAGACCCAGCGGGAGTGGACATAACGGACCAGCTCGACCGAGAGGGGGCGTTGGTAGGGGCCGAAGGTCTCCCCCTCGACCGCCTCGCGCACGGCCGCGACCCGGCGGTGCAGCATGCGGATCGCGTGCCCGAGCGAGACACGCCCCAGGACCTGCCCACCGCCCAGGTTGTAGATGAGGACCTCGCTCATCGACCGACTCCCTGTCTGCGACCCCCGGTACCGAGATCCTCGGCGCCGCGGGCCACCCACGTCGTCTGCGGAGAGGGCGGGAATCGAACCCGCCCCACGAGGCGCTGGTGCGCCCCGTCGCCGTCCTTGGCACATGCCTCTCCAGGGGTGCCGCCCGACTGCAGTCCGGGCGACTTGGAACCTCCACGCACACCACGGGTCCCCGTCGTGGCCAGGTTCATGTGCCTGGCTCGCCGCGCTACCACTGTGGCGCGGTCTCGTGTGCGTCAGCTCGTGCGGGCCGCCGGAGCGGCACCTCACGAGAACGGGTCAGGAGCGAACGCCGTGCGGGCTGGCCCGACCGGCGACCGGCCTCCTGACCGGACGTGCACCACAGTAGCGGCCCGCCCCCGGGCCGGGGCAAGGGTTTTTCGGGGAGATCACGCGCGGGTCGCGCGGACAGGCTCGGTGCGTCCACCTCGTCGCTCACAGCGCCGTGATCCCGTCCCCGATCATCTTGGCCCCGAGCACCAGGAGCAGCACGGCCATGATGACGGCGTTGTTCTGGATCATCCAGGTCTTGAGGCCGTCGAGCATCGTCGCGGCCCGGGACCCCATCGCCAGGTAGATCACGACGGGGGCGGCGACCCCGAGGCTCGCGACCACGACGAACACCGCGAGCGCCCCGAGCTGCTCGGACGTCTGGGAGGTCGCGGCGGCGATGGCCGCGGCCCCCGAGACGACGAGCAGCAGGTTCTTGGGGTTGACCGCCCCGAGCAGGACAGCGAGGCCGAACGCCTTGACGGGCGTGAACGCGTCGATCGCGCTCATCCACCTCGGCGTCTGCGGGCTCACGGCCTCGCGCGGGCGTCCACGCCACTGGCTGAACGCGAGGAGCAGCAGCAGGACGCCCAGGACGATCTTGACGACGCTCGCCCACGCGGGCGGCCCGGCCGCGTCGGGCGTGGCCGCACCGGCCACGAGCAGCACGACCGACCCGAGGGCCGCGATCCCCACGATCCACCCCAGCAGGAACGAGAAGCCGTTGGCCTTCGCCTTCCTGCTGACGAGCATCAGCACGACCGCCACGATGGGCATGGGGCTGATGAGGACACCCACCGCGATGGGCAGGGACTGACCGACGGCTGGGCCCACGGCACTTCCTCTCGTCGTGCGCCGCCGTCCCGGCGTCGCGCTCCAGGTCTCGTGACTGCTCGCGGGACCGGTCAACCCGACCGTAGTGCCACGCCCTGCCGACCGCGCGCGAAGGGCGGCGGGCCGCCGCGAGGCGAGCGGCGGCGTCGGGCAGGCGGGCGTCAGGCGGGCGGCGCGGCCGCCGGGGCCCCGCCCGCGTCCCCCGCCGCGGCGGGCAGGAGGTCGCTCAGCGCGGAGTCGACGTCGGGGTAGGTGGGTGGCAACTCGTCCGGCCCGACGGCGCCGCGCAGCACGTCCCGCACCTGGCCGACGTCCCGGGCCAGGGCCAGGCGGGCACCGACCCGGTCGAGGTCGCGGGCCAGGGTCACGAGCATCTCGGCGGCCTCGACGTCCAGGAACGGCACGGTCTCGGCGTCGAGGACCACGACGCGCGGCGAGGTGTCCGCGGCCAGGCGGCGCACGGCCGCACGCACGGTGTCCGCGTTGGCGAAGAACAGGCCCGACTCGACGCGCACCACGAGCGCACCCTCGACGCTGGTGCCCCCGTCCTTGCCCGTGGCGATGCGCCGCGCCCTGTCGACCCACACACCGTGCGAGCTGCGCACGAGCACGGCGACGTGGGGGCGCGAGGCTCGACCGAGGAGCAGGAACAGCGAGAGCACGATCCCGAGCACGAGTCCGGGCAGGGTGTCGAACACCAGGACGCCGACCATGGCCGCGAGCGCCGCCCAGAAGTCGTGCCGGGCCGCTCCCCCGTACAGGGCCTTGGAGCGCGGCGTCGCGAGGCGGTACAGGCGGCGCAGGGCCTTGACGTCGACGAGCTCGATCACGGCCGCGATGACGACGGCCGCGAGCGTGGCCTCGGGCAGGGACTCGAACACGGGCGTGAGGAACAGCAGGGTCAGGAGCGTCAGGGCGGCCGCGACGAGGCCCGAGACCTGGCTCTTGGCCCCGGCACCGCCGTTGACCGCGGTCTTGGACAGGCTGCCGTTGACGACCATGCCGGACGCGAGGCCCGAGCCGAGGTTCGCGGCGCCCATCCCGACGAGCTCGCGGTTGGCGTCGATGTCGTAGCCCTCGCGCGAGGCGTACGTCTTGGCGGCGCCCAGGGCCTCGGCGAAGCCCACGAGCATGACGCCCGCCGCGGGCCCGACGAGGTCGGTGTAGGTGTTCCAGTCGACGCCGGTCGGCAGGCCGAGCGCGGGCAGGCCCGCCTGGATGGGGCCGACGATGTCGACGCCGTCGTCGTCGAGGCCGAGCAGCAGGACCAGGGCGATCCCGATCCCGACCACGACGAGCGAGCCGGGCACCTTGGGCAGCCAGCGCTTGATCGCAAGGACGGCTGCGAGGGACCCCAGGCCCAGGACCACGGTCAGGGGGTGCGCGGTGCCGAGCTCGGTGAGGATCGCCCACAGCTTCTCGAAGAAGTTCCCCTCGCCCTTGTCGACGCCCAGCAGGGCCGGCACCTGCCCGATGACGATCGTGAGCGCGAGGCCCACGATGAACCCCTTGAGCACGGGCTCGGAGATGAACGAGGCCAGGAACCCGAGGCGTGCGATGCCCGCGACGAGGCACAGGACGCCGGTCACGAGCGCCACGGCCGTGGTCAGTGCGACGAACGCCGCGTCGTCGCCGGGCCGGAACGCCGCGACCACGCTCGCGGACAGGGCCGCGGTCGCGGACATGGGCCCCACGACCAGGTGGCGCGAGCTGCCGAACGCCGCGTACAGGATCAGCGAGGGCACCGCGGCGTACAGGCCCACGACGGGTGAGACGCCCGCGATGGTCGCGTAGGCGAGCGACTCGGGCACCAGGACGGCCCACACGGTCAGGCCCGCGACCACGTCGCCCCGCAGCCATGCCCCGCGGTACCCCTGCAGGGACGCGAACACGAACCACGGTCGCCGTGCCGTGGTGGCCCTGGTGCTCGTCGGCATGTGCCCGCCTCTCGCCCGTGGGCGCCGTGCGCGCCTCACGGGCGAACGTATCCGCGCGCGCTGCGGTCGGCATCAGGAAGGTCCGTCCTGCCCGACGGCGCCGCTCCCGTTCGCCTTCCACCTCACGTCGCTCGGGGCGCGGGCGTCTACGGAGCACCCCCGCCCGACCTGCCTGCACCCCGGGAGCACCTCATGAGCGCGAGACCGAAGCTCTACCGACTGCTCGGGCCCGACCGTGTGCCGACCCTCAGCCCCGTTCCCGGGACGCTCGGCGGGCACCGGCGTTCCCGGGTCTACGGCCGGCTCGACTGTCCCGGCGCCGCACGGGCGATCGCCCGTGGGGGCTACGTGGCCCACCGCGTGTTCTTCGCCGACGAGGAGACCGCGGTCGCCGCCGGGTACCGGCCGTGCGCCGTGTGCCTGCGCGAGCAGTACCGGGAGTGGAAGGCGACCCGGGTCGCTCCGGAGCCGCGGGGCTGAGGGCCTGGCCGGGCACCGCACCGGAGACGGTCGAGGCGCCGTCCGCGCGCACGATCAGCCGGGTGACGGCACAGTGGACCCGACCCGTCCTTGCCCGACCACCCGGGAGGTCCCGTGCGCGCACGCCGGTTGACCACGTTCCTCGTCGCGCTCACGACCGTCGTCCTGACGGTGCCGGTGGGCCTGGGCACGAGCGCCCCGGCTCGCGCCTCGGGGGCCGGGGACGTGGCGGGTCTCGTGAACGGCGCGCGCTCGTCCGCGGGTCTCGCGCCCCTGGCGCACGACGCCGGGCTCGCGGGCGTCGCCCAGGCGTGGGCCGAGCGGATGGCGGCGAACGGCTCGATGAGCCACAACCCGTCGACCGGCGCGCAGATCCCGGGCGGGTGGTCCACCTGGGGCGAGAACGTCGCCTGGTCGAGCGACCCGTCGCCGTCCGGGCTGCACGCGAGCCTCATGGGGTCCTCGGGGCACCGGGCCAACGTCCTGTCCTCGGCGTTCACGTCGCTCGGCGTCGGGTACGCGACCGACGCCGCCGGGGGCGCGTACGTCGCCGAGGTGTTCGCGGCCTACCCCGGCGCGGCCCCGCCTCCTCCTGCGCAGGCTCCCGCCGAGGCGGGCCCCGACCGGTCGACCCGACCGCCGGGCGCCTCGGACACGGCGGGCGAGACGGACAAGACGGGCAGGTCGGCGGCAGACCGCCCGCGCTCCCCCGTCGGCCTCGTGCCCGGCGCGTCGGGCCCCGAGGTCCTGACCCTCCAGGAACGCCTGCGCCTCCACGGCCAGGACGTCGCCGGCGACGGCGCGTACGGCCCCGCGACCGCCGCCGCGGTCCTCGCGTTCCAGGGCGCACGAGGTCTGGCCACGGACGGCGTCGTGGGGCCGGCGACGACGGCGGCGCTCGCACTCGACCCGCCGCCCGCCTCTGCGCCCTCGCCTGCGGCTCCCGACGCCACCGGCGCCGAGAGTGCCGGGACCGAGACAGGGGCCGACCCGGCGGACGGGACGGGTGACGCGACCGACACGCGGGTCGCGGCCGCGCAGGAGACGGGCGCGACGCCGTCGGGCCCGGCGACGCCCTCCGGGAGCCCGACCCCGCCGGGTGCGGGCACGACGCCCGAGGTCCCGGCCTACGGCTGGGTGATCGCGTCCCTCGCCGTCCTGGCCGCGATGTCCCTGAGCGTCGTCGGTGCGCGCCGCCGCTCCGCGCAGGTCCGCGGCGCGCGGCCCCCGCAGGACTGAGCGCCCGCCCGTGCGGTCGCACGGCCCGAGCGCTTCTCAGATGCCCAGGACCACCTTCGCGACCGAGAAGTAGATGACCAGCCCCAGGGTGTCGACGAACGTCGAGATGAACGGCGCCGCGACGATCGCCGGGTCGATGCCCACGCGGCGCGCCAGGATCGGGATGCTCGACCCGACCGTCGTCGCGAGCACGCACACGCCCACGACCGTGATCGCGAGCACCTGCGCGATCGACACACCCGCGACCCACGCCGCCGGACCGAAGCCGACCGCGGCGAGCACCGTCCCGAGCAGGAGCCCCGTGAGCATCTCGCGCCCCACGACGCGCAGCAGGTCTCCGCGGCGGATGTCGCCCACCGCCAGGGCGCGGACCACGGTCGTCGCGGCCTGCGACCCCGCGTTCCCGCCCGTGCCGATGAGCAGCGGGATGAACAGCGCGAGCGCCACGACCGCGTCGAGCTCGGCCTCGAAGTAGCTCTGCACCCCGACCGTGAGGCTCGCCGCGACGATCAGCAGCAGGAGCCAGACCACGCGCGCCCGCACCAGCCCCAGGACCGAGACGGTCAGGTACGGGCGGCGCAGCGGCTCCGAGCCACCCACGCGAGCCGAGTCCTCGTCGTCCTCGGCCTCGAGGATGCGCATCGCGTCGTCGACCGTCAGGACGCCCAGGAGGCGGCGCTCGTGGTCGACCACGGGCACCGCGACGTACCCGCCGTCGCGCACGACGTTGGCCGCATGCTCCTGGTCGTCCGTCGCCTCGACCGTCACCGCCGGGGACATGACGTCCTCGACCAGGGTGTCCGGGTCGCTCACCAGCAGCCGGCGCAGCGACACCACCCCCTCGACGACCCGCCCGGCACCGAGGACCGGCACGGTGTAGATCGTCTCGACGTCGTCACCCGCCCGGCGCAGCGCGTCGAGGGCCCCCGCGACGGTCGTGCCACGCCGCACCGAGGCCACCCGGGGCGACATGCGCCGGCCCGCGCTGTCCTCGGGATATCCGAGCAGCGCGGTCGTCAGGGCCCGCTCGTCGGGACCCAGACCGCCCAGGAGCCGGGCCGCGACGCCCGCGGGCAGCTCGTCGAGCAGCGACGCCCGGTCGTCCGGGTCGAGGGCCGCGAAGATCTCCGCGGTCGCCTCGGACCGCAACGCCTCGACGAGCTCCGCCTGGATCGCCGGGTCGAGGTCCTCGAAGACCTCGACCGCGCGCCCCTTGGGCAGCAGGCGGAACGCGACCGCGCGCCGCTGGTCGCCCAGGCGCCCGAGCTCGTCGACGACCTCCTGGGTGTCCATGCTCGCGATGCGGTGCTGCAGGTCCTCCAGGTCGTGGGGTCGCTCGGTCCGGGGCTCGGAGTGTGCGCGCATGGCCCCACCTTCTCAGGGCGACGCAGGAGCGGCCCGGTGGAGTCGCGCGACGTGACGAGGCCCACGGCGCGGCCGTGTCCGGGCGTGGCCCGGGCGCAGGGCGACGGCTCAGCGCGCCACGCGGTATCTCGTGTAGACCACGCCGCCCGTGAAGCGGCGCTCGTCGAGGAGCTCGAGGTCGAGCCGGGCGCCCGCGGGGTAGAAGGACGTCCCGCCGCCCACGAGCACGGGGTGCACGAAGGCGCGCAGCTCGTCGACGATCCCCGCCGCGAGCGCCTGCGCCGCCAGGGTCGGGCCGGCGATGCCGACCTCCCGCTCGGCGCGGTCGACGAGGGTGCGGGCGGCGGCAGGGTCGAAGGTCCGCTCGACGCGCGTGCGCGGGACGCCCGGGTCGTCGAGCGTGGTCGAGTACACGACCTTGTCCACGTCGCGCCAGATGCGCGCGTAGTCACGGACGGCGGGCGACTCGTCGTCGAGCATGGCGGGGTCGTCCCAGACGCGCATGACCTCGTAGACCCGGCGTCCCAGGAGGAACGTCCCGACGGAACGTTCGAGGTCGTCGACGAACGTGTGCACCTCCTCGTCGGGGGCGCTCCACTCGAACGAGCCCGAGGCGTCGGCGACGTAGCCGTCGAGGGACATGATGCCGGTGCAGGTCAGCAGCGCCACGGTGCACTCCTAGGTGTCGGCGGGTGTCGGCGGGTGTCGGCGGAGAGGGTCAGCGGGGCTGTGCCCGGCCGGGCGGGACGTGGCCGGGTGGGGAGCCGTGCCGCGCACGCAGGTAGCGCGTCAGGCCGACCGTGCCCCACATCACGGCCAGCACGAGGAGCAGGAACGGCAGGACGGGGGCGCCGGTCGCGATCAGCACGGCCGCGAGGACGAACGCGCCGAGCGCGAGCCAGAGCACGTTGCCGACGGGTCTGGGTCCGCTGGGACTGGACATGGTCCCCTCCTCGGGCAGGCGCGTTCTCAGCCTACTCCGGGCACGTCGGCCCGCACGGGTCGACGTCAGGCCGTGGGGTCCTCGGGCCAGTCGTGCTTGGGGTAGCGGCGGCGCAGCTCGGCGCGCACCTGCGCGTACCCCGTGCCCCAGAACGACTCGAGGTCCGCGGTGATCGCCGCAGGCCGCCTGGCCGGGGACAGCAGGTGCAGCAGCACGGGCACGCGTCCGTCGGCGACCCGGGGCGTGGCACGCCACCCGAACGCGTCCTGGACCTTGACGGCGAGCACGGGCTGGTCCCCGGTGTAGTCGAGGCGGGCGCTGCGGCCCCCGGGCAGGTCGACGCGCACGGGGGCGAGCTCGTCGAGCCTGCCTGCGGCGGGCCACGGCAGCAGGCGCCGCAGGGCGTTGGTCACGTCGAGGCGCTGGAGGTCGGCAGCCTTGCGGACCTTGGCGAGGTCGGGCCCGAGCCACGCGTCGAGGCCCGTGAGCAGGGCCTCGTCGGACACGTCGGGCCACGGGTCGCCCAGGGCCCGGTGCAGGAACGCAAGGCGGTGCCGCAGCTCGCGCGCGGGCTCGCGCCAGGGCAGGACGTCGAGGCCCTCGCGCTCGAGCCCGGTCCGTAGCGCCGCCACGACCTGGTCGGGGGGCGGGTCGGCGACCTTCTGCGAGGCGATCTCGATCGCGCCGAGCCGCGTCGTGCGCCGCGCCTGGATGCGCCCGTCCGACCACGTGACGGTCTCGTCCTCGCGCAGGGCTGAGGACGCGGCCTCGTACGCGAGGTCCTCGTCGACGGGTGCGGCCGACCGGATCGTCGCGTCACGCCTGCCGGCGCCGCGGTCGGCGTCCGCGACGGCGAGCCAGTCGTAGCCCGCGAGCGGGGAGCCCGGCGGCAGCGCGGCCCCCGTGCCCGACGTCATGAGGTACGTGGTCCCGTTCGGCCGCCTCCGCGCGACCCGGTCCGGGTGCGCGAGCGCGACGACGAGCCCGACCGCGAGGTCCAGGCTCAGGTCCTCCCGGCGGCTCCGCCCTGGCGCGGCGACGAGCCCCTGGAGCCGCTCGGCCTGCGCGCGCCACGACCCGCTCGCCGGACCACCCCGCCGGGCGTCCCGCAGGGCCGCGACGAGGTCCGCCCCGGGCGCGCGCACGTCGTCGGACAGGAGGGCGACCACCTCGGCAGCGAGCCGCGGCCCGACGACGTCGCCCGCGTCCAGGAGGGCGCGCGCGAGCCGGGGGTCGGCCGGGACGCGGGCGATCTCGCGTCCCCGCGGGGTGACCGTGCCGTCCGGGTGGACCGCGCCGAGCGCCTCGAGCGTCGCGTGCGCGACCGTCATCGCGGCCGCGGGCGGGGAGTCGAGGAGCGCGAGCCCCGTTCCGTCCGGGCTCCCCCAGCACGCGAGCTCGAGCGCGAACGCGACGAGGTCGGCAGTGAGGATCTCGGGCGTCGGGTGCGCGACGAGCTGGGCGTGCTCGCCCGGCGACCAGCAGCGGTACACCGCCCCCGGCCCCTCGCGTCCCGCGCGCCCGACGCGCTGCTCGGCCGCCGCACGGCTCACGCGGACCGTCACGAGACCCGCGAGGCCGCGCCGGTGGTCGGTGCGCGGCTCCCGGGACAGGCCCGCGTCGACGACCACCCGCACCCCGGGCACGGTGAGCGAGGACTCGGCGACGGCCGTGGAGACCACGACCCTGCGGCGCGGCCCGGGCGTCAGGGCCAGGTCCTGCTCGCGCGTGGGCAGCCGCCCGTGCAGGGGGCGGACGTCTGCCTCCACGCCGGCCAGGCGGCGAGCGACGCCGTCGACCTCGCCCGCGCCGGGCACGAAGACCAGCACGTCGCCGGCCTGCTCGGCCAGCGCCCGGCGTGCGGTCGCCGCGACGTGGTCGAGGAACGCGCGTGGCACGCCACGCTCGTCGAGCCGCGGCCCGGGCGACGGCGCCCACACCTCCTCGACGGGGAACAGGCTGCCGTCCGCGACCACGACCGGGGCAGGGGTCTCGTCGCCCAGGAGGCTCGCGGTGCGCTCGGCCTCGATCGTCGCGGACATCGCGACGAGGGCCAGGTCTGGACGCAGGGCGGTCCGGACGTCGACCAGCAGCGCGAGGGTCAGGTCGGCGTCGAGGTGACGCTCGTGGACCTCGTCGAGCACGACGACGCCGACCCCGGCCAGCTCCGGGTCGCGCTGGAGGCGGCGCAGCAGGACGCCGGTCGTGACGATCTCGATGCGTGTCTCGGGCCCCGTCCGGGACTCGCCGCGCACCGAGAAGCCCACCGTGCGTCCGACGGGCTCACCGAGCAGGTGCGCGAGGCGGCGCGCCGCAGCCCGGGCCGCGATCCGGCGCGGCTGGGTCACGATGACACGCCCCGCAGGCCGTGCAGCCGCGAGCGCCGGCGGGACGAGGGTCGTCTTGCCCGTGCCGGGAGGTGCCTGGAGCACGGCGACGCCCCGGTCGCGGACGGCGTCGGTGAGCTCGGCCAGGTGATGGCGGACCGGGAGATCGGGCGGCGAGGCGAGCAGGCGGGCGATCGGGTCCGGGTCCACGGGGCCATTCTCCCCTGTGCCTCGACCCCGGGGGCCCCGCGGGCAGCACGCGGGCGTCGAGCGGGCCCCGCGCACCCCGGGCGTGGCGCTACCCTGGGCTGGACGAAGGACCGACGACAGGAGCGCAGGAGGTGGGGATCGTGCGGACACAGCATGTCGTGCGGGGCGCCACCTCGCTGCGCGAGCGCTACGACCGGCTGACCTCGACGTCCTCGGCCCGTGCCGTGGCCCTGGTGCCGCTCCTGGCGGTGCTGGCGCTCGCCGTCGGGCAGTCGTTCGGTTCGTCGTCCCTGGGCGGCGTGCTCTCCCTGCTCGGTGCCGCGACGCTCGCCGCCACCGCCGGGGCGCTCGGCGTCGCGCTCGCGTGCGTCGCGGTCGCGGTCCTGCTGCTGCTCGCGGTGCCCGTCGGTCCCGAGCCCGTGCCGCTGCCGGCACCCGTGCGCCAGCACAGCCCCACGACCCCCGGACGGCCCCAGCCGCGAGCGCCGGGAGCGAGCCCGCTCCCGCGCACCGCCTGAACCTCCAGCACTCCCCCGAGCCGTCGTCGGCCCGGGGGTCCTACCGGTCCCTGCGGAGCTGGCGCGGGAGCTCCACGCTCCCCCTCCCCTCCACCCGCAGGAGTCCACCGTGCCCGTCGTCGATGCCCTCACCCATGCCCTGTCCACGCTCGTCCACCCGATCCAGCTGGTGGTCGCCTGGATCCTCGTCCGTCTCCACTCGGCGCTGACCGCGCTCGGCCTCGACCCTGCCGGGGGTGCCGCGTGGAGCCTCTCGATCGTCGGCCTGGTCGTGATCGTCAGGCTCGTGCTCGTCCCGCTCGTCGTCGTGCAGGTCAGGGGGATGCGGGCGATGCGCCTGGCCTCGCCCGAGATCCGCCGGATCCAGGAGAAGTACCGGGGCAAGAGCGACCCGGCGAGCCGGGACGCGGCCCGCCGCGAGCAGCAGGAGCTCATGGCACGCACAGGTGCCAACCCGCTCGCGGGCTGCCTGCCGATGCTCGTGCAGGCGCCGGTCCTGTTCGCGCTGTACTCGGTTCTCTCGGGGATCGGCCGCCAGGTGCCCGTCGGGGCGCTGACCGGTGACCTGGTCCGCGAGGCGGACGCCGCGACGCTCCTCGGCGCCCCTTTGTCGGGGACGCTGGCCGGGGCGTTCACGGGCGGCGCTGCGGCCGGTGGCCTGGTCGGCGTCCTGGTGCCCGCCGTGCTGATCGTCGTGATGTACGCCGCGCAGGTCCTGACCCAGCGGCTGAGCGCGCGCGCCAACCCGGTCGACCCCACGAGCCCCCTGGCCCGGCAGCAGGGCACGTTCGCGTTCGTGCTGCCCGCGGTCTCCGCGGTCGTGGCCGTGGGCTTCCCCGTGGGCGTGGTCCTGTACTGGGCGACGTCGTCGGTGTGGGGGCTCGGGCAGCAGCTCGTGACCGGTCGCCTCGTGCCGTCGGGCGACCAGGACGTGGCGCGGGCGTCCCGTCCTGCGACGGCCGAGGCCGGCGAGCCCACCGGACACGCTGTCCCCGCGCGGGTCGGCGGGCAGCGGCCGCAGCCGCGTCGCGGCACGACGCGGAAGGCGCGCCGGGGCTGATCCCGCCCCGGGTCCGCGCCGAGCGCCCCGCTCGGTGCGGGCTCGTCGGCTGCCCGGTGTCCTCAGTCGCGCGAGAGCACGACGCTCACGCTGTGCCCGCCGAAGCCGAACGCGTCGACCAGCGCGTGCCGCGCCGTCGTCGCGCGGGAGGTCCCGCGCACCACGTCGAGGTCGATCGCGGGGTCCAGGTCGTCGACGTTGAGCGTGGGCGGCACCACGCCGTCGCGCAGCGCGAGCAGCGCGACGACGACGCCGAGCGATCCCGAGGCCCCGAGCAGGTGCCCGGTCGCGCCCTTGGTCGAGGTCACGGGCGGCGGGTCGGGCAGGGCCGAGCGCAGCGCGTCGGCCTCGTTGCGGTCGCCCACGGGGGTCGAGGTCGCGTGGGCGTGGACGAGCCCCAGGTCGCCGGGCGACAGCCCGGCGGAGCGCAGCGCGAGCGTCACGGTGCGCGCCTGGTTCTGGGGGTCGCCGCCCACGATGTCGTAGGCGTCCGAGGTCAGCGCGGCCCCCGAGACCACGCCCACGACGCGGGCGCCGCGCGCCCGGGCGTGCTCCTCGTTCTCCAGGACGAGGATCGCGGACCCCTCGCCCATGACGAACCCGTCCCGCGCGGCGTCGAACGGGCGCGAGGCGCGCTCGGGCTCGTCGTTGCGCGTCGACATGGCCCGCGCCTGGGCGAAGGCCGCGAGGGAGAACGCCTGGACCCCTGCCTCGACTCCCCCGCACACGACGACGTCGGCGGTCCCGGCGAGGATCATCTCGCGTCCCGTGGCGATGGCCTCGCTGCCCGCGGCGCACGCGCTGACCGGGGCCCGGGCGCCGGCCCGTGCGCCCAGGTCGATCGACAGCCAGGCCGCGGGGCCGTTGGCCATGAGCATGGTCACGGCGTGCGGGGAGACCTGGCGGTGGCCGTGGGCGTCGAAGAGACGGCTCTGGGCGAGGGTCGTCGCGATGCCGCCGTTCGCGGAGCCGACCACCACGGCCAGGCGGGTGGGGTCGACGTCGGGGCTCCCGGCGTCGGCCCAGGCCTCGCGGCCCGCGACGAGCGCGAGCTGCTCCGCGCGGTCGGTGCGGCGCAGCAGGCGTACGCCGAGCGCTTCGGCGAACGCGTCGTCGACGCGCGCTGCGATCCGTACGGGCAGGTCGTGTGCCCACTCGTCCGTGATCGCCCGGACGCCCTGGTCCCCGCGTACGAGGGCGTCCCACGTCCCCGGGGCCGTCGACGACAGCGGTGTCACCGCGCCGATACCCGTCACCACTGCTCGTGTCATGGCGCCTCCCCGGTCGTGCTCGGGTGCCCGGTCGGGGTCCCGCGTGCGCATGCCTGCACTGTAGGACGCACGTCCCACACCTGCTGCCTCCAGGTCTACCAGAGGTGCCGAGCATCCGGTCGCCGCTCGGGTCCTGCCGGATCTCGACGACAGCCGCATGTTCACCCGACGACAACCGCCTGCTCGGCACGCCCTGGACCCGACGACCGGCATGGCCCGTCGACTTCCCGCGCACCCCGGGCGCCCCGGGGTGCGCGCCGCTACAGCGCGTGCGCCATGACGCGCTGCGGCCCGGCGTCACCCCCGAGGTAGCGCCCGCGGTCCACGAACCCGCCGCGCGCGTAGGCACGCAACCCGGCGGCGTTCTCCTCGTTGACGGTCAGCACGACGACCTCGAACGGCTCGCGTCCCAGACGCTCGGCGAGGCGGGCCGCGAGCGCCGGCAGCGCGGCGGCCACGGCCGTGCCGACCCCCTGCCCCTGGTGCGCCCGGTCCACGAGGAACCCGCGGAAGAGGACGACGTCGCCGGTCGCAGGCCCGTCGAGCAGCGCGACGACCTCGCCGGGCGCGCCGCCGGGATGCAGCACTCCCAACGCCGCGACCTCTCCGCCTCGTGAGACGACCAGGAGGTGACGCTCCGGGTCTGCCTCGGCAAGAGCCACGATCTCGGCGGCCGACGAGACGAACCGGTCCTGCCCAGGCCGGGCCGTGACCCCGCGCAACCGGCCCAGCACCTCCTCGCGGGACGCCGGGTCCCGCGCAAGGTCGTCGAGGAGCGTGCTGCTGGTCCGCCCGGTCGTCGTGTCCACCCGGCGACCGTACCCCCGGGCACGTGCCGTCCGGCACGGGACTCGTGGCACCCGTCGCCCACGGCACCTACTCTCGGGGGATGACAACGCCGTCACCGGGCAGCGAGCGCCCCCTCGAGCCCGACATCGTGACCGACCTGCGCGAGCAGATGACGTACGGCTCGTACCTGCACCTCGACACGCTGCTGGACGCGCAGGCCCCGGTCAGCGAGCCCGCACACCACGACGAGATGCTCTTCATCGTGCAGCACCAGACGACCGAGCTGTGGCTCAAGCTCGTCCTGCACGAGCTGGTCTCGGCGCGGGCCCTCATCGCGGCCGACGACCTCCAGTCCGCGCTCAAGCGCATCGCGCGGGTCAAGCACGTCCAGCGCACGCTGACGGAGCAGTGGTCCGTCCTGGCGACGCTCACGCCGAGCGAGTACGCCCAGTTCCGCGGGTTCCTCGGTCACGCGTCGGGCTTCCAGTCGTGGCAGTACCGCGCGGTCGAGTTCCTGCTGGGCAACAAGAACGCACGCATGCTGTCGGTGTTCGACGCCGAGCCCGCGGCGCGCGCCGAGCTCGAGCGCCTGCTGCACGAGCCGAGCGTCTACGACGAGTTCCTGCGCTACCTCGCTCGGCACGGCCACGACGTGCCCGCCCGCGTGCTCGAGCGCGACGTCACGCAGGGCTACACGCTCGACGAGGACTTGGTCGAGACCTTCCGTGCGATCTACGACGACCCCGAGGGCAACTGGCTCGCCTACGAGAGCTGCGAGGAGCTCGTCGACCTCGAGGACAACTTCCAGCTCTGGCGCTTTCGCCACATGAAGACCGTGCTGCGCATCATCGGGACCAAGCGCGGCACGGGCGGGTCGAGCGGCGTGGGCTTCCTCGAGAAGGCCCTCGACCTGACGTTCTTCCCCGAGCTGTTCGCGGTGCGCACCGAGATCGGCCGGCCGTGAGCGCTGGACCGGACGGGCGCGCTGCGGTCACCTTCACGGTCGACGCCCGCTGGGAGCGGGGCACAGGATGGACGGGCCCGACGGCGGTCGTCGCCACCCGGGGCGGGTTCCGCTCGCGCGTGGGCACCGACCCCGCCCCGACCCGCCACCTCGCGGGCGTCCTGATGCCCGGCTTCCGCGACGCCCACGTCCACCTGGCGCTGGTCGACGCCGGGGCACTGCTCCGGGGCGGCCTCGCCGCGGTCGACGACCTGGGCGGCGACCCTGCGGTGCTGGCGGCGCTCGCCGCGCGGTCCGGCCGTGCCGACGCCCTGCCCGAGGTCCGCTTCGCCGGGGCCTTCCTCACCGCTCCCGGCGGCTACCCGTCGGACCGGTCGTGGGCCTCGCCAGGATCGGTCGAGGTGGTCGCCGACCCCGAGCAGGCCGTGGCCGCGGTCGACCGGCAGGTCGAGGCCGGGGCGAGCTTCGTCAAGGTCGCCCTGCACACGGGCGCGGGTCCCGTGCCCGACGACGCGACCCTCCGCGCGCTCGTGGGGCGGGCGCACGAGCGCGGCAGGGCCGTGGTCGCGCACACCGAGGGCGTGGGCCAGGTCGAGCGGGCGCTCGTGGAGGGCGTGGACCGGCTCGCGCACTGCCCGTTCAGCGAGCGGCTGCCGGACGACCTGGTGCGGGCGGCGGCGCGCTCCCAGGCCTGGGTCAGCACGCTCGACGTCCATGGCTGGGGCACCCCGACGGAACCGTACGCGCTGGCCCTCGACAACCTGACGCGGTTCGTCGCCATGGGTGGGGCGGCCGTCTACGGGACCGACCAGGGCAACGGTCCGCTGCCGGTCGGGGTCGACGAGCGCGAGCTGGCGGCGCTGCTCGACGCCGGGCTGACCCTGGACGGTGTGCTCCGCGCCCTGACGTCGGGTCCGGCGACGGTCGCACTCACGCTCCTGCCCGGGGACCGCCCGGAACCGGGCACACCGCCCGCGCAGGTCGCCGCGTGGCTCGCGCGGGCGGGCGTGCTCACGCCCCACGACCTGCTGGACCCCGCACCGGCACCCACCGTGACCAGCCCCGACCAGCCCAGACCGTCCCCCAGGAGGCCGCCCGTGACCAGCACCACCCCTCCCGTCCGCCCGTCGGGGGCGCCTGCGGCCGGTCCTGCCGAGCGCGCCGCAGCGCTCGACGCGGCCGACCCGCTGACCCGCTTCCGCGAGGAGTTCGTGCCCTCGGCCGACGTCGTCGCCTACCTCGACGGCAACTCTCTCGGGCGGCCCACGCGCGCGAGCGTCGAACGGCTCGCGCGCTTCGCGACCGAGCAGTGGGCCTCGCGCCTCATCCGCGGTTGGGACGAGTCCTGGTACGAGCTGCCGCTCGCGATCGGCGACCGGATCGGGGAGACAGCGCTCGGCGCGGCACCGGGCCAGACGTTCGTGGGCGACTCGACCACCGTGATCCTCTACAAGCTCGTGCGCGCGGCGCTCGACGCCCGCCCGGGGCGCACCGAGATCGTGGTCGACACCGGGAACTTCCCCACGGACCGGTTCGTCCTCCAGGGCATCGCAGCCGAACGGGGCGCGACGCTGCGCTGGCTCTCCCCGGACCCCGACGCGGGCGTGACCACGGACCAGGTCGCGGACGCCGTCGGGCCGGAGACCGCGCTCGTGGTGCTCAGCCACGTCGCCTACCGGTCCGGGTACCTCGCCGACGCCGAACCGATCACGCGCGTCGCCCACGACGCCGGGGCGCTCGTGCTGTGGGACCTGTGCCACTCCGCGGGGGCCGTGCCCGTCACGCTCGACGCCTGGGACGTGGACCTCGCGGCAGGCTGCACCTACAAGTACCTCAACGGCGGACCCGGGTCGCCCGCGTTCGGGTACGTGCGCGCGGACCTCCAGGCGGCGCTGACCCAGCCGATCCAGGGCTGGATGGGCAGCGACGCGCCGTTCGAGATGGGGCCCGAGTACGCACCCCACACGGGGGTGCGGCGATTCCTCAGCGGGACGCCCGCGGTCGTCGGGATGCTCGCGATGCAGGACATGCTGGACCTGCTCGACGAGGCGCGGAACGTCGCCGGGGCCGATGCCGTGCGGGACAAGTCGGTCCGGCTCACCGGGTTCGCGCTCGACCTCGTGGACGAGCTCCTCGTGCCGCTCGGGGTGCGGGTCGCCTCGCCCCGCGACCCGGCGCGGCGCGGCAGCCACGTGACGATCGACCACGCCGCGTTCGAACGCGTGGTCCCTCGCCTGTGGGCGCAGGGGGTCGTCCCCGACTTCCGCCGGCCCGACGGCCTGCGGCTCGGGCTCTCGCCCCTGTCGACGAGCTTCGCCGAGGTGCAGGTCGGGGTCGAGGCGATCCGCGCGGCCCTCCTCGACGAGACCGCGAGCGCCTGACGGGCGCGACCCGGCGGGTGGTGATGCTGCACCGGGCTCCCGGTTGTCGCCCCCGGGCGCCGGTGCCACGCTGGAGTGGTCGTGGACCCGGGAACCGCCAGGGAAGGCGCACCCATGTTCGGCAGCATCGCTCGGACGGTGATCGCTCACCCGTGGCGTGTGATCGGCGTCTGGGTGCTCCTCGCGGCCGCGGTCGTCGTCTTCTCGCCGAACCTGGACGACTACACGACGGGCAACCAGCAGTCGTTCCTGCCTGCGTCGTTCGAGTCGGTCGAGGCGCAGGACGCAGGCGACGAGAGCTTCCCCGCGCAGTCGGGGGCCGCGGGCAGCCTGGTCGTCGTCCGGTCCGACGGCGCGGCGCTCACCGCGGACGACCAGACCGCCGTCGCCGGACTCGCGACGACGCTCGAGGGGGAGGCGATCCCCGGGGTCGTCGCGGTGCAGGAGACCCCGCAGTCCCTCTCGCAGGACGGCCGGACCGCCGCCCTGTCGGTCGCGTTCGACGGCCAGCCAGGCGACGAGGCGGTCGACGACGCCGTGCCCGCGCTGCGCGCCGCGACCGACGCGGCCCTGCAGGGCACCGACCTGACCGGCGCGCTCACGGGCAACGCCGCGATCCAGGTCGACACCACCACGGCCTACGCCGCGGCCGAGCGGACCATCACGATCGCTACCGTGCTGCTCATCGTGGTCCTGCTCGGCCTCGTGTTCCGCAGCCCCGTGATCGCGGTGATCCCGATCGTCGTGATCGGTGTGGTGCTCTCGGTCGTCACGGGCCTGACCGCGTGGCTCGCGGACCTGCTCGACTTCCAGGTCAGCGACACGCTCCAGCCGATCCTCGTGGTGGTCCTGTTCGGGGTCGGCACCGACTACATCGTGTTCGTCCTGTTCCGCTACCGCGAGCACCTGCGCCGGGGCGAGAGCCACCACGAGGCGCTCGAGGCGTCGGTGGGGGTCGTGGGCCGGGTCGTCGCCTCCTCGGCGCTCACCGTGATCGGCGCCTTCGCGGCGCTGCTGTTCGCGCAGCTCGAGTCGCTGAGCACCCTCGCGCCGGGGCTGATCGTGGCCGTCGCGGCCATGCTCGTGACGGCGCTGACGCTCGTCCCGGCGCTCTTCGTGGTCCTCGGCCGGGCGCTCTTCTGGCCCCTCGGCCCGGGCCGCGACGCCCGGCGCAGCCCGTTCGCGGCCCTCGGGTCGTTCACGGCCCGCCGACCCGTCGTCCCGGCGCTCGCCGTCGGGGCCGTGCTCGTGGTCCTCACGCTGTTCGCCTCGGGGTACCAGGCGACGTACGACACGCTCGACGAGCTCCCCGCGGACACGGCCTCGCGCCAGGCCTACACGACGCTCGACGCGTCCTTCCCCGCCGGCGCGCTGAGCCCCACGCAGGTCTACGTCGTGGGGACCGCTCCCCTCGACCCCACGGCGCTGACGACGCTCGCGACGAACCTCGCCGCGGTCCCGGGCGTCACGTCGGTCGCACCGCCCACGGCCACGACCGACGGCACGGCCGCCCTCGTCACCGTCGTGCTCGCCGACGACCCGTACTCCGACGCCGCGATGGCCACGGTCGAGGGCCCGCTGCGCGACGCCGCGCACGGGTCGGTCCCCGGCGCGCAGGTCTACGTCGGTGGGCAGACGTCGGCGTTCGTCGACGTGCGTGACCAGCTCCGCGCCGACACCGGCCGCGTCTTCCCGATCGCCGCCGTCATCATCGTCGTCATCCTCGGACTCCTCCTGACCGCCCTGCTCGGCGCCGTCAACCTGCTCGTGTGCGTCGCGCTCACGTTCACCGCGACCCTCGGCGCGGTCGTCCTGCTCTACCTGCACGCGCTCGGGTACGCCGGCATCGACTTCTCGATCCCCATCGTGCTGTACCTGTTCGTCGTCGCGATCGGCACCGACTACAACATCCTCGTCGCCGCGCGCATGCACGAGGAGTACCGCGCGGGTGCGACCTCGCGCGAGGCCGCGCGCGTCGCGATCACCCAGGACGCACCCACCGCGGCCGCGGCCGGGATCATCCTGGCCTGCACGTTCGCCTCGCTCATGCTCACGGGAATCGCGAACCTCGCGCAGCTCGGTTTCGGCGTCGCGGTCGGGATCGTCGCCGCCGCTTTCCTCATGGCGCCGCTGCTCGTGCCCGCGCTCGCCGCGCTCGAAGGGCGGGCGTTCTGGTGGCCCACGCGGCGGGCCGTCGTCGGCCTCCCTCAGGCCGAGCCCGAGCCCGGGCCCGCCGACGCTCCCGCGGACGTGGCGCCGTCGGGCTGAACCGTGCTGCGTGACCGGGACGGACCCGTGGCCGTCCGTCCCGTTCCCCGTCAGTGCCGGGCCCTAGGCTGGGACGGACGAGAGACGACATGCCCGGCCGCAGGCTCTCGCGTGCCTGCCGACCCGACAGATGGAGAGACCATGAGCACGGTCACGAGGACGGACGAGTCGTCCGCACTGCCCCTTGCCGACAGCCACGACATGATCCGCGTGCAGGGCGCGCGCGAGAACAACCTCAAGGACGTCAGCGTCGAGATCCCCAAGCGCCGGCTCACGGTCTTCACCGGGGTCTCGGGCTCGGGCAAGAGCTCCCTGGTGTTCGGCACGATCGCGGCCGAGTCGCAGCGCATGATCAACGAGACGTACAGCGCGTTCCTGCAGGGCTTCATGCCCTCGCTCTCGCGGCCCGAGGTCGACCACCTCGAAGGGCTGACGACGGCCATCATCGTCGACCAGGAGCGCATGGGGGCCAACCCCCGCTCGACGGTCGGGACCGTCACCGACGCGAACGCGATGCTGCGCATCCTGTTCAGCCGCCTCGGGCAGCCGCAGATCGGCTCGCCGCAGGCGTACTCGTTCAACGTGCCCTCGGTGTCCGGCAGCGGCGCGATCACGATCGAGCGGGGCGGTAAGACGCAGGCCGAGAAGGCGACGTTCCACCAGCTCGGCGGCATGTGCCCGCGCTGCGAGGGCATGGGCAACGTCAACGACTTCGACCTGACCGCGCTCTACGACGACAGCCTGTCCCTCGACGAGGGCGCGCTCACGATCCCCGGCTACTCGATGGACGGATGGTACGGGCGCATCTACCGGGGCTCCGGGTTCTTCGACGCGACCAAGCCGATCAGCACGTTCACCCAGCGCGAGCTGCACGACCTGCTCTACAAGGAACCGACCAAGATCAAGGTCGACGGCATCAACGTCACGTTCGAGGGCCTGATCCCCAAGATCCAGAAGTCCTTCCTGTCCAAGGACGTCGACGCGATGCAGCCCCACATCCGGGCGTTCGTCGAGAAGGCCGTGACGTTCCAGACGTGCCCCGAGTGCCACGGGACGCGCCTGAGCCCTGAGGCGCGGTCGTCGAAGATCGCGGGCACCAGCATCGCCGACGCGTGCCAGATGCAGATCACCGACCTCGCGGAGTGGGTCCGCGGGCTCGACGAGCCGTCGATGGCCCCGCTGCTCAAGGGCCTGCAGCACCTGCTCGACTCGTTCGCCGAGATCGGGCTGGGGTACCTCTCGCTCGACCGACCGTCCGGGACCCTCTCCGGCGGCGAGGCCCAGCGCACCAAGATGATCCGCCACCTCGGCTCCTCGCTCACCGACGTCACGTACGTCTTCGACGAGCCGACCATCGGTCTGCACCCGCACGACATCGAGCGCATGAACTCCCTGCTGCTCCAGCTGCGGGACAAGGGCAACACGGTCCTCGTCGTCGAGCACAAGCCCGAGGCCATCGCGATCGCGGACCACGTCGTCGACCTGGGCCCGGGCGCGGGCACGGCGGGCGGCGAGATCGTCTTCCAGGGCACGCTCGACGGCCTCCGGGCCTCCGACACCACCACGGGCCGTCACCTCGACGACCGCGCGACGCTCAAGGAGACCGTGCGCCCACCGAGCGGGCAGCTCGAGATCCGCGGCGCGACCGAGCACAACCTCCGCGGCGTCGACGTCGACGTGCCGCTCGGCGTGCTGTGCGTCGTGACGGGCGTGGCCGGGTCGGGCAAGAGCTCGCTCGTCCACGGGTCGGTCGCGGGGCGCGAGGGCGTCGTCGTGATCGACCAGAGCGCGATCCGCGGCTCCCGGCGCAGCAACCCCGCGACCTACACGGGCCTGCTCGACCCGATCCGCAAGGCGTTCGCCAAGGCCAACGGGGTCAAGCCCGCGCTGTTCAGCGCCAACTCCGAGGGCGCGTGCCCGGTCTGCAACGGTGCGGGCGTCATCTACACCGACCTCGGCGTCATGGCCACGGTCGAGACCACGTGCGAGGAGTGCGGCGGCAAGCGGTTCCAGGCGAGCGTGCTCGAGTACACGCTCGGCGGGCGCGACATCGCCGAGGTGCTCGCGATGTCGGTGACGGACGCGGAGAGGTTCTTCGCCGAGGGCGACGGACGCATCCCCGCGGCCCACTCGATCCTGAGCCGGCTCGTCGACGTCGGGCTCGGGTACCTGAGCCTGGGACAGCCCCTCACGACGCTGTCCGGCGGCGAGCGCCAGCGCATCAAGCTCGCGACGCAGATGGGCGCCAAGGGCGACGTCTACGTCCTCGACGAGCCGACCACGGGCCTGCACCTGGCCGACGTCGAACAGCTTCTCGGGCTCCTCGACCGGCTCGTCGAGGCGGGCCGGTCGGTCATCGTGATCGAGCACCACCAGGCCGTCATGGCGCACGCGGACTGGATCATCGACCTCGGTCCGGGCGCCGGGCACGACGGCGGGCGCGTCGTCTTCGAGGGCACCCCCGCGGACCTCGTCGCGGACCGCTCGACCCTCACGGGCGAGCACCTCGCGGCGTACGTGGGCGGCTGACCGACCGCGCGACAGGTGAGCGCTCCGGGTGAGCGCTCCGGGTGAACGCTCACGGAGCACGAGAGTGGCGGGCAGGTCCTCGGACCTCCCGCCACTCTCAATCTATAGCGCACCGGGGGGCTTGCGGCAAGGCCCCCGTGGTGGCGCAGGATGGTCGGCCCGAGGCCAGAACGACGGAACGAGCCACAGCCATGACCCCCTCGAGCACGAGCGTGTTCGCCCTCCCACCCCGCCTCTCCCCCAAGGCCGACCCGGCCCTCGTCGACCGCGACGAGCAGCACCTCGCGGCCATCGCCGCCACCCTCGACGAGACGGTCGCGGACGTCTCCGCGCGCCTCGACGCGGCCCGCAGGTCCCCCGGCGGCAGCGGGACGCTCGCCCTGGAGCGCGACCAGGAGATCCACCGCCTCTCGTCCCGGCTCAGGACGCTGCGCCGCTACGGCGTGGACCTGTGCCTGGGCCGCATGGTCGCCGCGGACGGCTCCGAGCCCGTGTACGTCGGGCGCCTGGGCCTCACCGACCGCGCCGGGCGGCGCCTCCTGGTCGACTGGCGCTCCCCCACCGCCGCACCGTTCTTCAGCGCCACGAGCGCCCACCCCCTGGGGCTCGCGAGCCGCCGCCGGTACCGTTGGACGCAGGGCCGTATCAGCGACTACTGGGACGAGGTCTTCACGACCGACGGCACGGCCGCGGGCCTCGCGTCCCACGTGAGCCTCGACGACCAGTCTGCCTTCATCGCGAGCCTGGGAGCCGAGCGGACCCCGCGGATGCGCGACGTGCTGGGCACCATCCAGGCTGACCAGGACGCCATCATCCGCGCGGGTTCGGACGGCGCCCTCGTGGTCGACGGCGGGCCGGGAACGGGCAAGACCGTGGCGGCCCTGCACCGCGCGGCCTACCTGCTGTACGCGGACCCGCACGTCGGTCAGCACCGGGGAGGGGTGCTCGTCGTCGGGCCGCACCAGCCGTACCTGGACTACGTCGAGGACGTCCTGCCGAGCCTGGGCGAGGAGGGGGTGCAGACGTGCACCCTGCGGGACCTCGTCCCCGAGGGGGCGAAGGCCACCGTCGAGGCAGAGCCGGCCGTGGCCCGCCTCAAGGCCTCGGCCCGGATGGTCGGGGCGATCGAGCCCGCGGTGCGCCTGTACGAACGTCCTCCCCGGACGGGCACGACCGTCGAGACCCCGTGGCTCGACCTCTGGCTCAGCGCCGACGACTGGGCCGAGGCGTTCGAAGCCCCCGACCCCGGCACGCCCCACAACGAGGCACGCGACGTGGTCTGGGAGGCGCTGATCGAGATCCTGATGGACAGGCTCGGTGACGCGCAGGACGACGACGAGCTGCCGCTCGACCTCGTGCGCCGCTCCCTGGTGACCCACCGCGACCTGGCGAAGACCCTCAACAAGGCCTGGCCGCTCCTCGAACCGACCGACCTCGTCGGGGACCTGTGGGACGTGCCCGCCTACCTGAGGATGTGCGCGCCCTGGCTCACGCCGGACGAGGTCCGGACGTTGCAGCGCGACGAGCCGCAGGCCTGGACGGTCTCGGACCTACCCCTCCTGGACGCGGCGCGGCAGCGGCTCGGCGACCCCGAGGCGTCGCGTCGCCGTCGGCAGCACGCGGCGCAGGTCGCGGCGGAGCGCGAGGAGATGAGCAACGTCGTCGACCACCTCGTCGAGACCGACGACTCGGAGCTGCGGGTCATGTCGATGCTGCGCGGCCAGGACCTGCGCGACGCCCTGGTCGACGGCGCGTCCCTGCCGGGCGTGGCACCCGACAGGCTCGCGGGGCCGTTCGCGCACGTCGTGGTGGACGAGGCGCAGGAGCTCACGGACGCCGAGTGGCAGATGCTGCTGCTGCGCTGCCCGTCGCGCAGCCTCACGGTCGTCGGCGACCGCGCGCAGGCACGGCACGGGTTCACCGAGTCCTGGCGCGAGCGGCTCGAACGCGTGGGCCTGTCGCACGTCGACGTGGCGTCGCTCACCATCAACTACCGGACGCCGCAGGAGGTCATGGCCGAGGCCGAGCCGGTCATCCGGGCCGCGCTTCCGGACGCCAACGTGCCGACGTCGGTCCGCAGCGGCCACGCCCCGGTCCTGCACGGCGCCCCCGGGGACCTGGGGACCGTCCTCGAGACCTGGCTCGCGGAGCACCAGGGCGTCGCGTGCGTGGTCGGGGACCCCACGTTCCGGGCGACCGAGCGCGTGCGGTCCCTGACCCCGGTGCTCGCGAAAGGGCTCGAGTTCGACCTCGTGGTCCTGGTCGACCCCGCGTCGTTCGGCGAGGGCGACGACAGCATCGCGGGCGCGGTCGACCGCTACGTCGCGATGACCCGCGCGACCCAGCAGCTCGTGATCCTCACCTCCGGGAACGCGCCGCTGTCGGCCTGAGCCCGCGAGCGCCTGCGATGCGGACAGCACCGAGCCCCTCTCCCCGCGCGGGGAGAGGGGCTCGGCAGGGGTCGGTCAGGCTTCCTTCTTGGCTGCGGACTCCGCCTTGCGGGCCGCGCCGGTCTCGGTCGTCGCCCCCGAGGTCGAGAGCTCGCCACCGGAGGACTCGAGGTGCGCACGGACGAACCAGTGGAAGAGCTCGAGCTCGTGCAAGTGACCGACCAGGAGGTCGTTGGTCACGGTGTCGAGCTCCTCGGTGTCGGCGGCCGCCTTGCGGTGGTCGGCGATGACTCCCTGGTAGACCTCGTCGAGCGCACCCAGGTGGGCGATGGTCGACGCGCGGCCCAGGCTGTAGTCCTCCCAGGTCCGCTCGGCGACGATCGCGCCCGGCGTGCCGCGCGGCGGGACGCCGAGGGTGGCGATGCGCTCGGCCGTGGCGTCGACCATGGCACGGACGGCATCGACCTGCGGGTCGATCATCTCGTGGACGGCGATGAAGTGCGGCCCCACGACGTTCCAGTGGATGTGCTTGAGGGTCAGCGCCAGGTCGTTGAGCGCGTGCAGACGCTTCTGCAGGATCGCGGCGATCTTCCCCCCGTCCTTCAGGGTCAGCGACGGGACGGTGTACTCCGGCAGCTCCTTGCGGACAGCCATGTATTCCTCCTCGGTGCTCGGTCCATCAGCGCCTTGCGCTCCTTCCATCGTGGCCCGGGTGCCGTGCGCTCGCAGGTCGAGGGGTCGTGATCGCCGTCACGCTCCCCCCTCGACGCCCGTGGCCGTGCGGGACGTCCCGACGCTCAGTGCGCGGCCCCGCGGTCGAGCCCGAGCGTCGCGACGAGGTCCTCGTGCAGCTCGAACCACACGCGGTGGCACGAGTCGACGTCGGTGCCGTCGACCCAGCCGCCCTCCCCTGCGCGGGCCCGGCGCAGGGCCGTGGAGTAGCGGTCGTGGTACCCGCCGAACCGGGCGAGGACGTCGCCGAGCCGGTGCGCGAGCGGGGCCAGGGCGTCACCGATCGCGGCGAGCTCGTCGAGGACGTCGGCGTCCCAGGCGGGGTCGGCGTGGTCGTTGGGGGCCAGTCGCGCTCCTGGCGCGGGCCGCAGCTGCCAGTCGGTGCACGCCCGTTGGAGACGCGCGTTGAGCGGCAGGAACTCGCGGTAGGCGTCGCGGACGTCGTCGGCCCGGCCCGTGGCGGCGAGCTCGGCGGCGAGCCGACGCTCGTCCTCGCCCCGTCCCGCCTCGGTCAGCGACCAGCCGCTCAGGTCCGCGAACGCGGACCGTTGCACCCACCCGTACGCCTCGAAGTCGCCGAGCAGCTCGTCGGTCTCGGCCGGGTCGAGGTCGAAGCGGCGGGCGAGCGTCGCAGAGTCGGCGTATCCGCAGACGCGGACCGCGTGCAGGACGAGCAGGTCGATCGGGGAGTCCTGGGTCATGAGCGTCCCTCCTGCCGTGCCGAGAGACGGTGGAAGTGCTGCTGGCACGCCTGCGGGGAGTTGAAACCCATCGCGTCGGCGATCTGGGCCCAGGTCAGGCCTGCGCTGCGGGCCGTGAACAGCAGGCCGCTCTCGAGGCCGTCGACCTCGGCGCGCGCGGCGGGCAGCAGCGCGAGGGCGTCGAGGAGGTGCTCGGGCGGCAGGTCGGCGGACCGCCAGAGGGCGAACCGTGCGAGGTCCACGGCCGACGGCGGCACGGACGCGGGTTGCCACGGCCTCGGCGCGAGCGCGTCCGCACCCCGGGCGAGCAGGTGGATGCGGGCGCCCTGCTCGCGGCGAGCCTGGGCGTGGTCGGCCCGCGCGGCGCGGGCAGCCCGCGCGGTCGGAGCCTCCTGCGCATCGGGAGCGGTGTCGTCGTTGCGTGGCATGCGACGATCCTGCACAATCAACGAAATGTTGTCAACGATCTGTTGAAGGGGTTCGGGTGCTCGTTCCACTGGAAGAGGCCGCGCGCGCGACGTGCGGCGGCAAGGCCACGGCGCTCGGCGCGCTCCTGCGGGCAGGTCTACCCGTCCCCGACGGCTTCGTGGTGCCGTTCGACGTCCACCGGGCGGCAGTCCCCGACGACGTGCTGCGCGACGCACTGGCCCCCGCCCTGCGCACCCTCGGCTCGCCGCCCGTCGCGGTCCGGTCCTCGGCCGCGGGCGAGGACACGGCCCAGGCCTCGGCGGCCGGGCAGCACGAGAGCGTCCTCGCGGTCCAGGCGCCCGACGACGTCGCGCACGCCGTCCGCGCCTGCTGGGCCTCGCTGCACTCGCCCCGGGCGGTCGACTACCGGGCGGGGCTCGACGCCGACGGCGGCGACGGGGCAGCCTCGGGCGAGCCCGCCATGGCCGTGCTCGTGCAACGCCTGGTCGACGCCGAGGTCTCCGGCGTCATGTTCGCGCCCGACGATCCGGACGACCCGACCGTGGTCGAGGCGTCCTGGGGCCTCGGCCCCTCGGTCGTGGGCGGCACGGTCACGCCCGACACCTACCGCGTCGTGGCGCACGGGACCCTCGGCCGCAGGGCCGTTCGCGTGGCCTCACGGGTCGTCGCCGACAAGCAGACCCGGCTCGACCGGGACGGCACCCGCCTGGTCACGCGCGACGTGCCCCCGGGCGACCGGCGACGGCCCACGCTCGACGACACGACCGTCTTCCGCCTCGCCCGCCTGGGGTGGCGTGCAGCGAACCTCCTCGGCGGGCCGCAGGACGTCGAGTGGGCGCTCGCGGACGGCATGCTCTGGATCGTGCAGGCCCGCCCGATCACGGCGCCGCTCCCGGCCCCTTCGACGGACGTCACGGGAAGCGCACCACGGCTCGGCGACGGGAGCCTGCTGCGCGGGACCGCGGGCAGCACCGGCGTCGCGACCGGGCCGGCCAGGATCGTCCGCGGACCGGCCGACTTCTCACGCGTGCGCCCCGGCGACGTCCTGGTCTGCCCTTTCACCGACCCCGCCTGGACTCCCCTGCTGCGCATCGCCGCGGGCGTCGTCACCGAGACGGGAGGGGTGCTGTCCCACGCGGCGATCGTGGCCCGCGAGCGCCGCATCCCCGCCGTCCTGGGGGTCACAGGGGCCACCGGGCTGATCGTCGACGGCAGCCTGGTGACCGTCGACGGCGAGGCCGGGTCGGTCGCTGACCCACGCACACTGTCGGCACCGCCCCGGGACGGCGACCGCCCCTCGACACCAGGAGACACCCGATGAGCGTCCGACACCTCTACCTCGCTCGGCATGGCGCGGCCGACGCCTTCGGAGAGCTGACCGACGTCGGGCGCCGACAGTCGGACCTGCTGGGCGAGCGTCTCGCACGAGTGCACGTGACCGCCGTCTGGCACTCGCCGCTCCCTCGGGCGGCCGCGAGCGCCGCCGTCGTCGCGCGACACCTGCCGGGCGCGAGGGTCGCGGAGGCGGCCGAGCTCGTCGACCACGTGCCGTACGTGCCCGCGCGCTCCGAGACGCCGGCTACCTGGGCGGGTTTCTTCGACGGCTGGGACGAGGCCGAGGCCGCTGGGGGTCGCCGGACCGCCGACGCGCTGGTCGCGCGCTTCGCGACCCCGCCGGAGCCGGGTGCGGGCAGTACCGACGTCCACGAGGTACTGATCACGCACGACTACCCCGTCGCCTGGCTCGTGCGCCACGCGCTCAGCGCGCCGCCCGAGCGGTGGCTCGGCCTGAACAGCGCGAACACGGCGCTGACGGTGATCGAGCTCCGTCCCGGCCTGCCACCGACGCTCGTGGTGTTCAACGACCTGAGCCACCTGCCGGACGAGCTGCGCTGGACGGGGTTCCCGGGCGGCGAGACGCGGCCCTAGCTCGCGACGTGGACGTACCGCCGCCCCAGGTCGTCGCCCTCCCGCGGGCCGGGCATGGACGCACGACCCGCGCGACGCCGTCGGGCCTACGACCGCGCGGTGACGAGACCCGACTCGTAGGCGAGGATCACCAGGTGCGCGCGGTCGCGCGCGTGGACCTTCGCCATGATGCGGTTGACGTGCGTCTTGGCGGTGTGGGTCGAGATCACGAGCTCGGTCGCGATCTCCTGGTTCGTCAGCCCGCGGGCGACGAGGAGGAACACCTCGCGTTCGCGCTCGGTGAGGCGATCGAGCCCATCGCCCTCCCACGCGTCCGCTCGCGGCGTCTGCCGGTGCACGAAGCGCTGGACGAGCGCCTGCGTCGCGGCCGACGACAGCAGCGCCTCGCCCAGGTGGATCGTGTGCACCGCGCGCACGATGTCCTCGGGCTCGGCGCCCTTCCCGATGAACCCGCTCGCGCCCGCGCGCAGGGCCGCGACGACGTACTCGTCCTCCTCGAAGGTCGTCAGGACGAGCACCCGTGTCGTGCTGCCCGCCGGGCCGGCGCAGATCTGCTCGGTGGTCGCGATCCCGTCGAGCTCGGGCATCCGGATGTCCATCAGGACGACGTCGGGGGCCGACGCCGCGGCGGCCCGGACGGCCTCCCGGCCGTTCGACGCCTCGCCGACGACGAGGATCCCGCCGCTGTCGGTGAGGATGTCGCGCACGGCCTGACGCACCAGCGGTTGGTCGTCGACGACGAGCACGGTGATCATCGTCGCGACCCGCTCGCTGCGGTGACCGCGGCCCGCTCGGCGGGAACCGCGATGTCGAGCCGGAACTCGCCGTCAGCGCGCGACGTCTCGACCCGTCCCCGCACGGACGCGACCCGCTCCCGCAGGCCGCGCAGCCCGTGCCCGCTGGTGGGGACCGCGGCGTCCACCGCGCGCAGGGGGCTCGTCACGGTCAGGGCGAGCACGCCGTCGCGGTGACGGAGCTCCACGACGGCCCGGTCGCCCGCGCCGTGCTTGTGGGCGTTCGTGAGCCCCTCCTGCAGGGCGAGGTAGGCGACGTGGTCGCTCGCCGGCGAGAGGGCGACGGCGCCCGGGGCACGCCGCAGGTCGACGTGCAGGCCCACGTCGGCGAACCGTGCGACCAGGGCGTCGAGCTGGTCGAGCCCGGCCTGCGGGTGGAGGTCCTGCCGTTCGCCGTCTCCCTCCGCACGCAGGAGGGCCATGAGCCCGCCGATGTCCGCGAGGACCGTGCGCGAGGCGCTGCGGATCGTCGTGAGCGCCTCGCGCGCACGGTCGGGCCGGGTCTCGAGCGACGACGACGCCACGCCCGCGCTGAGGCTGATCACAGAGATCTGGTGCGCGACGACGTCGTGCAGGTCGCGGGCGATGCGCACCCGTTCCTCGACCACGCGCCGCCGGGCCTCCTCGTCGCGGTCCTGCTCCGCGCGTTCGGCGCGCTCCGTGACGGCCGCGAGCGCCTCACGCCGCGACCTGGTCGCGTCGCCCAGGGCTCCGGCGAGGACGACGAACGTCACGAACTGCATCGCGCGCGAGTCGAAGAGCTCGCCGTCGAGCGGGACGGCGGCCACGAGGAAGACGACGAGGGCGGCTGAGCCCACGCACGCGATGCCGACCGTGCGGCGCGTCCGGTCGGTGACCGCGAACGCGGTGATCACGACCGCGACGAGGGCGCTCGGGGACAGCGTGCCGGCGAGCGCCACGACGACCGTGCACGCGAGGCTCACCCCGAGGGCGACGAGCGGTCGGCGACGCCGCCACGGGATCACCACGACGGGCAGGAGCGCGACGACGACGAGCAGCCCCCGCGTCCGGAACAGCTCGTCGGGGAACGGCAGGACGCCGAAGAGGACGACGACGACGATCGCGACGACGTCGCTGAGGGGAACCGCTGCCGCGGCAGCACGGGGTGACGTCACTCCCCCAGTATCCCGGCCCGCCCACGGCGGCGGATCGCCCAGGAAGGTGACGTGCGCGTACCGCGATCGCGGTACGCAGGTGTCCACGCCGGGCTGACGCGCGTTGTCAGCCGGGCCACGATGCTGGACCGACGGCGGAGCGCACCGGGTGCTCCGTGGAGAGGAACGCGTGAAGAAGCCTGCGAAGAGAGCCCTCGTGGCCGTGGCGGCCGTCGGGGCCGTGCTGGTGCTCGGCCTGGGCACGACGAGCGTCGTGAACGCGGTCGCGACCAGCAGGGAGAGCGACCTGATCGAGACCTACGGCCAGACCGTGACGGTCGACGGACGGCAGATGAACGTCCGCGTCAGCGGGAGCGGCCCCGTGGACGTGGTCCTGCTGCCGGGGTTCGGGACCGCCTCGCCCGTCCTCGACTTCGAGCCGCTCGTCGCGGACCTCGCCCAGGATCACCGTGTCGTCGTCGTCGAACCCTTCGGCTACGGCCTGAGCGACGGCACCGACGTCGAGCGGACCACGCAGAACGTCGTGGCCGAGGTCCACGAGGCGCTCCAGGAGCTCGGCGTCGACCGCTACGTCCTCATGGGGCACTCGATCGCCGGGATCTACGGCATCGAGTACGCCTCGCGCTACCCCGACGAGGTGACGGCGTTCGTCGGGATCGACACGAGCGTCCCCGGCCAGCCGCACATGGACACGGAGTTCCCCACGGGCCTCATGTCCGCGGCCAGGAACCTCGGCCTGGCCCGCGTCCTCACCGCCCTGGGCGGCGACGGGCTCGACGGCTCCGTGTACTCCGACCACGCGCGCGAGCAGATGACGATGCTCGCCCACCGGAACTCCCTGCGACCCACGTACCTCGACGAGATGTCGCACATCGCCGTGAACTTCGAGCGCGCGCTCGGCACGACGTTCCCGGCGGACCTGCCGCTGCTGCTGTTCGTCGAGGCCGACAACGCGACCAACCCGGACTGGCTGGCGCTGCACGAGGAGCAGGCCGCGAGCGTCGAGGACGGCACCGTGGTGCCCGTACCCGGCGAGCACTACCTCCACCACACGCACGCGCCGCAGATCGCGGCAGGGTTCCGGGAGTGGGAGGCTGCTCGCGCGCTGACGACGGGCTGAGGACTGGCTGACTGCTGGGCGGCAGGGCGACGGCGCGGTGGGGCGGGGCGACGGGGCGGCGGCGCGGGCTGCTCCCGGAGCGGGCGGTACCGTGTGCGGGTGAACGGACGATCGCCCCGACGGGGAACGAGACGCGGACGCGCGGACGGTCGCCGACCGCTCGCCCCCGTGGCGCAGACGCGCCGAGCAGGCCTGCTGATGACCGCGATCTGCGTGGGCCTCGGTGCTCTCGTCGTCTGGCGGGGCGGGGACGAGATCGTGTCGGGCAACTTCGCGGTGCTCTTCCTCCTCGGACTCTGCCTGGTCGGGACAATCGGTTCCGTCGCCCTGACGCTGCGCTCGCCGCACCGGGAGCGCCTGTACCGGGTGGCGGAGTTCCTCGGGTGAGCGTGCGTCGTGGCGTTCTTCGCCTGCGTCGTCGTGTTCGGTCTCGTCGTCCCGGCGGTCCTGGTCTCGCCGGGCTCGGGCAAGGCGCCGGACACGGTCGGCGAGGCCCAGATGCTCGCCCTGTGGACCCTCGTCGTCTTCGTGGCCGTCACGGTCTCGGCGATCATGGACAGGCGTCGAGCCCGACGGCGGGGCGCCGGCAACGTCGCGACCGACGAACGATCGTGAGCCGCTCCACGACGTGGTGGCGAGGAGGAGACGCATGACGTACCAGCCGGGTTGGTATCCCGACCCTCAGGATCAGCGGCGGGTGCGCTGGTTCGACGGGAACCGTTGGACCGAGCACTCGGAGGCCGTGGTCGCGCGCCCCGCGCGGCCGCGGACGATGAGCGGGGGCACGATCGCGCTGATCGTCGTCGGCGCGATCGTGCTCCTGGTGGCGATGGTGCTCGAGGTCGTCGCCGTCGTCACACTGGTCGCAGGCTTCGCCGACATCGTCCAAGGGGTCGTGTGCGGCGAAGCCCCGCACTACTGCACCTAGATCCTCACGCCAGCGGCCGACGTTCGCCGGCGGATCCCGAAGCACACAGCCTGCCGGGTCCGATCTCGACGGAGCCTTGGCGATCTATATCGATACATGTCAATATAGAGATATGTCGATGCAAGCCGTGCAGAAGCCCACGTCCACGAGCAGTCTGAGTGCCGGGCGCCTGTCGACGCTCGACCGGTGGCTGCCCGCGTGGATCGGTCTCGCGATGGTCGCCGGCCTGCTGCTGGGCCGGTTCGTCCCGGTCTTGTCGGACGTGCTGGCCTCGATGGAGGTCGGAGGCATCTCGGTGCCGATCGCGATCGGCCTGCTCGTGATGATGTACCCGGTCCTGGCCAAGGTCCGCTACGACAAGGTCGCCTCCGTCACCGGGGACAAGAAGCTCCTGGTCTCGTCCCTGGTCCTGAACTGGCTCGTGGGCCCCGCGCTGATGTTCGCCCTGGCGTGGACCTTCCTGCCGGACCTTCCCGAGTTCCGCACCGGCCTGATCATCGTGGGCCTGGCCCGGTGCATCGCGATGGTCGTCATCTGGAACGACCTGGCCTGCGGGGACCGAGAGGCCGCGGCGGTCCTGATCGCGATCAACTCCGTCTTCCAGGTCCTCGCGTTCTCGCTGCTGGGCTACTTCTACCTCACGCTCCTGCCCGGTTGGCTGGGCCTGGACACCGCCGGGCTCGACATCTCCATGGGGCAGATCGCGCTCAACGTCCTGGTCTTCCTCGGAATCCCGCTCATGGCCGGGTTCGCATCGCGACTGATCGGTGAGCGCACCAAGGGCCGGGCCTGGTACGAGGACACGTTCCTGCCCGTGATCGGCCCCTGGGCCTTGTACGGGCTGCTGTTCACGATCGTGCTGCTCTTCGCCCTGCAGGGCGAGGCCGTGACCTCCAACCCGCTCGACGTCGCCCGCATCGCCTTGCCGCTGCTGGTGTACTTCGCCGTGATGTGGGGCGTGGGCATCGTCACCGGCAAGGTCCTGCACCTGGGGTACGCGAAGTCCACGACCCTGGCCTTCACCGCGGCCGGGAACAACTTCGAGCTCGCGATCGCGGTGGCGATCGCGACGTTCGGTGCCGCCTCCGGTCAGGCCCTGGCCGGTGTCGTCGGGCCACTGATCGAGGTCCCGGTCCTGGTGGGCCTGGTCTACGTCTCCTTGTGGACCGCCCGCCGCTGGTTCGCCGTCGACCCCTACGCCACCGCACCGGTGGCCGAACCCGAGAAGGTGACCCCATGACCACCGCTCCCCTGCCCTTGACGGTGCGCGACCCGGACTGCGGCCCCCAGATCGAGTCCCACGCCATCGGCGCCGACATCGCCACGGTCGTCGCGACCGCGCTCAAGGCCCTGGCCGAGCCGCTGCGACTGCGCATGCTGTCCTTCATCGCCACCGCCCCGGCCGGCGAGGCATGCGTGTGCGACCTGGCGGCCCTGACCGACGTGTCCCAGCCGACCGTCTCCCACCACCTCAAGGTGCTGCGCGACGTCGGGGTCCTGGCCTCCGAGCGGCGCGGCACGTGGGTCTGGTACCGCATCACCCCCGGCTACAAGGCGGCCGTGACCACCCTGCTGGACTCCTTCGCCCCGGCCGCGCTCGAGGCATCGGTGACCCAGGAAGTCCTTGGCGGGCTCAAGGACGTCGACCCGGCCCTGGATCACCTGGCCACCGAGCTCGCGACCACGTTCCCCGGCGTGCGGTTCGACGTCGTCCAACGCGTCGTGCGCGAGTCCTACACCGACCTGGCACGTTCGGCGAAGGTCTCCGCCCACCTGGTCACCCTCACCGAGCGCTTCGCCCGCCAACGACTGGCCGACATCACCCGCGAGCCGACAGGCCAGCCTCAGGTGCTGTTCGTGTGCGTCGCGAACGCCGGCCGCTCCCAGCTCGCCGCGGCCCTCGTGCGCCACTACGCCGGTGACCGCGTCACCGTCCGCTCGGCCGGCTCCACCCCCGCCGCCGAGATCCACGCCGGGGTCCGCGCAGCCCTCGACGACCTGGACACCGCCCACGACGCGTTCCCCAAGCCGTTGACCGACGACGCGGTCCGCGCGGCCGACGTCGTGATCACCATGGGCTGCGGCGACGTGTGCCCGGTCCTGCCCGGCAAGCGCTACGAGGACTGGCTCGTCGGAGACCCCGCCCTAGCCTCCCCCACCGGGGTCGCCGCGATCCGCGACGAGCTCGACACCCGGGTCCGTGCCCTGCTCACCGACCTCCTGCCCGACCTCACCCTGCCCGCCTGACCACACGCCCTCCCGGAGAACCTCATGACCACCCAGAACACCCCCGCCGACAAGCCGTCCGCCCTGTTCGTCTGCGTCCACAACGCCGGCCGCTCCCAGATGGCCGCCGGGTTCCTGCGCGCCCTGTCCGGCGGGGCCGTGGAGGTCCGCTCGGCCGGGTCCGTGCCCGCCGACCAGATCAACCCCGTCGCCGTCGAAGCCATGCTCGAAGCCGGGATCGACATCCGCACCCAGACCCCCAAGGTCCTGACCACCGAAGCCGTCCAGGCCTCCGACGTCGTGATCACCATGGGCTGCGGCGACGTGTGCCCCATCTTCCCCGGCAAGCGCTACGAGGACTGGAAGCTCGAAGACCCCGCCGGGCAGGGTATCGAGTCCGTGCGCCCCATCCGCGACGAGATCCACACCCGCATCCTGACCCTGCTCACCGAACTCGGCGTCGAGCCCGTCGAGATCCCCGCCACCGCCTGACCCCGGGCTCACCGAAGGGCCGGACGCGCGCGCGTCCGGCCCTTCGTCATGCACTCACTCGATGGTCGGGGCCGTCACGACCTCCCACGCCCCAGCGGCCTGGGCGTGATCGAGGACCTCGGCCAGGCGCCGGGTGCCGAACCCCGGCCGGTGACGGCCGGGTCGAGGGTGATCGTCTCCTCGACACTGTGCACGGACGAACGTCGCGGTGGAGGTGATCACGTAGTGGGCACAACTGCGAGCGAGCCCCGCCGCGTCGGCGGCGCTCGCTGCGCGCAGCTGCAGGCTCACCCGCAGGTGCTCGACGACGTCGGCTCGTCCCCGGAGCGCCCGTGCACCACGCCGGTCGCGAACCCGGACCCGGCCGGGGCGCCGACGCCGAGGGTGACCAGCTGCGGCTCCGCAGGCGAGGCGCCGCAGCACGAGCCGCCCGTCTCGTCCTCGGCCTCCAGTGCCAGATCGGTCGAGCACACACCGGTGGCGGGCAGGTTCAGCTGGACCAGGTCCGCCGCGGCCCGGTCGCCCGCCAGGGCGGCGGCGATCGAGCGGACCTGCTCGTACCCGGTGGCGAGCAGGAATGTCGGGGCCCGGCCGTAGGACTTCATCCCGGCGAGGTAGAACCCGTCGTCGGGGTGCTGGAGCAGCGTCTCCCCGTGCGGGGGCACCGTGCCGCAGGAGTGGAAGTTCGGGTCGATGAGCTCGGCCAGGCGGCGCGGGGACTCGACCACCGGGTCCAGGTCGAGGCGCACCTCACGCAGCATGTCCAGGTCCGGGCGGAACCCGGTCGCGTTCACGATCGCGTTGACCTGCAGGTCCAGCACCTCCTCGCGCGAACGGCCCAGGACCCGCACCGTGTCCTGGCCGGGCACGAGCTGCTCGATCGAGGTCCACCTCACCAACGTCAACCGGCCCGCCTCGACGGCGGCCTGCAGGCGGGTGCCCAGCAGCCCGCGCGCGGGCAGCTCGTCGTCGGCCCCGCCGCCGAACAGGCGCCGCGCAGAACCGCCGCGGATCGCCCAGGTCACCGTCGTTCCCGGCGCGGACTCCCCGAGCTCGACCAGGGACAGCAGCGTGTTCGCTGCCGAGTGCCCCATCCCGACGACGAGCGTGTGCCGGCCGGCGAACCGCTCGCGGGCCGTTCCCAGGACGTCGGGCAACGGGCCGGTGACGAAGGCCTGCGCCTGCGCCTCACCGAGAGCGGGCAGACCGCTGGTCCCCAGCGGGTTGGACGTCGTGAACGTCCCGGACGCGTCGATCACCGCGCGCGCCAGCACGTCCTCGACCTGCCCGTCCGCCCTCAGGGTCCGCACCCGGTACGCGCGCCGCTCCCGGCCCAAGGACCGAGTCCTGTCCGCGCCGTCGCGAGCCACTGCCAGCACCCGCGTCCTGGTCCGCAACCGGGACGCGATCTGCTCGGTCGCGGCCAGCGGCGCCAGGTACTGGTCCACGAGCTCGCCGCCCGTGGGCAGCTGGTCCAGGTCAGGGACCCTCCATCCGGTGGGCTCGAGCAAGCGGCGTGCGGCGTCGTCGATGTCGTAGCGCCACGGCGAGAACAACCGCACGTGCCCCCACGATGCCACCGCCGCTCCCGGTCCGTCGCCCGCCTCGAGCACCACCGGCTCCAGGCCCCGCTCCAGCAGGTGGGCGGCCGCGGCCAGCCCCACCGGTCCCCCACCGATCACCACGACCGGAAGTTCCGCACGCACGACCTCGCCCATCACCACTCCTCGCATCGACAACCATCAATGAACGCCGTGTCGACAACGTATCCATAAACTTCGATACATGGCAAGATGGAGTCCATGACCACGACGACGGACCTGCCCCTCGCGCCAGCCGGCACCAGCGATACCCCCTGCTGCGCACCGCTGGTCCGCCAGGCCGCCGACCCTCAGACCGCGCGCGACCTCGCGCGCACCTTCAAGGCCCTGGCCGACCCCACCCGGGTCCAGCTGCTCTCGATCGTCGCCTCCCACGACGGCGGCGAAGCCTGCGTGTGCGACCTCACCGAACCCGTCGGCCTCTCCCAGCCGACCGTCAGCCACCACCTCAAGATCCTCGTCGACGCCGGCCTCCTCACCCGTGAGCAACGCGGACGCTGGGCGTACTACTCGCTCGTCCCCGGCGCCCTCACCGCGCTCGCCGACACCTTGACCGAGACGACACGCTGAGCCCGCCCGACGGCGAGCGGGCTCGCTCGCGCGCCTGCTCCGGGGGCGCCCCTGACTCCGAGCCCTCCGAGACTTCCCCGTCGTCCGCCTCGGCGATGACCGTGATCATCGGCAAGCACGGCGCTTGACCCGGCCGCAGGTGAGCACTGAGGACCTCACAGTGACGAGGTGGTGGCGACCGAACCGCTCATCGTTCCCTGACTGCTGAAACGGCAGTGATCGTGCGCTCCGTCGTCGGCCACGACTCCGGCCGGACCGAACCCCCGAGGCGCGGGCTCTGTCGCCCATGCGCAGCGTCACTTTCACCCGTGTGCGTAGCGTGTACTTCGCCCAGGTCCGGATACGACGAGAGGCCCGGAATCTCAACGATTCCGAGCCTCTCGCTTCTGTCGGGCTGACAGGATTTGAACCTGCGACCCCTTGTCCGATGGCCGATAACTCTTCAGAGCCTGCCCACTCCCCCGAATCGAACCCTGACCTGCATGTTTATCGGTACTCGTTTTCTGACTAGTGCCGATGACCCGTCAGAACGTGACCTCGTACGACGCCGCAGGGTAGGTTCGTGGAGACCTTTCCGGCAAAATCTCGCCACCGCCGCGGGCACCTGGTCACACCGGGACGGATCACTGCCAGCGCCGATCAAAGTCGCGCCACAACGAGGCGGGCGCTCAGCTTCTCCAGTCGAATCCCCATGCGGCTCAGTTGAACCGGAAAGTGCGGTACGAGCTCCGCACGATGAAGCGGCGCCCATCCTTGCGACGCTGGAGGAACCCAGCGATGGTGTCGATGTCGTTGGGGCGCATGCCCAGCGCGCGGCACTTGGCCCGCACCTGCTCGACCGTGATCGGCACCCAGCGCTCGGGTCGGTTCATCATGTCAGCCATGAGCTTGTCTTCCTCGTTCCACTTCAGCCCCGTGGAGTAGCCAGCGGCCATGCCCGCGACGTACTCGAGGATGCCCTCCACGCCGTTCGGGAGCGGCACCGGGGTGTCCATCATCTGGGCCGCTGACGTTTCCTGGACCGTGCGGCCCTGCAGGAGCTGGACAGGGTTTGCGTCACCGACCCACTCAGCCGTCTCCTCTTCGTTCCACTCGATGACGGTGAGTGCGTCTGCTTCGACGCCCCACAGGTCGTGTAGGTGCTTACGATCCGGCCAGGCGTAGGCCACCCGCCGCCCGTCGAGGGAGCCGGTGGCGAATCCGCGCCAGGTCAGGTGGAGCACGCCTGGCTGCGTCAGAAGCCGCTTCAGGCTGTCGCCGTCGAACTGCCTGCGCGGCGTCACGACGACGACGGGACCGCCGGGCTGATCGAGCAGCCAGTTAATCGCGCGCACGTTCTGCGGCTCGCGCGAGGTCTCACCCTTGCTGAGCCGCGAGATCGCAACAGGGAACGGGAACTGATCGGACGACATCGGGCGGTCTCCTTGATCTTCGTGGCTCGTGCGCTCACGCTAGCGGCAGCCCCCTACACGACTTCCTGGGTGCACCTGACAGGGCTGCCGAGACCATTGCTCCCTATGACGAACATGTCCGAGTGCTCCCGCACTCGGGGTCTGCTGAACTGTTGTGCGGACGATCCGCCTACTCGCGCTCACGGCCAGCCATACTGCGGGTCCGGGTCGGGGCTGCGCCCGAGCGGCTTGCAGATGAGCGCCAGCAGCACGATCTGTCCGTCAGGGCTGGTTGTGGTGACCCTGGTCGACCGGCGCAGGCGCCACGGGCATGATGAGCGAAGGATCGAACTGCATGCGGAAGTCCGGCGCCGCGCTCGCTTCCGTCATCAGCGCGTCGCGCACGTGCGGACTCAGCTGCAGTTGCGGCAGCTCGTCGCCACGGCGCATGGCACGTCCGAACCATCGGCGTGAGACCCCCGCCCGCACTCCGGCATCTGCCTCGAGCACCGGCTCCGCCACGACGGTTCCCGGGTCCGCCGGTTCGGCGACCACGGTTGGGGCGAGGGCGGCGTCGAGGGGCGCCGCGACGAAGGCATCCCTCAGCAGAGCGGGATCGCGCACACCACCGACCGCTGCGATCTCGTCGGGTTGCGCCATCGCCCGCGCGACTAGTGGGGTCGCGTCGGCGGCAATGATCCTGCGCATCTGCGCTACACGGCCGCGACCGACGCTCGGCTCGGGTTGTACGGGATCAGGCTGCGGCGGCTCCGGGTGCTCGGGCACGGGTTGGACCGGCGCGACGGCGACGAGGTAGCGAGGATCCTCCCAGGCGAGGTTGCGTTCGAGCAGCACTTGCGATTGCTCGATGACCTCGGCGCGTGTGATCAGGAAGTCCTGGGCCCCGCCGGACGGCGCCGGCTCGGCTCCGGGAGGCAGTGCCATGCGCGTAACGCGGATGTTCCGCGCGAACACGACGGCCCGCACATAGCTGGGGCAGGTCCAGGTCCACCGCCCACTGGTACCGGCAAATCCCGCACAACATCTGCCGCTCGCGCGATTAGTCGATCCGTCGTTCCATGGCTCCATTCTCCGCGAGCGATCGGCGATGCCCGAAGCCATGGCGCGACGAGGCGCGACCCCAGGCAGACTTCCGGAAATCACTCACCGTGTGAAGCGTCGTTGGGTTGAGACCGCCACGTGCGTCGGGCACCACCACTGCGGCCGCGACGCCCTGTCGGAGCATGTCGCAGAACTAGAGTCCGACAACCCTAGGCTTCGAAAAAACGCGACCCGAGGGTTTCGCTACCGTCCGCTGCTGCCATGTCCGCGTGCGTCGACGATCCACCGCCCATTAGGCGTCACTGGGGGCTCAGGGGACCGTGCACCCCAACGTCGCGACGCGGGACTCCACCTCTGATCGTCATCACCGTGACCTCCAGACCGCACCGTCGAGATCTGGGCCGGAGCTAGCGCTAGTTGAGGCGAAAGGTACGATTGGTAACTCTGATTGGCTTCGGCGCCGGACCTCTTGCTTGTGTAGAGCAACGGCCCCCGCGCAAAGGACGTCAAGGTCCCTGGGGCGGCGTCGACCAGGCTGGCGTCCACAGACACGTCATCCCACGTGGCCACGGCTGCCGGATCGACGAACCATCCGTTCTCAGGATAGGAGATGCCACTCGGGTTGATCCGCGTCCTCGCCACCTCCTCGCCGGTCGGGGGGCGAAGGGGAACCGACCTCCGCCCGGGTCACACCTGGCGACCATGCCATGGATTTCGCCTGTATCGCGAGCCCCAACCTGCAGCTGCACGAGGCTAGTTGACAGTGACGGTGTACTGCGAGCGACTCTGCGCCGTCTCGTGCGAGGTGCCTCGGGTGATGCGCCCGCTCGTCCTAAGTACTCTCAGCAGCCGGTCGTGAACGTCCTCGCGATCGAGTTTGAACTTCGCTCCAGACTGGGAGATCAGGTTGTATGGCGCGCCCAGATGGGTGAACACCTCGACGATGTCGTCCACAGTCGGGCCAGGCGTGGTCGCGCAAAGCAGCCGCAGCATCAACGTCACACCAGTCCCATCGCTATGAGCCTGCACCCGTGCGATGCGCGCCACTGTGGCTGGTGTGAACGAGACAGCGTGTGTGTCGGCGTAGGTGGCGGCAGCCTTGAGGGCCGGCCAGTCGTCGTCAGGGACGTACTGGTCGATGTCCTCAACGACGAGGTGGCCGACCTTCGCTGTGGCGGAGCGATCGGTGAGCAGGGCACCGACCATTCCCTCGACGAGCGCGGGGGTGATGAACTTGGCGATGCTGCCCGAGGCTGCGATTGCCGGCCCAAGGGCTGCCCACCCTCCGATCCTGATCCGGTCGAAGGTCGGCGCGTTGTCGTCGATGAGCTCGCGCTCGATCAGCAGCGCGAAGAGATCTCCTTTGTCCCAAGTGATGTCATCGGCCGATAGTGGCAGCGGGGCATTGAGGCTCTCTGCGAGCTGGAGGCACTCCTCGTTCGTCAGCCCGGCTTGCGCGTTGAGGATGGCTACCGCCGCCGCTACGCGGTCGTACTCGTTTCCGTCGGGGCCCGTGACTTCGGCTGCCGTGTCGACGTGCAAGTTGCCAGCGCGTTTGAGGAGGGATGCGAGATACGGGTCGACGGCCCCGTCGGCGTGGGCGCGGTATTCTTCGACGTTTGCCAGCGACGCACGAAACAGTCCGGCGGCTGCGACCGCGGACCAGGTGGACCGCGGAGCTAAACGCAGTTCCGTCAGGCATGCGTCGGGGGACGTGTGGGCGAGGAGCTCGGCGATGCCCCCCTCAAGAGGGTCCGCCATCTGAACCTCGTCCCAGTCGGCGGTGAGGTCGCGCAGGACCGTGACGAGGACTTCCGGGCTTTTGACGGCGTAGTCAGTGGCGGAGTCAGATCCAACTGCGGCCAGATACGCCGAGATCTGTTCTAGGCAGTGGGCGTAGACGGTGCCGTTATCTTGAGCCCGGTCCAGCGAGATCATCCCGGGGTGGCCCAGCGCAGTACGCAGGTTGTCGGCAGTGAGCGTGTACCGGCGCGCGTCGACGATGAGGGCGCGGACGCGGAGGTCGCTCACCTTGGCGAGGTCCGAGATGACGACCTGCGCCCGCTCGAGAACCGCCACGACCCGCCCTGGGACGCTCGCATTGCCGACCGCCAGGGCAGCGTCATCGGTGGTCTCTTTGAACTCTTCATCTTCGGCCATCGGACCGAACGCGGGCATTGCGCCGTAATGCGCCGCGATGAACATGCGGGCATCTTCGTCGAAGTCGTAGATCGCTCGAGAATCGAACGCGGCAATGGCGACGCTAATCAGAGTCGGACGAGCGTTCATCGGCACATCGTCGTCGCCAGCGAGGTAGTTGAACACCTCGCGCCATCCGTGCCCGGCCAGAAGTGCAGCGAGTCGGGTGCGTTCGGACTTACTCGAGGTGAAGTACGCGGCCAGGAAGATGCGCGCGTCGTTGTCTGGCCCCGACGCGACGAGGTGCTTGACGACGACGGCAGCACCGGCGTGGTCGTTGATCAGGAGGTAGTTGACAATGTCGATGTTGTACGCGCTGACCGCGTCCAGGAGCTCCTCGCCGGCGTCATTTGCCTCGGTGAGGAGGTTGGCGACGTAGCCGGCCTTGCCCAGGTCGTAGGCGACGTCCATCGTGTTGGTCTGTACGTGCTGCACCATGAAGTTCGCGACCTCGACGCCGATGAAGTGGCCATAGAACTGTGCTGCGTACAAGGTGAAGTTCCGGTCGATGTAGCGGCGTCGGACGAGGTCACAGGCGAGATCGGACTGCAGCGTCGCTTCTAGCAGTTGAGCAAACGTCTTCAGCAGCGCGGACGGCGCGCCCGCGGTGGGGGCCGGAGAATCCGAGGGCTTCGGGGAGTCCGCGGGTCCCGGAGGGTTCGGGTAGTCCACAGATTCGGGGGACTTCGGAATCAGCATGAACTGCGTCATGTCGTTGAGGTCGGCGAAGTCCGCGCGCCGAAGTCTCTCGATGTCGGCCTCGATGCTGGCAAGCTCAGACTGGACGGAACTCTCGTCGTATTCGTCCCATCGGCTCGCGTCGAGCCCTTCGGGCGCGAACACCACTAGCGAGTTGCTGTCGAGCTCTCCGACCACATTCTCCGCAACGAGAACCTTGAGCGTCCGTCGCTGGGCTACCTCCGCCCAGAACTCGTACTTTGCCGCGTCACCCGACTCGAACGACCTAGTGCCGACTCGGAACGAGATACTGCCCCGGGAGTACCCAGCGGCGCTACGCATAGGTCCAGCGAGAGTGATGAGACGGGCACCCAGCATGCTGGCGGTTTCCGTACGAGTGCGGACACGCTCTGGCTCGGCGAGCAGGATGCGCTTCCGGTCGTCGCGAGTGGCGATGTTCTCGCGGACCATCCGCCGGTAGATCTCGTAGAGTCGGTCGAGGTCGCTGTCTCGGCGGGTGATGTTCTCGAAGTCTTCGAGGTGGAAGTTCTTGTAGGCCACCAGTGCGAACAGTCGACTCGGGTTCACGCCCGGTGCCGGCGTCTTCGGCGCCTTTGAATCAAGGAGCCGCTCGGCAAAGACCAGGTACTCGTTGCACATGTTGCGCATGAGCCGCATGTCGGTGCAGTGTCGCGCGATGGTGTTCACCAGCCGCGGTTCGACGCCTTCGATGCCCCGCTCGACCAGCAGTCGAATGAGCAGGTCACGGGCGTTGCGGTGCGAGATGAACGGTACAAGCGGGATGACGATGTCGAAGAACTTGGTCCGGTTCGCCCGTAGCGTCTCAGTCGCGGCAGCATCCATCGGGCGGGCGATCGCCGGCGAGGGGGTTTCCGGCGGCGATGCGGCCGACTGCGCGTCGCTCTCACTGGCTGCACCACTTGTCGGGGCGGCGGACTTGCGGGACGCGGCCTCTCTGGTGGCGGTGCCGGCCGTGGCGGCGTCGATCTTGCCAAAGACGCTGTCTCTGACCGCATAGACGAACCGCAAGGGAACTCCCCGGCCGAGGAGTCGGGTGGCCCACCGGTACGACAACCTCGCAGCGACCCTCTCGGACAGCCCCGTGGAGAAGAACTCCAAGATCGCCGTCACGGTACGTCCGGGGAGACTCCCGCGCCTCTTGCGCCGCCTCTTCGGGGTCTCGTTGAGCAAGACGTTCAGCTCACGCAGGGCCTCGAAGATGTGCGGGTCCTCGAACCGGTCCAGATCCTCAAAGATGACGATGTCCCTCGACTCCTGGTCGAAATAGTGGACAATCTCGTCGAGGTACTTGTCGAAAAACGACTCTGCCTTCTCCGACAGCGTCAACCCGGCGCCGGCCGCAGACACGTCCGAAAGGAACCGGCCGTAGGTCACGAGTCGCAGCGAGCCGACCACCCCTGTCGCCAGTGCGGCTGCCCCGGCCCACGCCGCCCACCGCGCCCACGCGGACTCGTCGGGGCCTGTCCACTTGATGTCCGGGAGCCACCCGAACAGGTATAGCAACGCGCCAACACCCAGGACGAGCACGGCAGCCTGCGCGAACGCGCGTGGCTTCGACAAGACGGCGATCTTTGCGAACCGGGAGTTCTTCCCGACCTTCTGCGAGGCGCCGTAGACCAACTGCTTGACGACTTCCTTCTGGATGCGGTTGGTCGTGCTCTCACCTTCCTCGCCCGGGGCGAGGGTCGAGATGGCCAGGCGTTGCGTCGTCCTACGGTGGTTCGCCTCGAACATGTCCAGGACGCTGGACTTGCCAGCCCCGTAGCGACCTGTCAAAGCAATGTTGAGGTTTCTCGGGTCCCTTATTGCCTCCTCGAGCCGCCGCAGATAGGTCTCGTGTTGCTCCTCGTCGAATCTCGGCGCCAGCGACTGTAGGGGCAGCGCTGCCATGCCAGCGCTGCCTACGTCCTGCGCCTCGTCGCCCTGCCTGGGGTCGGGATCAGAAGTGAATGCCGAAGAGTCGGGTTCGCCGCCACTCGGCACAGTGGCTAGCGGCGCTCCCGTGGGCGACTGACTGCCATATGTCGCAGGTGGGCCGTCCCCCGGACCGCTCACCTGGTCGCCGGTCGGCTCCGAGCCGTTCGTCACCGCGTCCCTTTCATCCTGCGCAACTTGAGAGATCAACCTAATGGGCCCGTGGTGCCCCCGACAAACTAGCGACTGTACAACTCACCCTCCAGTTGGGTACGCCCGCGGTGCTCCCCGGTGCTCTCGGCTCGCAAGACCATTGGAGTCCACCGACACACACAGGAACTTGCCGACTTGCGCCTCAGCGCTAGGGCGCTGACGACGTCGACACCAGGACCCTATGGAGGCGTTGGTGTGGCGCGGCACCCGAGTTCACGCTCGCCAGGGATCAGCCTGGCGGCATTGCTGGCTTCAGGCAACGAGGGAGCTCAGCGAGTGAAGATTGGTCGATCCGCATGAAGTTGCCCTCTCGCGGAACGGCGGGTGGGCAATTCAGGGCGCCTATGGCGGGCACGATGTCCGCTTTGAGGGTGCGCATGTCCTCCTCGACGGACTGCACACGCACTCGTCCACCATCGGTCCGCGCTTCGAGCATTCTCGCGGAGGCCCAGAGCCGGGCAGCAGTCTCGAAACGGGAACCCGGCGGTCCGCTCGGACTCGACGTGGCCACCGTAGATCTCGTGCTTCGCCCGCCACAGTTCGACCGCGCCGTCCGGAGTGTCAGCGGTGACCCGGAGACGTCGCGTGCGACCGTCCCCGCCACGTCCACGCGCATCGACGATCCATCGGCCGTTCGCGGTCTGCTTGGGGTTCAGAGCACCATGCGCGCCAACCTCGCGCCGGGGACATCCCCCTCGGATGGTCGTCGCGCCGACCTCGAGAACGCATCGTCAAGGGCCTGGACGGATCCCGCCCTGGTCGGGACAAACCTCGCGGGTACTTGAGGCGGATCGTCCGTCGGGACGCGTGTCTCCAGCCAGGCTTCGACGTCGGTCGGCCGGAACCTCAGCGAGCTCCCAACCCTCAGCGCCGTCGGGCCTGTCCGCTCGGCACACCACCGATACACGGTGCGTTCCGAGACCCCGAGGTGCCCGGCCAGCTGGGCCACACTCATCAAGGGGCGAAGTGATAGGGCACGTGTCTGATCGCTAGCTTTCGTCATAGCCTCCCTACACGCGGGGCAGATCGCTGCTGTGCGCATGCCCCACTTGACGTGGGGATACTGGAGGGAGTTTATGGACACGACAAAGCCCAGGCCAGTCGGTGCCGAACACCGTCTGACCTGGGCTTACTGTCGGGCTGACAGGATTTGAACCTGCGACCCCTTGACCCCCAGTCAAGTGCGCTACCAAGCTGCGCCACAGCCCGTGAGCCCCGGAGGGCTTCACCAGCCCTTCAGGGCCGAGAGAAACAATACCCCACTTTGGGCGTGCTCCGTGCATCGTCGCTGGTGAGTGGCACGGGTCACGCGCGTCCGGGGAGTCCTCGGCTGCGTCACAGGCCATGTCGAGGCCATGCCCAGCGCGCCACCAGTGCCCCACCAGGACGCCGTCAGCCCCCACCCGGTCCCAGCACTCCCCCAGCGCGCCCCACAAACGCCCAGGAGGGCCGCACGCGCCTTCCGGCACGCACGGCCCTCCCGTGGGGTCTCTCGACGTCTCACACGCCCCGCTGGAGCCCCACGGGCCCCGGCAGGAGGTGCGTCAGCGCTTGCGCTTCTCGCGCACGCGCACCGAGATCTCGATGGGCGTGCCCTCGAAGCCGAAGGTCTCGCGCAGGCGACGCTCGATGAAGCGGCGGTAGCCGGCCTCGAGGAAGCCGGTCGCGAAGATCACGAAGCGCGGCGGGCGCGTGGACGCCTGGGTCGCGAACAGGATGCGGGGCTGCTTGCCGCCGCGCAGCGGGTGCGGGTGGGCCGCGACGAGCTCGCCCAGGAACGCGTTGAGGCGCCCGGTGGGGATGCGCTTGTCCCAGGACTCGAGCGAGCGCTCGAGCGCGGGCACGAGGCGGTCGGTGTGCCAGCCGGTGCGGGCCGAGACGTTGACGCGCGGTGCCCACTGGATCTGGACGAGGTCCTTCTCGATCTCGCGCTCCAGGAAGGGGCGACGGTCCTCGTCCATGAGGTCCCACTTGTTGTAGGCGATGACGAGGGCGCGCCCGGCGTCGACGACCTGGGAGATGACGCGCGTGTCCTGCTCGGTGAGCGGGACGGACGCGTCGACGAGCACGACGGCGACCTCGGCCTTCTCGATCGCGGCCTGGGTGCGCAGCGAGGCGTAGAAGTCGGCGCCCTTGGTCTGGTGCACGCGGCGGCGGATGCCGGCGGTGTCGACGAACCACCACGGGATGCCCTTGAGGAGCACGAGCTCGTCGACGGGGTCGCGCGTGGTGCCGGCGACGGAGTCGACGACGACGCGGTCGGCGCCAGCGACCTTGTTCAGGAGCGAGGACTTGCCGACGTTGGGGCGGCCGACGAGCGCGACGCGGCGGGGGCCGGACGGCAGGACGACGGCATGCTCGGAGACGAGCGGCAGCGCCTCCATGGCGGCGTCGAGCAGGTCACCCGTGCCGCGGCCGTGCAGGGCGGAGACGGGGTGCGGCTCGCCGAGACCCAGGCTCCAGAGCTCGGTCGCGTCGGCCTCGCCGCGTGCGCCGTCGACCTTGTTGGCGCACAGCACGACGGGCTTGCCGGACTTGCGGAGCAGCTTCACGACGCGCTCGTCGGTGGCCGTGGGGCCCACCGTCGCGTCGACGACGAACACGACGGCGTCCGAGAGCGCGATGGCGACCTCGGCCTGCTCGGCGACGCGCGCCTCGATGCCGGCGACGTCGACCTCCCAGCCGCCCGTGTCGACGAGCGTGAACTGGCGTCCGGCCCACTCGGCCGGGTAGGAGACGCGGTCGCGCGTGACGCCGGGCTTGTCCTCGGTCACGGCCTCGCGGCGGCCGAGGATGCGGTTGACGAGCGTCGACTTGCCCACGTTGGGGCGGCCGACGATCGCGAGGACCGGCAGCGGCGCCTCGGGCTCGAGGTTCCCGTCCTCGTCGTACTCGCCGGACAGGAGCGCCATGTCCTCGTCGGCGAGCTCGTAGTCCTCGAGGCCGGCGCGCAGGGCGCGCTCGCGGCTCTCGTCGTCCTGCTCGTCACCTTCGGCGGCGAGCAGTGGTTCGGTGGTGTCCTCGGGCTGCCCGACGACGTCGCTCGCCTGGTCGATCGTCTCACCGGGGGTCTGCGACACCTCGTCGAGGGATGCCTGGGCATCGGGCTGTGCGTGGTCGGGTGTGGTCATGGCGACCATTCTCCCAGCAACCGGGCAGTTCTCCGAACGAGGACCGTGCGCGACACGCCCGGAGTGCACGACGTCACTGCGCGGGGCGTCCTCCGGGGACGAGGCGCTCGGGTCCGTCGACCGGCAGCGCGATGCCCGAGCGGCCCACGGCGCCGGTCACGAGCGTCGCGAGCGCGGCCCGGATCTGCTCGTTCGCGGCGTCGAGGGCGGCCTTGCCGCGCACGCCGTCGGCCGTCGAGACGACGACCGGCGTGCCGAACTCGACGTACAGGCGGCGACGGAACCCGGGGATGCGGTTGACGCCGTCGCCGGTGCGGCGCGTGCCGAGCACCGCGACGGGGACCACGGGCGCGTGGCCGTTGAGCGCGAGCCAGGCCACGCCGGCGCGCGCGGACGTGGCGTCGCCGCGCCCGCGGTTGCCCTCGGGGAACACGCCCACTCCTCCGTCGCGCCGCAGGACCGCGAGCGCCGTCACGAGGGCCGATCGTCCGCCGCGGCGATCGACGGGGATCTGCCCGGCCGCGTGCAGGATCCATCCGATCGGCCCGACGAACATCTCCTCCTTGACGAGGACGTGCAGGGGCCGGGGGGCGACGCCCAGCACGAGGGGTCCGTCGACGAGGCCCGTGTGGTTGGCGGCGAGCAGGACGGGTCCGGTGGCGGGGACGTGCTCGGCCCCGACCACGTGGGTGTCCCAGATCACGCGCGCGAGGAAGCGCCCCACCCACCGGGACCAGGCGGGCCCGGTGGGAGAGGGGACGTGCGGGGTGCTCACCGAGCGGTCCCCTCGCCCCCCGCGGCGGTGGTGGCCGTGGCGTGCTCGACGACGTCGAGCACGGCCTGAACGGTCTGCTCGAAGTCGAGGTCGGACGAGTCGACCGTCACGACGCCGTCGGCCGCGACGTGGAACTGCGAGACGGTCGAGTCGTCGCGGTCGCGGCGCAGCACCTGGTCCTTGGTGGCCTCGACCGCGGCCGCGTCGGCGGCGCCGTGCACCTCGAGCGAGCGGCGGGCCAGGCGCGCCTCCTCGCTCGCGGTGAGCAGGATGCGCACGTCGGCGTCGGGCGCGACGACGGTCGTGATGTCGCGCCCCTCGGCGACGATGCCGCGCCCCCCGGAGAAGCTCGTGTCAGCGCTCTCCGAGGGCGTCGACGACGTCGACGCCGTGGACGACTCTGCCGCGATGATGACGCGCTGCAGGCGGCGCAGCTCGGCGCGGACCGCGAGGTTCGTGGCCACGGCGCTCACGGCCGTGGAGATCTCGGTGGTCCGGATCGCCTCGCCGACGTCGGTGCCGTCGACGTGCACGGTCGGCGCGGCCGGGTCGATGCCCATGACGAGCGGCATGACGTCGACGGCCGCGGCGACCGCGGCCTGGTCGGCGAGGTCGACGCCCTCCTCGAGGCACCACCAGGTCGCGGCGCGGTACATCGCGCCCGTGTCCAGGTAGGCGGTTCCGAGGCGCTGCGCGACGGCCCGCGACACGCTCGACTTGCCGGACCCGGAGGGCCCGTCGATCGCGACGACCAGCCCGCGCCCCTCGGCACGGGTACCGTCCGCGCTCACTGGGCCAGGTCCTTGCGCAGCGACGTCGCTCCGTGCAGGTACACGTGCTGGACGTCGGCCCGCGGCACGTCGATCTCGACGTGCGCCATGAGCCGCACCACGCGGGGCAGCGCCCCGGGCACGCCGATCTCGACCGCGCACATGAGGGGCACGTCGCCGAGCCCCATCTCGCGGGCCGCGGCGGCCGGGAAGTCCGCGACGAGGTCGGGCGTGCAGGTGAAGAAGATCGAGATGAGCGACGCGGTGTCGATCTCGTTGGCGTCGAGGACGGCCTGGACGAGCTCGCGCGTGCGGTCGAAGAGGTGCTCGCGCTCGTCGACGTCGAGCTGCGTGGCGCCCCGGATGGCCCGGACGGGCATGGGTACTCCTTCGTACGGGAGGGTCGGGTCGAGCGTAGCGCCGCCCCGGGAGCGCGTGAAGACGCGCCTCCCGGGGCGGGAGGGCTGCTAGAGCCCGACCTCGCTCATGAGCGTGCCGAGCTCGGTGCGGCCCAGGACGCGGGTCGCGCCGGGGCGCAGGTTGCCCAGGTGGATCGACCCGATGCGGGTGCGCACGAGCCGGGTCACGGGGTGGCCGAGCTCCTCGAACATGCGGCGCACGATGCGGTGGCGGCCCTCGTGGAGCACGACCTCGACCATGCTGGCCTGCGGGGTCGTGTCGACCACGCGGTAGCGGTCGACCTTGGCCGGGCCGTCCTCGAGCTCGATGCCGTGGAGCAGCTTGTTCGCGACGTTGCCCGCGACGCGGCCCTCGACCGACACGAGGTAGGTCTTGGAGACCTCGTACTTGGGGTGCGAGAGCCGGTTGGCGAGCTCGCCGTCGTTCGTCAGGAGCAGGAGGCCCTCGCTGTCGGCGTCGAGGCGCCCGACGTGGAAGAGGCGCTCGGGGCGCGTCGCGACGAACTGCGTGAGCGCGGGGCGGCCCTCGGGGTCGTGCATCGTGGAGACGACGCCGAGCGGCTTGTTGAGCGCGATCGTCACGAGCGACTGGTCGAGCTGGACCCGCATGCCGTCGACGTGGATCACGGCCTTCTCGGGGTCGACGCGCACGCCGAGCTCGCGCACCACGACGCCGTCGACCTCGACGCGGCCCGCGGCGATGAGGTCCTCGCACGCACGGCGCGAGCCCAGGCCTGCGGTCGCGAGGACCTTCTGGAGGCGCACGCCGTCGGCGACGTGCACGTCGCGCTGCGGGCCCTTGGGGGCAGCGGGGCGACGCGGCGGCTTGCTCTTGCCCGCCTGCGGGTCGCCCGCCCACCCGCGACCCGCGCCCGAGCGGGGGGCCGAGGAGCGCTGACCTGCCGGCCGGCCACCGCCTGCGTGGCCACTGCCCGGTCGACCGGTGCCCGAGGAGTTCTCGGACCGCTGTCCTCGGGCGGCCGGTCGGCCACCCTCGCGTGCGCTGCTCATGATGTTCCTTCGTCGTTCGTGCTGGGTCGAGCGTCTGTGGGCAGGGCCAGCGACCGCGGCTGTGCGCGGTCGCTCCCACCCCCGGACGCTCCGAGTGTGCTGTCGGCGGCGTCGAAGATCGAGTCGACGTCCGGCAGGTGCGGCGCGAGGGCGGGGAGCTCGTCGAGCGACGAGAAGCCCATGCGCTCCAAGAAGTATCCCGTGGTTCCGTACAGGACCGCACCCGTCGAGGGATCCTGGCCGACCTCCGCGACGAGCCCGCGGGTCGTCAGCGTCCGTACGACGCCGTCCACGTTCACGCCGCGCACGGCCGAGATCTGGCCGCGCGTGACCGGTTGACGGTACGCGACGACCGCGAGGGTCTCCAAAGCGGCCTGCGTCAGGCGCGCGCTCTGGCCCTCCAGGAGGAAGCGCCCGACGACGTCCGCGAACACCGGCGCCGAGTACACGCGCCACCCGCCGCCCGCCTGGCGCAGCTCGAAACCGCGGGGGCGCCCGCCCAGCTCGCCGCGGTACTCGGCCGACAGCTCACCCAGCAGGTCTTCGACCTCGCGCTGGGGCAGGCCGAGCGCGGTCGCGAGCTGGACCGCGGGGATGGGCTCGTCGGCGACCATGAGGACCGCCTCGAGCGCGGCGAGCGCCCCGCCGGGAAGGTGCTCGGCGCTGAACGTGGGCAGGGCGTCGTCCTCGGTCGCCCGACCCCCAGCGGCCTGCGCGTCGGCGGTGTCCGCGGGGTCGGCGCCGTCCACCGTGTCCTGGGTCATGCTCTCCTCGTTCATGGGTCCGTCCGTGTCGTGGGGTGCGCGTCCGCCGCCGGGGCGACGGTGCCGGTGACGCCAGTGCTGTCGGCCTCGTCGCCCACCACCGCGTCGGGGGCGGCACCTGGGTCCTCGGCGTCGTCAGCAGCGTCCTCGGCGTCCTCGGCGTCCTCGGCGTCGAACTCCCCGCCCACGGCGGCGAGCGCACCGCCGTCCTCGCCCTCCGCGCCGTCGCTGCCCGTCCAGCGGACCGTGAGCTCGCCGAGCGCCTCGACCTGCTCGAACGCGACGAGCCCCTCGCGGAACAGCTCGAGCAGCGCGAGGAAGCGCGCGACGACGACGAGCGTCTCGCCCGCGTCCGCGACGAGCACGCGGAACGAGGCCGCGCCCTCGCGCCGCAGCAGCCCGACGACGATGCCCGCCTGCTCGCGCACGCTCACCGCGGGTGCGTGCAGGTGGGTCAGGGACACGCCCGGCGGTGGCGCCTTGGGCTCCATGGCCTTGGCCGCGAGCGCCGCGAGCTGGTCGGGGCCGAGCTTCCACACGAGCTCGGGCAGCAGGGCCGCGAGGTGCGGCTCGAGCTGGACGATGCGCGGAAAGCGGCGTCCCTCGGTCGCGAGCCGGTCCGCGATGACCGCGGAGACCTGCTTGTAGGCGCGGTACTGCAGGAGCCGGGCGAACAGGAGGTCGCGGGCCTCGAGGAGCTCGAGGTCCTCGGCGCTCTCGACGTCGCCCGTGGGCAGCAGTCGGGCGGCCTTGAGGTCGAGCAGGGTCGCGGCCACGAGCAGGAACTCGCTCGCGGTGCCCAGGTCCCAGCCGGGGTGCCCGTCCCGCCCCGGACGGGGGCGACGGGACCGGGCGACGGGCGCGCCGCCGTCGGGCGGGAGCTGGCCTGCCTCGGCGCGTGCGGCCTCCTCGGCCTCGCGCGCGAGGCGTTCGGCCGTGCGGATGTACGCGATGAACTCGTCGGTGACCTGCGCGAGAGCGATCTCGGTGATGTCGAGCTTGTGCTTCGCGATGAGCGAGAGCAGGAGGTCGAACGGGCCCGAGAAGTTCTCGAGGTGCACCTCGAACGCGGGGTTGCCGTTCCGGTCGGTCGCGGGGGCCGCTGGAGGTGTCGCCGTGGCGTCCTGCGCGTCGGTCGACGGTGGGGCGGGCTGCAGGTCCTGCGGGTCGGCGGCCCGGGTGGCCACCGGTGCGGTGTCAGGCAGCGTCGCCACGGGCGACCAGCTCGCGGGCGAGCTGACGGTAGGCGACCGCACCCGGGTGGGACGGCGCGTAGACCGTGATGGGCTCGGCCGCGACCGACGCGTCGGGGAACTTCACGGTCCGCCCGATCACGGTGTGCAGGAGCTTGTCGCCGAAGGCCTCGTGCACGCGGGCCACGACCTCGCGCGAGTGCAGGGTGCGCGAGTCGAACATGGTCGCGAGGATCCCGTCGACCTCGAGGCGCGGGTTGAGGCGGTCGCGGACCTTCTCGATGGTCTCGACGAGCAGCGCGACACCGCGCAGCGCGAAGAACTCGCACTCGAGCGGGATGAGGACCCCGTGCGCCGCGGTGAGCGCGTTGACGGTCAGCAGGCCCAGGGAGGGCTGGCAGTCGACGAGGATCACGTCGTACTCGTCCTGCACGGGGCGCAGGACCCTGGCGAGGACCGACTCGCGCGCGACCTCGCCCACGAGCTGGACCTCGGCCGCGGACAGGTCGATGTTCGCGGGCAGCACGTCGAGCCCGTCGACGGCCGTGGGGACGATGACCTCACGGATGTCCGCACCGCGCTCCATGAGCAGGTTGTAGACCGTGCGGTCGAGCTCGTGCGGGTTGACGCCCAGGCCCACCGACGCGGCCCCCTGCGGGTCGAAGTCGACGAGCAGGACCTTGCGCCCGTACTCGGCCAGCGTCGCGCCCAGGTTGATGGTCGTGGTCGTCTTGCCGACCCCGCCCTTCTGGTTGCACATCGCGATGATGCGCCCCGGCCCGTGCGTGGCGAGCTGCGCCGGCACGGGGAAGTCGGGGATCTCGCGGCCGACCGGATCGATCCGGGGGGCGTTGTCGGGTGCGACGGACGCACCACCGTCGGCGGCGCCCGCGGCCGTGGCGACGCGTGCGTCGTACGGTCCGGCGGCGTCCTGGATCTCGCTCGGGGCCTGGCTGCTCACGTCCGCCACGGTACCCCAGGGGCTCGCGCGGGACGCGTGCACGCGCCGGAGTGGCGCGAACCCGCGCGACGCGCCGAGGGTCAGCCCAGCGCCCTCGGGTGGGCCGACGCGTAGACCTCGCGCAGCGTCTCGCGCGTCACGAGCGTGTAGATCTGCGTCGTGGTGACCGACGCGTGCCCCAGGAGCTCCTGGACGACACGCACGTCGGCGCCGCCCGCCAGCAGGTGCGTCGCGAACGAGTGGCGCAGCGTGTGGGGCGAGATCCGTTCGGGGTGGTCGAGGCCCGCGCGCTCGGCCGCGGTGCGCAGGACCGCCCACGCGCTCTGGCGGCTCAGGCGCGCGCCGCGCGTGTTGAGGAACACCGCGGGCGTCCCGCGTCCCGTCGCGGACAGCGCCGGGCGCCCCCGCACGAGGTACGCGTCGAGGGCGCGCACCGCGAACGACCCCACGGGCACGACGCGCTCCTTGGCGCCCTTGCCGAACAGCCGCACGGCCCCCGAGCCCAGGTCCAGGTCGTCGACGTCGAGGCTCACGGCCTCCGAGATGCGGGCACCCGTGGAGTAGACGAGCTCGAGCAGCGCACGGTCCCGCAGCGGTCCCGGCCCCTCCCCTGCACCGGCGGCCTCGAGGATGGCCTCGACCTCCTCGGTCGAGATGGCCTTGGGGAGCCGCTTGCCCTGCGCGGGCGGGCGCACCTCGGCCGACGGGTCGGAGTCGGTGTGCCCCTCAAGCGCGCAGAAGCGGTGCCAGCCTCGCACCGCGGCCACCGAGCGGGCCGTCGACGACGGCGAGAGGAGAGCGGCGCCGTCGGACCCCGTGCGGACCGTGGTGACGTACTCCGCGACGTCGGCCGGTGTCACGTCGGCGGGCTCCGCGCGGCCCCGGGCCGCGAGGTAGGCGGCGTACCGGGCGAGGTCGCGCCGGTAGGCCGCGACCGTGTTCTGGGACAGCCCGCGCTCGACCGTCAGGTGCGCGAGGTACTCGCGCACGGCGCGGTCGAGCGCCACGGGCAGGGGCGCGGGCCCTTGGTTCTCCGGGGCCGCGGTCCCGTCCACGCCGTCAGGCCCGACGGCGAGCGCGGGCTTCCCCGCGGCGGCGCGCGTCATCGCGCACCGGCTGCTCGTCGCACGATCATCCCGTGGGTCCCGGGCCGGCCGTCAGAAGGGGAGGAACACGTCGACCGCGACCGCGACGAACAGGAGGGTCAGGTACGTGATCGAGGCGTGGAAGACCTTCATGGCTCCGAGCTTGCCCTTGGTCGGGTCGTTGGCCCGGCGCAGCATCATGACGCACAGCGCCAGGAACCAGGCACCGAGGCCGATCGCGACCACGCCGTAGACCCAGGTCATGGGCGCGAGCCACCACAGGGCGAGCGACGAGGCGATCATCGCGACCGTGTAGCCGATCATCTCGCGGGCGACCTTGCGGTTGTCGGCGACGACGGGGAGCATCGGGACGCCCGCGTTCGCGTAGTCCTTCTTGAACTTGATCGACAACGGCCAGTAGTGCGGCGGCGTCCAGAAGAAGATCACGAGGAACAGCGCGACCGCGGACCAGCTGAGCGAGCCCGTGACCGCGGACCAGCCGATGAAGACCGGCATGCAGCCAGCGATGCCGCCCCACACGATGTTCTGCGGCGTGCGGCGCTTGAGGATCATCGTGTAGCCCACGACGTAGATCGCGATGGCTGCGAACGTGAGCCAGGCAGAGGGCGCGTTGACGAGCAGCGCGAACCACAGGAGCGCGACCACGCCCAGCGCCGTCGCGAAGACCAGCGCGGCGCGCGGCGAGATCTCGCCCGTGACGAGCGGACGCCGCTTGGTGCGGTTCATGAGCTCGTCGATGTCGCGGTCGATGTAGCAGTTGAAGACGTTCGCCGACGCCGCGGCGAGCGTGCCCCCGACGAGCGTCTTGACGACGAGCCAGAAGTCCGGGAAACCGCCCTGGGCGAGGATCATGGTGGGCAGCGTCGTCACGAGCAGGAGCTCGATGATGCGAGGCTTCGTCAGGGCGATGTACGCGCCGATCGTGCTGCGGATCCCCGCGACGGCGCTGCCGTCCGCGGCGACCCGGGGCTGTCCGGCGACCTGCGCGGTCGCGGCAGCACGAGACGGAAGACCCGTCTCGTCGATCGGTGCCTGGCTCGTGGTGTGCACGCGCTTCGGGGTTCCGTTCTGGCGAGGAAAGCTGGGGGGCGTCGTCCGGCAGTCGGTGCGTGTCGGCTCCGACCCGCTGGACATCCGTCCTATGTTACGTCGACCCCTTCGCCGCCGCCGCCCTCCGGCTCGTACAAAAGTGTGAGATCCGACCGAAATCCACGTGGTGGGCGGGGCAGGGCGCCGTCCGGGGGTCCACGTATAGGCTGGGTGGAGCAACCGACGGCCTGGTGCCCCGGTGGGCACCCCGAGGGCTCCGACCCCTGGCACCCACCGTCGCGACCGGCCGGTCGCCTGCCCGGCCCCCCGCTCCGCCTGTGAGCGACCGGGTGCGTGCGACGGAATAGTTCATCGGTTGATCTTTGTTGTTCCGACGATGATCCGGGGCCAGGCTCCGGACGGGAAAGAGGTCCGGTGAACGCGTTCGTTCCTGCCAACCAGCCCCTCGAGTGGTCCCCCCTGGACGACCAGGCTGTCAAGACCGTCAAGGCCCTCGCGGCGGACGCCGTCGAGAAGGTCGGCAACGGCCACCCGGGGACCGCGATCTCCCTCGCCCCCGCCGCGTACCTGCTCTTCCAGAAGGTCATGCGCCACGACCCCGCCGACTCGCACTGGGTCGGCCGCGACCGGTTCGTGCTCTCCGCGGGCCACTCGTCGCTCACGATCTACCTCCAGCTCTTCCTCGCCGGCTACGGCCTGGAGATCGAGGACATCGAGGCGCTGCGCACGTGGGGCTCCAAGACCCCGGGGCACCCCGAGTACAAGCACACCAACGGCGTCGAGATCACTACGGGACCCCTCGGCCAGGGCCTCGCGTCCTCGGTCGGCATGGCCATGGCGGCCCGCCGCGAGCGCGGCCTGCTCGACCCGTCGACGGCCCCCGGCGAGAGCCCGTTCGACCACCACGTCTACGTCATCGCCTCGGACGGCGACCTGCAGGAGGGCGTGACCTCCGAGGCCTCCTCGATCGCGGGCCACCAGCAGCTCGGCAACCTCATCGTGATCTGGGACGACAACAAGATCTCGATCGAGGACGACACCGACATCGCGTTCACCGAGGACGTCCTCGCGCGCTACGCGGCCTACGGCTGGCACACCCAGAAGGTCGACTGGACCCAGGGCGGCACGGGCTACGCCGAGAACGTCGACGAGCTCGCCGCGGCCGTGGCCGCCGCGCAGGCCGAGACCGGCAAGCCCTCGATCATCGCGCTGCGCACGATCATCGGCTGGCCCTCGCCCACCAAGCAGAACACCGGCGGGATCCACGGCTCGGCCATGGGCGCCGACGAGATCCGCGGCCTCAAGATCGAGCTCGGCCTCGACCCCGACAAGACGTTCGACGTGCCCGCAGAGGTCCTGGCCTACACGCGTGCCGTGGGCGAGCGCGGCGCCGAGCTGCGCGAGCGCTGGGACACCGCGTTCGAGGCCTGGAAGGTCGCCAACCCCGCGGGGCACGCGCTCCTGCAGCGCCTCGAGGCCCGCGAGCTGCCGGCCGGCTGGACCGACTCCCTGCCGACCTTCGAGGCCGGCAAGGACGTCGCGACGCGCGCCGCCTCGGGCAAGGTCCTCTCGGCCCTGGCCGACACGCTGCCCGAGCTCTGGGGCGGCTCGGCCGACCTCGCCGGCTCGAACAACACGACCATGGACGGCGAGCCCTCGTTCGTGCCCGCCGAGCACGCGACCAAGAAGTTCCCCGGTCACGAGTACGGCCGCACGCTGCACTTCGGCATCCGTGAGCACGCCATGGGCTCGATCCTCAACGGCATCGTCCTGCACGGCGGGACCCGCGCCTACGGTGGGACGTTCCTCACGTTCTCCGACTACATGCGTCCCGCGGTCCGCCTCGCGGCCCTCATGGAGATCCCGTCGACGTTCGTCTGGACGCACGACTCGATCGGCCTGGGCGAGGACGGCCCCACGCACCAGCCCATCGAGCACTTCGCCGCGCTGCGCGCCATCCCCGGCCTCGACGTCGTCCGCCCCGCGGACGCCAACGAGACCGCGTGGGCCTGGCGCACGATCCTCGAGCACACCGACCGCCCGGCCGGCCTCATCCTGACCCGCCAGAACGTCCCGACGTTCCCCCGCGGCACGGACGGCTTCGCCGACGCCTCGGGCACCGCGAAGGGCGGCTACGTGCTGCTCGACACCGAGGGCACGCCCGACGTGATCCTCATCGGCACGGGCTCCGAGGTCCAGCTCGCGGTCGAGGCGCGCGAGCAGCTCGCGGCCGAGGGCATCGCGGCGCGCGTCGTCTCGCTGCCGAGCCGCGAGTGGTTCGACGCGCAGGGCCCCGAGTACCGCGAGAGCGTGCTCCCGGCCGCCGTCAAGGCCCGCGTCTCGGTCGAGGCGGGCATCGCCCAGGGCTGGCGCGACCTGGTCGGCGACGCCGGCCGCTCCGTGTGCCTCGAGCACTACGGCGCGTCCGCGGACTACAAGATCCTCTACCGCGAGTTCGGGATCACGTCCGAGGCCGTCGCGGCCGCCGCGAAGGAGTCGATCGAGTCCGCTCGCACCGGCGCGGCTCCCGGCGGTGTGGCGATCCCCTCGGTCGGTGGCACTGGCGACCAGCTCTGACCATCCGTAGATTCCAGGAGGGGGCGGGTCTCGCCCGCCCCCTCCTGGGACGTCCGTGAGGACGGACGCCAGACGACGAGAGGGAGAACCGTGACCGTGCACCACAGCGCAGCACCAGCACCCGTCCGCGAGCTGTCGGAGGCAGGTGTCTCCATCTGGTTGGACGACCTCTCCCGAGAACGGCTGCGCAGCGGCGGGCTCGCCGACCTCACCACCTCCCGCGCCGTCGTCGGCGTCACGACCAACCCCACGATCTTCGCGGGCGCCCTGGCGAAGGGCGACGCCTACGACGCGCAGCTCGCCGAGCTCGCCGCCGCCGGGACCGACGTCGAGGCCGCGGTCGAGCGGATCACGACGGACGACGTGCGCGCCGCGGCCGACGTCCTGCGCCCCGTGTACGACGCGACCGACGGCGTCGACGGCCGTGTGTCGATCGAGGTCGACCCGCGCCTGGCGCGCGACGCCGACGCGACCGTCGCGACCGCCGTCCGGCTGTGGCAGACGGTCGACCGCCCCAACGTCCTCATCAAGATCCCCGCGACCGTCGAAGGGCTCGACGCGATCGAGCGCACCCTCGCGCAGGGCATCAGCGTCAACGTGACGCTCATCTTCTCCCTCGCCCGCTACCGCCAGGTCATGGACGCCTTCCTGTCCGGCGTCGAGCAGGCGCGCGACGCCGGGCACGACGTGACGCGCATCGCGTCGGTCGCGTCGTTCTTCGTCTCGCGCGTCGACTCGGCCGTCGACTCGGCCCTGACCGCGATCGGGACCCCCGAGGCCCACGACCTGCGCGGGCGCGCCGCGATCGCCAACGCGCGGCTCGCGTACGAGGCCTACGAGCAGGTCGTCCAGACCGACCGCTGGCGCACCCTCGAGGCCGCTGGCGCCCACCCGCAGCGCCCCCTGTGGGCCTCGACGGGCGTCAAGAACCCCGACTACCGCGACACCATGTACGTCGACGAGCTCGTCGCCCCGGGCGTCGTGAACACCATGCCGCAGGCCACGCTCGACGCGTTCGCCGACCACGGCGTCGTGCTCGGGAACACCGTCGCGGGCACGTACACGGCCTCGCGCTCGGTCCTCGAGACCATCGAGTCGTTCGGCGTCTCGCTCGTCGAGGTCACCCAGCGCCTCGAGGACGAGGGCGTCGAGAAGTTCGAGGCGAGCTGGTCCGACCTGCTCGCGACCGTCGACGACGGCCTGGCCCGCGCGGCCGGCGACGCGTCGTGACCCGCGCCCTTCGCTCCTGGCCCGCGACGGTCGACACGGTCGTGGACGTCCTCCGGGCACGCCCCGACCACCGCCTAGGCTCTATCCCGGTCCGCAGGACGGACCTTTCGACCATTCCAGCCCACGCCGACGAGAACGGTGACATCAGTTGAGACCGGCAAAGATCAGCGCAGAGCACAACCCGCTGCGCGACCCGCGTGACCTTCGACTCCCCCGCATCGCCGGGCCCTGCGGCCTGGTCATCTTCGGTGTCACGGGCGACCTCGCCCGCAAGAAGCTCATGCCCGCCGTGTACGACCTCGCCAACCGCGGGCTCCTCCCGCCCGGCTTCGCGCTCACGGGCTTCGCCCGGCGCGACTGGGAGGACCAGGACTTCGCCCAGGTCGTCCACGACGCCGTCAAGCAGTACGCGCGCACGCCGTTCCGCGAGGCGACCTGGAAGCAGCTCGCCGAGGGCATCCGGTTCGTCCAGGGCGAGTTCGACGACGAGCAGGCGTTCGAGCGCCTGCGCGCCACGGTCGAGGGCCTCGACAAGGAGCGCGGCACGGGCGGCAACCACGCGTTCTACCTGTCGGTCCCCCCGAGCGCGTTCCCGCTGGTCTGCGAGCAGCTCTCGCAGTCGGGCCTGTCGCGCTCGAGCGAGGACGCCTGGCGGCGCGTGGTCATCGAGAAGCCGTTCGGTCACGACCTGCACAGCGCTCGCGAGCTCAACGACGTGGTCTCGAAGGTCTTCGACCCCGACTCGGTCTTCCGCATCGACCACTACCTGGGCAAGGAGACCGTCCAGAACATGCTGGCGCTGCGGTTCGCCAACCAGCTCTACGAGCCCATCTGGAACGCGAACTACGTCGACCACGTGCAGATCACCATGGCCGAGGACATCGGCATCGGGGGCCGCGCGGGGTACTACGACGGGATCGGCGCCGCGCGCGACGTCATCCAGAACCACCTCGTCCAGCTCCTCGCGCTCACCGCGATGGAGGAGCCCGTGTCGTTCGACGCCGAGTCGCTGCGGGCCGAGAAGCTCAAGGTGCTCTCGGCCGTGCGCCTCCCGCGCGACCTGGGACGCCACACCTCCCGCGGCCAGTACTCGGCCGGGTGGCAGGGCGGCGAGGAGGTCGTCGGGTACCTCGAGGAGGACGGCATCTCGCCCGACTCCACGACCGAGACGTTCGCCGCGATCCGCGTCGACATCGACAACCGCCGCTGGGCCGGGGTGCCGTTCTACCTGCGCACGGGCAAGCGCCTGGGCCGGCGCGTGACGGAGATCGCCGTCGTCTTCAAGTCGGCCCCGCACCTGCCGTTCGAGTCCTCCGCGACGTCCGAGCTCGGCAAGAACGCGCTCGTCATCCGTGTCCAGCCCGACGAGGGCGTCACGATCCGCTTCGGCGCGAAGGTCCCCGGCACCGCCATGGAGGTCCGCGACGTCACGATGGACTTCGGCTACGGGCACGCGTTCACCGAGTCCTCCCCCGAGGCCTACGAGCGCCTCATCCTCGACGTCCTGCTGGGCGACCCACCGCTGTTCCCGAGCCACGAGGAGGTCGAGCTCTCCTGGAAGATCCTCGACCCCATCACCGCGTACTGGGAGTCCAAGGGCACGCCGGACGCCTACCGCTCCGGGACGTGGGGCCCCGGGTCGGCCGACGAGATGATGGCCCGCGACGGTCGCACCTGGCGGCGACCGTGACCGCGACCGCACCGATCTCCCGCCTGTCCCGGATCCCCGGCCGGACCTCGAACTGGAGCCTCACCTCATGATCATCGATCTCCCCGAGACGACGACCAATGCGGTCAACAAGCGCCTCGTGAAGCTGCGCGACGAGGGCGGCGCCGTGGCCCTCGGCCGTGTCCTGACCCTCGTCGTCCTGGCCGAGGAGGCCGACGTCGAGGACGCGGTCGCCGCAGCCAACGGCGCCTCGCGCGAGCACCCGTGCCGTGTCGTGGTCGTCGCGCCCGCGAACAAGCGCACGGCGGCCCGGCTCGACGCCCAGATCCGCATCGGCGGCGACGCGGGCGCCAGCGAGGTCATCATCCTGCGCCCGTCGGGCCCGCTCGTCGCGCACACCGACACCCTCGTGATGCCCCTCCTGCTGCCCGACGCGCCGATCGTGGCCTGGTGGCCCCGGGAGACGCCCGACAACCCGTCGGCGGACCCGGTCGGCCAGATGGCCCACCGCCGCATCACGGACGCCGTCAACGCGGGCAAGTCGCTCCAGACGCTCCAGCGCCTGAGCAGGAGCCACCACCCGGGCGACACGGACCTCGCGTGGACCCGCGTGACGCTCTGGCGCGGCCTGATCGCGGCGGCGCTCGACCAGCCGCCGTACGAGTCCGTCACGGCCGTCGAGGTCGAGGGCGAGGAGCACCACCCCTCGGTCGACGTCCTCGCGGCCTGGCTCGCCCAGCAGCTCAAGTGCCAGGTCAAGCTGGTCCGCCGCCGCGGTGTCTCGGGCATCACGAAGGTGACCCTCGAGCGCAAGGGCGGCGCGATCGTGCTGTCCCGGCCCGACGGTCGCATCGTGACGCTGACCCAGCCGGGCCAGCCCGACCGCCGCATCTCGCTGCCGCTGCGCCAGCTCGAGGAGTGCCTGACCGAGGAGCTGCGCCGCCTCGACCCCGACGAGGTCTACGGCGAGGTCCTCACCAAGGGTCTCGCGAGGATCGGCGAATGACGGCCGAGGCAGGGGCCGCCGCTCGCGCGCACGGGGCGCGCCTCGTCGTCGTGCACCCCGACGCAGGCGTCCTCGCCGAGGCCGTCGCGGCCCGGCTGCTGACCCGCATCCTCGACATCCAGTCCGTCCGCACGCCCGTCCACGTCGTCCTCACTGGCGGCACCGTCGGGATCCGGTCGCTCGCGGCGATCGCCGCGCACCCCGTGCGCGACGCGGTCGACTGGACCGGCGTGCACCTGTGGTGGGGCGACGAGCGCTTCCTGCCGACGGGCGACCCCGAGCGCAACGAGACGCAGGCACGCGAGGCCTTCCTCGACCACCTGCCGACCCTGCCACCGCAGAACGTGCACGTGATGCCTGCGCCGGGCGACGGCGTCGGGACCCCGGAGGAGTCGGCCGCGCTCTACGCGGACGAGCTCTCGCGCTTCACGCCCGACGGCGGCGCGCACCTCGCGTTCGACGTCCTCCTGCTGGGCATGGGTCCGGACGGGCACGTCGCGTCGCTCTTCCCCGGGAACGCGGCGCTCGACGCCGACGGGGCGACGACCGGGGTGCACGACTCCCCCAAGCCGCCGCCCGAGCGCGTCTCCCTGACGTTCTCCGCGATCCAGGCGGCCCAGGAGGTCTGGGTCGTGGCCGCCGGAGCGGAGAAGGCCCCCGCGGTCGCCTCCGCACTGGCGGGCGACCCGGTGACGACGACCCCGGCGGCCGGGGCCCTGGGCACGCAGCGCACGCTGTGGCTCGTCGACGTCGCGGCGAGCCAGCACCACGCGCTGAGCCGCTGAGCCGCTGAGCCGCTGCCAGCACGACCGACGACCGCAGAAGCAGCCGACAGCACAGCGGGCCCCGTCCTTCCCGGACGGGGCCCGCTGTGCTGTCGTACCTGCCCCGGAGGGCCTTGCTGAGGGTGCGGACCGTTCACGGCCGCACGGGCGTCCTAGCGGCCGCGGCGTGCCCGGAGCGCGGCGAGCGCCTCGTCGAGGAGGGCCACGCCGTCCTCGTCGCTGCGACGCTCCTTCACGTAGGCGAGGTGCGTCTTGTACGGCTCGTTGCGCAGCGCGCTCGGCGGGTTCGCCGGGTCCTGTCCCCCGGGCAGCCCGCAGCGCGGGCAGTCCCAGGTCTCGGGCGTGACGATCTCCACCTCGGACGAGAAGCTCGGACGCGTCTCGTGTCCGTTGGCACACCAGTAGGAGACCCAGGTACGAGGGGCGACGTCGCCCCGCTCCGTCTCTCCCAGCGGGCCGGCACCGACGCGCGACCCCTTGATAGCACTACCACCAGCCACGACTTCACTCCCCTGACTTCCGACCGCCCGCGGAGCGGAACGGTTCCACACCCTGTGCCGACGGCGTCGGCGCCGGGTCAGCTGACCTTCTGGATGAGCCCCAGAAGGATGATCACGACGGTCCAGGTGATCGCGAACGTGATGGTGATGCGGTTCAGGTTGCGCTCGGCCACGCCGGAGCTGCCGGCGCTGCTCGAGATGCCGCCACCGAACATGTCGGAGAGGCCGCCGCCCTTGCCCTTGTGCATGAGCACGAGGAGGGTCAAGAAGCCGCTGGTGATGACCAGCAGGATCTGGAGGATGATGCGCAGCGCGTCCACGAGTACGTCCTTGGCTCTGGGTCCACGTCGAGAAGTCGAGAGCGGACCGCAACGGGTGTCCTGGACCGACCTGAGGCACAGGTACGGCACCGAGGACAAGGGTAGGCGACGCGGGCCCGATCCGACGAACCGTTCCGCCCGGTGGTCGATGCTGCCGGTCGGGACGCCACGCCGGACGGGCTACCGCGAGAAAAGGCCACCGCTCCCGCGGTGGCCACGCTGCCGGGCCGCGCCGTGCGGCGCGACCCGGCAGCAGGGGGACTCAGGCCCCGTGGTGCGACTGGAAGCGCGCGATCTTCGCGAACTCCTCGGGGTCGAGGCTCGCGCCACCGACCAGAGCACCATCGACGTCCTGCTCCTTCATGAGCTCGGCGATCGACGAGGACTTGACCGAACCGCCGTAGAGCACGCGGACGGCGTCGGCCACCTCGGCCGAGTACAGCTCGGCGAGACGGGCACGGATCGCGCCCGCGACCTCCTGCGCGTCCTGCGGCGTGGCGACCTCGCCGGTGCCGATGGCCCAGACGGGCTCGTACGCGATGACGACCTTGGCGGCGTCCTCCGCGGACAGGCCCTTGAGGGCGCCGTCGACCTGCGCGAGCGTGTACGAGACCTGCTCGCCGGCCTTGCGGATGTCGAGCGCCTCGCCGACGCAGATGATCGGGACCAGGCCCTGCGCGAGGGCGGCCTTCGACTTGGCGTTGACGAGCGCGTCGTCCTCACCGTGGTACTGGCGACGCTCCGAGTGGCCGATCGCGACGTAGGTCACGCCCAGCTTGCTCAGGAACACGGGCGAGATCTCACCCGTGTAGGCGCCCGAGACGTGCTGCGAGACGTCCTGCGCGCCGTACGTCAGCTCGAGCTTGTCGGCGTCGACCAGCGTCTGCACGCTGCGCAGGTCCGTGAACGGGACCAGGACGGTGACCTCGACGGCCGAGAAGTCGTGCTTGGCGTCCTTGAGGGCCCAGGCGAGCTTCTGGACCGTGTGGATGGCCTCCTGGTGGTCCAGGTTCATCTTCCAGTTGCCCGCGATGAGCGGGGTACGTGCATCAGTCATGGTGTGTCTACCTTCTGTGAGCCGTGAGGCTGCGGTGGTGGGGTCAGGCCTCGAGGACTGCGAGCCCCGGGAGGGACTTGCCCTCGAGGAACTCCAGGCTCGCGCCGCCACCGGTCGAGATGTGGCTGAAGCCGGCCTCGTCGAAGCCGAGGATGCGCACGGCCGCCGCGGAGTCGCCACCGCCGACGATCGTGAACGCGCCGTTCGCGGTCGCGTCGACCAGGGCCTGCGCGACGGCACGGGTGCCGCCGGAGAACGCCTCGAACTCGAAGACGCCCGCCGGACCGTTCCAGACGACCGTCTTGGCGTCCACGATCTTGCTCGCGAAGAGCTTGGCGGACTCGGGGCCGATGTCCAGGCCGATCTTGCCGTCGGGGATGGCGTCCGCGGGCACGACCTCGTAGGGAGCGTCGGCGGCGAACGAGTCCGCGGCGAGGATGTCCGTGGGCAGGACGATCTCGACGCCGGCCTTCTCGGCGTCCGCGAGGTAGCCCTTCACGGTGTCGATCTGGTCCGTCTCGAGGAGCGAGTTGCCCACCGAGTAGCCCTTGGCGGCGAGGAACGTGAAGACCATGCCGCCACCGATGAGCAGGCGGTCCGCCTTGGTCAGCAGGTTGGCGATGACGCCGAGCTTGTCGGAGACCTTCGACCCGCCGAGCACGACGACGTAGGGGCGCGCGGGGTCCTCGGTCGCCTTCTTGAGGGAGTCGACCTCCTTGAGGACCAGCTCGCCGACCGCGGACGGCAGCACCTTGGCGATGTCGTAGACCGACGCCTGCTTGCGGTGCACCACGCCGAAGCCGTCGGACACGTACGCGTCCGCGAGCGAGGCGAGGTCCGCGGCGAGCGACTCGCGCTCCGCGTCGACCTTCGAGGTCTCGCGAGCGTCGAAGCGGATGTTCTCGAGCAGCGCCACCTCGCCGTCGCCGAGCGCGGCGACCGTGGCCTTGGCGGACTCACCGACGGTGTCGTCCGCGAGCGTCACGGGAGCGCCGAGCAGCTCGCCCAGGCGCGCCGCGACAGGAGCGAGGGAGTACTTGGCGTCGGGCTCACCCTTGGGACGCCCGAGGTGCGCGGTCACGACGACCTTCGCGCCGGCGTCGGTCAGCCGCTTGAGCGTGGGGAGCGCGGCGCGGATGCGGCCGTCGTCCGTGATGGTCGTCCCGTCGAGGGGGACGTTGAAGTCCGAGCGGACGAGCACGCGCTTGCCGCGCAGGTCGCCGAGGGAGTCGATGGTCTTCATGAGCACACTCCTGGTCTGAACAGGGTCGAAACAGGTCACGTCACACATGACTGCGTCCGCGTGCATGGGCGGCCAACCGGGCCGGCCACGCACGCGGACGCAGAATTCACCTCACGTCACGAAGGACGGAGATCAGAGACGAGCACCCACGTACTGCGTGAGCGAGACGAGCGAGCTGGAGTAGCCCCACTCGTTGTCGTACCAGGCGACGACCTTGACCAGGTCGCCGCTCACCTTGGTGAGCTTCGAGTCGAAGATCGAGGTGTGCGGGTCCGTGACGATGTCCGAGGAGACGATGTCGTCGTCGACGTACTTCAGGACGCCCTTGAGCGGGCCCTCGGCGGCAGCCTTGACCGCAGCGTTGACCTCCTCGACCGTGACGGTCTTCGAGGCGGTGAACGTGAGGTCCGTGGCCGAACCGGTGATGACGGGGACGCGCATCGCGAAGCCGTCGAGCTTGCCCTTGAGCTCGGGGAGCACGAGAGCGACGGCCTTGGCCGCACCGGTCGAGGTGGGGACGATGTTCTGCGCGGCCGCACGGGCACGACGCAGGTCCTTGTGGGGGCCGTCCTGGAGGTTCTGGTCACCCGTGTACGCGTGGATCGTGGTCATGAGACCGCGCTCGATGCCGATCGCGTCGTTGAGGGCCTTGGCCATCGGGGCGAGGCAGTTCGTGGTGCACGACGCGTTGGAGATGATGTGCTGCGTCGCGGGGTCGTACTGCTCGTGGTTCACGCCGACGACGAAGGTGCCGTCCTCGTTCTTCGCCGGGGCGGAGATGATGACCTTCTTGGCGCCGGCCTCGATGTGAGCCTTGGCCTTGGTCGCGTCGGTGAAGAAACCGGTCGACTCGATGACGATGTCGGCGCCGAGCTCGGCCCAGGGCAGGTTCGCGGGGTCGCGCTCCTCGAGGGCACGGATGGCCTTGCCGTCGACGATGATGTTGTTCTCGTCGAAGTCGACGCTCAGCGGGAAACGACCCAGGACGGTGTCGTACTTCAGCAGGTGCGCGAGCGTCTTGTTGTCCGTGAGGTCGTTGACACCCACGATCTCGATGTCCGCCCCCGACGCGATGATGGCGCGGAAGAAGTTACGTCCGATACGACCGAAGCCGTTGATACCGACGCGGATGGTCACAATGCCCTCCTCAGGGCGCGCCGGTGTTTCCGACGCACACGGTTGATGCCGAACGATCACGTACTACGGCGTACGTAGGTGGTAACGGCGAAGTACTCCCCCACTGGATGCCTTGCGGCGTGGACTCCGGGGATCTCGCAGGGCCACAGCGACAGCTGCGACTCAACAGGGTCCCGAAGACCTCAGTGAAGGAGCACGTCTTTGTCACCTGACATCCCCGATCCTATACCCAATGCTCCCCATCCCGTGACCTGGAGGCGGATCTGAGACGCCCACGGACGCACCGTGGGAATGTGACCGGGGTCCGAGACCGACGTCACACCCGGCGCGCCGACCATGACCGCGCGAGGAGCGTTCCGGCCCGCACGTGACCGTGCAGCGGCCCCGCCGCACCCGCGGACGACGCGCCCCGGGAGGCCGACCGTCAGACGTCGAGCAGGTCCGGGCTCAGGCCGGCCTCGGTGTCCGGGATCCCGAGCTCGGCCGCCCGCTTGTCGGCGGTCGACAGGAGCCTGCGGATACGGCCGGCCACGGCGTCCTTCGTCAGCGGCGGCTCGGCGAGCTGACCCAGCTCCTCGAGCGAGGCCTGCTTGTGGGCGAGCCGCAGCTCCCCCGCTTCCCGGAGGTGGTCCGGCAGGTCGGGGCCCAGGATCTCGAACGCGCGCTCGACGCGGGCCCCGGCAGCCACCGCGGCACGGGCCGACCGGCGCAGGTTCGCGTCGTCGAAGTTCGCGAGCCGGTTGGCCGTCCCGCGCACCTCGCGGCGCTGGCGCCGCTCCTCCCAGACGACCACGGTCTCGTGGGCCCCGAGACGGGTCAGCATCGCGCTGATCGCCTCGCCGTCCCGGATCACGACCCGGTCCACCCCACGGACCTCGCGCGCCTTCGCGGCGATCCCCAGTCGCCGCGCGGCGCCGACGAGCGCGAGCGCCGCCTCGGGCCCGGGACACGTCACCTCGAGGGCCGACGAGCGTCCGGGCTCGGTCAGCGAGCCGTGCGCCAGGAAGGCGCCGCGCCACGCTGCCTCGGCCTCCCCGACCCCGGCGGAGACGACCTGCGGCGGCAGCCCACGGACCGGGCGGCCACGGTTGTCGAGCAGACCCGTCTGCCGGGCGAGCGACTCGCCGTCCTTGACGACCCGCACGACGTACCGGCTGCTGCGGCGCAGCCCTCCGGCCGAGACCACGATCAGCTCGCTCGTGTGGCCGTACACGTCGCTGATCGTCTGCCGGAGCCGACGGGCGGCGATCGCCGTGTCCAGCTCCGCCTCGATCACGATACGCCCCGAGATGATGTGCAACCCTCCCGAGAACCGCAGCATGGCAGAGACCTCCGCCTTGCGGCAGGAGGTCTTGTCCACCTTGAGTCGCGCGAGCTCGTCCTTCACCTGTGCCGTCAACGCCATGCCGACATCCTCCCATCAACGAGCAACGATCGTGACCGCCTTCTGCCAGGAGACGCGCCGCGGCACGGCGCCACGGCGACCGCGCGACCAACCCCTCGAGCTCCTGCATAGAGCGCTGGGGGCCCTGTCGTCGACCGGTGCCGGACGGTCGCCGACAGCGGCCTGCTCGCACGGGTTCGTCGTGGCCGGTACACCTCAGCCCGACGCGGTACCCACGTCTCCCAGGGCCCCGTCGAAGACGTCGCGCAGAGCGGCTGCGAGCCGCAGCGCATCGTGCCGCGGCGTACCGTCCGACCGCCCCACCTGGCGCAGCAGCAGCCGGGCGCCCGTGCGGGCCGACTCGTCCGCGAGCAGACCGACGTCGTCGACCGCGCTCGGGTCCGCGAGCACCGCGTCGATGCGGAGGCTGGGTGCGTGCTTGTGCAGGGCCTCGAGGTGGTCCGTGGCCGTCAGCCCGTAGGTCTCGCCCGAGCTGTTCGAGAGGTTGAGGACGACGCAGCGCCGCGCCGTGGTCTCGTGCAGGGCTCGCGCGAGCTCGGGGACGAGCAGGTGCGGCATGACCGAGGAGTACCAGGAGCCCGGTCCGAGGACCACCCAGTCGGCGCCCATGACGGCGTCCACGGCCTCGGGGCAGGCCGGCGGGTCGGGCGGCACGAGCCGCAGCTGCTCGATGCGTTCGTGGGTCACCGCGACCTGGCTCTGCCCGACGATGGTCGAGAGGCCTTCGGCCGTCCGCACGTCGACCTCGATGCCGAGAGGCACCGCGGCCATGGGCAGGACCCGCCCCCTGGCGCCCAGGAGCTTGCCGACCCAGTCGAGACCCGCGACCGGGTCGTCGAGCAGCTCCCACAGCGCGACGATCAGGAGGTTCCCGACCGCGTGCTGGTCGAGGTCGCCGCTCGAGGAGAACCGGTGCTGCAGGACCGAGCTCCACGTCCGGCCCCACTCCGAGTCGTCGCACAGGGCCGCGAGCGCCATGCGCAGGTCCCCGGGCGGGAGCACACCGAGCTCGGTGCGCAGGCGCCCGGAGGACCCGCCGTCGTCGGCGACCGTCACGACGGCCGTGATCCGATCGGACATGAGTCGCAGCGCCGAGAGCGTCGCGGACAGGCCGTGCCCGCCGCCGAGCGCGACGACCGCCGGGTTGGCGAGGGTCACGACTACTCCTTGCCGAGGTCGCGGGCCGTCACCGTGACGCGCTGCCCCACGGCGCGCAACCGCTGGGCGAGCACCTCGGAGATGGCGACGGACCGGTGCTTGCCGCCCGTGCAGCCCACGGCGATGGTCACGTACCGCTTCTCCTCGGCCAGGTATCCGGCCAGGACGGGCTCGAGCGCACTGACGTACCTATCGACGAACTCGAGGGCCCCCGGGCGCGCGAGGACGTAGTCCCGCACGGCCTGGTCGCGCCCGGTGAGGTGCCTCAGCTCGGTGATCCAGTACGGGTTCGCGAGGAACCGCATGTCGACGACGTGGTCCGCGTCGAGCGGGATCCCGTACTTGAACCCGAAGGAGACCACGTTGATGCGCAGCGTGTCGGGGGTCCCCTGGGCGACGGCGGCGCGGACCTCCCGGGCGAGGTCGTGGACGTTGAGCTCGGAGGTGTCGATCACGACGTCGGCCCGCTCCTCGACGCTCGCGACCAGCCGCCTCTCCTCGGCGATCCCGTCGAGGATCCGCCCGTTGCCCTGCAGCGGGTGCGGGCGCCGGACCTGCTCGTAGCGGCGCACGAGGACCTCGTCGGACGCGTCGAGGAACAGGATCCGGTAGAAGACCCCGGCGTCGCGCAGGTGCTTGAGGACGTCGAGGAGGTCCGTGAAGAAGCCGCCTCCGCGCACGTCGACGACGGCCGCGATCCGCTGCACGCTCGACCCTGCCCGGGTCATCATGTCGACGAGGGGAACGAGCATGCGCGGCGGCATGTTGTCGACGACGTACCAGTCCAGGTCCTCGAGCACCGCGGCCGCCCGCGAGCGCCCGGCGCCCGACATCCCGGTGATCACCAGGACCTCGGCGTCGGACCGCTCGGGGGCGTGCGTGGTCGCCTCGATCGCGGGGATGCCCTGCGGGACGGTCGTCGGGGAGGGTTCGGTGCTCATGTCACCAGCATGCCAGCCGGTCGCGGAGCGCCGGGCCGGACGACCCTTGCGCGCGTCCCGGGCGTGTCCGGCCCCAGACCCCCGGCCCGACGACGACGCGCACCTCGGGCGGAGCGGTCCACACGGGCGGACGCACGCCCTGAGCCGTCACGCCGGCGCCCCCTCCTCGGACGCGCCGGTCAGGGGTGCGGCGTCCTCGGGCGAACCGGTCGGGGCGTCGTCGGGCGCCGCGCCACGGGCGGGTGGCGGCGTCGCGGGCCCGAGTGCCGCCACGACCGCTGCCGCGGTCGCAGCTCCCATGCCGGGGACGGTCGCGATCTCTTCCGCAGACGCCGCACGCAACCGCTTGAGCGAGCCGAAATGGGTGAGGAGCGCCTTCTTGCGCGCGGGCCCGAGACCCGGGACGTCGTCCAGCACCGACACGGTCATGGCCTTGCCGCGCTTCTTGCGGTGATAGGAGATCGCGAACCGGTGGGCCTCGTCCCGGACCCGCTGCAGCAGGTACAGCCCCTCGGAGCTTCTCTGCAGGATCACGGGGTAGTCCTCCCCCGGCAGCCAGACCTCCTCCAACCGCTTCGCGAGCCCGCAGAGCGCGACGTCGTCGATCCCGAGCTCAGCGAGCGCCCGGGCCGCCGCGGCGACCTGGGGCGGCCCGCCGTCGACCACGACGAGGTTGGGCGGGTAGGCGAAGCGGGCGGCGCGACCCGCAGGGGCGTCCGCGCCCACCTCGCCCGAGCGCGGGACGTAGCCCGCGGCGACGGCGTCCGCGTCGCTCGCGGTGTCGTCGTCGGCCCCCAGGTCCATCTCGACGTCCGTGGCCTGGGAGCGGTCCGCGAGGTAGCGCTTGAAACGACGCGTGATGACCTCGTGCATGGCCGCGGTGTCGTCCCGCGCGCCCAGTCCCTCGGGGCCGCGGATCGCGAAGTGGCGGTACTCGCTCTTGCGCGCGAGCCCGTCCTCGAAGACGACCATGGACGCGACCTGGTGCGTGCCCTGCGTGGTGGACACGTCGTAGCACTCGATGCGCAGCGGCGCGGTGTCGAGGCCCAGCGCCTCCTGGATCTCGCGCAGCGCCTGGCTGCGCGTGGTCAGGTCGCCCGCGCGGCGCGTGCGGTGCAGCGCGAGGGCGTGCTCGGCGTTCTTGTGCACGGTCGCCGCGAGCTCGCGCTTGTCCCCGCGCTGGGGCACCCGCACGTCGACCTTGGCGCCCCGCAGGCCCGTGAGCCACGCGACGACCTGCTCGGTGTCGGGCGGCAGGACCGGGACGAGGACCTCCCGGGGGACGACGCTCGACGACGGGGTCGAGGAGTCGCCGAGGGCTTCGTCGACCGAGCCGTAGACCTGCTGCAGGAGGTGCTCGACGAGCTCGGCGTCGGTCACGTCCTCGACCTTCTCGACGATCCAGCCACGCTGCCCACGGATTCGGCCACCGCGCACGTGGAAGACCTGCACCGCGGCCTCGAGCTCGTCACCCGCGAGCGCGAAGATGTCCGCGTCGGTCGCGTCGCCGAGCACGACGGCGTTCTTCTCCATGGCCCGCTCGAGAGCCAGGATGTCGTCGCGCAGGCGGGCGGCCTGCTCGTACTCCATGGCCGCTGCCGCCTCCTTCATCTTCGCCTCGACCCGGCGGATGAACTTCGCGGTGTCACCCGCCATGAAGTCGCAGAAGTCCTCGGCGAGCGCATGGTGGGCCTCGGACGTGATGCGGCCGACGCAGGGCGCCGAGCACTTGTCGATGTAGCCGAGCAGGCACGGGCGACCCGTCTGCTGGGCCCGCTTGAGGACGCCCGCCGAGCACGTGCGGACCGGGAAGACCCGCAGCAGCAGGTCGAGCGTCTCGCGGATCGCCCAGGCGTGCCCGTAGGGACCGAAGTAGCGGGTCCCCGGGCGCTTGGCGCCACGCATGACCTGCGCGCGCGGGAACTGCTCCCCCAGGGTCACCGCGAGGTACGGGTAGGACTTGTCGTCGCGGTACTTGACGTTGAACCGCGGGTCGAACTCCTTGATCCACGAGTACTCGAGCGCGAGGGCCTCGACCTCGGTACCCACGACCGTCCACTCGACCGACGCGGCCGTCGTGACCATCGTCTGGGTGCGGTAGTGGAGGTTCGACAGGTCCTGGAAGTAGCTGCCGAGGCGCGCACGCAGGTTCTTCGCCTTGCCGACGTAGATGACGCGGCCGTGCTCGTCGCGGAAGCGGTACACGCCCGGTGACGTGGGGATCTCCCCCGGTGCGGGGCGGTACGAGGACGGATCAGCCATGTCCGCCAGCCTAGGACAGCGCACCCACAGTCAGGACCCCCGTCGGCGCGCTTCACGTGACGCCCGTCACACACGAACGCCCGACCGCCGCTAGGGTGACCGCATGGGCGCCCTTCACTCCTACGCCGCGACCGTCCGCTGGACCGGCGCAGGCCAGACCGGAACCACCACCTACACCGCGTACAGCCGGGACCACGACGTCGACCTCGCCGGTCGGCCGACGCTCCCCGGCTCGGCCGATCCCGCGTTCCGCGGCGACCCGAGCCGGTACAGCCCCGAGGAGCTGTTCGTCGCGAGCCTGTCGCAGTGCCACATGCTGTGGTTCCTGCACCTCGCGTCGGCCGCGGGGGTCGTCGTGCGCGACTACACGGACGAGGTGACCGGCACCATGCGGGTCGAGTCCGCGGGGGCCGGCCAGTTCACGGACGTCACGCTGCACCCGCACGTCGTGGTCGACGACGGGCCCGGGGTCACCGAGTCCGCCGTGGCCGAGATCCACCGCCGCGCGCACGACCACTGCTTCCTGGCGCGCTCGGTGAACTTCCCCGTGCTCCTCGAACCCGCGCCGCTGCGCACGCACGCGGCCTGAGGCGCCCCCGGCGCCCGGCGATCCGGGCGCCGGCAGGACCTGGCCCCTCCGGGCGGTCGGTGGGCGGTCTCAGTCGCTCGCGGGCGCAGCCTTCTTCAGGGCGGCCGAGGCCGTGACCGACGAGGCGCCCTCGGTGGCCGCCGCCGTCGTGGACGACTTGCGCGCAGAGGTCTTGCGCGGGGCCTTCGCCGCCGTCGCCTTGCCCGTCCCGGCCTTGGCGGCGGACGACTTCTTGGGCAAGGGGGCGACCGGGATGGGGTCACCCGTGAGGACCTCGGCGAGGAAGCGCCCCGTGTGGCTCGCGGGGACCGCTGCCACCTGCTCGGGCGTACCCTCCGCGATGACCCGACCACCGCCGGACCCACCTTCCGGACCCATGTCGATGACCCAGTCGGCGTTCTTGATGACGTCCAGGTTGTGCTCGATCACGAGCACCGAGTTGCCCTTGTCGACGAGCGACTGGAGCACTGCGAGGAGCTTGCGGATGTCCTCGAAGTGCAGCCCCGTCGTGGGCTCGTCCAGCACGTAGATGGTCCGCCCCGTCGAGCGCTTCTGCAGCTCGCTCGCGAGCTTGACGCGCTGGGCCTCGCCACCCGAGAGCGTGGGCGCGGGCTGCCCCAGGCGCACGTAGCCGAGGCCGACCTCGGAGAGCGTCTTGAGGTGCCGCGAGATCGTCGGGACAGCGGCGAAGAACTCCGAGGCCTCCTCGATCGGCATGTCGAGCACGTCCGCGACGGTCTTTCCCTTGAAGTGCACCTCGAGCGTCTCGCGGTTGTACCGCGCACCGTGGCACACCTCGCACGGGACGTAGACGTCCGGCAGGAAGTTCATCTCGATCTTGATGGTGCCGTCGCCCGAGCACGCCTCGCAGCGGCCACCCTTGACGTTGAACGAGAACCGGCCGGGTGTGTAGCCACGGACCTTGGCCTCGCTCGTCTCGGCGAAGAGCTTGCGGACGTGGTCCCAGACCCCCGTGTACGTGGCGGGGTTGGACCGCGGGGTGCGGCCGATGGGCCCCTGGTCGACGTGGACCACCTTGTCGAGGTTCTCGAGCCCCGTGATCCGGCGGTGCCGACCCGCGACCTGGCGCGCGCCGTTGAGCTCGTTCGCGAGCACGGTGTAGAGGATCGAGTTGACCAGCGTGGACTTGCCCGACCCCGAGACCCCGGTGACCGCGGTCAGGGTGCCGAGCGGGAAGCTCACGTCGATGCCCTCGAGGTTGTGCTCGCGGGCGCCGATGACCGTGACCCGACGGTCCTTGTCGACGGGGCGGCGGGCGGCGGGCAGCGGGATGCTGCGGCGCCCGGCGAGGTAGGCGCCCGTGACGGACTCGGGGGCCTCCAGGAGTCCTGCGTAGTCGCCCGAGTGGATGACGCGCCCACCGTGCTCGCCGGCGCCGGGGCCGATGTCGACGATCCAGTCGGCGGCCCGGATGGTGTCCTCGTCGTGCTCGACGACGATGAGCGTGTTCCCGAGGTCCCGCAGCCGCGTGAGGGTGTCGATGAGCCGGCGGTTGTCCCGCTGGTGCAGACCGATGCTCGGCTCGTCGAGGACGTACAGGACGCCGACGAGCCCCGAGCCGATCTGCGTCGCGAGACGGATGCGCTGCGCCTCACCACCCGAGAGGGTCCCGGCCGGACGCTCGAGCGAGAGGTAGTCCAGCCCGACGTCGAGCAGGAAGCCGAGGCGCGCGTCGATCTCCTTGAGGACCTCGGTCGCGATGGCCTTCTGGCGCGTGCCCAGCTCGAGCGAGCCGAGGAAGGCCGCGGCCTCGCGCAGCGGGAGCCGGCAGACCTCGGCGATCGACTTGTCGCCGACCTTGACGGCGAGGACCTCGGGCTTGAGGCGCGTGCCCTGGCACACCGGGCACGGCGTCTCGCGCATGTACGCCTCGTACTTCTCCTTGGACCACTCCGACTCGGTCTCGCCGTGGCGACGCTCCAGGAACGTCACGACTCCCTCGAATCCGGTCGAGTACTGGCGCTCGCGCCCCCAACGGTTCTTGTACCGGACGTGCACCTCGTGGTTCTGCCCGTACAGCACGGCCTGCTGGGCGCGCTGAGGCAGCGCGCGCCACGGCACGTCCATGGAGAAGCCCAGATCCGAGGCCAGGGCCGTCAGGACACGGGTGAAGTACTCCGAGGAGATCTGCGCCCAGGGCGCGACCGCGCCCTCGGCGAGGGACTTCTCGTCGTCCGGGACGACGAGGTCCGGGTCCACCTCGAGACGGAAGCCGATGCCCGTGCACTCGGGGCACGCGCCGTAGGGCGCGTTGAACGAGAAGGTGCGGGGCTCGATCTCGTCGAGCGTGAGCTCGTGGTCGTTGGGGCACGCACGCTTCTCCGAGAAGCGTCGTTCGCGCTGCGGGTCGTCCGCGTCCGCGTCGACGAGCTCGACGACCACGAGCCCACCGGCGAGCCCGAGCGCGGTCTCGACCGAGTCCGTGAGCCGGCGCTGGACGCCCTCGCGCGAGACGAGGCGGTCGATCACGACCTCGATGTCGTGCTTGAGCTTCTTCTCGAGCGCGGGAGGATCCGTGAGCTGGACGACCTCACCGTCGACGCGGGCGCGCGCGAACCCCTTGGACTGCAGCTCCTTGAAGAGCTCGCCGTACTCCCCCTTGCGACCGCGCACCACGGGAGCGAGGACCTGGTAGCGGGTCCCCTCGGGCAGCTCGAGGAGGCGGTCCACGATCTGCTGCGGCGTCTGCGCCTGGACCTTCTCGCCACAGACCGGGCAGTGCTGGGTCCCGGCGCGCGCGAACAGCAGGCGCAGGTAGTCGTAGACCTCGGTGATGGTGCCCACGGTCGACCGCGGGTTGCGGTTGGTCGACTTCTGGTCGATCGACACCGCGGGCGACAGCCCCTCGATGAAGTCGACGTCCGGCTTGTCCATCTGCCCGAGGAACTGGCGGGCGTACGCGGACAGCGACTCGACGTAGCGGCGCTGCCCCTCGGCGAAGATCGTGTCGAACGCGAGGGAGGACTTTCCGGACCCGGAGAGGCCTGTGAAGACGATGAGCTGGTCCCTCGGCAGGTCGAGGTCGACGTTGCGAAGGTTGTGCTCACGGGCACCAGCGATGACAAGGCGGTTGCTCACCGAAGCATCGTATGCCTCGCCCCTGACATTCGCACACCTGTTCGACCACCGGTCGTCCGGCAACCGCCCCGAGGACCCCGCCGATGACCACGGGCGTACGCCCGGCGTCCCCGTGAGCAGCGGCGTCACCCCCTCCCGTGGCGTGCCAGACTCGGCACGAGAGGCTCGTCACACCGGCGGCCGGTCGTCCACGAGGACGACAACCAGCGCAGCGAGGAGATCCGCGTGGGATACACCGGAGACGTCATGGTCGCAGGCCCGAGCGACCTGCGGGTCCTGGACGAGGTCGAGGTCCGCAAGCTCGCCGTCGGACCGTCCGAGAACAACGCCTACCTCCTGACGTGCCGCAGGAGCGGCGCACAGCTCCTCGTCGACGCGGCGGCCGAGCCCGACCGGCTCCTGGAGCTCGTCCGAGAGGGCTCCCCGACCGCCCGCCTCGACCTCGTCGTCACGACGCACCGGCACCTCGACCACGTCGGGGCGCTCGCCTCGATCGCCGCCGCGTCCGGCGCGCAGCTCGCGGCCGGGGCCCCCGACGCGGAGGCCGTCACCGAGGCGACCGGCGCCACCGTCTCGCGCCCCCTGCACGACGGCGACACGATCGTCCTCGGCCACCTCACGCTCGAGGTGGTCGCCCTGCGCGGTCACACCCCCGGGTCGGTCACGCTCGTCTACCGAGAGCCCGAGCACGCGAGCGCCCCGGGCGCGGTGCCCGGCCGCGCGCACCTGTTCACGGGGGACTCGCTGTTCCCGGGCGGCGTGGGGAGCACGTCGAACGACCCGGAGCGCTTCGCCCTGCTCTACGCGGACGTCACGAGCAGGCTCTTCGACAGGTACGACGACGCCACGTGGGTGTACCCGGGCCACGGCGCCGACACGACGCTCGGGGCAGAACGACCCCACCTCGACGAGTGGCGCGAGCGCGGCTGGTAGCCCTCGTCGTCCGCGCTGCCTCCGCAGACCTCGTCAGGGCCGGTGAGCGCCGCGTCCGTACCAGGTACGACCCCGTCGACCGGCCCCGCGCGCGATGGTGCTTCAATGTCGCCATGCCGATCTTCGCCGTGACCTACACCTACGCCGACAAGCCCGCCGTCCTGGACGAGTTCCGCCCCGAGCACCGCGCCTTCCTGCGCGGCCTGCTCGACGAGGGCACGCTGCTCGCCTCCGGGCCCCTCGCCCAGGACGCGGCGAACCCGGCCGGCGCCCTCCTGCTCGTCGACGCCCCGGACGAGGCGGCGGTCGCGCGCGCGTTCGACGCCGACCCGTTCGCCCGGGAGAACGTCATCACGCGTCGGACGGTCCGACCGTGGGCACCTGTGATCGGGCCCTGGGCCGACCGCGCCTGACCTCTCGCCGGAGCCCCGAGAGGGCGACCGCCACCACCGTCCGCGAACGTACGACGGCCCGTCTCCCCGGAGGGAGACGGGCCGTTCGCGTCACTGGGCGAGCAGTGCCCGCCACGACGGGCCTACGAGGCCGCGTCGACGTCGTCGGGCAGGGACTCGTCCTGCTGCTGACCACGCGTCCGCAGCAGGCTCGCCACGGTCGTGACCCCGAGCGCACCCAGGATGACCACGAGCGAGAGCCAGATCGGCACCGTCGGGACGGCCTCGATGTGCTGTCCGCCGTTGATGAACGGCAACGTGTTCTCGTGCAGGGCCTCGAGGATCAGCTTGATCCCGATGAACCCCAGGATCACGGCGAGGCCGATCGGCAGGTACACGAGCCGCTCGAGCAGGCCGCCCAGCAGGAAGTAGAGCTGACGCAGCCCCATGAGGGCGAAGACGTTCGTCGTGAACACGATGAACGGGTCGTGCGTGAGCCCGAAGATCGCCGGGATCGAGTCGAACGCGAACAGCAGGTCCGTGCTGCCGATCGCGAGGAACACGATCAGCATGGGCGTGAAGAGCCGCTTGCCGTCGACCACGGTGCGCAGCCTGCCGCCGTCGTACGTGGGCGACAGCGGCAGCACCCGGCGCAGCGACCGGATGAGCCGGTTCTCCTGGTACTCCTCCGACTCGTCCCCGCCCACGACCAGCTTGATCGCGGTGTAGATCAGGAACGCCCCGAAGAGGTAGAAGACCCACACGAACTGGGCGATGATCGCGGCCCCCGCGAGGATGAAAGCCCCCCGCAGCACGAGCGCCACGATGATCCCCACCATGAGCACCTTCTGCTGGTGCTCCCGCGGCACGGCGAACCTCGTCATGATGATCACGAACACGAAGAGGTTGTCGACCGAGAGGCTGTACTCGGTGAGCCAGCCCGCGTAGAACTCGACCGCAGGAGCACTGCCGCCCACGAGGGCGACGAGGCCGCCGAAGGCCAGTGCCAGGGCGACGTAGAACGCCACCCACAGGCCGCTCTCCTTCATCGACGGCACGTGCGGGCGGCGGCCCACGATCACCAGGTCGACGAGCAGGAGGACGACGAGGGTCGTCAGGGACGCCGCCTCGAACCAGAACGGCAGCTCGTGCTGCATCAGTAGGTTTCCTTCTCCAGGCGACGACGGTCGCTCTTGTCCTTGGCCAGGCTCGCGATCGTCGTGATGGCGAGCGTGACCAGGATGAAGCTGAGCGAGACGGCCGTCGAGATCTCAGGGATGGCAGTGACGTGCTCGCCACCGTTGATGAACGGGATCTCGTTCTTGTGCAGCGCGTGGATGAGGAGCTTGATCCCGATGAAGCCGAGGATCGCGGCCAGGCCCCAGGCGAGGTACACGAGCCGGTCGAGGAGACCGTCGATCAGGAAGTAGAGCTGGCGCAGGCCCAGGAGCGAGAACGCGTTGGCCGCGAAGACGAGGAACGTCTCCTGCGTGAGCCCGAAGATCGCGGGGATCGAGTCGACCGCGAACAGCAGGTCGGCGCTGCCGATGGCGATCATCACGATGAGCATCGGCGTGATGTAGCGCTTGCCGTCGATCTTCGTGAACATCTTGTCCTCGACGTACGCGTCCGTCGTCGGGAAGAGACGACGCGTGAGGCGCAGGACGCCGTTCTCCTTGTACTCCTCGTCGTCGTGCTCACGCGCGCTCTTGACCTGCGTGTACGCGGTGTAGATGAGGAAGGCGCCGAAGATGTAGAAGACCCAGCTGAAGTTCTCGATCAGCGCGGCACCCAGGAAGATGAAGATCGTGCGCAGGACCAGGGCGATCGTGATGCCGATCAGCAGGACCTTCTGCTGGTACAGCCTGGGCACCCGGAAGCTCGTCATGATGAGGACGAACACGAAGAGGTTGTCGACCGACAGGCTCTTCTCGGTGATGTACCCGGCGAAGTACTCCCCGCCGTAGACCGAGCCGAAGTAGGCCCAGATCCCGGCGCCGAAGAGGATCGCGATGCCGACGTAGCCGGCGGACCACCACGAGGCTTCCCTGAGGGTGGGAGCGTGCGGGGTGCGGACGTGACCCACGAAGTCGAAGGCCAGCATCGCGAGGATCATGCCGATCGTCGCGACCCACATCCAGACAGGAACATCCATCACTCATACCTCCGGTACGTAGCGTCGAGTACCGAAGGTCTCTTCCGCCCTCGCGGTCACCGATGCGCCCGGAGGCGATCGCGAGAGGTGACCGTGCAGGACCGGTGACACCGGGCCGACGACTGCGCCGGCCGTGATGACGACATCACCGTTTCGGGAATACTCCCCTTCAACTGAGCAAGCATAGGGCATGGCACGAGGCGAGCTCCCACGCCTCCCACAACCGCCCGGGCCCGCCGAACCTTCCCGGAGCAGGCAGCCCCGTGGCGCGCTCCCCCCTCACTGGACGCAGAACTCGTTGCCCTCCGGGTCCTGCAGGACGATCCAGAACTCGCCGTTCTCGTCCATCTCCTGGAGCAGCGTCGCCCCCAACGCGACGAGGCGCTCGGTGTGCGCCCGGACGTTGCGTACGCGGTCGGCCCCCTCACCCTCGACGCCCACGTCGATGTGCATGCGGTTCTTGGCCGTCTTCGGCTCCGGGACCTGCTGGATGAAGATCCGTGGCCCCACGCCGTCCGGGTCCACGACCGCGTAGAACGCGTTGTACCGGTCCGGGCTCATGCCCCACGCGGCCATGGCGGACTCCCAGTCGGCGAACCCCTCCGGCGGGGGCTGCTCGACGTACCCCAGCGCGACGCACCAGAAGGCACCGAGGCCTTTCGGGTCGGCCGCGTCGAACGTGATCTGGACCGTGCGTGCCATGGCATCCCTCGTTCCGTCGCCGTCACCGGACCGACGACGTCGGCCCGGGCGTACCAGCGCTCAGGCAGTGGCCGACTGCATCTGCCGCAGCTCCTTCTTGAGCCCGGAGATCTCGTCACGCAGCCGCGCGGCGAGCTCGAACTGGAGCTCGGCCGCCGCCGCGTGCATCTGGTCGCTGAGCTCCTGGATGAGGTCCGCGAGCTCGCCCGCGGCGACCCCCGCGAGCCGGTTGGCCGTCGTCGCGCCCTCCTTGGGCCCCCCCGGGACCGGCGCGCGCCCCTTGCCGGGCTGGCGGTAGCCGCCGGCGAGGAGCTCCTGCGTGTCGATGTCCTCACGGGCGAGCATGTCCGTCACGTCGGCGATCTTCTTGCGCAGCGGCGTGGGGTCGACGCCGTGCTCCAGGTTGTACGCGACCTGCTTCTCGCGACGCCGCGTGGTCTCCTCGATCGCCTGTGCCATGGCCGGTGTGATCTTGTCGGCGTACATGTGGACCTGGCCGGACACGTTGCGGGCGGCACGCCCGATCGTCTGGATGAGGGACGTCCCGGAGCGCAGGAAGCCCTCCTTGTCGGCGTCGAGGATCGCGACGAGGGACACCTCGGGCAGGTCGAGCCCCTCACGGAGCAGGTTGATGCCCACGAGGACGTCGTACTCGCCCATGCGCAGCTCGCGCAACAGCTCGACGCGCCGCAGGGTGTCGACCTCGGAGTGCAGGTACCGGACGCGGACGTCGCGCTCCAGGAAGTAGTCCGTGAGGTCCTCGGACATCTTCTTGGTCAGGGTCGTGACCAGCACGCGCTCGTTGCGCTCGACCCGCTCGCGGATCTCGTGGAGCAGGTCGTCGATCTGCCCCGTCGTCGGCTTGACGACGATCTCCGGGTCGACCAGGCCCGTGGGCCGGATGATCTGCTCGACCACACCGTCCGACATCGAGAGCTCGTACTTGCCCGGGGTCGCCGAGAGGTAGACCGTCTGCCCGATCCGCTCGACGAACTCCTCCCAGCGCAACGGCCGGTTGTCCATGGCGCTCGGCAGGCGGAAACCGTGGTCGACCAGGTTGCGCTTGCGCGACATGTCGCCCTCGAACATCGCCCCGATCTGCGGGACCGTGACGTGGGACTCGTCGATCACGAGGAGGAAGTCCTCGGGGAAGTAGTCCAGCAACGTGTGCGGGGCCGTGCCGGCCTCTCGGCCGTCGATGTGTCGCGAGTAGTTCTCGATGCCCGAGCACGACCCGATCTGGCGCATCATCTCGATGTCGTACGTGGTCCGCATGCGCAGACGCTGAGCCTCGAGGAGCTTGTTCTGCCGCTCGAGCTCTGCGAGCCGCTGCTCCAGCTCGGACTCGATCGAGGTGATCGCGCGTTCCATGCGCTCCGGACCGGCGACGTAGTGCGTCGCCGGGAACAGGTTGACGCTCGTCTCCGAACGGACCACGTCACCCGTCAGCGGGTGCAGCAGGTGGATCGCCTCGATCTCGTCGCCGAAGAACTCGATCCGGATCGCGAGCTCCTCGTAGACCGGGATGATCTCCACGGTGTCGCCGCGCACCCGGAAGGTACCTCGCGTGAAGGCCAGGTCGTTGCGGGTGTACTGCATGGTCACGAACTGCCGCAGCATCGCGTCGCGCTCGACCTGGTCGCCGACGTCGAGACGGACCATGCGGTCCACGTACTCCTGCGGCGTGCCGAGGCCGTAGATGCAGGACACCGAGGCCACGACGACGACGTCGCGCCGCGTCAGGAGCGAGGACGTCGCCGAGTGCCTGAGGCGTTCGACCTCGTCGTTGATCGAGGAGTCCTTCTCGATGTAGGTGTCCGTCTGCGCGATGTACGCCTCGGGCTGGTAGTAGTCGTAGTAGGACACGAAGTACTCGACCGCGTTGTTGGGGAGCAGCTCCCGGAACTCGGTGGCCAGCTGGGCCGCGAGGGTCTTGTTGGGGGCCATGACCAGCGTGGGGCGCTGCAGCTCCTCGATGAGCCAGGCCGTCGTCGCGGACTTCCCGGTCCCCGTCGCCCCGAGCAGCACCACGTCCTTCTCACCCGCCCGTAGCCTCTGCGAGAGGTCGGCGATCGCGGTGGGCTGGTCACCTGACGGCGTGTAGTCGGAGATGACCTCGAACGGGGCGACGGTGCGCTGCAGATCGGTGACGGGACGCATGGTTCCACGGTACGGCGAACCACCGACAAGCGAACTATCGACCGCCGCTAGCCCACGGTCGACGAAGGCGCGACCTGAACGGGGACTTTCACCCGGCGAGGGATTTGGCGTGTCGCGACGGGGCCCAATACTGTGCCGGTGATCCTCGCGCATCTCCTGATATCCCCTGACAAACCAGACGTCGGGCCATCCTGGGCCGTGGATTAGTACGTAGACCTTACTTTCGGCCTCGACCCCGGAGACATCGATGTTCCTCAGCTCGACGCGCAGGACACCCCAGCGCACCCTCCTCGGCGCGCTCGCCGCCGGCGCCCTGACCACCGGCCTGCTGGGCCTCGGCGCGGCCCCCGCCCTCGCCACCACCCCGCTGCCCGCGACAGCCCTCGGGACCGACTGCCCCGACTTCACCGGTGGCCTCACGAACACGCCGCTGTTCACCGACAAGGGTGTGGCCGTCTTCGTCGGCGGCGACTACACCGCGCTGGGCGGGGCCAAGGAGTCCGAGGGCGTCCTCGTCTCCCAGGGGTCGGTGACCATCGACACGGGCGACCTGATGAACCTCGGCGTGGTCGGCGCCGGGTCCCAGTTCACGCCGCCGAGCGGCAGCGACATGGTCCTGGCCGCCGGGGCTGTGACCGTCAAGTCCGGACGTGTCGAGGTCGCCCACCGGCTCGACAAGGGCGGGAACGTCGTCGCCGGCGGCGCCATCGAGGGGACCTTCGAGCTCAACGGCGGGAAGAAGTCCCCGCACTCGCCCGTGCCCGCACCCCAGGCCAAGGCCCTCGGGGCCGAGCTCGACAAGGTCTCGGCCGACCTGGCGAGCAAGCCCGCGACCGGGAGCCTCGCCGGGAAGGTCCTGACCGGCGACGGTTCGTCCGCGGTACAGGTCTTCGACGTCTCCGCCGAGCAGGTGGCGAGCCTGCGCGGTGAGGTCACGTTCGAGAACGTCGGGGCGTCCGCACCGATCGTCGTGAACGTCTCGGGCAGGACGCCGGACCTCTCGCTGAACTACATCGCCGCGGGCAGCGACCGGATCGACGCGGGAGCGGCCCTCGGCAAGTGGGCCCCCCGCATCCTGTGGAACTTCCCCGACGCCACGAAGCTCACCATGACGAGCAGCAGCCAGACCGTCGGCTCGATCCTGGCACCACAGGCCGACGTCGCACAGAAGACCCACACCAACGGTCGGTTGTACATCGGTGGGGACCTGACGTTCGGCGGGGCGGGAGCCAGCGGCGGCCTCGAGCACCACAGCTTCCCGTGGACCGGTTCGGCGACGCTCGGCTGCGAGCAGCCCACCACCCCGAAGGACCCGGGGACGGGCGGCGAGGAGAAGGAGCCCGAGACCGGCACCGAGGAGGAGACCCCGGCCCCCGAGACGCCCGTGGAGAAGGAGACTCCGGCTCCTCTCGCCACCACCGCGCCTCCGGTCCCGCTGGACGAGGCCACCCCGGTCGCCGACCCCCAGCCGTCCCCGAGCGCCACTGCGCCCGCGAAGCCCGCTCAGACGGCGAGCGGCCAGGAGGAAGGCGGCCTCGCCGCCACCGGCGCGCAGACCGCGCTGATCGTCGTGGTCGCCGCGGCTCTCCTCGCAGGCGGCACCTGGCTCGTCCTGCTGGCGCGACGCAAGCGCACCACGAGCTGACGTCCCGCTGACGAACGGCCGAGGGCCCCCCGGGGGGGGCCCCCGGGGGCCCCCCCCCCCCCCCCCCGGCCCCGCCCGCGGCCCCGCCGGGCGCGCGCCCGGGCGCCCCCCCCGCGGGCCCCCCCCCCCGTCCCCGGCGTGGCCAGTGCCCGCTCGGACCTGCTCGCGGCCGCCGTCCCGTCAGTGCTCGGCGCCTGCCGAGACGGCGCGCGCCGCCTCGGGGGCGAGGCGACGGTCGAGGTCGGCCAGCGCCGTCTCCACGACGACCCGCAACGCCCGGACGTGAGCCGCGAGCGGCAGGGACCCGCCGTCGGGCGACGAACCTCCCGGGCCGCCCACCGCGGGCACGTGCACGAATCCCGCACGCACGTCGTCCCGCCCGTCGGCCCAGCGCGCGAGGTCGTAGAACGTCGCGTTGCACACGTACGTCCCGGCGGTGCTCGACACCGCGACGGGCACCCCGGCCTCGCGCACCGCGACCAGCGCCGGCTTGAGGGGCAGGGTCGTGAAGTAGGCGGCCGGGCCGCCCTCCACGACGGGGACGTCGACGGGCGCCGATCCCGCGTTGTCGGGGATGCGCGCGTCGACCACGTTGATCGCGACCCGCTCGAGGCGGACCGCGCTCGTCCCGCCCGCGAGGCCCACGGCCACCACGACCCGGGGCCGGTGCTCCTCGATCGCGGCCTCCAGGGCGGGCCACGCTCCCGCGAACGTGCACGGCAGCTCGACAGCAACGAGAGGCTCGGCCCCGTCCCACGCGTCACGCAGCGCGCTCACGGCCTGCCAGGAGGCGTTGGTCGCGGCGCCGTCGAACGGCTCGAAGCCCGAGAGCAGGACGGTCATGCGAGCTCCTCCGCGGTCTCGCGCACGACGCGTTCCCACAGGGCGTCCACCTCGGCACGCAGCGCCTCGGGCGTGCCGCTGCCGTCCAGCGTGACGTCGGCGACCGCGAGCCGCTCGGCGTCGGTGGCCTGCGCGGCGATCCGGGCCCGGGCCTCGTCCTCGCGCATGCCACGCGAGGTCACGAGGCGCTCGAGCCGCACGCCCTCGGGGGCGACGACCACGGCGACGAGGTGGAAGGACTCGGCCTGACCGGTCTCGACGAGCAGCGGGATGTCGTGCACGACGACGGCGCGCGGGTCACGCGCGGCGACGAGGGCCTCGCGCTCGGCCGACAGGCGACGGACCTCCGGGTGGACGATCCCGTTGAGCCGGCGCCGCGCCTCGTCGTCGCCGAACACGATGGTCCCGAGCCGTGCACGGTCGAGCGACCCGTCGGGTGCGAGGACGCCGTCGCCGAAGGCCTGGACGACCTCCTCGAGGCCCACGGTGCCGGGCGCGACGGCCTCACGGGCGAGCACGTCGGCGTCGATGACGCAGGCCCCGAGCTCGGCGAACCGATCGAGGGCCACGGACTTTCCTGCTGCGATCCCGCCGGTCAGGCCTACGCGAAACATGGGTCCATCCTGCCAGTCATGCCCCGTGCGCACGCCTCGAGGAGGCGCCGGCCTCCCCCGCCACGACGCGCAGCAGGCGCAGGAGCTCGTGCCGGTCGTCGGCGTCGAGGCGCGAGAGCAGGGTGCCCGCGCTCGTCTCACGCTCGGCGGCGACCGCAGCGAGGGTCTCGCGCCCCTCGTCGGTCAGCTCGACGAGGGTCGCGCGCCGGTCGGTCGGGTCCGGCAGCCTGCGCACGAGCCCGGCAGCCTCGGCGTCGTCGACCTTGGACGTCACGGACCGCGGGGCGACGTCGAGGATGCCGGCCAGCGCGCCGGGCCGCTGAGGGCCGTCGCAGCGGTCGAGCACCCGCAGCATGCGGTACTGCCCGGGCGTGGTCCGGGCGCGCTCGAGCCGCTCCCCCGCCTCCCTCCGGACGGCGCGCATCGCGGCGTGCAGCAGGGTGAGGAACTCGGCGTTCTCGGCGTCGAAGTCTGTCGTCACAGGCACGAGACTAGCCGTCCGACGACCTCTTGTGAACCAACTCATGGTGAGGTAGGCTCACTAACGGCGTCGAGGCCCCTCCTCCGCCGATCTCCCCTCCGACCCCCAGGAGGCTCCATGTCCTTCCCCTCGTCCTTCGGTGGCGGCTCCGGCATGCGCACCTTCCGCCAGGACTCGTCCGTGGCCAAGCAGCGGCTCCACCGCGGCACGGTCCGACGCATCCTCGCCTTCGCGCGCCCCTACAAGGCGCAGCTCGCGGTGTTCCTCGTGCTCATCGCCCTCAACGCCGCGGCAGGCGCCGTGACCCCGCTCCTGTTCAAGTCGCTCATCGACAACGGCATCACGGCCGGCCGTGTCGACGTCGTCGTCGAGATCTCGCTCGTCGTCGCCGGCATCGCGCTCGTGTCCGGTCTGCTCAGCATCGGCGAGCGCTGGTTCTCTGCCCGGGTGGGCGAGGGACTCATCTTCGACCTGCGCACCGCGGTCTTCGACCACGTGCAACGCATGCCGCTCGCCTTCTTCAGCCGGACGCGCACGGGTGCCCTCGTCCAGCGCCTCAACGGCGACGTCCTGGGTGCCCAGCAGGCGTTCACCTCGACGCTGTCCAACGTCTTCTCGAACCTGCTCACGGTCGTGTTCGTGCTCGCCGCGATGCTCTCGATGTCCTGGGAGCTGACCCTCATCGCGCTCGCCCTGCTCCCCGTGTTCGTGCTCCCCGCACGCTGGGTCGGCCGCAAGCTGGCCGGCATCACGCGCGAGAGCTACGCCCTCAACGCCGACGCCGCGCAGATGATGAACGAGCGCTTCAACGTCGCGGGCGCGCACCTGGTCAAGATCTTCGGCCGTCCCGAGCAGGAGTCGGCGACGTACGCCGAGCAGGCCGGCCGTGTGCGCGACATCGGCGTGACCTCGGCCATGTACGCGACCGTGTTCCGCGTCGCGCTCACGACGGTCGCCTCGGTCGCCGTCGCGATCGTCTACGGGCTCGGCGGCGTCATGGCCATCCGCGGCACGCTCACGGTCGGCGTCGTCGTCGCCCTCACGGCCTACCTCGCCCGCCTCTACGGGCCCCTCACCGCGCTGTCGAACGTCCAGGTGGACGTCATGACCGCGCTCGTGAGCTTCGAGCGCGTCCTCGAGGTCCTCGACCTCGAGCCGTCGGTCACCGACGCGCCGGACGCGCGCGACCTGTCCGACGACGTCGCTCGCCACGGCGCGACCCTCGCCCTCGAGCACGTCACCTTCCGCTATCCCGGCGCCGCCGACGTCTCGCTCGCCTCGCTCGAGGCCGTCGCGACCGTGAGCTCGGACCCGACCAGCGACACCCTGACGGACGTCTCGTTCGACGTCCCCGCTGGTGCGATGGTCGCGGTCGTGGGCCCCTCCGGTGCGGGCAAGACCACGATCTCCCAGCTCGTCACGCGGATGTACGACCCCACGGGCGGCGCCGTGCGCATCGCCGGGCGCGACCTGCGCGAGGTCACCCAGCGCTCGCTGCAGGACACCGTGGGCGTCGTCTCCCAGGAGGCCCATCTCTTCCACGACACGATCGCCGGCAACCTGCGCTACGCGAGGCCGGACGCCACGGACGCCGAGCTCTGGACGGCGCTACGCCAGGCGCACGTCGCCGATCTCGTCGAGTCCCTGCCCGCCGGCCTCGAGACCGTGGTCGGCGACCGTGGCTATCGGCTCTCGGGAGGCGAACGTCAGCGGCTCGCGATCGCGCGCCTGTTCCTCAAGGCGCCGGCCCTCGTCGTCCTCGACGAGGCGACCGCGCACCTCGACTCCGAGTCGGAGGCGGCGGTCCAGCTCGCGCTGGACGCCGCTCTCGACGGTCGGACGTCCCTCGTCATCGCCCACCGGCTGTCCACGATCCGCCAGGCCGACATGATCGTCGTGCTCGACCAGGGGCGCGTCGTGGCGACAGGCACCCACGCCGACCTCCTGCGGCTCGGTGGTCTCTACGCCGAGCTCTACCGGACGCAGTTCGCGACGGGCGACACGGCGAGCCCGTCCGACGAGGCGCGCGGGCCCCAGGACGCCGAGGAGAGCGTCGCGGTCTGACTCGCTCCTGGTCAGGCGAAGCGGCCCAGCCACAGCCCGGCGAGAGCGAGGGCCGCGATGGTCTCCCCGTCGCGGATGGTCCCGGCCGAGATCATCGCCAACGCCTCGGCGAACGGCACGGCCTCGACACGCGAGATGCCCTCCTCGGCCTGGCTCGACGACAGCCCCCGCACCGCGCGGCCCGGCGCATCGCTCCCGCTGGCCCCCCGCCGGTTCAGCGTCCCCGTCAGCCCCCGAGCCACGAACACGTGCTCGGGGGCGTTTGCGACTCCGATGAGAGCGTCCATACCACCGACCCGTGTCCACTCCCGGGCGCGGAGCCCCGTCTCCTCGAGGAGCTCCCGCTGGGCCGCGACGACGGGCTCCTCACCGTCGCTCGCCCCGGCCGGGACCTCGATCGAGAGCGTGTCGGTGGTGTAGCGGTGCTGCGTCACGAGCACCACCTCGTCGGCGTCCGTGAGGGCCACGACGAAGACCGCGGGCCATCGCAGCTCGACGACCCCGTAGATGCCCGGCGCACCGTCAGGCCGGGTCACGCGGTCCTCCCGCACCCTGATCCACGGGTTCTCGTAGGCGGTGCGGGTGCTCTCGGTGGTCCACTGCATCGTCACAGCCTAGGGGCCAGCCCCGGCACTCCTCGCCCTTGCCCTCGACGGGTAGGAGCCGGTCCCGGGGACGACGAAGGCCCGCCACCCGAAGGTGGCGGGCCTCGTCATGACATCACCCTGGCCGTGAGGCCAGGAGGAGATCAGTTACCGGTGAGCTTCTCGCGCAGAGCGGCGAGCGCCTCGTCGGAAGCCAGCGTGCCGGCAGCCTCCTCCTGGACCGGGGTCGAGGAGTAGGTGGCAGCGGAGCTCGCGGACTCGCCCGAGGTGGCAGCCTCGTCGTCGGCCTTGAGAGCCTCGGCGACCTGCTTGCGGTGAGCCTCCCAGCGCTCGTGAGCCTTCGCGTACTGCGACTCCCACGTCTCGCGCTGCGACTCGAAGCCCTCGAGCCACTCGTTGGTCTCGGGGTCGAAGCCCTCGGGGTACTTGTAGTTCCCCTGCTCGTCGTACTCGGCAGCCATGCCGTACAGCGCGGGGTCGAAGTCGTCCGACTCCGGGTCCACGCCCTCGTTGGCCTGCTTGAGCGACAGCGAGATGCGGCGACGCTCGAGGTCGATGTCGATGACCTTGACGAAGACCTCGTCACCGACGTTGACGACCTGCTCGGGCAGCTCGACGTGGCGGACAGCCAGCTCGGAGATGTGCACGAGACCCTCGATGCCGTCCTCGACGCGAACGAACGCACCGAACGGAACGAGCTTCGTGACCTTGCCCGGCACGACCTGACCGATGGCGTGCGTACGGGCGAAGGTCTGCCACGGGTCCTCCTGCGTCGCCTTCAGCGACAGGGAGACGCGCTCGCGGTCGAAGTCGACGTCCAGGACCTCGACCGTGACCTCCTGGCCCACCTCGACGACCTCGGAGGGGTGGTCGATGTGCTTCCAGGACAGCTCGGAGACGTGCACCAGACCGTCGACGCCGCCGAGGTCCACGAACGCACCGAAGTTGACGATCGAGGAGACGACACCGGGGCGCACCTGGCCCTTCTGCAGGGTCTGCAGGAAGGTCGAGCGAACCTCGGACTGCGTCTGCTCGAGCCACGCACGACGCGACAGGACGACGTTGTTGCGGTTCTTGTCGAGCTCGATGATCTTCGCCTCGATCTCCTTGCCGACGTACGGCTGGAGGTCGCGGACGCGGCGCATCTCCACCAGCGACGCGGGCAGGAAGCCGCGCAGGCCGATGTCGAGGATGAGGCCGCCCTTGACGACCTCGATGACGGTGCCGGTGACGACGCCGTCCTCTTCCTTGATCTTCTCGATCGTGCCCCAGGCACGCTCGTACTGAGCGCGCTTCTTGGAGAGGATCAGGCGACCTTCCTTGTCCTCCTTCTGGAGGACGAGGGCCTCGACTGCGTCACCGACCTTGACGACGTCCCCGGGGTCCACGTCGTGCTTGATGGACAGCTCGCGGGAGGGGATGACGCCCTCGGTCTTGTAGCCGATGTCGAGGAGAACCTCGTCACGGTCGACCTTGACGATCGTGCCTTCGACGATGTCACCGTCATTGAAGTACTTGATGGTGGCGTCGATGGCGGCAAGGAAGTCCTCTTCGGTGCCGATGTCGTTGATGGCAACCTGAGGTGCGGACTTCGCGGGGGTGGAGATGGTCATTGAGTTCGATGCTCCGATGCGGACAGGAAGTAGTTCGGATAGGGATGCTGCTGTGGTGGTCACCACCGGTGACCTCCGCTCCGAGCACGGAACGGCCCCGCCACGACGAACACGACGGACGCGTCACGTCTCAGGCAGGGGGTAGGGCGGTAGGCGCACTGCACCGTCAGACATCTTATCGACGGAAAGGCGACGCGGTCAAAGGGAGCCGGACCGGTGCACGCGCTCTCACCCGCTCGCCGCATCGAAGCCCGCCCGACCGCCGCCCCCGGTGCCGATCCCTGCCTGGAGCATGGACGCGGGGCGGGGCCCCCCCGGGGCCCCCCCCCGCCCCCCGCCCACCCCCCGCGGGCCCCCCCCGCGGGGGGGGGCGGGCCCGGGCGCGGCCCGCGGGGGCCCCCCCGGGGCCCCCGTCGCACATCCGCCGCCGAGGCGGCGACGAGGGTCAGGACAGGGCGTGCGCGACCCGCAGCAGCTCGGCGGGAACGTGCTTGACCTTGCCGGCGATCTCGTCGAGCGGGACGAGCACGACGCTCTCCCCGCGCAGCGCCGTCATGACCTTCGACTCGCCCCGCGAGATCGCGTCGACCGCGGCCACGCCGAACCGGCTGCCGAGGATGCGGTCCGTGGGGGTCGGCTCCCCGCCGCGCTGGACGTGCCCGAGGACGGTCAGGCGTGTGTCGAACCCGGTGCGCCTGGCGATCTCGGCCGAGACGCGCTCACCGATCGACCCCGCGATGATCTCGCCGTACTTGCCGAGCTCCTGCGTGAAGTTCATGCTGCTGCCCTCGCGCGGCACGGCTCCCTCCGCGACGACCACGATCGAGAAGTTGGCGTGCGCACGGTGGCGGTGACGCAGGAACTTCTCGATGGCGTCCATGTCGAACGGGTCCTCGGGGGCGAGCACGACCTCGGCACCACCGGCGATGCCGGCGTTCACGGCGATCCAGCCCGCGTGGCGCCCCATCACCTCGACGACCATGACGCGGTTGTGGCTCTCCGCGGTCGTGTGGACGCGGTCGATCGCCTCGGTCGCGATGTTGACGGCAGTGTGGAAGCCGATCGACAGGTCGGTCCCCTCCACGTCGTTGTCGATCGTCTTGGGGATCGCGACGATGTTGACACCCGCGTCCGCGACCTTGCTCGCAGCGTGCAGCGTGCCGTCGCCACCGATGCAGATCATGGCGTCGAGACGCTCGGCCTCGACCGTCGCGAGGACCGCGTCGATCCCGCCGTCGGAGGCGTGGGGGTGGAAGCGGGCTGTCCCCAGGAGCGTTCCCCCGACGGGCAGCACGTTACGGATGTCCTGGCGCCCGAGCGGGAGGATGTCGCCGTCGACGACGCCCTTCCAGCCGTTGCGGAACCCGATGATGGTGTGTCCGTACTCGCCCATCCCCTGCTTGACGACGGCCCTGATGGCCGCGTTCAAACCGGGGCAGTCCCCGCCACCTGTGAGCAGACCGATGCGCAACTCGAACCTCGTCTCGTGATGAGTGATCGTCGGAAGGCGGACCAGCGCCATCGCTCGACCGACCAGCCCCCACCCTATCGATCACCTGGGGCGATACCGCGGAACGACCCTCCTCGCGAGACGATGGATGCATGACGGATGAGACGATCGGGTCGGTCGGGTACCGCGACGTGCCCGCTGAGCAGGGTGGGGCCGCGAGCCGCACGTGGTGGGACGCCAACGCCGAGGAGTACCTCGACGAGCACGGGGACTTCCTCGGCGCGGTCGACTTCTGCTGGTGCCCCGAGGGGCTGCGCGAGTCCGAGGCGCACCTGCTGGGCGACCTCGACGGCCGCCGCGTGCTCGAGGTCGGCGCCGGCGCGGCACAGTGCTCGCGCTGGCTCGCGTCGCGCGGCGTCGAGGTGGTCGCGACCGACGTGTCGGGCGGCATGCTCGCCACGGGGGCGCGGCTCAACGCCGCGACGGGCGTCGCCGTGCCGCTCGTCCAGGCCGACGCGCGCAGGCTCCCGTTCGCCGACGGGAGCTTCGACGTCGCGTTCACGTCGTTCGGCGCCATCCCCTTCGTGCCCGACGCCGCGGCGATCCACCGGGAGGCCGCTCGCGTCCTGCGCCCCGGCGGGGCATGGGTGTTCTCGGTGACGCACCCCTCGCGCTGGGCGTTCCCCGACGACCCGAGCGAGCACGGGCTCACGGCGAACCGCTCGTACTTCGACCGGCGCCCCTACGTCGAGACCGACACGGCCGGACGCGTGACCTACGCCGAGTACCACCGCACGTTCGGCGACCATGTGCGCGAGGTCGTGGGCGCCGGTCTCGTGGTCGAGGACGTGGTCGAGCCCGAGTGGCCCGTCGACAACCAGGAGGTCTGGGGCGGATGGGGGCCGGTCCGGGGCGCGTACCTGCCGGGCACGGCGATCTTCCGGACGCGCCGGGCGTCCTGAGGCCACCGGGCCGACCGTCCCTGGTCGACGGCGCGGACGCCCGCGGCGGGCGTCGGCGCGCGCTGCTCACGCCCGGCACGGTGAATGTCACCATGGGTTGACACTCGTGGAGGCGTCAACGTATGTTGACAGGGTGGCGCGTACCACCCGACCGGAGGACACCCGATGAAGGAGCCCGACATGACGACGCTCGTCCGCGCGGCCGACGACGACGACCCGCTGCACGCCCTCGCGGCCCTCCGCGACCTGCGGCACGAGGCCGACCGGCGCGAGACGCTCGTGGTCCGGCGCGCACGTTCCCGGGGCATCTCCTGGGCCGCGATCGCGACGATCCTCGGGGTCAGCCGCCAGGCCGTCCACAAGAAGTACGGCGGATCGCGCTTCGCCCGGTCATGAGCATCGACCGGGCGCCGGGCGGGGGCTCGCGCACCCGCCCGGCACCTGGCCGCGACTCAGTGGCCCGCGTCGTGCCAGGTGCGTCCTGCCCCCACCGAGACGTCCAGGGGCACGTAGAGGTCGGCTGCGGCGCCCATCTCACGGCGCAGGAGCTCCTCGACGGCGTCCCGCTCTCCCGGGGCGACCTCGACCACGAGCTCGTCGTGCACCTGGAGGAGCAGGCGCGAGCGCAGGTCCTGCTCGTCGAGCGCGCGCTGGACCCCCAGCATGGCGACCTTGATGATGTCGGCCGCGCTGCCCTGGATGGGGGCGTTGAGCGCCATGCGCTCGGCCATGTCGCGGCGCTGGCGGTTGTCGCTCGTGAGGTCGGGCAGGTAGCGCCGACGACCCAGGATCGTCGCGGTGTAGCCCGTGACCCTGGCCTCGTCGACGACTCCCGTGAGATAGTCGCGCACGCCGCCGAAACGCTTGAAGTAGTCCTCCATGAGGCCCGCTGCCTCCCCGACGGAGATGTTGAGCTGCTGCGAGAGGCCGAACGAGGACAGGCCGTACGCCAGGCCGTAGGACATGGCCTTGATCTTGGAGCGCATGGCCGGGGTGACCTGGTCCGTCGGGACGTCGAACACGCGCGAGCCCACGTAGCTGTGCAGGTCCTCGCCCGAGCGGAACGCCTCGATGAGCCCTTCGTCGCCCGACAGGTGCGCCATGATGCGCATCTCGATCTGGCTGTAGTCCGCCGTCAGCAGCGTCTCGTAGCCCTCGCCGACCACGAACGCCCGGCGGATCCGTCGGCCGGCCTCGGTGCGGATGGGGATGTTCTGGAGGTTCGGGTCGGTCGAGCTCAGCCGCCCCGTCGCCGCGATGGTCTGCTGGAACGTCGTGTGGATGCGTCCGTCAGGTGCGACCGACTTGAGCAGGCCCTCGACCGTCTGGCGCAGGCGCGTGGCGTCGCGGTGCGCGAGCAGGTGCTCGAGGAACGGGTGGCCGGTCTTGGCGAACAGGTCCGCCAGGGCCGCGGCGTCCGTGGTGTAGCCGGTCTTGATCTTCTTGGTCTTGGGCATGCCCAGCTGGTCGAACAGGACCTCCTGGAGCTGCTTGGGCGAGCCCAGGTTCACCTCGCGGCCGATCACGTCGTAGGCCTCGGAGGCGGCGGCCGCCACGAGCTCGCCGAAGTGCTTCTCGAGCTCGGTGAGGTACTCGACGTCCGCGGCGATGCCGCGCGCCTCCATGCGGGCGAGCACGTCGACGAGCGGGAGCTCGAGGTCCTTGAGCAGGTGGGCCGCGCCCCGGTCGCGCAGCTCCCCCACCAGCACCTCCGAGAGGTCGAGGACGCCGGTGGCCCGCACGGCGTCCCGCTTGTCCTCGCCCGAGCCGTCGAGCGACAGGTCGAGCGCCCCCTGGGGCTCGTCGACCTCCTCGACGCGCAGCTCACGCTTGAGGTGCCGGATCGCGAGGTCCCCCAGGTCGTAGCCGCGCTGGTCGGGGTGGCACAGGTAGGCCGCTAGCTCGGTGTCGAACACGACCCCCTGCAGGTCGAAGCCGCGAGCGGCGAGCTCGTGCCAGGTCGCCTTGGCGCCGTGGACCACCTTGGGTGCGTCGGCGTCCGCGAGCCACGCCGACAAGGCCTGCTCGTCGACGACCGCGACGTCGGCGAGGTCCACGGCGACGGCCGCGGCGCCGTCGTCCGCCACCGCGAGCGACCACGCGTCACCGCCGACCGGGGCGGCCTTGCCCGCGACCACGAGGCCCACGGGGCGCTCCTTGCGGGCCGTGAGCCAGCCGCCGAGCTCGCCCTGCCCGAGCGTCGCGAGCGAGACGTCGAAGCCCTCCTCGACGTCCTCCTCCCCCTCCGGGGCGAGCGCGAACAAGCGCTCGCGCAGGGCCGTGAACTCCAGGGCGTCGAACACACGGTGCATGGCCTCGCGGTCCCACGGCTGGGCCAGCAGGTCGTCCGGGCCGAGCGGGAGCTCCATGTCCGTCAGCAGGGCGTTGAGCTGCCGGTTCAGGCGCACCTGGTCGAGATTGGCCCGCAGGTTCTCCCCCGCCTTGCCCGTGATCTTGTCGGCCGAGGCCAGCACGCCGTCCAGGCCGTCGTACGCGTTGATCCACTTGGCGGCCGTCTTGGGGCCCACGCCCGGGATGCCCGGCAGGTTGTCGCTCGTCTCCCCCACCAGGGCCGCGAGGTCCGGGTAGCGCTCGGGCGGGACGCCGTACTTGTCGAGCACCGCGTCCGGCGTCATGCGCGCGAGCGTCGAGACACCGACCTTCGGGTAGAGCACCGTGACGTCGTCCCGGACGAGCTGGAACGAGTCGCGGTCCCCCGAGCAGATCAGGACCTCCATGCCCACGGCCGCGGCCTGCGTCGCGAGGGTCGCGAAGATGTCGTCCGCCTCGAAGTTCTCCTTCTGCAGGACGGGGATGTTGAGCGTCTCGAGGATGTCCTTGATGAGCGGGACCTGGCCCTTGAAGGGCTCGGGGCTGGCGTCGCGCGTGCCCTTGTACGTCGGCAGGACCTCGGTGCGGAACGACGCGCGCCCCGCGTCGAACGCGACCGCGACGTGCGTCGGCTTCTCGTCGCGCAGCAGGTTCGTCAGCATCGAGACGAACCCGTAGACGGCGTTCGTCGACTGACCGGTGGTCGTCGAGAACTTCTCGACCGGCAGGGCGAAGTAGGCCCGGTAGGCCATCGAGTGTCCGTCGATCAGCAGGAGGCGAGGTCGCGCAGTGGTGGTCACGAGTGCAAACCTATCCGCTATGACTGACACGTACGGAGCCGAGAGCCCGACCACCTCCCCCGACGACGCGGCGCTCGAGGCGCTGCGTGCGAGCACCGTGGGCACCCTCATCGAGCGCATGGGCATCACGCTCGACGACGTCGCCCCCCACCGCGTGACCGGCAGCATGCCGGTCACCGGGAACACCCAGCCCGCGGGGCTGCTGCACGGCGGCGCGTCGGTCGTGCTCGCCGAGACGCTGGGCTCGATCGCGGCCCAGATCCATGCGGGCGAGGGCCGCGCGGCCGTGGGTATCGAGATCAACGCCACACACCACCGCGGGGTGCGTTCGGGCGCGGTGCACGGCGTCGCGACCGCGCTCCATCTCGGGCGCACCACCGCGAGCTACGAGATCGTCGTCGTCGACGACGAGGACCGCCGCGTGTGCACCGCACGCCTGACGTGCATGGTGCTCGACGGGCGCTGAGCCACCTCACGGACGCTCAGCGGCCTGGGGTCTCCTGCGCCGGCGACGCCCCGACGGCGAAGGGCCCGGCTCGTAGGACGAGCCGGGCCCTTCGCGTGGATCGGGGTCAGCGGACCGCGGGCTCGCTCACGAGCGGAACGTCGAGACCGGCGGCAGCCTCGCGACGGTAGTCGTCCTGGAAGGCCCGGAGGTCGACGGGACCCGTCTGACCGTCGGTCCGCGCCTTGCGGCGGCGCGCGATGAGGTCCTCCAGGCTGCGGGCGCCCCGACGCAGGGTTCCCGAGTCAGCGGCGAGACGGCGCTGGAGCACCGACGTCGAGACGACGCGGTGCCCGGCGGCTGGCGCGAAGCCGAGCCGCGCGAGGAAGCGCTGCACGCCCCGGGAGCCCGGGATCGGTACCGAGAAGACGTCGATCGCGCCGTGCTCGGCCGCGAGGTCGGCGGTGGCCGTGAGCAGTGCGTGCCCCACCCCGCGGCGCCGTGCGTCCTGCGACACGTAGAGCGCCTCGATGTACAGGCTCGGCTCGTCGTTGAAGAGGTGCGGGTCGAGCACACGGGCGAGGAGGAAGCCGACCGGGACGTCGTCGTGGAAGGCGACGAGCGCCGTACCGCCGGGGACCGACAGGAGGACTCGGAGCTGGCGGACCAGCTTGGACTCGTCCGAGAGGCAGACCTGAGGGCCGGCCGCGGACTCGCGGCGCGCCTCGGCACAGAGTGCAGCGACACCAGGGAGGTCGTCGCCGACCGCAGGCCTGACCACTACTGCTGCACGCACGTGGAACCTCCTCGTAGGATCCTCCGACCGCGGAGCACCCCGGCGGCAGCAGAGCTATCTGCCACCGACGAGCGCCCCCGGTCATCGATCGACTGATGCTTCGTGGGAGTCCGGATCGTCGAACTCGTCGTCCTGGACACCTGTCCATGACGATAGCCTTCTTGAGCGTCCCGAACAAAGAGGCTGTTCACGACCCGATTCACGCCGTGCCGCACCGGATCAGGCGCCGCCGACCTGCTCGATGACGGCGTCCGCGACCTCTCGCATGGTCAGGCGACGGTCCATAGACGTCTTCTGGATCCAGCGGAAGGACTCGGGCTCGGAGAGGCCCATCTTGGTCATGAGGAGGCCCTTGGCGCGGTCGACGCGCTTGCGGGTCTCGAACCGCTCGGCCAGGTCCGCGACCTCGGCCTCGAGCGCGCTGATCTGCGAGTAGCGGGAGATCGCGATCTCCACGGCCGGCAGCAGGTCGGCGGGGCTGAAGGGCTTGACGACGTACGCCATCGCGCCGGCGTCGCGGGCACGCTCGACCAGCTCGGTCTGCGAGAACGCCGTCAGGAGCACCACGGGGGCGACGTGCGCCTTGCCGATCCGCTCGGCCGCCGAGATGCCGTCGAGCTCGGGCATCTTGACGTCCATCACGACGACGTCGGGCTTGAGCTCCAGCGCGAGCTTGACCGCGGTCTCACCGTCGCCCGCCTCGCCGACGACGTCGAAGCCCGCCTCGCGGAGCGTCTCGACGACGTCCATGCGGATCAGCGCCTCGTCCTCCGCGACGACGGCACGGCGGGCGGGGCGACCGCCCGACGGCGCAGCGGGGGCCTCGGGCTCAACGCTCGGTTCGGGCTGGATCAGGGGGGGCAGGTCGAGCGGTGCCGTGGCATCGGGCTGCGCGTTGTCGTCACTCACGTCCCTCATCGTAGTGGGAGAACCCCTCGATCGCCCTGCACCTGGGGTGTGATTCTCGTTTCGTCCCGGTTCTGTGGTTCGATGGTCCACGCACCGCAGCGGACTCCTCGTGATCCCCTGACGGCCCGTGCCCCGGTAGCCCAACCGGCAGAGGCGTTCGGCTCAAACCCGATCCAGTGTGGGTTCGAATCCCACCCGGGGCACCCCAAGATGCAGGTCAGCGCGTTGGCGCCTGGCCTGCATCGTCGCTTCTCGGGCGAGATCAGCGCTGGTCGACGCAAGCGCGTCTGTCCCGAACCTCGGCCGTGGTACGCATCCCGTGCGAGTGCCGCCCGACCCGCCTAGCGTCGGAGATGCTCCGCACCCGCTCGTCCAGGAGGCGGCGAGCTTCTGCGGGGCACGCGACGACAGGAGCCGCGATGAGCACCGAACCGTACGACCCCGAGGTCGACCCCGACGTCGACCCGGACAGCCTCAACCCCCGCACCGACGAGGGCACCTCTGACCTCGAGGACTTCGAGGACCAGGACGCCGCCCCCGAGGGCCTCAACCCCCGCAGCCAGGGTGCCGAGGACGAGCCGCAGGTCGGCGACGACCCCACGGGGTTCGACGACTGAGAAGCCGCTGCGGCGGATCATTGAAGGGAGACGAAGCATGGCGACTGGAGAAACCGGGTTCGACGACGTCACGTTCGACCTGATCTCGGTGCAGTACCACTCGCTCAAGGCGGGCCACGACTACGGCCAGTACGTGCGTGATGCCCGCAACGCCGGCAAGGACGAGATCGCGGACTTCTTCGAGTCCGTGATGGCACAGGACTCCGAGCGCGCCCAGCGCTGCCACGAGTTCCTCGCCGACCTCACCCAGCACGGCACCTCGGCCACCTCACCCCAGCAGGGCAGCGGGGGCTGATCCCAGGACCCGTCGGGGTGGTGACGAGAGCCAGGACGCGAGAGCGAACGTGACAGGTGCGCGGGACGTCTTGTGCGGACGAGCCGCCCACCCTCGCCACCACCCACGACGGCATCCACGGTCTCCTGGCTGACGGTCAGGTACCGTCGTCGCCGACGACGAAGGCCTGTCGGTAGAGGCGGGCAGCCACGTCGACGACCTGGTCGGTCAGGCGTGCGAACGGCCTGACCGACACGAGCAGCGGTTCGCAGTCCGGCCCGCGGCCCACGACCACGCCCGTGAGCTCCCAGGCATATCGGTCCCCTTCGGCGAGGTGGACGTCCTGATGCAGCTGCCGCGCCACCCAGTGCGGCACCGGCCAGTTCCTGGCGTTCCAAGGACCGGTGAGCCGCCTGCCTGACTCGTTCGTGCCATCGACCGTACCCACGAGCCCCGCTTCTCCAGTGCAGAGCGTCTTCTGAGTGGCAAGTCCCCTTCATCCCCCCAGCGTGGAGAGCGCCGACGTCGGCTCGCTGCGGGTTGGCCCGCGCGGGGTGCGACGGCAGTCAAGGAGCGGACCATCATACGCGCGCGACTCGGTGGCAGACTGGACCTAGAGGACAGGAGGGCGGGTGGGATGGACGGTCGATCGACGATGTTGGGCCTGTTGGCCCGCTCGCTCGCGGGCGGCGATGCCACAGCACCGCTCGCGGTCAGGCTCTGCCGGGCGTGCGTGGAGATCCTGGCTGCTGACGGCGGCGCCCTGACGCTGTCGTCGACTACCCCGGAGCGGCTGACGGTCAGCACGTCCGACGGAGTCTCCGCCCGGTTCGAGGATCTGCAGGAGGTCTTGGGAGAGGGACCGGGCCAGGTCGCCTACAGCGAGGGACGGACCGTGATCGAGGTGATCGACGGGGTGGACAGCGCTCGTTTCCCGGTCTTCAGCGAGCTCGCCGAGCACGTGACAGGGCCCGTCACGTTGTTCGCTATACCGATGCGCCCGGCGGGACAGACCATCGGCGTCCTTACCCTGTACCGGGCCCGCGGGCAGTTGGCGCACGGTATCGAGGACGCGCAGTTCCTCGCCGACGCCGTGGGTGCCGCACTCCTGGGGGACCCCGCCTCGGTCAATGCCCTGTCGTTCCCCACCTGGCCCGAGCGCGCCCGCGTGCATCAAGCCACCGGCATCGTCATCGCTCAGCTCCAGGTCGCTCCTGAAGATGCCCTGGCCTTGCTGCGGGCAACGGCCTTCGCCCGTTCACAGACGCTCGACCAGGTCGCCGACGACGTAGTCTCCGGCGACCTGAACTTCGCTCGCCGTGACGACCGGTCCGACGGGATCGTCTCGCACGAGACGCCCGGAAACGAGGAGACATGATCCCGCGCACGTCCGCCCAGGCGCTGGCCGCCGTGACCTCGGCCCTGCTGCAGGACCACGACGTCACGGGTCTGCTCGCCCAGCTCGTGCAGGACAGTGCGCGCTTCGTCCCGGCCGACGCAGCCGGACTCCTGGTCCTGGACGAGACGCTCATGCTCGAGGTGTTGAGCGCGACGTCTCACCGGACGAACGAGCTCGAGGTCTATCAGGCCCAGCGCGACGAGGGGCCGTGCGTCGACGTCGTGCGCGCTGGGAAGCCCGTCGAGGCGATCGGTGAGGACGAGATCAAGGGCACGTGGCCCAAGGTCGGCGAAGAGATCGTCGATGCGGGGTTCCGCGCGGTGTTTGCGTTCCCGTTGCGCTGGCACGCTCGCACGATCGGCGGACTCAACCTGTTCATCTCCGAACCCCGACCGCTCGACGACGACAGTCGTCAGCTCGCGCAGTCGTTCGCGGACGTCGCCGCGCTTGTCATCGTCCAACCGCAGCGCTTCGAGGAAGTCGACCTCCTGGCCAGTCTCCGGCGAGCGCTCGAGGGCCGTGTGGTCATCGAACAGGCCAAGGGCGTCCTGGCCTATCAGCTCGGGCTCGACATGGCCGGTGCCTACGACGAGCTCGTACGCCGCAGTGGACAGACCTTCCAACCGTTGACGGATGTCGCCCTCGACGCGATCCAGGTAGCGCACAGAGGAAAGTAGAGCTGCTGCGTGCCACCACGGCGATGCGGACCGAGCGAGGTCGCAAACCTCGCCGACCTCCTTGCCGAAGGGCTCCGGTCGAGAGGCTCTCCTGGTAGCCGTAGTGGCTGGACGGAGCCCCCCCGCCATGACCGCGGTCGTGCCCAGCCGGATCACGAGCCGATCCACCTGTGGCAAGGGGGCTCGGGGCCTGCGGACGGTGTCGGCGAAGTCGTCACCCGCGCCCTTCTCCCTGCAGAGCGCGGAGGCCCGGTCGCGGCCAGCGGTGCGTCAGGCAGACAATAGGGGGCCGTCCGTGCAACCGCCCCAAGGGAGCGATATGGCCGACACCGCTACTGAGCAAGGCTCGGTCCTGCTGGACGCTGACGGGACGCTCGTGGACTCCACGTACCTGCATGTCGACGCGTGGATGCGCGCCTTCGCGCTCGTCGGTGTACGCGTGCAAGCGTGGCGGGTGCATCGCGCGATCGGCATGGGCTCGCCCCAGCTCGTCGCCTCCCTGGTCGGCGACGACGAGGCTGAGCGGCTCCGAGATCAGGTCAGCGACTACCACGAAGCTCTCTACCTGGACGTCGCAGGCCGCGTGCGCCCTCTCCGTGGCGCTCGAGAGCTCGTGGTCGAGATCGCCCGACGAGGGGCGCGCCCGGTGCTCGCGACCTCCGCGGCGCCCGCCGAGCTCGAGCGCCTGCGCGCCACCCTCGACATCGACGAGCACCTGTTCGCGATCACATCCTCGAAGGACGTGACGACAGCCAAGCCCGACCCCGAGCTGGTCCACACGGCGCTCGAGCGGGCGGGGACTGCTCCGGAGCGGACCATCATGCTTGGCGACGCAGTCTGGGATGTGATCGCCGCCCGGCGCGCCGGCATCGAATGCGTCGCCGTTCGCACCGGCGGCATTGGCGCCGACGAGCTGCGGGACGCCGGCGCGCTCGCCGTCTACGAGGACATCACTGCCCTCCTGGACGACCTGGACGACAGTCCTCTTGCCCGGGCATGGCGCTGACGGCTCGTTCGTGACCGGCCGCGTCCCCTCTGAAGCGCTTGCCGGGTGAGCCGCCTCCCACGCGGAGAACGGCCGTTCCTCTAAGATCTCGCTGATGGACGATCAATGGCTCGCCGAGGCGACAGCATCCAGCGCCCTGGGACGCCAGGTTCTCGAGGTCGACTGGCAGACAACACCTCTCGGCCCATCTCAGGGCTGGCCGCAGAGCCTGCGCCATGCGGTGCGCATGTGCTTCTCGACGCGCTTCCCGGTCCTGGTCGTCTGGGGCCCAGACCTCACCCTCATCTACAACGACGGCTACCGTGACCTGCTCGGCACGGACAAGCACCCTCAGGCGCTCGGCGCCCCCGTCCGCGAAGTGTGGCCAGAGATATGGGACGACATCAGTCCCCTGTTCGAGAAGGTGCTGGGCACTGGGCAGGCGACCTGGAGCGAGAACATGCCGCTGACCATGCACCGGTCCGGCTTCCACGAGGAGACCTACTTCACCTTCTCCTACAGCCCGCTGCACGACGACGACGGCCAGATCGCCGGCGTGCTCGACATCGTGACCGAGACCACCGAAGAGGTCGTGAACCAGCGACGGCTCATCACGATCGGCGAGCTGCACGCCGCGCTGCCCACCACGTTCACGGACCTGCTCGCGTTCGCCCAACCCATCATCGAGGTGCTCTCAGGCAGTGCGGACATTTCACGCGCAGCCTTCTACGCTCCGGAGGCCGTTCCCCACCTGCTTCTGGAGACCGGTGAAGCAGGCGGTGACAGCGAGATCGAGCTCGTGGAGCGTGCTCTCGCGACCGGACAGCGCGAGGTCCTCGCCGCCACGGTCGTCAAGCCGCTGCGCAACCCGGCCGCGGGCGGGCTCGCGGGTGTCCTCGTCCTGCAGGCGACCACCGGACGCCCCTGGGACCGCGACTACATCCGTTACCTGACAGGACTCGCCTCGACGATCGGGGCTGCACTGCGTGACGCCGTACGGCTGCGGACCACGATCGACGCGCTCCGTCAGCGCGCCCAGCGCTCCGAGGAAGAGGCCGCCCGCGTCCGGGAGGTCGCCCTCGAGCTGCAACGGGCGGTCCTCACAGACCCGCCCGAGCCGGACTTTCTCGAGGTCGCCGTGCACTACCAGCCAGCGGCCCTCGAGCGGGACATCGGCGGTGACTGGTACGACGCATACGTCACCTCGGAGGGTGCCACCACGGTCGTCATCGGTGATGTGGTGGGTCACGACATGGTGGCTGCGGCGACCATGGGGCAGCTGCGTGGTCTCGTTCGCGCCATCGGCTACGACCGTGGGCAGTCCCCCGCCCGCGTGCTCGAGCGCGTGGACGCAGCGATCCACGGACTCGATCTCGGCACCAGAGCCATAGCGACCGCCATCGTTGCGCGCATCGAGCAGACCGTAGACGAGCGAGGGCGCCAGGTTCGGACAGTGCGGTGGTCCAGTGCCGGTCACCTGCCCCCGATGCTCGTGCGCGCGGACGGCACCGTCGAGACGCTGTCCGTCCGTAACGACCTCCCGCTCGGCCTCGTTCCCACCGCCACCAGGCACGACCACACCGTAGAGATGCACATCAACGACACCCTCGTGCTCTACACCGACGGACTCGTCGAGCGCCGAGACCGCAGCATCCGCGACGACCTGTGCGAACTTGCGAACGCCCTGCACGGCACGCATGCCCTCTCGCCCGACGAGATCGTCAAGACGGTTCTGTCCAAGCTTCTCCCCGAGGCGGGCGACGACGACGTCGCGATCCTCGCCATGCGCACCGGTCCGGATAGCGACACCTGATTCGGGCCCACCGCAGCGAGCGCAGCACAGGGAGACTGCGGCCGAGCCGGTTTGATGTCGTCGTCGGGTAGAACCCCGACCGGCCGGTCGGCGTATCGGCACCGCGGAACACCCACCGGTCCCGTCACCGCGTCGGTGAGCGAACCGAAGCCCGGGAAGCGGCCCGGACCGGGGTCGAGGTTTGCCCGGTCGCGCGACTCGCCGGCAGCGTGATCGACGAGGCCGCCAGCAGGTCGTCGACACCGGAGACTGGTCGTCGGGCAGGTCCCGCACTCTGCCGATAGCGTCCGAGCATGACATCGAGCTCGAAGGCACACCATCTCCGCGCATCTGCGGTCGGCGCCATGGTGACGATCTGTCTGCTGGCTGGTTGTGGCGCAGCGCCCAGCGGCGAGGACGCCGTCGTGGCGTCCCGCGAGTTCTTCGACGCGGTCGCGGCCGACGACCTGGTGGGCGCTTGCGAGCTGCTGGCACCAGCCGCACGCGAGGCTCTTGAGGAAGAGACCGGGGCGCCCTGCGTCGAGGCACTCGGGGAAGGCGAGACCGGGCTCGTCCTTCGTTCCGTGGCGGCGGTTGCCCAGGACACCAGCGCCCCCTCGGTGACCCTTGCCGGCCGACAGGCACAGGTCGTCGCCGGAGGCCACGTGACGTTCCTCGCCGTCTCGGGAGATTCCTGGCTCATCACGGCCGCCGCTTGCGCTCCGCGTCCCGACCGCCCTTACGACTGTGAGCTGGAAGGAGACTGACATGAGAGTGGCGTTCATCGGTCTGCTGGGTGGGGTGCTCCTTCTCCTGGCTGCATTCATCACGATCGGGCTGCTCCAGCGATGAGCGCGCGGATGCCGACAGGTCTGCGGAACAACGGGCTCACCCTCGTGTTCGTCACGATCTTCGTGCTCGCCCTCGCGGGACAGGCCGTGTTCGGGGTCGCGCTCTACAACCAGGAGCAGCTCTCGGCGGGCCTCGACCCGATCACGCTCGCACAGTACGTGACGACGTCGGCGTTCGCGGTGGACGTGACCGAGAACTGGCAGTCGGAGTTCCTCCAGTTCCTGCTCTACATCCTCGCGACCGTGTGGTTCGTCCAGAGGGGCTCCCCGGAGTCCAAACCCCTCGACCAGGCAGGGCGGGAGTCCGACGAGGACCAGCACGTCACCGAGTTCTCGACACCGCAGTCCCCGCCGTGGGCGCGGGTCCGCGGCTGGCGGCTCGCGCTCTACTCCCGTTCGCTGAGCCTCGTCATGGGCGCGATCTTCCTCCTGAGCTGGCTCGCCCAGTCGATCGCGGGGTCGGTGACGTACAACGAAGGGGCGATGCGGGACCTCGAAGACCCGGTCACGTGGGGTGAGTACCTGACCCTTCCCGACTTCTGGAGCCGGACCCTGCAGAACTGGCAGTCCGAGTTCCTCGCGGTCGCGTGCATGGTCGCCTTCTCGATCTACCTGCGCGAGCGCGGCTCTCCCGAGTCCAAGCCCGTCGGAACCCCACACACCGCTACCGGTGTCGAAGGCTGACACACACCCTCCAGGCCGGCATCGGCGTCCCGCGACGCCGATGCCGGCACCACTGCGACGCCGACGCCTCGGAGCGCCGTCCGCTCGTCAGGGCGTGGGCATCCCTCCGTTGACGTTCAAGGTCTCCCCCAGGACGTAGCTCGACTCGCTGGACGCCAGGAAGACGTAGGCCGGCGCGAGCTCTGTCGGTTGCCCGGCACGCCCCAAGGGCGTCTGCTTCCCGAACTGGGGCAGCGCGTCCACCGGCTGACCGTGCGCGGGCTGCAGAGGCGTCCAGATGGGACCCGGGGCGACCGCGTTGACACGGATGCCCCGGGGCGCGAGCTGCTGGGCGAGCCCCTTGGTGAACGCGTTGATGGCCGCCTTGGTCGAGGCGTAGTCGAGCAGGGTCGGAGAAGGGGCGTATGCCTGGATGGACGTGGTGTTGATGACGGCCGATCCCGGGGGCATGTGCCGCACGGCCTCGCGGGTGATGCGGACCATCGCCTGGATGTTGACCGTGAAGGTCTCAGTCACCTGCTCGTCCGAGAGGTCTTCGAGGGACTCCACGGCGACCTGCTTGCCGGCGTTGTTGACCAGGATGTCCAGCCTGCCCAGGGCCGCCAGAGCCTGGGGCACCAGCTCGGCCGTGTACCGGTCGTCGGTCAGGTCACCCGGGAGAGCGACCGCCCTGCGCCCGCAGCCTTCGATGAGGGACACCACGTGCTGCGCGTCTTCCTCCTCCGCGGGCAGATACGAGATCGCGACGTCAGCACCCTCCCGCGCGAAGGCGACGGCCACGGCCGCCCCGATGCCGGAGTCTCCGCCGGTGACCAAGGCCCTGCGTCCCTCCAGGCGTCCGGTCCCGCGATAGGAGTGCTCGCCGATGTCCGCGGGCGGGTCGAGGTCGGCGTCCAGTCCGGGCTCGCTCTGCTGCCGCTTCGGGGGCTCGATCGCCGGATACCGCTCGACGGGGTCCTGAAAGACCAGCTGGTCCTTCCGAGCCGCCTGCGCGACCGCCGATTCCTGGTGCGGGTCATGAGTTTCAGTCATGAATGTCTCGTTCCTCTCCAGGTCTCTTCGCAAGACACGCCGCATGCAGCCCCTCAATGCTGGGCTGCATGTTCGGCGTCACGTCTCGAGGTCAGCCCGTGAAGGCGTCCTTGACGTCCTCGCCAGCCTTCTTCACGTCGGCCTTGGTCTGATCGACCTTGCCTTCGGCCTCCAGCTTGTCGCTTCCCGTGGCCTTACCGGCACCTTCCTTCAGCTTGCCCTCGTATCCTGGGCATCGTGCTCGACCTTGTCATCGAGTCCCATCGTGCGCTCCCTTCGTGGTCGGTCCTTCCACCGTACGCACGCTCGTGAACCACTTGCATCCCCTTCCAGGCGGCTTCTGGCGACGCGCTCGCAGCTGCAGGGGATCTGCCAGAACATGCACGCTTACGCAAGCAGGCGGCTTGTCGGTGCCGGGGTAGGTTTCACGTCTCGCACCCCGATCCGGCGCCGACGTTCACACCGCTCGCCCGTCGAAGAAGCGGCGGATGCTCCCCTAGCGAGGGTTGCGCAAGAACTCGTCGATGCAGTGTCGGCGGTGTTCGTCGAGGGGCAGGATGTGTCCGAGGTTGATCAGGCGGGACGCGAGGTCTCGCACGGGAACGTTGTGCTTGTTGGACGTGGCGCGCAGCAGCTCGAAGGCCTCGTCGATCGTCAGGCCGTGCGTCACCGACAAGACTCCCTTGGCCTGTTCGATCACCCCGCGGTGCGCGGCCGACGTCCGGATGTGATCACCTGCCATGACTTCGGCGCGCTGAGCCACCGGGGCGGTGGCATCGATGAAATAGCCCATCAGCTCGACGACCGTGCCAGTCTCAGGATCCCGGCGTCCTTGCCCGACCAGGACCACGACACGTTCGTGACCGAGAGCGTTCATGATGCGGTGCACGCTGTGGAACGGGTCCCCGGTGACCTTCGCGATCTCCAGGATGCGGCGGAACCGCTCCCGGTCCGCGGGGTGCTTGTGCGCCAGGACCAGGTCCGTGGTCGGTACGACCTCATGTGGCTCAAAGCCGTGCATGCGGTAGGTCTCTGGTGACCACCACCACCGCTCGGTGGCCAGGTCGTAGCGCCACTGCCCCGTGGCTGGCTGGCGTGTCGTGGTGTGATGTTCAGGCGCTGCTGGGGGCGCCGAGGGGGCGCGGTCTTCGATGGACATGACGGGACGACTCCTCAGTTTCAAGGACGCGTGAGCCGACTGCCTGACTCGTTCTGTGCCATCGACCGTACGCGCAATGCGATGGTTCCTCCAGAGCAAGGCAGCTTCCGGAAGACAAGTCCCCCACCGCCCACGCCTCTGCGTGAGGAGTGCGGAGGTCGGCCCGCTGCCCACGCCCCGCGTGGCGGGCTGGCCCGGGGCGACGACGAGGCGTCGGCGTGTTCTCCCGGGGCGCACCAGGCGTCACGGCCGGGATGCGCCTGCACCGAAGCATCGACCCGCGGGAGGTTCGGCGACGGAAGACCGACCCGGCCGGGGCGGGAGAGCGTGCGGCCGCCCGGTAGGCGCGAGGCAAGGCAGCGTGCGCTACGGTCGAAGTCTGGCCGAGAACAGCGCCGTCCGACCTGCCGCGCACCGACGCGCGGCACTGCCCGGAGGTTCCGTCGATGGTGAACACGGAAGCCCGCCGCGCCACTCCGGCGCGTCCCGCTCCTCGACGCTCAGCACTGCGGTCCGTCGTGTCGTGGGTGACGTCGACCGATCACAAGACGATCGGATACATGTACCAGGTCGCGTCGTTAATCTTCTTCTGCATCGGTGGCCTCATGGCCCTCGTGATCCGTGCCGAGCTCTTCGAGCCCGGCATCCAGATCGTGCAGAGCAAGGAGCAGTACAACCAGCTCTTCACGATGCACGGCACCATCATGATGCTGCTGTTCGCCACTCCCCTGTTCGCCGGGTTCGCCAACGCGATCATGCCGCTGCAGATCGGCGCACCTGACGTCGCCTTCCCACGACTGAACATGCTCTCGTTCTGGCTGTTCCTGTTCGGAGGGCTCATCGCCTCGGCAGGCTTCCTCACGCCCCAGGGGGCCGCGTCGTTCGGATGGTTCGCCTACACGCCGCTCTCCACGACCACGTTCACTCCTGGCCCTGGAGGTGACCTGTGGGTGCTGGGCCTGGCCATGGCGGGGTTCGGGACCATCCTGGGGGCCGTCAACTTCGTCACGACGATCGTCACGATGCGCGCTCCGGGCATGACGATGTTCCGCATGCCCGTCTTCACCTGGAACACGCTCGTCACGAGTCTCCTCGTGCTGATGGCCTTCCCCGTCCTCGCGGCGGCTCTGTTCGGGCTCGCCGCAGACCGCCGACTCGGTGCCCAGATCTACAACCCCGAGAACGGCGGGGCGCTGCTCTGGCAGCACCTGTTCTGGTTCTTCGGCCACCCTGAGGTCTACGTGATCGCGCTGCCGTTCTTCGGCATCGTCTCGGAGATCCTGCCGGTCTTCAGCCGCAAGCCCCTGTTCGGTTACAAGGGCATCGTGTTCGCGACGATCGCGATCGCCGCCCTGTCGATGACGGTGTGGGCGCACCACATGTATGCGACCGGAGCGGTCCTGCTGCCGTTCTTCGCGTTCATGACGATGCTCATCGCGGTCCCGACCGGTGTGAAGTTCTTCAACTGGATCGGCACGATGTGGCGCGGCAGGCTCACGTTCGAGACGCCCATGCTCTGGTCGATCGGCTTCCTCGTCACGTTCCTGTTCGGCGGGCTGACGGGGATCGTCCTGTCCAGTCCCGCGATGGACTGGCACGTCACCGACACCTACTTCGTCGTGGCGCACTTCCACTACGTGGTCTTCGGCACCGTCGTGTTCGCGATGTTCGCCGGGTTCTACTTCTGGTGGCCCAAGTTCACCGGACGCATGCTCGACGAGAAGCTCGGCAAGATCCACTTCTGGTTGCTCTTCATCGGCTTCCATACGACCTTCCTGATCCACCACTGGCTGGGCGTGGCGGGCATGCCGCGCCGGTACGCGGACTACATGCCGGAGGAGGGGTTCACCTGGATGCACCAGGTCTCGACCGTCGGCGCGTTCATCCTCGCCGCCTCGACCCTGCCGTTCCTGTGGAACGTCTACACGACCTGGCGCAACGCGCCTCACGTCACCGTGGACGACCCCTGGGGCTACGGCCGGTCCCTCGAGTGGGCCACGTCCTGCCCGCCGCCGCGGCACAACTTCACGTCGCTGCCCCGGATCCGCTCCGAGGCACCTGCCTTCGACCTGCACCACCCCGAGGTGGTCGCGATAGAGGAGGTCGACGCCGATCCGGGTCCGCTGGACCAGGTCTACGGCGACGCCGACCGGCGCGGCGAGGAGACCCAGGCTCGCGCCCGCCGCCACACCAGCCAGCCGCGCGAGGACTCGACGAGCGCCGACGTCCAGGACGAGGAGCTCTGAGGCGAGCCATGTCCACTGCACCTCAACCGCCCTCCCCCGTCCCCTCGGGGCGGGCGCCCTCCCTCTGGGAGGCGGCCGCCCCGCGGGACCGTCTCCCCCGCCCCGCCCTGTCGTCGAGCATCCAGGCCGACGTGGTGATCGTCGGCGGCGGGCTCACAGGCCTGGCCACGGCCGTGGAGCTCACGCGTCATGGCGTCCGCGCCGTCGTCCTGGAGGCCCTGACGACCGGATCCGGCACCACGGGCCGCACCACCGGCAAGGTCAGCCTTCTGCAAGGGACGAGGTATGCGCGCATCGCCGAGCTGCATCCGCCTGCTGTCCTGCGATGCTACGCGGCGGCGAACGCTCAGGGGATGGACTGGTTGGAGGCCTTGTCGTCCAGCGCCCGGCTGGGCTGGGAGCCGCGCGACGCCGTCACCGTCGCCCTCGACGACCAGGAGCGGGCGGAGGTCGTGCGCGAGCACGAGCTCAGCCGCCGGCTGGGGCTCGACGCGACGCTCGACGACGTCCCCGAGCTGCCGTTCCCCCACCGCGTCGGCCTGCGCCTGGCGGGGCAGGCGCAGATCGACCCCCTCCAGCTCGTGGACACCCTGCTCGACGAGCTGGACGCTCACGACGTCCCTGTGTTCGAGCGTTCCCGGGTGCTCTCCGTCCGCCGGACCGGCAGGCGAAGCGTCACCGTGCGGACCGACCGCGGGCAGGTGCGTGCTTCCTGCGTCGTCCTGGCGACAGGAACTCCGCTCGGGCGGCGCGGCGGGTTCTTCGCGCGCCTCGAGCCGCTGCGCTCATACCTGGTGTCGTACTCCGTGCCCGGACCGCTGCCCGAGGGCATGTACGTCTCCGCAGGCCAGAACGTCCGGTCGCTCAGGACCGCTCGGTCTCCCGGCGGCGACGTCCAGCTCCTCGTGGGCGGCGAGGGCCACGTCGTCGGGCGAGAGCAGGACACCGTGGGACGCCTCCGCGCTCTCGACGCGTGGACCGGGCAGTGGTTCCCCGGCGCCCGGCGGACGCACGCCTGGTCGGCGCAGGACTATCGGCCGGTCGCCGGGCTCCCTCTCGTGGGTGGCGTGGCCCCTGGGGACGGGCGGGTCCTGATCGCCACCGGCTTCGACAAGTGGGGACTGACCAACGCGACCGCGGCCGCACTGGCTCTCACCGGACGCATCGTCGGCCGCCCTCCGGGGTGGGCCGACGTGTTCGACCCGTGGTCGAGCCACCAGGCACGCGGCGCGGCCCGAGCCCTCGAGCTCAACGTCGGCGTCGCGAGGGACCTCGGCTCGCAGTGGTGGCAGGCTCTGCGCCCTGCCGGGAACGGGGGCTCACCCGCCGAAGGCCAGGGACGCGTCACGCACCTCGGCGCGCGACCGACAGCGCGCTGCACGGTCGAGGGGACGACCCACACCCTCTCGGCGGTCTGTCCGCACCTCGGGGGCGTCGTCCGGTGGAACGACGCCGAACGCTCGTGGGACTGCGGGCTGCACGGCTCGCGGTTCACCCCGGACGGCCAGGTGATCGAAGGACCCGCCACTCGCGGCCTGCGCGACGCCTGACCGGGGCACGGCAGCCTGCGCCCTAACCTCGGTCCGTGCCGGAGATCGCGTCGAGGTCACGTCGGACGCTCTCCGGCACGACCACCCGGCGCCGGAGGGCCGGAACCACCGTGGGCAGGGCGTCGAACAGGCCACGTCGCTCCCAGCTCCCTGCGCGCGCAAACCCCGCCGCGCGTGCGAGCACGGTGCGCCACGGCAGCAGGAGCAGCGCCGACGTCAGAGAGGACCGCGCGATCTGCGCGGCCCGGGCCCCCGGCGTCGCCCGGTGGGGCGACGGATAGTGGTGGACGACGAGACCCTCGGCGTAGACGAGGGCCCAGCCGCTCGCGGCGAGACGGAGCGCCAGGGGCTCCTCCTCACCGGGGAAGCGCACCAACGGATCGAAACCGCCCACGGCGAGGAACGCCTCGCGTCGCAGCATCGTGGCGCAGGCCATGAAGCCCAGCACACGCGGCCCGGGCAGTCCTGCGCCCCCGAGCGGCGACGCCCTCAGCGAGCCCACCACGGGGTCCTCCACCTCGTCCGGGCCGACGAGGACCCGCCCGACGACCGCCGCGACCCGGGGGTGCCCGTCCAGCAGATCGGCTCCCGCACGCAGCGCCCCAGGGCTCCACCACGAGTCGTCGTCCGCGAACGCCACGAACGGCGTCCGGGCGCGGGCCACGCCGATGGTGCGGGCCAAGGCGCCGACGTCTGTGCCGAGCCGGACGATCGACACGTGCGGCATCGACGTACCGACGGCGTCCGCAGAACCGTCCGACGACCCGTTGTCCACGAGCACGACCGCCGCGCGATGACGTGGGAGGGACGCGAGCAGCTCCTCGCGCCGGTCGCGGCTCATCACGACGACGGTGACACGCTCGTCCTCGTGCATGGTCATCACCTCCGGTCGTCTTCATCGCGAGCGTTCCGACGGGGCCTCAGCACCCCGCGTCGAGGCCCGCCGAGCGCCTCGGATCACACGAAGAGAACTACGTATGGGTGTACCGACGTGCGAACCGACGAGAAGCGGTTCATGGTGTGGAGAGCGGACCGGTTGCAAGAGGTCGACCACGGATCCGTGCCGGCTCACAGTCCCGCGCCTCGTCGCGACGTGCTGTTCGAGCCTGACGCAGGCGAGAAGGGCACGCAATCGATGCGCATTCTCGGAGTCAACGCGCTGTTCCACGACTCGTCCGCGGCGCTCGTCGTCGACGGACGCACTGTCGCCGCAGCCGAGGAGGAACGGTTCTCGCGCCGCAAGCACGGCAAACGGCCTGTGCCGTTCGCCGCCTGGGAGCTGCCGGAGCGCTCCATGCGGTGGTGCCTCGCGTCCCAGGGGCTCGAGCCGACCGACCTGGACCTCGTGGCGTACTCGTTCGACCCGTCGCTCGCGCTGCCTGCGGCCGAGATGGGGCTCGACGACCCCTGGGACTGGCTGCGCATCCGCTATGCGGAGCACGCGCCTCGGATGATCGCCACCGCCCTGCCGGGCCTCGACCCGTCGGCGGTGCGTTTCGTGCCGCACGAGGTCGCGCACGCCGCGTCGGGAGCGCTCGCCTCCCCCTTCACGACGGCGAGCGTCCTGTCGCTCGACGGCCGCGGCGAGCGCTCGTCGTACCTCGCCGGACGATACGTCGACGGAAGGCTCGAGGTCCTGGCGACGCAGGACCTGCCTCACTCGCTCGGTCTCGTCTACGAGTCGCTCACCGAGCATCTGGGGTTCCTGCGCTCGAGCGACGAGTACAAGGTCATGGCCCTGGCGTCCTACGGCACGCCACGGTTCCTGTCCGATCTCCGGCAGCTGTTCTACGCCACCGGCGACGGCGGGTTCGTCGCGCAGCCGCCCGACTGGTCGAGATGGGCTCCCCGACGCGTCGACGACGGGACCTGGGGCGAGCAGCACGGCGGCCTCGTCGAGCACGCCGACCTGGCGGCCTCGGTCCAGGCCCGGCTCGAGGAGATCCTGCTGGACCTCGCCGACTGGCTCCATCGCCGGACCGGTGACCAGGCGTTGGCCCTCGCCGGCGGGACGGCGCTGAACTGCGTCGCCAACTCCCGGCTCTGGCGCGAGTCGCGGTTCGAGCACGTGTGGGTCCAGCCCGCCGCGGGCGACGCGGGTACCGCGCTCGGAGCGGCGCTCCACGTCGCAGCGGCGGAGGGCGAGGTCGTCGAACCGCTGCACACCGCCGCACTGGGGCGGGGTTGGTCCGACGACGAGCTCGCCTCGTGGCTGAGGCGGGCCAAGGTCCCGTTCGAGACGCCCGACGACCTACCCGCCGAGGTCGCCACGGTGCTCGCCGACGACGGCATCGTCGCCTGGTTCGACGGTCGGTCGGAGTTCGGGCCGCGCGCGCTCGGTCAGCGGTCGCTCCTCGCACATCCCGGTCCGCTGGCCAACCTCGACCGGCTCAACGACGTCAAGGGGCGCGAGCAGTTCCGGCCTGTCGCCCCGATGGTGCTCCTCGAGCGCGCGGACGAGATCTTCAGCGGTGGTCCCGTCCCCAGCCCGTACATGCTCTTCGTGCACGACGTGTCCCCGGCGTGGCGCAAGCGTATCGCGGCGGTCGTGCACGTCGACGGGACGGCGAGGATCCAGACGGTCGACGGGACCACACCGCGGTTGCAGGAGACGATCAGGGCGTTCGAGCACCTCACCGGCCTCCCCGTCGTGGTCAACACGAGCCTGAACACCGCTGGTCGCCCCATGGTCGACGACCCGCGCGACGCGCTCGAGCTCTTCGGGTCGGCCCCCGTCGACGTCCTGACGCTCGGACCGCACCTCGTGCGCCGGGCACACCTCTTCCCCGTGGGACGGTCCTGATGGGTGACGCACTGCGATACGCCGTGGTGGTCCCGACCGTCGGGAGACCCTCGCTGGCCCGGCTCCTTGCAGAGCTGGAGGCTCAGAGCGGGCACGTCTGCGACGGCGGCCCACAGATGCCGACCGAGATCTACGTCGTCGACGACCGCCCGACCCGGGCGACGCCGTCGGCCCCCTTGGACATGGCGGTCGGGTCGCTCCCGGTCCAGGTCCTGCGCACGGGTGGGCGTGGGCCTGCCGCCGCCCGGAACGCCGGATGGCGCAGCACCACGACGCCCTGGGTCGCGTTCCTCGACGACGACGTGGAGCTTCCCGCGGACTGGGTCCGTGCACTGCACGCCGACCTCCTCGCCGCCGGCCCCACCGTCGGGGGCATCCAGGGGCGCATCGAGGTCCCCCTCCCACCAGACCGCCGTCCGACGGACTGGGAACGCTCGACGGCGGGGCTCGAACGGGCGCGGTGGGCGACGGCCGACATGGTCTACCGGCGCGAGGCGCTGGACCGGGTGCACGGGTTCGACGAGAGGTTCCCTCGCGCCTTCCGGGAGGATGCGGACCTGGCTGCCCGAGTTGCTGCAGCGGGATGGCTCCTGGTGCGCGGGAAGAGACGAGTGGTCCATCCTGTCAGGCCCAGCGGCCCGGCGATCAGCCTGCGCGTCCAGGCCGGCAACACCGACGACGCGACGATGCGGGCGTTGCACGGGCCCCGCTGGCGTGCGGTCGCCGCGACCGGTCGGGGACGTCTTCCCTGGCATGTGGTCACCGTCGCCGCGGGCGCGGTCGCCGTGGTGGCCGGCGCGAGCGGACGGACACGTCTCGCCCGGCTCGGCGCGATCACGTGGTGCCTGCTGACCGTCGAGTTCCTCGCGCGACGCGTCCTTCCCGGACCCAGGCCAGGCGACCCGGGCTTCGGGCCGGAGCTGCTCCGCATGACCTGGACCAGCGTGGCCGTCCCGGTCGCCGCCCTGGCCCATCGGGTGCGGGGCCAGTGGCAGGTGCGGCACGGCCTGCCCTCATGGCCCCCGCCCGTCCGAGCCGTGCTCTTCGACCGCGACGGGACGCTCGTGCACGACGTGCCCTACAACGGTGATCCCACCGCAGTCCGTCCGGTCGACGGGGCGCGAGAAGCTCTCGACGCCCTTCGAGCCCGCGGGCTGCTCCTCGGCGTGGTGACGAACCAGTCGGGCATCGCTCGGGGCCTGCTCTCCGCAGCCGACGTCGAGGCGGTCGCTGCAGAGGTGGAGCGGCTCCTGGGCCCCTTCGACTCGTGGCAGGTGTGCCCGCACGAGCCGAGCGACCGGTGCACCTGCCGGAAGCCCGCTCCGGGGATGATCCTCGCGGCGGCCGGCGAGCTGGGCGTGGCTCCCTGGGAGTGCGCCGTCGTGGGCGACATCGAGGCAGACGTGCTGGCGGCGCGAGCAGCCGGTGCGCTCGGGGTGCTCGTCCCGACGCGCGCGACCCTGCCCGACGAGATCGATCGCAGCCGACCGCTCGTCGCGCCGGACCTCGCGGGCGCGATCGACCTCATGCGCGCGCGGCTGGGCGACAGCGCTCGGGGACGGAGGCGACCGCGATGGACGAGCTGACCCACCAACGACCGGGCCGAGTCCTCGCCGTCCGCCTGGACAGCGACGGTGACGTCCTGCTGGCCGGGCCGGCCGTGCGCGTCCTCGCGCTCCACGTCGCACGCGTCGACGTCCTCACGTCGCCCGCGGCCGCGGCAGCGGCTCGCCTTCTGCCCGGCGTCCACGACGTCCTCACCTTCGACGCCCCCTGGTCGGGCTACGTGCCGCCGAGGTTCGAGCCGGAGACGGTGCGGCGCACGGTGTCCGACCTGGCGGCGCGCCGGTACGACGGAGCCGTGATCTTCACGTCCTTCCATCAGTCCCCGCTGCCGATGGCCCTGCTCGCTCGGCTCGCCGAGGTGCCCTTCGTGGCGGCCACGAGCGTCGACTACCCCGGGTCCTTGCTCGACGTTCGCCATCACCGGCCCGAGGGGATGCACGAGGTCGAGGCCGCCCTGGGCCTCGTGCGCGCGGCCGGCTTCCGACCGCCTGACGCCTTCGACGAGCGGCTCGCCGTGCGCCGCCCTCTGCCGCAGACCACCGCCCTGCGGCCCACCGTTCCCTACGTGGTGGTCCATCCCGGCGCCTCGGTGCCGTCCCGCGCGCCCTCCCCCGACCACTCGCGCCGCATCGTCGCCGAGCTCGTCCAGCGAGGGCACGAGGTCGTCGTGACCGGTGGCCCGGGCGAGCGCGAGCTGTGCGCGTTCGCAAGGTCGGGCGACGAGCGCGTCACCGACCTGTCCGGCCGGACGACCCTCGCGGAGCTCGCCGGCGTCCTCGCTGGCGCGCGCTGCCTGGTCGTCGGCAACACGGGACCCGCCCATCTCGCAGCGGCCGTCCGGACACCCGTGGTGAGCCTCTTCTCTCCCGTCGTGCCCGCCCGGCGCTGGGCGCCCTGGGGCGTGCCGTCGGTGGTGCTCGGTGACCAGGAGGCGCCGTGCGCAGGGACTCGGGCCAGGACGTGCCCGACCGCTGGCCATCCATGCCTGTCGTCGGTCCCGGCGGCCGAGGTGGCCGACGCCGTCGAGCACCTCCTTGCGCCGGCGGTGGTCGCATGAGGGTCCTGGTGTGGCACGTGCACGGGTCCTGGAGCACCAGCTTCCTCTCGGGCACCCACGAGTACCTCGTCCCGGTCGTGCCTGGACGCGGCCCCGACGGTCGAGGACGCGCCTCGACGTGGGACTGGCCCCCGTCCGTCGTCGAACAGTCGCCCACCGACCTCCGGGCCCTCGCGGCGGACGGCGGGATCGACGTCGTCGTCCTCCAGCGTCCGCACGAGCTCGATCTGCTCACGCGGTGGACGGGACTCGAGGCGGGCAAGGACGTACCGGCCGTCTACCTCGAGCACAACACGCCCTCAGGCCCCGCGGCGACGACCAGGCACCCGTGCGCCGAGGTCGACCAGGTCGCCCGCGGTCAGGTCCCCCTCGTGCACGTGACGGCCTTCAACGAGCTCATGTGGGACTGCGGCAAGGCGCGCACCCTGGTCATCGACCACGGCGTCGCGGACCCTGGACATCTCTACACGGGTACCGAGGCCCACGTCGGTGCCGTCGTCAACGACCCGGTGCGCAGGTGGCGGGTGGTGGGCACCGACGTGCTCCTGCGGGTCGCCGGCTCAGTACCGGTCGAGATCTACGGCATCAACGTGGCGGGCCTCGCGGACCATCTCGGTGAAGCACCGGGAACCGTTCTGCACGAGGACGTCCCCCAGACCCAGATGCACCGGATGCTCGCGGCGGCCCGCGCCTACCTCCACCCGTTCCGCTGGACGAGCCTCGGCCTGTCCCTCCTCGAGGCGATGGCCCTGGGGCTTCCGATCATCGCGCTGGGCACGACCGAGACCCCCGTCGCAGTGCCGGCAGCGGCAGGGGTCGTGAGCAACCGTCCCGACGACCTCGTCGCCGCAGCGCGGCGATGGCTCGCCGACCCGGACGAGGCGAAGGCCCACGGCGACGCCGCCCGTGCGCACGTGCTCGCCCACTATCCGCTGGCGGAGTTCCTGCTCCGCTGGGACACGACTCTGCACGAGGTGACCTCATGAAGATCGCGATGATCTCGGAGCACGCCAGCCCGCTCGCGACACTGGGAAGCGTCGACGCGGGCGGCCAGAACGTCCACGTGGCGTCGCTCGCCGAACGCCTGGCTCATCAAGGACACACGGTGTCCGTCTACACCCGGCGGGACGACGCCGCCCTGCCCCCTGTCGTGACCGTCGCGCCCGGCCTGGAGGTCGTCCACGTCGACGCGGGGCCTGCCACGCGACTACCGAAGGACGACCTGCTCCCTCACATGCGGGCGTTCGGGAACGAGCTCTTCGCCGCCTGGTCACGGCCAGGAGCGGCCCCTGACATCGTCCATGCGCACTTCTGGATGTCCGGCCTGGCCGGGCTCTCCAGCACAGGCCGGCTCGACATCCCTCTGGTTCAGACCTTCCACGCGCTCGGCTCGGTCAAGCGCCGCCACCAGGGCGACGACGACACGAGCCCTCCGCAGCGCATCGACCTCGAGCGGCTCCTGTGTGCCGAGGTCGACCTCGTCATCGCCACCTGCTCGGACGAGGTCACCGAGCTCACGGCACTCGGCGCGGCCGCGGACCGGATCGACGTCGTGCCGTGCGGTGTCGACATCGGACGGTTCCGTCCCGACCTTCGACGCGGGAGACGAGCAGCACACCGCGGCGACCGGCTCCACGCCCTCTCGGTCGGCCGCCTCGTCGAGCGGAAGGGCATCGAGACCGTGATCCGTTCGCTCGTCGACGCCGTCGACGTGGACCTCGTCGTGATCGGTGGCCCTCCCGCCGCCGAGCTCGGCGGGGATCCTGAGGCCCGGCGGCTACGGGACCTCGCGGACGCGCTCGGAGTCGGTCAGCGCGTGGAGCTGGTGGGCGGCATCGACCAGCAGGGCGTACGCGATGCCATGCACGCGGCAGACGTCGTGGTGTGCGACCCGTGGTACGAGCCGTTCGGCATCGTGCCCATCGAAGCGGCAGCCTGCGGCAGGCCGGTCATCGGCAGCGCCGTCGGAGGCCTTCTCGACTCGGTCGTGCACGAACGCACCGGTCTGCTGGTGCCCCCCAGGGACCCCGCGGCGCTCGCGGCGGCCTTCAAGAGGCTGCACTCCGACCGTCGCCTCGGCGAATCGCTCGGATCCGCCGGACGGATCCGTGCCGAGAGGCTCTACGGCTGGTCCACGGTCGCCCGGCGCACCGCGCACGCGTACGAGAACGTGATCGACGCGCGCTCGGGTCGCGACAGGAGCGATGCCCGAGGTGGTCCCGGGCATGTGCTCGACGGTGTCGGCTCCCCGACCGGGACCACGCGCACGCGACCGAGCACCCGCGAGCCCATCGGGCCCCGCACGACCGGGGAGGACCGATGACCACCCCGGGCACGCACGGACCTCACGACGGACCCGCCCAGCGCTGGCTCGGTGAGCACTGTGCCGACCTCGGCCGTTGCCTCGCCGAGCTCCGCTCGCTGGCCCCCTGGATCGACGGCCGGGCCGCACACCTGGCCGAGGTGCTCCGTGGAGGCGGTCGGCTGCTGGCCGCAGGCAACGGAGGCAGTGCCGCTGAGGCGCAGCACCTGACGGCAGAGCTCGTCGGTCGGTTCCGCGACGAGCGGGTGCCGTTGTCCGCGATCAGTCTGCACGCCGAGACCTCGAGCCTCACGGCGATCGTCAACGACTACGGAGTGGACGAGATGTTCGCGCGCCAGGTCGCAGCCCATGGCCGCCGGGGGGACGTCCTGGTGCTCCTGTCGACGTCCGGCGAGAGCGCCAACGTGGTCTCCGCCGCGCGTCGTGCCAAGACTCTGGGCATCGCGGTGTGGGCGCTCACCGGACCCGGGCCGTCGACCCTGGGTGCCGTGAGCGACGAGGTGCTCCGGTGCCCCGGTGACAGCACGGCAGCGATCCAGGAGATGCACCTCGTCGCTGTCCACGCCTTGTGCGCTGCCGTCGACGAGCACTTCGATCCGGCGCACGCACCGGCTCGTCTGCGCACCTCCGCGCCGCGGGCCACTGCGCCTCACCGCAGCACGGCGCACGGACACCCCGAGGGCGCGCCGGTCGTGACCGTGGTGGGCGACGTCGTGCTCGACCGGGACGTCGACGGTCAGGTCACGCGCTTCTCCCCGGACGGTCCTGTCCCTGTCGTCGACACGGTGGACGTGCGTCAGAGCCCGGGCGGTGCTGGTCTGACAGCGATCCTGTGCGCACAGGAGGTGCCCACGAGGCTCGTCGCCCCGATAGGGACCGACGGCGCCGCACTCGACCTCGTCCGCCTGCTCGACAAGCACGTCGAGCTCTTCGCGCTGCCGCAGGAAGGCGCCACCCGCAGGAAGACCAGGGTGCGTTCCGCCGGTCGCACCCTCGTCCGGGTCGACGACGGCGGCCCTGCCCGACCGGGGCCCGTCGACGCGAGCGACGTCCGGCGAGCCTTCGACGGCTCCGACGTCGTGCTCGTGTCCGACTACGGCGCAGGCGTCACCTACGACGGGCCGGTCCGCGGCGCCGTGCTGGACGTTGTCGGGACGGTACCCGTCGTCTGGGACCCGCACCCACGAGGAGGCCCGCCCGTCGCCGGGGCGACGCTCGCGACGCCCAACCTGGCCGAGGCGCTCACCGCGGCGTCTGCCCTCGAGCTTGAGATCGACTCCGACGACGTCGGTGGGCTGTGCCAGGCCCTCTGCCACACCTGGGACGTCGACAACGTGTGCGTGACCGTCGGAGAGCGGGGAGCGTTTCTGGCCGGACGGGACGGAGACCCGCTGTACATCTCCGCGCGCTCCGTCACCGGGGACGCGTGCGGCGCGGGCGACAGGTTCGCCGCCACGGCCGCGGTCGCCCTCGCCCGCGGGGCGTCCGTCCGGGAGGCCGTGCTGCGGGCGGTCGGTGCGGCGTCGGGGTGGGTCGAGGCCGGCGGCGCCGACGGGTTCCGGCGACGGGACACGACGCACGACCGCGCCACCGACGCCGGACGCGGATCCGGTCCGGGGGCGACCTCGGTCGCGCGCCTCGCTGCCAGGCTGCACGCGGAGGGCACGCTCGTCGCGACGGGCGGTTGCTTCGACGTCCTGCACGCGGGCCACGTCGCGACCCTCGAGGCGGCCTCCCGGCTCGGGGACCAGCTCGTGGTGCTGCTCAACAGCGACGAGTCCGTCCGACGGCTCAAAGGCCCCCGGCGGCCCGTCGTGCCCCAGGGCGACCGCGCGCGCCTGCTCGGCGCGCTGGACTGCGTCGCCCACGTCCTGGTGTTCGACGACGACGACCCGACCGCGCTCCTCGAGGAGCTTCGCCCGGACGTGTGGGCCAAGGGCGGGGACTACGTCGAGGACGACCTGAAGGAGTCCGACGTGGTCCGCCGCCACGGCGGTCGGGTCGTGATCCTCCCCTATCTCGAAGGGCGGTCCACGACCGCCATCCTGGAGCGCTCCGGCGCTCGTGCCGGGCAGGACGCCGTCGTCCCGTCCCGGGCGCCCGTACCCGCCACCGTCCCACACCCCTCGAAGGAGACCAGCCCGTGACTCTCTCTGCTGCAGCCCTGACCACCGACCTCACCCCTCGGCCCGTCGGCACCGTCTACGTGACGGGGGGCGCCAGCGGTCTCGGTGCGGCCGTCGTCGAGGCCGTCACCCGTGCCGGCGGGACACCCGTGGTCCTCGACCGAGTCGTTCCCGGCCCCGGGGTGGCCCACACCCTGGTCGACCTCGCCGACTCGGACGACGCCGCACGGGCCGTCCGCGCTCTCGCCGACGAGGTCGGTCCGCCCGACGCGGTGGTGACCGCGGCGGGGATCGACGCGTGCGGCCCGCTGACGGAGATCGACGTGGAGACCTGGGAACGCGTGCTCCGGGTCAACCTCTTCGGCACGGTCGCCGTAGTCCGCGCTGCGCTGCCCTACCTCGCCGAACGCCGCGGGACCGTCATCACGGTGTCCTCGACGCTGGGGCTGCGCGGGGCCGGGGACGCGACGGCCTACTGCGCGTCGAAGTTCGCGATCCGCGGCTTCTCCCAGGCGCTCGCCGCGGAGCTCGCGGGGCGCGTCGGGGTGACGTGCCTCGTGCCCGGTGGGATGCGCACCCCGTTCTTCGACGGCCGGCCTGCGAAATACCGTCCCGGAGAGGACGCCGACCTCAACGACCCCCGTAGCACGGCCGCGACGGTCGTCATGGCGCTCCGCCAACCGGTGGGCTCGGAGATCCGGGAGATGCTGGTGATGTCGTCAGGCGAGACGTCGTGGCCCTGACGGCGCCCGGTCCGCCCGGTCACAGCGGTGACCGTCGAGGTGCAGACGGGGACCGGAGCGGAACCTCCCCTGTGCTGGTCTTGCGTGCCCTCGGACTCGGCGACGCCGTCACGGCCGTCCCCGCCCTTCGTGGGCTGCGACGGGCGTGGCCCGGTCGACCGCTCGTGCTCGGGTGCAGGCCGGCAATCGGCGCGTGGCTTCGCGGGCTGGGTCTGGTCGACGACGTCGTGCCGGTCGACGGGCTCGCGGCGACGAGGGCGCTCGACCAGTGGCGAGATGACGAGCAGGCCGAGCACGTGGCCGTCAACCTGCACGGCAAGGGCCCCCAGAGCCACCTGGCCCTCCTGAGGACGGGCCCGAGTGCGCTGGTGGCCTACTCGTCCCCCGATCTTGGTCTCGACGGACCGGCCTGGGACGCGGACGAGCACGAGGTCGACAGGTGGTGCCGTCTGGTCGAGTCCGTCGGGGGCCGTTGCGGCCGAGAGGACCTGCGGCTGGCCCCACGGCCGCGGCCCCGGCATGAGGCGGGGTACGTCGTCGTCCACCCCGGCGCGGCGTCCGGGTCGAGGCAGTGGCCAGTCGAACGATTCAGGGCCGTCGTCGACGATCTCGTCCGGTCCGGCCACCGCGTGGTGGTGACCGGGAGCGCGTCCGAGCGGCCTCTGACGGCCGCCGTCGCCGGCGAACACCGGACCAGGGCCACGGGTCCGTCCGCCCTGCGCGGCCCCCGGGCGGTGGACGCGGCGGGCTCTCTGACGCTGCCCGACCTCGCCGACGTCGTCTCGCACGCCGACCTGGTCGTCAGTGGCGACACCGGGGTGGCGCACCTGGCGACCGCCTACGAGCGCCCGTCCGTCGTCCTCTTCGGCCCCACACCGCCGAGGCTGTGGGGGCCCGCGATCGACCCAGCGCTCCACACGGTCCTCTGGCACGGCGACGAGACGTTCCCAGGCAGTGAGCCCGGCGATCCCCACGGCACCGTTCTCGATCCCGCCCTGGCGGCGGTGACCGTGGCCGAGGTCCTGGCGGGCGCCGAGCGTCTTCTGGTCGGCTCACGCGTTCCCTGAGGCGCTCGACCGCGACGGTGGGCGCGGAGCCGGGTCGGGTTCCCACGAGCCCTCGCCGGGCCGTCCCAGCGCGAGGGCCGTGAATCCGGCCCGCTGCCACCCGGGCAGGTCCCACGCGCCGCGCGTGTCGACCACGCAGGGACGTCGGACGAGTGCCTTGAGGCGCTCCGGTTCAAGGCGCCGATATTCGTCCCACTCGGTGGCGAGCACCACGACGTCGGCTCCCGTCACGGCCTCCGCGAGGTCGACGGCGTATCTCAGCTCGGGAGCGGCGAGCTGGGCAAGCGGGACCGCCTGAGGGTCCGTCACGACGACCTGCGCCCCGCGGGACGCGAGACGTCGGGCGAGCCCCAGGGACGGGGAGGAACGCACGTCGTCGCTCTCGGGCTTGAACGCTGCTCCCAGGACGCTGACCCGGACCCCGTCCAACCCGCCCGTGCCCGCGGCCCGCCGCACGAGTTCCACAGCGCGGTCCAGGCAACGGTCGTTGATCTGGTCGATCTCGTGCAGGAACGCCACCGCGGGCCCTGCCCCCAGCTCCTCCGCCCGCGCTGCGAACGCCCGGATGTCCTTGGGCAGGCAGCCGCCCCCGAACCCGAGCCCGACTCCAAGGTAGTCCGCGCCGATGCGGGAGTCGCTCGCGAGGGTACGTGCCAGGGCGGCCGCATCACCCCCGCTCGCCTCGCACACCTCGGCCATCGCGTTGACGAACGAGATCTTGGTGGCGAGGAAGGAGTTCGCGGCGACCTTGGCGAGCTCAGCCGTCGCGTAGTCCGTGACGATGCGCGGGACCCCTTCGCGCAGCAGTCGGTCGTACACCTCGTCGAGGAGGGCGGTGTCGAGCTCCCCGAGCGGCCCGCGCTCGACGCCGTAGACGAGCCGGTCCGGATGCAGGGTGTCCTCGACGGCGTGACCTTCGCGCAGGAACTCCGGGTTCCACGCCAGACGTCCGCGTTCCTCCCCCTCGCCGAGCCACGACGCGAGCGAACGCGCGGTCCCGACGGGGACCGTGGACTTGCCGACGACGAGGTCCTCCGCGCCGAGATGGGGCAGCAGCGAGAGCACCGAGGCGTCGAGCGCGCTCAGGTCGGCCTGGTCGCCCGCGGCGACCTGTGGCGTCCCCACGCACAGGAAGTGGATCGTGGAGCCGCGGGCGGCGGCGGAGTCCGTGGTGAACCGCAGCGAACCCGTCCTCGTCCCGTCGGCCAGCAACGGCGCGAGCCCCGGCTCGTAGAAGGGGGCGTGCCCGGAAGCGAGGACCTCGACCCGCTCGGGGTTCACGTCCACCCCGACGACCTGGTGTCCCAGACGTGCCATGACGGCGGCGTGCACCGCTCCCAGGTAGCCGCAGCCGATGACCGAGATGCGCACGTCATGCTCCCGAGCGTCGCGCGTCGACCGGCACGGCCGCCAGGCCGGCGCCGGGGACCAGATCGGCCGCGAGCGCCCCGCCCGAGGACCGGGCCTGGAGGAACCAGTCGACGGTCCGCGCCAGCCCGACGTCCCACGGCGTCGAGGCATGCCAGCCCAGCTCACGCTCGGCGAGCGTGGTGTCAGGTCGTCGCTGACGGGGGTCGTCCGTGGGCAGCTCCACGTGGACGACGCCGGTCGCCGCACCGGTCGCCCGCAGCACGTCGGCGGCCACCTGTGCGACCGTCATCTCGGTGTGGCTCCCCAGGTTGACCGGGCCGGGCAGCTCGCTCACCGCCAGGGCGGTCAGCCCCTCCACGAGGTCGTCGACGTAGCAGACCGATCGGGTCTGGGACCCGTTCCCCGCGACCGTCAACGGCTCGCCGGCCAGCGCCTGCGTGATGAACGTGGGGATCATCCGGCCGTCGTCGGGACGCATGCGCGGTCCATAGGTGTTGAAGATGCGGGCGATGCCGGTGTCGACGCCGCGCGCCCCGCGGTAGGCGGTGGTCAGGGCCTCCGCGAACCGCTTGGCCTCGTCGTACACGCTCCTCGGCCCCACCGGGTTGACGTTCCCCCAGTAGTCCTCGGGCTGGGGATGCACCGCGGGGTCGCCGTACACCTCCGAGGTCGAGGCGAGCACGAACCGGGCTGCCGCCGCCTCGGCGAGGTCCAGGGCGTTCCGCGTGCCCGACGAGCCTGCGTCGAGAGTCTCGAGCGGGCGTCGCAGGTAGTCCGTAGGGGAGGCCGACGAAGCCAGGTGGAGCACCAGGTCGACGGTCTTGGGGTCCACGACGTCGGCCAGGTCGCCGTGCGAGACGTCGGCCTCGACCAGGTGGAACCCGACGTCGTCCTCCAGGTCCGCGACGTTGGCTGGTGCACCGGACGAGAAGTCGTCGACGCACGTGACCTCGGCCCCCCGAGCCCTCAGCGCAACGCACAGGTGGCTCCCGACGAAGCCTCCACCCCCGGTGACCACGGCGTGGCGGATCGGCCTGCGCGACGCCCCGTGAGTCGCTTGGGTGGTTGTGCTGTTCGGCTCCTCAGCCATGTCCTGCTCCCGCGCGTCATCTGCTGCGGTCGGTCACGTTCCTCGAACCGGTCCTCCACCACGTTCGCACCGTGACGACCGGCTCGCACGTGCAACGCGTCCGGTCGGGACGTGTCCACACCTGCCTGCCTTGGCCGGTCCCCCACGTGCCACCTGGCGAAGCGCAAGGTCGCACCGACACCGACGCCGCACCGATCACGGCTCCGTCTGCCGCTGTTCGCGCAGAAGTGCTTCGGGCTGCTCGCCGGACGGCTCCTGTCTCAGGGCGCGCTCCGTCTGCTCGACCTTCTCCCCCGGCTGGCGTGGGGCCAGGAGGGGGGTGTCGGGATCGACGACCGCCTCGACGAGAGTCGGACGCTCGGCGGCGAAGGCCTCGCGCCAGGCGACAGAGACCTGCTCGGGCCGGGCCACCCGCACCCCGTGCAGCTCCGCGTACTCCGCGTACGGGAAGGGCGGCACCTCCTGCGACGCGGGGAACCGCGGGTCTCCCTCCATCTCGCGATGCTCCCACGACACCTCGGCGAGATCGCCGTTGTTCAGGACGAGCACGACGAAGCGCGGGTCCGTCCAGTCTCGCCAGCGCGAGGCGACGGTGATCAGTTCCGAGAGGCCGTTCGTCTGCATCGCACCGTCCCCGGCGAGAGCGAGGACGGGCCGGCCAGGGTGCAACAGCTTGGCGGCCAGACCGTGCCCATGATCATCGGCCGTTGGAGAAGAGGCGCCATGGAACACGTGTCGATCCCGCGCGCGGGCGCGGCAGCCCGGCCGGCGTCCGTCCATCGGCCTCGGGTCGAGCGACATCCCGACTTTCGGTCGAGGCGCGCACGCACCCGGTGCGAGAAGGTGGAAGGTGCCGACACGAGGGGGTGCCGACGCCGACACGAGCACGCACCCCGAGGAGTCGTCGCACCATGACCATCACCCCCACCCGCCCGGAACGCGCCGACTCCCCGAAGCGCCCGGGTGGTCCTGGGCAGGCTCGTCCGGTCGGCCGGTTCCGGCACGACCTGGCCACAGGACGCTGGTGGTGGTCGTCCGAGACCTTCGCCCTGCACGGCTACGACCTGGACGAGATCACGCCGACCACGAACGTCTTCCTGGCGCTCCGCCACCCCGACGACCGCGCCGACGTCGAGGAGGTGCTCCACCGCGCAGGCGAGGACGCGATGCCCTTCTCGAGCGTCCACCGCATCGAGACCGCCCGGGGCCGTGAGCGGACCCTGTGCCTCGTGGGACAGGGGCGGCGAGACCGCGACACGCACGAGGTCGTCGAGGTCATGGGGTACTTCACCGACCTCACGAGCGCCCTCGCCCGGCGGGCGGAGGTCATCGCGGGTGAGCAGATCCGCGCCGCTGCGGAGCATCGCGCAACGATCGAGCAGGCGAAAGGCGTCCTGGCCCTCACGTGCGACGTGAGCGCCAGCCGCGCCTTCAGCGTGCTGCGCGCCGCGTCGAACGACCACAACGTGCCGTTGCGCAGGCTGTCGGGATGGGTCGTCGAGCTGGCCGAGCGGCTCCCGGCCCCCGAGGACCATCGACGGTCGGTGAACGAGCTCCTGGACCGACCCCGCGAGCCCCGGCCTGCAGTCGACGTGCTCGACCGATCGGCCTGACCGACGGGTCACCGCGCGTCGTCGATCGCGCGCACCGCCGTCGTCGGGACACGACGATGCCCTCGTGAGCGCCGCCCCACCCCGTCGGGGAGGGAAAGGCGCTCACGAGGGCATCGGTGTCCCCCGAGAGGGACGAGGAGGCAAGCTGGCCGGGTGGCCGGCGGGACGCGCTGGAACACGCACCGTCGGCCACCCGGCCGGAGGAACCTCGGTCCGTCGTGCACGTGACGGGGACCACCCGCACGACGGACCGAGGCGGTCTCAGGAGTCGGCGCCGACGGTCACCCGCTCCGGGGTGGCGGTGGGAGCCTCGGCCTTGCGGTGCCGCAACACACGACGCGTCACCATGAACCCGCCGGCCAGCACCAGGAGGCCGATCAGCACCGTCGCACCGATCTGGATGTAGACCCAGGTCGGCGGCGTGTAGGTGACCGTCGCACCGGGCGCGAGCCCGTTCATGGCGTTGGAGTTGGCGACCGTGAACAGGATGTTGTGCGTCGCCTCACGGATGTCGCTGACCGCCTTGGCCGACGTGGTGTCCCCGAGGGACTTCGACGGCTGGAAGGTCAGGGTGAGGTCCGTGCCGGCGCTGATGCTCTGGTTCGGGTTCATGTACGGGTACAGGTTGAAGTCCGAGATCGCGAAGCCCTCGAAACCCCACTCGGTACGCAGGACGTTCGTCATGAGCGCCTCGGAGCCACCGGCCCACGTGGCGCCGATGCGGTTGAACGAGCTCATGATGCTGCCCGCACCGATCGTCGTCTCCGAGATCGTGCCCTCGTCGTCGGACACGTACTGCACGTCCATGGTGATGCCCTTGACGGCCATCTCGAACGGCTTGAGGTAGATCTCCCGGATCGTCTGCTCGGTCGCCCACGTCGCGATGCCGTTGTTGACGCGGTTCGTCTCCTGCTCGTTGAGCGCGAAGTGCTTGAGCGCGGTGTAGACACCCTTCGTCGCGGCGCCGTTGGCCACCGAGGTCGCCATCGCGCCCGAGAGGAACGGGTCCTCCGAGTAGTACTCGAAGTTGCGACCACCGAACGGCGAACGGTGCAGGTTCATCGCCGGCGCGTACCAACCGTTGATGCCCTTGAACATCGCCTCGTTGCCGAGCATCTCGCCCATGGCCGCACCGAGCTCGACGTCCCACGTCTGCGCGATGAGGAACTCCGAGGGGTAGGCCACTCCGTTGATCGAGGAGTTGATGAACGAGGAGAAGCCGGCGGGCCCGTCGGGCTCGACGGTCTGCGGCTTGGCGATCGAGCCGATAGCGGCCGTCTGGTAGGCGCCGTTGAGCAGCATGGACGTCATGTCGCCGACGGAGACCGCGTCGAGCAGCTCGTCCCACTTCGGGTCGTCCTTGGGCAGGCCGCGCATGTCGACGAGGGTCAGGTCCGTCTGCGCACCGGTCGTGGGCTTCTCGCCCTCGAACGCCGCCGCTGCCGCCTCGAGGTCCCAGGGCTCGAAGCCCTTCTGGACGGCCTCGTCGGCGACGAGCATGTCCGCGGTCGGCGCCTTCGGGAACGTCCCGGCGAAGTCCGCGCGGGACATCGACAGGATCTTGCCGTCGGTCGGCTCGGCGCTGAACTGCGCCGAGACGTCGTCGAACTGGTTCGTGACCTCGGCGAGGTCCGTCGCACGGTGGTCGTCACCCGAGTACACGACGTCGGAGTCGACCGTGTAGACGACCGGCTCCGTGCCCGGAGCGACGGTGTGGGAGTCGGTCCGCAGCGAGATGCTGTAGTCGCCCGCCTCGAGGACGTACGCCTTGTTGCCCAGGTGGTCGTAGGACGCCATGTCCTCGACGGCGAGGTCGATCGTGACCGTCTCGCTCGCGCCGGGCTCCAGGAGCCCCGTCTTGGTGAAGCCACCGAGCACGACCTCGGACTTCTCGATGCCGCCCGCCGTGTAGGGAGCGGAGTAGTAGAGCTCGACGACGTCCTTGCCCGCGGTGGCGCCCGTGTTCGTGACCTCGACCGTCACGGAGATCTTCCCGTCGACCTCGCCGGCCTCGGTGCTGACGACCTTCCAGGCGAAGTCGGAGTAGCTCAGGCCGTACCCGAAGGGGTAGACGACGGCCTCGTCGTAGTCGATGAAGCCCTCGGCCGCCGCGGTCTCGTAGTAGCGGTAGCCGAAGTAGATGCCCTCGGCGTAGTTCACGAACGGGGCGTCGGACGTGAGCGTCGCGTTGGAGGTGGCCTTCTCGATCGCCGGGACCGGGAAGGACGCCTCGATGTTGTCGTAGACGAACCCGCCGAAGTTGGCGAACGTCGGGTCGGCCGTGAAGTCGGCAGCCCACAGGTCTGCGGTGCGGCCGGACGGGTTCACGTCGCCCGCCAGGATGCGCCCCAGGGCACTGAGGCCCGTGGCGCCCGGCGAACCGGCCAGCAGGATCGAGTCGATCTCAGGGTCGTCCTGCAAGGCGCCCATCTCGATGGTCGTGGAGGAGTTGACGACGACGACCACGTTCTCGAAGCTCGACTTCGCGAGCTCGATCATGTCCTTCTCGTCCTGGTTCAGCTCGAGCTGGTGCTGACCGGGTGCGGCGTTGTCGTCCCAGCCGGTCATGTCCTGCGTGAGGTCGCCGCCCTCACCACCGGGCCGACCGACGAACACGACGGCGGCGTCGGAGTAGTCGGCGAACGACGCGGACTGCGCCTCGTACTCGCCCACCGGCAGCTCACCGATGTAGTAGGTGGAGATGTCGGGGCGGTCCATCTCGATGTAGCCCCGAGGGTTCTCCGCAGCGAACTCCTCGATCGTGGTGAAGACCTGGTCGTTCACCTCGAAGCCGGCGTTCTCCAGCCCGGCACGGGCGGTGACCGCCGAGTTCGTGTCGACCGAGCCGGAGCCGGAGCCTCCGAACACCGGGTCCGCAGCCGCGCGTCCCAGCATCGTCACGCGCGAGCTCGTCGCCAGGGGAAGCGTGCCCGCCTCGTTCTTGGCCAGGACGATGCCGCCTGCCGCGATCTCCTCGACGAGGGACTTGGCCGCCTCGTCGACCTCCTCGATGCTGCCGAAGTCGGACGTGTAGTACTCGGTGTCCCAGCCGGCGGACTCGGCCGCGTTCGTGAACTCGTACGTACCGGAACCGAACTGGGACGCGACCCAGCCGCCGGCGACGTTGAGCGCCACGTTCGCGACGACCGTCACCACCGTCACCGTGGCGAGGGCGGGGGCCCAGATCCACAGGTACTTCTTGTTCGACATCGGCTTCTTCTGCCGGTCGGCGTTGTTCGCCTTGGCGTTCACTGCATTCCTCCTCGAGTGCGGGCAGCGATCAGGTCATGGGGATCGCCGGCTTGCGCCGCGGACGTGACGCACTGCCAGCGTCTCGTCGTGATGGGTCGACGGCCCGGTCCCGCGGACGTCGTCTGGCCAGGGACCGGGCGGTGCTCCGTGGAGCTACTCCGAGACCTCGGAGATCTTTCCGTCCTGGTCGATCTGCCACGTCTGGCCGGTGGCGGCCGAGTCGCCCTCGATCGTGAACTTGCCGTCCTTGATGTCGACCGTGCCCTGCACGCGCGACGCGGCGTCCGAGGCCGTGTAGGGCACCACGAGGAGGCCGTACTTGACGGTCGGGGCCTTGACGTCGCTGGCAAGCATAATCTGGGCCCAGGAGTCGTCCTCGGCCAGGGCGTCCGCCACGGCCGTCTTGGCGTTCTCGAGGTCTTCCTTGATGTCGACGTCGGCGGCCTGCTCCGCGGAGGCGTTCGCGCCGGAGTCGCTGTCGCCGCTGCCGCAGGCGGTGAGCCCGAAGAGCCCCGTCAGGCCCAGCACGACGCCGAGGCCGGTGGTCAGCACCTTGTTCTGCTTCACTTCTGCTCCTTGGTGAGTTCTGGCCGCGAGAACGTCCCGCAGCCTTACGGGTGTACCGGGGCGTCCACGGGACGCCCCGGTACCCGGGTGGCCGACGACTCGCGCCGTCGGCCGCCCGTGCGTTGCCGTCAGTCCGTGATCGGCCCCGCGTAGTTCAGGCCGAAGCCGTAGTCGTACGAGCTGCCCGCAGCGTCCGTGTAGGGCGCCATGTCCTTCGAGACGTCCTCGAGCTGAGCCTCGACCGTGTCCATGTCCTTCGGGAACTGGATCGGCAGGCGGCCCTGCGGCTCGTAGAGGCCGAGCGCGACCTCGATGAGCGCCTGGTCGCTGGTGCCGAAGCCCACGACGATGGCGTCGGACTTGCCCTCGAACTCGGACGGGACGACCGGGTTGATCGCCTTGAGGACCGTGATCACGGGGATGTCCTTGCCGGTGGCCTCGACGGCAGCCGTGGCGCGCTCGAACGCGTCCAGGTCGGACTCGTTCGCGATCTTCGAGGTGTTACCGAAGTACGAGCGGTTCTGCTTGGTGCCGTCGGCCAGGATGTCGCCCGAGAGGGAGACCTTGCGGACGTGCTCGCCGTCAGCCGTGTACGGGCGGTACTGCAGCGACAGCGGGTACCAGGTGTCGTTCTCCAGGTCGTGACCGATGTTGGAGAAGTTGCCGCCGTTGTCCGGGGAGTCCATGCCCACGAGGACGACGTCGACGTCGGTGAGGTCGGGAGCGGTGTAGCTGGTCACGACGCCCTCGGCGTCGGTCACGGCCTCGTCGGTGACGACCTTGCCGAAGTACTTCTCGGCGGTCTCGATGTCGATGCTCGGTGCCTCGGTGTACTCACCGGGACCGAACGCGCCGGCGAAGCCGGTGTTGTAGTTGCGCGGGATGTAGACGGTCTTGTCCTTCCAGTCCGCGGCGTCCGCGGCCGAGATGGTCTCGCCGTCGTTCTTCAGCATGACGACCGAGTCGAGCTGGGCCGCGTAGCCCGCCTCGACCTTGTCGTCGCTCGCGAGGACCGACTTCGACTGCTCGAGGTCGAGGAACGGGTTCTCGTAGAGGCCCGGGTTGAAGAACATCGTGAGGATGCGAGCACCGGACTCCTGGAAGCGGGTCTGTGCGTCCTCCTCGAGCTCACCGGCCTCGAACTTCTGCTGCCACAGGTCGGCGGCCTCGAGGATGTGCGTCGCGTCGTTGACGCCACCGAACATGTCGTGACCGGTGCCCAGCACCTTGAGGTAGCGCTCGGCCGGGGTGAGGTCCTCGGCGCCCCAGGCCATGCCGAACATTTCGCCCTCGTCGTTGGCGCCGCTCATGACGCCCCAGTCGGTGACGACGACGCCCTCGTAGCCGGCTTCCTTGCGGAGCTGGTCCATGCGGTCCTGGTCGTACGCGGTGCCCATGCGGTCGGTGAACTTCGGGTCGCCGTTCTCGTCGAGCGCGATCGAGTACGCGGTCATGACCGCCGCGGAGTCGAGCGACCCGAGGAACGCCTGCTGCTGCGCCGCGATGTTGTCGCCCGGGTACACGCCGTACTTGCCGGCGTCGGTGTGCCCCTCGCGGCCGCCCTCGCCCGGACCGTCGCCGGACCAGTGCTTGATCATGGCGTTGACGGACTCCGGACCCCACTGGTCCGTGCCCTCGCTGCCCTGGTAGCCGTCGACGTACGCCGCGGCCAGCTCGGTGTTCTGGTCCGCGTCCTCGCCGAACGTGCCGCCGACGCGCAGCCAGCGCGGCTCGGTCGCGAGGTCGATCTGCGGCGACAGAGCCGTCGTCAGGCCGAGCGCACGGTACTCCGCCGAGGACATCTCGCCGAAGTTCTTGGTGTGCTCGGGGTTGAACGTCGCGGCGAGGCCCAGGTTGGACGGCCAGCGCGAGATGTCCGCACCCTCGGCGTTGTAGCCGCCGGAGCCCGCGGTCGAGCGCGGGTCGGACGCGAAGTTCACCGGGACGTACGGGGTGCCCTCGGCTGCGAGGGTCTCCGTGTACGCCTGCATCGCGTTCGCCCACTTGACCGTCGCCTCGGCGTCGCTCGCGCCGGCGTGCAGCACGTTGCGCAGGTTGGAGTCCTTCAGGTACTCCTTCTGCGCGTCGGTGAGCCCGTCCACCTGGGAGCGCTCGTGCGAGCTGAACAGCATCAGGCCGGCGATCTGCTCGACGGACATCTCCTGGGCGAGGTCGGCGGCGCGGTCCTTGGCCGGGACCCGCCAGTCCTCCCAGGTGTCGAGCGTCCCGTTGCCGTTCATGTCCTTGAACGCGGACTTCTTGCCGTCGACCTCCTCCGTCAGGAGCTCGATCCCGCTGTCGGCGCCGTAGGAGAGGACCGGTCCGTCGCCGGGGTTCGTGACGACGACGAAATCGGTCTTGCCGTCGGTGACCTCACGGGTGGTGAAGGCGTTCCCGCCCTTGGACTCGTTCTCGTCGGAGGTGCCGCTGGTGCAACCCGCAACCGCGATCAGGGCGATCGCCGAGAGCGCTGCCGCGCCCCTGACCCCTCTGGTCTTCATCTGGCCTCGTCGTGCCGTAACCGTAGTCTTCATCGACATCCCATTTCGTCGCGCTTGCGGGTGTACACGTGTGTCTCCTTCGACTCTTCAAGTGCTGCCGCGCCCTAGATGCCCCCTCGTGGCAACATCGGTCGTGCGGGCCTGGTCGACATCGGAGTCGAGTCCGGCCCGGACGAAGCTGCGCTGCGTATGGCACAAGCGGTGTCCCATCTGCGGAGCCCAGCGGACTCATCACAGCGCGGTTCACGACGGGCTCCGGCCCGTTCTGCACAACCTGTCGATTTGAGAGCACAAACTGTCGCGCGGGGCAGTTCGTGGCCCGTCGGCGAGGGGGTTCCAAGCCACCGTGACGAGGACGTGTCGCCGTCACGGAGCGAGCCACGGCCGCCCGCACCTCGTCGCGGCAGGGCGGGACAGTCGGTCGGGCGGACCCCGGGCACGACACGTTCACCGGCCGCCGGCCGGGCCCGAGCGGCACGCGGAGCCCTCTGCCGGGGTAAGGCGGTGACCATGCCGAAGGGCCCGGCACCGTGGTGGTGTCGGGCCCTTCGGGGGGTCTGGTTGAAGCCTCTAGTTGAAGCCGATGACGCGTTGTGCGGCTTTGTAGGCCAGGACGGAGAGTTGGCGTCCGGGTCTGCCGGGGAGGTTGGAGATCTGGTGCAGGGTGGTGCGGCGTAGTCGGC